>NZ_JBIGIK010000003.1:0-591749 GCF_043556395.1 Microbacterium hanjuni
GCATACGAAACCGGAATAGGTAACGCAGCGAGTTTGAACTGACGATCGGATGTCATTACTGACAAATCCGTTTAATCTCAAAAGAATCTCACCAACCAACCCAAAGGATTGGTTGCGAGGTTTTTTGGCATTTTGACAAGTGCACGCTGTTGAGTTCTCAAGGATCGGATGCTCCCACGTCCAGCTTCACAGCCTTCCGCAGGGCAACTTCACTACCTTATCCCCACCACCCCAACATGTCAAACACAACTTTTCCGGTGAAGGAAGGAACTGACAAACGGCTGGAGGGCCGGGAGGTCCCTCGAACGACGACCGGAGCCGCACGCACGCAATGGTGCGATGTTCGAGATGATGTTCTCCACGTGAGGGTGGGGCGAGGCTTTCGGCCTCTCCGCTTCCCTGTGGGGCGAACAGATAGAAATTTACGCCGGGTTCGCCGTCTCGTCAAAGGACGCCGCATCCCGGGCGTGTCGAGCAGTTGTCCCCCGCGTCGCGACGAGCGCTACGACGATCGTCAGGCCCGCCCAGACAGCGCACGCCACCGGCAGCACCCGGTAGGCCAGGTGGGCCACGGTGAAGTCCGCCGTCAGGGGTCCGAAGGCGGCGAGCCCCCCGAGCCACGCTCCGAGGAGGAGAAGGGGAAGAGCCGCCCACCACCCCCAGCGGAGGAGCGGCGCTGCCCGCGGAACGGTCGCACTGGGCCGGCGCTCGGCGCACCATCGCAGGGCCCAGATCCCGAGCACGAGGAGACCGACGACGCTCGAGGTGTGCTGGAGCCATGTGATTCCGGACACCGGTCCCCACGGCTCCCCCAGCACGGGCATCACGGCGACCCCCCACCGGCCCTCGTGGGTGAAGGTGTCCCACACCACATGCGTCAGAACACCGAGGGCGAGCGCCAGAATCAGCAGCCCCACTCCCCCGGCGGAGGGGCGAGCGGGCTCCCCACGTCGCGCGAAGGTCTCCCGGAATGCCGCGCGCGCCCCGGCGTCCCACCCGGATGGAAGGCGCGCCGCCCACCACCGCGGCACAAGTGCCCGCGTGGCCGGTCGGAGGACGCAGCGCCAGAGCAGCAAGAGTGCGAGGGCGAGCAGCACGGTCACCGGGAGCCACGCCAGGTCGTGCGTGATGTCGTAACCCGGTACGACGACCCGCACGAAGAGCGGCAGGTCGGGCGCCATCGCCCCGACCGCGATCGCCGCCGGCACCAGCGGTGTGCGGGTGAAGGCGAGAGCGACGACGGCGTGGCTCGGCGTGAACGGCATGCGCGGCTCAGCCGGCGAGGAACAGACCCGCGAGGGTCTTCTTCCCGCGGCGCAGCACCGACACCCCGCCGGGCAGCGAGCCCTCGACGACAGCATCATCCGCGGTCACTTTGCCGCCGTCCAGCGACACGCCCCCCTGGCCGATCGCCCGACGCGCCTCGCCCAGGCTCGCGACCAGCCCCGTGTCCACGAGGGCCTGCACCACCGACGTTCCCGCCGACACGGTGGCGTGCGGCAGCTCGTCGAGGGCCGATCGCAGGGTGCCGGCATCCAATGTCTGCAGATCCCCCTGCCCGAAGAGGGCCTCGGATGCTGCGATGACGCCCGCCGTGGCTTCGGGGCCGTGCACGATGATCGAGACCTCGGCGGCCAGACGCTTCTGGGCCGCGCGGCGGAACGGCTCGGTCTCGACGAGTCGGGCGTAGGCGTCGATCTCTTCGCGTCCGAGGAAGGTGAACACCTTCAGCCGCTCGACGACGTCGTCATCGTCGGTGTTGAGCCAGAACTGGTAGAACGCGTAGGGACTGGTGAGTTCGGCATCGATCCAGACCGCGTTACCCTCGCTCTTTCCGAACTTGGTGCCGTCGGAGTTCGTGATCAGGGGTGTGCCGATCGCGTGGACCGACACTCCTTCGACGCGGCGGATCAGATCCGTGCCGCTCGTGAGGTTTCCCCACTGGTCGCTTCCCCCGGTCTGCAGGACGCAGCCGTACTCGCGGTACAGCTCGAGGAAGTCGAGCCCCTGCAGGATCTGGTAGCTGAACTCGGTGTAGCTGATGCCGGCGTCCGAGTTGAGACGGGCGCTCACCGCTTCCTTCTTCATCATCGTGCCGACCCGGTAGTGCTTGCCGATGTCGCGCAGGAAGTCGATTGCGCTGAGCGGCGCCGTCCAGTCGAGGTTGTTCACCATCCGAGCGGCGTTGTCCCCCTCGAAGCTGAGGTAGCGCGTGACCTGCTCGCGCAGGCGTTGCACCCAGTCCGCGACCGTCTCCTTCGAGTTCAGCGTGCGTTCCGCCGTGGGGCGCGGGTCGCCGATGAGTCCGGTCGATCCTCCGACCAGCCCGAGCGGCCGATGGCCGGCGAGCTGCAGGCGCCTCATCGTCAGCAACTGCACGAGATTGCCCAGATGCAGGCTCGGCGCCGTCGGGTCGAACCCGCAGTAGAAGACCACCGGGGGGCCGGCGAGGGCCTCCCGCAGAGCTGCTTCGTCGGTGGACACGTGGACGAGTCCCCGCCAGACGATCTCGTCCCACACGTTCGCGAACGTCGGATCGATCGCCGGCGTGGTCACGGGCAGAGCAGGAGAAGACACGTGTTCGAGCGTATCAATCGCCGGACCGGCCCTCTCATCGGCCGAAACCGGCGAACGCCCACCAGATCATGAACGCGCCCGCGAGAGCTTGCAGCCAGCTGACGAGACTGCCGATGAGGAAGTACTCCGCCCGGTTGCCGGTACCGCTGTCGCGGGAGATCTCGGGAAAGCGCACGATGCCCTTCGCGGCGATGAAAGCCGCGAGGAGGGGATACGCGGTGGCCAGAGTGAGGGAGAGCACGATGACGCGCTCGATCGGGCCGATGAGGCGACCGCCTTTGAGGGAGGACGGTGACTCCGCGATTCCGGGATCGGGATCGGGATCGGCCGGGGTCTCCACTCCCTCCTCGGCGAGCGCGACCCGCACGACCGCGTTGGCCGATTCCAGCAGGAACACCACGATTCCGAGCACCAGGATGCTCTGATCCAGCGAGACCGGGCCGACCGGGGAATGCAGCCGCCAGGTCGAGGAGAGCACGCCCGCCGTCGGCTCACCGCTACCGAGGGCGAGGCACAGGGCGCAGACGACCGCCAGTCCGACCGCCGGCCAGAACCCCGCGCGACTGCGCCCGCCCAGGGGCACGAGCCACACCCACAATGCCGCGCACACCAGGGCCAGGACGGCGGCTGCGGGAGAACCCGCGACGAGGCCCACGACGAACACGACGACCGCGATCGCGGCGAGGACGATCCATTGGCGACGCGGAGCCAGGAGGGGCCGGAAGGCGTCGGCCAGGCCGATGGCGCCGAGGATGAGTCCGACCGCGATCACGAGCGTCCTTTCGCGATGAGCAGGGTGAAGCCCTCCACCACAGCGGGTGCGCCCGAGCCGGTGAGTGCCTGCGACACAGCGGGCTGGCTGATCCCCTCGCTCTCGGCGAGGGCTCGTTGGGTGACGCCCTGGCATCGGCCGTACGTCAACCGCCGTGCCCGTTCGTTCATGGCGCCGACGACATGGTCGCGAGCGAGGAGGTACGCATTGGCGAGCGAGACGGCGGAGTGCATGGCGTCATTCTCCTCGGGGGCTGCGACAACCCACGTCCGAGCCGAGGGGACCGCGCGTTGCTGCTTGGCGTGGACGATGTCGATCGCCGTGCGCGCCGCCCACCAGCCCGGCCCCTCGGGGATCTCCCTGCCGACGGATTCGATCAGGTGCACTGAGCCGACGCCGATGCCGAAGCGGCATTCGACACCGTCGGGGAGCGCGAGCTGCAGGAGGAGGACCGACGCCAGCGCAGCGTCGAGCGAGGGATATACGCCCTGCTGCTCGTCGCCGACCGTGGGGCGGAGCGGCTGCAGAGCGAGCGGGTGATCCCTCTCGGCGCGAGCGATCGTGTCGTCGAGCGCCCGCTGTGCGGACTCCCGGTCGGGGAGCCGGCGGGAACCGACGATGTCGGCGATCACCACGGTGGTCATCCCGTCAGCGTACTGCTTATTCTTCGAAAATATAAGTTCTGGGCTTATCTCTGGGAAAGATAAGCGAGCTCAAACACCCAAGGATCGAGCCACACCCTGGGCGCGCGCGATGAGCTGACGACGCTGCTCCGCGACGGCGGCGGGCGCCGTCCCCCCCACGCCGGTCCGCCGAGCCACCGACCCTTCGATCGAGAGCACCTCGCGGACGGCCGGCTCGAGCAACGCAGACACGCTCGCAAGAAGGGCGTCGTCAGCATCCTCCAGCCCGATACCGCGCTCCTCGCACGCTCGCACCAGAGCACCCGAGACCTCGTGGGCATCGCGGAACGGCACCCCCTGCGTGACGAGCCACTCCGCCACGTCCGTCGCGAGGGAGAACGCCTGCGGGGCCGATTCGGCCATCCGCTCGGTATTGAAGCGAAGGGTGGCGATCATGCCGGTGAAGGCGGGTAGCACCACCTCGAGAGTGCGGACCGTGTCGAACACCGGCTCCTTGTCCTCCTGCAGGTCGCGGTTGTACGCGAGCGGCAGGCCCTTCAAGGTGGCCAGCAGTCCCGTGAGGTTGCCGATCAATCGGCCCGATTTGCCTCTCGCCAGTTCGGCGATATCGGGGTTCTTCTTCTGCGGCATGATGCTGGACCCGGTCGAGAAGGCGTCGTCGAGGGTGACGAAGGAGAACTCCCGCGTGTTCCACAGGATGATCTCCTCGGACAGCCGAGAGACATCGACGCCGATCATCGCGCCGACGAACGCGAATTCCGCCACCACGTCGCGGGCGCTCGTGCCGTCGATCGAATTCTCGGCCGGGCGCGACAGGCCGAGTTCGTCGGCGACGAGCTGTGGGTCGAGCCCGAGCGTCGACCCGGCGAGCGCTCCCCCGCCGTAGGGCGAGACCGAAGCGCGCACCGACCAGTCCGCGAGCCGCTCGAGGTCGCGCACGAGCGGCCAGGCGTGCGCCTGCAGATGGTGGGCGAGAAGAACGGGCTGAGCGTGCTGCAGGTGGGTGCGCCCCGGCATGATCGCGCCGTCGTGGGCTTCCGCTTGCGAGACCAACGCGTCGATCAGGCGCAGGATGTCGCGCGCGATGATCCGCGCGTGATCCAGCAGGTACAGCCGCACGAGGGTAGCGATCTGATCGTTGCGACTGCGGCCCGCCCGGAGCTTGCCGCCCAGCGCCGGGCCCACGACCTCGATGAGGGCTCCTTCGAGCGCACCGTGGACGTCCTCGTCGGTGTCGGTCGCCACGAGCGATCCGTCGGCTACCCGGCGGGAGAGCTCGTCGAGCCCCGCGTGCATCGCGGCGACCTCCGCGGCGTCGAGATACCCCGCCGCGGCGAGCGCGTTCGCGTGCGCGTGAGAACCGGCGATGTCGTAGGCGGCGAGATCCCAATCGAAATGGGTGGAACGGCTGAGCGCCGCCAACTCGGGCGAGGGTCCGCCCGCGAACCGTGCCCCCCAGAGCGCTCCGTCGTTGGTGCCGTGGCCGCTCGTGGTGCTCATGCGCTCCAGCCTAGCCACGCGCAGGGGGCGTCGATTCGGCCACCGGCCTGCCGGGCTCACGCACCATCCAGCGCGCTGCCGTGTCGATGGCGGCCTCCAACGGCCCGCGTCCGACCAGCAGCGCCCACGCGGTGCACCCGACGATGATCCCCACCGTGATGGGCCCGAAGGGCTCGAGTTCTCGGAACGGCGTCAGCGCCCGCGTCGTGCCGAGAACGGATGCTGACACCACGGCCCACACGAGGAGTTGCGCCGTGTACGCCGTGAGCGGCATCGAACCGACGGCGCGGAGCGGGAGCACGACCCACCGCAGGGCGGTGCGGCACAGCAGCAGGCAGGCCGCGATCACGGTGACGGCGAAGGCCCCGGAACCGATGACTTCGAGCAGACCGGTGGAGTGAGCGCGCGCTGTCCACACCGCGGCGAAGAATCCCTGCTGCTCGGCCACCGCGCTCGAGCCGCTGATCACGGCGATCGAGTACGTCACGGTCGTCACGGCGGCCCCCGCGCACAGCAGGATGCCCTGCACGCTGAGCGATCGCAGGTCGAGCCGGCCGAGTGCCATGCCGGTGAGGACGAAGGCGATCCACGTCGGGAACGGGTAGGCCCAGCCGATCGCGGCCGAAAGCGCCTCACCGAGCACGCCCGACCAGATCGGCAGGTCGTCGAGCCCGACCTGCACGAACGGCATCACGAGAGCGAGTCCGACGGCGATGAAGAACAGCGTTCGCGCGCGCAGCCCGACGAAGGGCAGCGCCAGCAGGAAGAGGATCGCGTAGGCCGGAAGGATCACGTAGACCGGCACCCCGGTGCTGATCAGCAGCAGCCCGATGATCCAGAGGAGCCCCGCGCGAACGGCGATCCGCCCGGAGGCGCGCACGCGCGCTCCACCACGCAACGGTGTCCGCCCCCCGGTGACGATCGCGAGCGACACCCCCGCCAGGGTGGCGAACAGGATCGACGAACGCCCGTTGACGATGTCGAGCCAGGTGTCGGGTCGGCCGGCCACGAGAGGTTCGATCACGAGAAGGTGTGCGGCCAGCATCCCGACCACCGCGAGACCGCGAGCGAGATCGATTCCGCCCAGTCGCCCCGGTCCGTTCAGGCGCGCCCACCGCGAGCGCGCCCAGCCGGTCACTCCTGCTGCAGCAGCCACACCAGCAGCGCTTTCTGCGCGTGCAGCCGGTTCTCGGCCTCGTCCCACACCACGCTCTGCGGACCGTCGATCACGGCGGCATCCACCTCGTAACCGCGGTCGGCGGGCAGGCAGTGGATGAAGATCGCCTCGGGATCGGCCAGACGCATGAGATCGCTCGTGACCTTGTACGCTCCCAGATCGCGCAAGCGTGCGAGCTTCTCCTCTTCCTTCCCCATCGACACCCACGTGTCGGTCACGACCACGTCGGCGCCGGCTGCCGCTTCGAGCGGGTCGGTGTACAACGTCACCGAGCCGCCGGTCTGCGAGGCGATCGCGTCGGCGTCGGCGACGACGTCTTCCCGCGGCGCGTAATCCTCCGGCGAGGCGATGCGCACGTGCATCCCCGCGGTCACGCCCGCCAGTGCGTAGGAGTGGGCCATGTTGCTGCGACCGTCGCCGAAGAACGACAGCGTCAGGCCCTCGAGATCGCCCTTGTGCTCGCGGATCGTCAGCAGGTCGGCCAGCAGCTGGCAGGGGTGGAAGTCGTCGCTCAGGGCGTTGACGACCGGCACCCGCGTGCCCCGAGCCATCTCCTCGAGGCCCGACTGCGCGTAGGTGCGCCACACGATCGCCGCGACCTGGCGCTCGAGCACCCGGGCGGTGTCGGAGGGGGTCTCCTTGCCGCCGAGCTGGCTGTTCGCCGTCGAGATGATCAACGGGGAGCCGCCGAGGTCGGCGATACCGACCGCGAACGACACCCGGGTGCGGGTGGAGGACTTGTCGAAGATGACGGCGACCGTCTGCGGGCCGGCGAGCGGCTTGACCGCCCAGCGGTCGCGCTTCAGCTCGAGGGCGAGATCGAGGATGTGCGCCTGCTCGGACGGGGCGAGGTCGTCGTCGCGCAACAGGTGGCGGGTCATGCGGTCACTTCCTGGGTGGCGGGAGATGTCGGCGCTGCCGAGACCGGCGCCTCCGAGCCCGCCGCCTCGAGCAGCAGCGCATCGGCGACCGTGGCGAGGGACGCGGCGAACAGCTCGGTGAACTCGGCGATCTCGGCGTCGCCGATGATCAGCGGGGGCGCGAGGCGGATGGTGGTGTCGTTCGCGGCGTTGATGATGAGACCGTGCTCTTGAGCGGCGGCGACGACGGCCTTGGCCACGGGGTGACTGAGGGCGACGCCCAGGAGGAGCCCCGCTCCCCGGGTGCCCGACACCAGGGGGGAACCGATCCCCGCGATGGCCGCGCGCAGCTGCTCTCCGCGTACGGCGGCGTTGCGCACGAGGTCCGCACTTTCGATCTCGGCCAGCACCGCCCCGGCGACGGCCGTCGCGAGGGCGTTACCGCCGAAGGTCGAGCCGTGCGTGCCGGGGAAGAACAGATCGCTCGCGGCACCGAAGGTCACCAGGGCGCCGATGGGGAATCCGCCGCCCATCCCCTTGGCCACCGTGATGGCGTCCGGCACGATGCCGGCGCCCTGGAACGCGAACCACTCCCCCGTGCGCCCGGCGCCGGTCTGGATCTCATCCACGATGAGCAGAGCACCGGCGGCTTCGGTGAGCTCGCGCGCTCGGGCCAGGTAGCCCTCGGGCAGTTCGATGACACCGGCCTCGCCCTGGATCGGCTCCACGAACAGTGCGGCCACCCCGTCATCGAGCGCGGCTTCCAGGGCCTCGATCGTGGCGTCGATGTGCTCGACCCCCGGGACCATGGGGAGGAAGTCGGCCTGCAGGGCCGGCTTGCCGGTGAGCGCGAGCGTGCCCATCGTGCGGCCGTGGAACGCCCCCCGCAGCGCGAGGATGCGGGGGCGGGACGAACCGCCGTGCAGCCGGGCGAGCTTGAAGGCCGCCTCGTTCGCTTCTGCTCCGGAGTTGGCGAAGTACACGCGACCGGCCTCGCCCGTGCCGGCGAGTCGCTTCAGCGTCGCGGCGAGGGCGAGCTGGGGCGGGGTGGCGAAGTAGTTCGACACGTGCGCGAGGGTGGCCGCCTGACGCGAGACCGCGTCGACGAAGACCGGGTGGGCGTGGCCGAGCGAATCGACCGCGATCCCCGCGAGGAAGTCGAGGTAGCGACGGTCGGTGTCATCCCACAGGTACGCGCCCTCGCCGCGGACGAACAGCGCCATGCGGTCGCCGAAGCTGCGCACCAGGTCGCGCCCCGCGTTGTCCTGCCATGTGTTCGCTGCGTGTGTCATGCGACGACCTCCGTACCGATTCCTTTACTGGTGAACAGTTCCACGAGTACCGAGTGCGGCACCCGTCCGTCGACGATCGCCGCGGTGGGAACTCCGCCTTCGACCGCGTCCAAGCACGCCTGCATCTTGGGGATCATCCCCGACTCCAGTCGCGGCATCAGTGCACGCAGTTCGGTGGACGTCAGGTGGGACACGAGGGATGACCGGTTGGGCCAGTCGGCGTAGAGACCGGCGACATCGGTGAGGACGACGAGCTTCGTCGCGCCGAGCGCGACGGCGAGAGCGGCGGCCGCAGCATCCGCGTTCACATTCAGCGAGTGGCCCGGCTGGTCGACGTCAGGCGCGATGCTCGACACCACCGGGATGCGTCCCGCGTCGAGGTGGTCCATGATCGGGCGAGGATCCACCGCGACGACGTCTCCGACACGACCGAGATCATGGTCGACGCCGTCGACGGTCACGCCGCGCCGCCGTCCTTCGAACAACCCCGCGTCTTCGCCGCTGAGCCCGGTCGCGAGCGGACCGTGGGCGTTGATCTTCGCGACGAGCTGCGGGTTGATCTGGCCGGTGAGCACCATGCGCACGACGCTGATCGCCTCGGTGGAGGTGACGCGGTAGCCGCCCTTGAACTCGCTCGGGATCGCAAGGCGATCGAGCATCGAGGAGATCTGGGGCCCGCCGCCGTGCACGACCACCGGTTTGACCCCCACGTACCGGAGGTAGGCGATGTCGGCGGCGAAAGCATCCTGCAGCTCGTCGCTGACCATGGCGTTGCCGCCGTACTTCACCACGACGATCTGGTCGCGGTACCGGCGCAGCCACGGCAGCGATTCGATGAGCGTGGCCGCTCTGCTGCTCGCCTCGGCGGGGTCGGTGTCCTGAAGATCGACGTCGGTCACGAGGAGTACGCGCTGTTCTCGTGGACGTAGTCGTAGGTCAGGTCGTTGGTGTAGATGATGGCGGACTCCTCGCCGGCCTTGAGATCGATGAGCACCTGCGTGGCGCGCGGGGTGAGGTCGACGTCTTCGCGCGGCCGGTCGGGCCCGCCGTTCGAGCACACCCGCACGCCGTTCATGGTGACGTCGACGACGTAAGGGTCGAAGGGCGCCTGCGTCGTGCCGATCGCGGCGAGCACGCGCCCCCAGTTGGGGTCGTTACCGAAGATCGCGGCTTTGAAGAGGTTGTTGCGGGCGACCGAGCGGGCCACCTCCACCGCGTCGTCCTCGGTCACGGCTCCCACGACCTGGATCCGGATGCTGTGGCTCGCGCCCTCGGCATCGGCCTGCAGCTGCAAGGTCAAGTCGGTGCACACCTCGGTCAGCGCCGCGCGGAACGCCTCGGCATCGGGCTCGATGCCCGATGCTCCGCTGACCAGCAGCGTGACCTGGTCGTTCGTGGACATGCAGCCGTCCGAGTCGAGCCGGTCGAAGCTCACCCGGGTCGCCGCCCTGAGGTGGCCGTCGGCGGCCTGCGCGTCGAGGACGGCGTCTGTGGTGATCACGACGAGCATCGTGGCAAGGCCCGGCGCCAGCATCCCGGCTCCCTTGGCCATCGCCCCGATCGTCCACCCGTCCCGCGTGACGACGCTGGTCTTCGCCACGGTGTCGGTCGTCATGATCGCCGCGGCAGCGTCGGCGCCGCCGTCGGGGGTGAGGGCGGCGATCGCTAGGTGCGTGCCGTCGAGCACCTTGGCGCGGAAGACCTCGTCGCCCGTGCCGATGAGCCCGGTGGAGCAGATCAGCACGTCGCCGGCACTGACCCCCAGCAGCTCACCCGCCCGCTCGGCGGTCAGATGGGTGGTCTGGAATCCGAAGCTGCCGGTGAAGCAGTTCGCGCCGCCGCTGTTCAGCACGACCGCCTCCACGACACCGTCGCCGACCGCCTGCTCTGACCACAGGATGGGGTTGGCCTTCGCGCGGTTCGAGGTGAACACCGCGGTGCCGACCTTGAGGGGGCCGCGGTTGACGACCACGGCGACATCGGGCTTGCCGGTGGATTTGAGGCCGGCGACGACGCCGGCGGCTTCGAATCCGGCGGGGGCGGTGACACTCACGGGGCGACTCCGTTCACGGTCAGGGCCCGGCCTTCGGGCAGGCCCAGCGCGAGGTTCATGGATTGGACGGCGGCCCCGGCGGTTCCCTTGACGAGGTTGTCGAGCGCCGCGACGACGACGACGCGGTTCGCGTCCCGGTCGATCGCGAGGCCGAGGAGCGCAGTGTTCGCGCCGAGCACGTCGGCGGTGCGGGGGAAGTGACCTTCGTCGAGGAGCTGCACGAACGTCTCGTCGCCGTAGGCGTGCTGCCACGCGGCGCGGATCTGCTCGTCCGATGCCCCCACCACGATCGGCGCGCTCGAAGTCGCGAGGATGCCGCGGGCCATCGGCACGATGACCGGGGTGAACGAGATGCGCACCGGAGCGGACGCGCCTGCGCCGACGAGCGACTGGCGGATCTCGGGGATGTGGCGATGCGAACCGCCGACCGCGTAGGGATTGGCCGAACCGAGCACCTCGCTCGCGAGCAGGTGGGTCTTGAGGCTCTTGCCCGCGCCCGAGGGACCGACCGCCAACACCGTGACGATGTCGGAGGGGTCGATGACGCCGGCGGCCACGCCCGGTGCGAGGCTCAGCGCGACCGTCGAGGCGTTGCACCCCGGAGCTGCGATGCGGGTCGCGCCGGCGAGGACGTCGCGCTGTTTGCCGCCCCCGGCCAGGGGGAGCTCGGGAACGCCGTACGTCCACGCCTCGTGGAAGTCGCCGCCGTAGAAGCGGTCCCACTCCGCGGTGGAGGTGAGCCGGTGATCGGCGCCGGCGTCGATGACCAGCGGGGTGTCGGCGAGCGCATCGGTGTACTGCCCCGACTGCCCGTGCGGCAGGGCGAGCACGACGATGTCGTGACCGGCGAGCACCTCGGGCGTCGTGTCCTGCAGGGTCAGATGCGCCAGCGAGCGCAGGTGCGGCTGCTGCTCGATGAGGCGCTGACCCGCGTTCGAATGAGCCGTCACGGTGCGGATCTCGATGTCGGGATGCGCGGCGAGGAGGCGCAGGATCTCACCTCCGGCATAGCCGGAGGCGCCGGAGACGGCGACCGAATAGGTCATGGCTTCCACCTTATTGTCTGGGGTCACGGGCCGGAGACGGCGACGCTCGCGACCGCGCACGCGCGGTTCTGCGGGGTCGCCTAGAGTCGGCGGCCGCGTCGGCGCGCACCCACGACGCTCTGCACGAGCGAGAGGGGGGCGGCCGGAAGCATGGCCCGACGATAGCCGTGACGACACAGCATCCGCAAATCGTCACCGCGCGCGCCGCACGCTACGATCCGAGACCCTTCGTCTCGCTTCGCTCGCTCAGGGACCGGAGACCCTGCGTACCGGTCGCTGAGCGAGGGAGCGCAGCGACCGAGACGAAGCGCGCAGGCCCACGCACCCGGGGCCCCTTCGTCTCGCTGCGCTCGCTGAGTCCACAGGAAGATGCACGAGTCCATGCTTCGGTACCGCATCCCGGCATTGATCGCGCACCAACGGATTGATTGACGGATGCTGCGGGCCCGGGGCCCTTCGTCTCGCTGCGCTCGCTCAGGGACCGGCCCGCCCGCCGAGCTCGCTCAGGGACCGGGGACCCTGCGTACCGGTCGCTGAGCGAGCGAGCGCAGCGACCGAGACGAAGCGTGACGGATGCTATTCGCGCAGCGTGGCGCCGAAGCGCTCGGCGGCGACGGCGACGCCCGCGAGCCGCGCCTGCGTGGCCTCGGCAGCCGTCAAGGTGCGGTCGGGGGCACGGAAGCGCAGCGCGAACGTCAGGCTCTTGCTGCCGTCCGCCACCCCGGTGCCGCGGTAGTCGTCGACGATGCGGACGGATTCGAGCAGCTCCCCCGCCCCTTCCGCGAGCGCCGCACGCAGGTCGCCGGCCGAAACCTCGACGCCCACGACGAGCGAGACGTCCTGCGTCGCGGCGGGGAAGCCGGAGAGCGAGGCCGCGACCACCCGTTCGCTGCTGAGCGACAGCAGCAGATCGAGGTCGAGTTCCGCCACGAGCACACGGCCGGGGAGGTCGGCGCCGGCCGACACGGCCGGCAACACCTCACCGACGTAGCCCACCTCGACATCGTCGACCGACACGGTGCCGGCGCGGCCGGGGTGCAGGGCGACGCGCACACCCTGGGCGACCGCCACCTCGACGCCGGCGGCCACGGCGATGACCCGCACCGCGTCGACGGCGTCGGCGAGGTCGGCGACCAGGGCCGCTTGCCCCGGCTGCTTGTCGACGAGCGAGCCCGTCAGCAGTACCGCGACATGGCGGCTCTGCGGCGGGATCGAGGCGTTCAGCGCCGCGAGGGTGGCATCGTCGGGGCGTTGCCCCAGCGGCGGCACGGTCGCGGTGCCGTACTCGACACCTGGCTCGGGCAGGAACACCGCGCCCGTTTCGAAGATCGCCAGATCCGTGAACCCGCGCGAGACGTTGCGGTGGGCCGCCCGCAGCAGCGCCGGGATGAGCGAGCGGCGCAGGAACGGCGCCTGACCGTCGAGCGGGTTGGCGAGCTTGATGCTCGGCAGGTGCTCGCCCGTGGCCGAGGCCCAGAGGTCGTTCTGCTCCTCCGTGGTGAAGGGGAAGGACGGCGTCTCCACGAAACCGGCAGCGGCGAGCGCGTTCGCGACCCGTCGCCTGCCCTGCTGGGCGGCCGTGAGCCCGCGTCCGGCGGGCGGGATCGGCAGGATCGAGGGGATCAGGTCGTAGCCCTCGATGCGGGCGACCTCCTCGGCCAGCGTCCACTTGTCGGTGAGATCCGGACGCCACGACGGCGGGATGACCGACCACTGATCACCCGCGTCGGCGACCTCGCATCCGATCGTCTCCAACGCCCCCGACACCTGGGTGTCGGAGTAATCGACGCCGATCAGCTGCGAGACGAAGCCCTTCGGCAGGTTCAGGGCGTCGATCGTGACCTCGGCGTAGAGGGCACCGCCCTCGGTGGTGAGTGATCCGCCCGCGTACTCGACCATCAGGTCGGCGACCCGGCGGGCCGCGACGAAGGGGATCAGGGGGTCGACGCCCCGCTCGAAGCGACGGGATGCTTCGGAAGGAAGCTTGTGCCGACGGGCCGAGCGCGCGATCGAGACGGTGTCGAAGATCGCGGCCTCGACGAGCACGTTGCGCGTGGCGTCGGTCATCTCGGTCGTTCCCCCGCCCATCACGCCGGCGAGACCGATGGGGCCGGACTCGTCGGTGATGAGCAGGTCTTCCTCGTGCAGCGATCGCACGTTTCCGTCGAGCGTCTCGAGCTTCTCCCCCGCCGCGGCACGGCGCACCGTGATGCCGCCGCTGAGCTTGTCGAGGTCGTAGCCGTGGATCGGCTCGCCGAGTTCGAGCATCACGTAGTTGGTGATGTCGATCAGCACGCCCAAGGAGCGGATGCCTGCGAGGGCGAGGCGCGCGATCATCCAGGGCGGCGTCGGGCGCGTGCCGTCGACGTCGCGGACGACGCGCACGACGAACTCCGACGCCCCCTGGCGCCCGCGGATCGGCGCACGGTCGTCGACGGTCACCGAGAAGCCCGTGCCGGGCTGGATCTCGTCCCACTCGCGAAGGCCCGGGTCGCGGAAAGCGGCGCCCGTGGCGTGCGCGTATTCGCGCGCGACACCGCGCAGCGACAGCGCGTAGCCGCGGTCGGGGGTCACGTTGATCTCGACGGCGACATCGTCCAGACCCAGCAGGGCGATCGCGTCGGTGCCGGTGGGGGCCTCGATGCCGAGCTCCGCCAGCCGCAGGATGCCGGAGTGCTCGGTGCCGAGTCCGAGCTCTTTCGCAGAGGCGATCATGCCGTCCGAGACATGTCCGTAGGTCTTGCGCGCAGCGATCGGGAACGGACCGGGCAGCACCGAGCCGGGCAGGGTGACGACGACCTCGTCTCCGGCGAAGAAGTTGCCCGCGCCGCAGACGATTCCTCGCGGCTCGTCCTCACCCACGTCGACCTGGCACCACCGGATCGTCTTGCCGTTGGTCTGGGACTCCTCGACGAATTCGAGGACGCGGCCCACCACGATCGGGCCCTGCAGGTCGAAGCGGTGGACGTCCTCCTCTTCGAACCCGACACGAACGAGTGCTGCGAGGACGTCTTCGGGCGTGGCATCGACGGGGACGTCGACGAACTCACGCAACCAGGAGAGCGGGACGCGCATCAGACCACCATTCCGAACTGCTCGCTGAAGCGCACATCGCCCTCGGCCATGTCGCGCATGTCCTGCACGTCGCTGCGGAACATCAGGGTCCGCTCGATCCCCATGCCGAAGGCGAACCCGGAATAGACCTCCGGGTCGATGCCCGCGGCGCGCAGCACGTTCGGGTTGACCATCCCGCATCCGCCCCATTCGATCCAGCGCGCGCCGCCCTTGAAGGTGGGGTGCCAGAGGTCGAGCTCTGCGCTCGGCTCGGTGAAGGGGAAGAAGTTCGCCCGGAAGCGGGTCTTCGCCTCGGGACCGAACAGCGTGCGCGCGGCGTGGTCGAGCGTGCCCTTGAGGTTCGCCATCGTGATGCCCTTGTCGATCACGAGACCTTCGAACTGGGTGAAGACGGGCAGGTGGGTCGCGTCGAACTCGTCGGTGCGGTACACCCGGCCCGGACACAGGACGTAGATCGGCAGCTCGCGCTCGAGCATCGAGCGCACCTGCACGGGTGAGGTGTGCGTGCGCATCACGAGGTGACGCGCGACCGGATCGACGAAGAATGTGTCCTGCATCTGGCGCGCCGGGTGATCGACGTCGAAGTTGAGGGCGTCGAAGTTGAACCACTCGTGCTCGAGTTCTGGGCCCTCCGCGATCTCCCACCCCATGCCGACGAAGATGTCCGACACCTGCTCCTGCAGGAGGGAGATCGGATGCCGTGCACCGACGCGCGCGCGCTGCGGGAGGGCGGTGATGTCCACGCGCTCCGCCTCGAGCTGCGCGGCCGTCTCGGCCTCGGCGAGCTCGCTCTCCCGGGCGCCCAGCGCCTGGTTCACTCGCCCGCGGGCCTGGCCCACGAGCTTGCCGAATTCCGCCTTCTTGTCGGGGGCGACCTGTCGCAGCCCCGCGTTCAGGCGGGCAAGCGCGGAGGCCTCGCCGGCGTGCGCCGCACGGGCGGACTTGAGCTCGGCGGTGGAACCGGCGGCGGCGATGGCGGCCAGCGCCGCATCGACGGCGGCGGCGACCGCTTCGGGGGTGATCTCGGGAGCGTCGGACACGAGAGTCGAGTCTACCGAGGGGTGGATGCTGCAACCCACCCGACGGTGGCTCAGATCCCGCCGCCGCCGGTGTTGCCCGTGCTGCTGTCGAACTTGCCGGAACGCTGGGCGAGGATCAGCTCGGTGTCGGTGACCTCTTGCGTGGGCTGGTTGGCCCCGGCGACGACCCCGACCTTGGCCGAGCTGCGCAGTCGCTT
This sequence comes from Microbacterium hanjuni, assembly GCF_043556395.1. Taxonomy (NCBI): domain Bacteria; kingdom Bacillati; phylum Actinomycetota; class Actinomycetes; order Micrococcales; family Microbacteriaceae; genus Microbacterium; species Microbacterium hanjuni. The sequence continues at coordinate 16,234 of NZ_JBIGIK010000003.1, forward strand.
CTCCACCGTCGTCGCGACGTGGGAGAGCAGCAGGCACAGACCGATGTAGATGATCGCGACGATGATGGTGGCCGGAACGATCGGCGAACCGTAGGTGACCTGGCCACCGATGTAGCGGGCGTAGAAGAGCAGTTCCTCGTACGTGATGATGTAGCCGAGCGCGGTGTCCTTGAGCGTCACCACGAGCTGCGCGATGATGACGGGCAGCATCGCTCGCAGTGCCTGCGGCAGCAGGATGAGGCGCATGACCCCTGCCTTGCGCAGCCCGAGCGCGTACCCCGCTTCGTGCTGGCCGCGCGGCAGCGATTCGACGCCCGCGCGGATCACCTCGGCGAGCACCGAGCCGTTGTAGACGATGAGGGCGATGACGACGGCCCAGTACGGCTCCATCTTGATGCCCGCCACCGGCAGGCCGTAGTAGAGCAGGAACATGAAGACGAGCACGGGGACCGCGCGCAGCACCTCGACGATGGCGATGAAGGGCCGGCGCACCCACGCGTGATCCGACATGCGGCCGATCGCCAGGACGAAGCCGAGGGCGAGGGCGCCCACGGCGGCCGCGGCGAACGCCGACACCGTCGCGAGGGCCGCGTTGCCGATGCTGATCCACACGTTCGTATAGGTGAAGGCCGACCACTTCTGCGCGGTGAACTGGCCGGTGGCGGCGAGGCGCCACACGAAGAACCCGATGATGGCCAGGACGACCACGACCGTCAGCACACCCAGGATGCGGTTGCGCGCCATCGCGCGGGGTCCGGGGACGTCGTACAGAACGGAAGTCATCGCGACACCCTCCAACGGTTCTCAAGACTGCGCTGCAGCCACGAGAGCAACAGCACCATCGCCACGAAGACGACGGCGATCCAGACGATCACGAGCAGTTGGTTCTCGCCGCGCTCGCTGAGGTAGCTGCGCACCGATCCGAGGTTGATGACACTGAAGCCCGCCGCGACCGTGGTGTTCTTCAGCAGCGCGATGAAGACGCTCATCATCGGGGGGATGACCGAGCGGAACGCCTGCGGCATCACGACCGAGCCCATCACCTGCCCGAACGTGAGACCGAGGGCTCGAGCGGCCTCGGCCTGGCCGACCGGGACCGTGTTGATGCCCGAGCGGATGGTCTCGGCGACGTAGGTCGCGGTGTAGATGCCGAGTGCGGCGACGCCCAGGATGACCGGGTCGATGCGCAGCTGCAGCAACGGGGGAAGCGCGAAGGCGAAACCGAAGAAGACGAGGGTCAGCGGGGTGTTGCGGATGGTGTTGACGTAGAGCGTGCCCATCGCGCGGGCGATCGGCACGGGTGACACCCGCATCGCGCCCACGATGATCCCCAGCACGAGTGCCAGGAGACCGCCACCGAAGAACAGGGTGAGCGTGCCGACCAGCCCGTCCCACCAGATATCGGTGTTGTCGGTGATGATGCCCACGGCCCCGCCTCCCTGAAGAATTCGTCGAAGAACGTGGGGGCGGCCGTCCGGCCGCCCCCACGCGGATCACTCGTCTACTGCGGGCTGTTCGCCCTCGATGCCGGCCGGAGCGAGGTGCTGCTCGAACAGCGCCGTCCAGACGTCACCGCCGTCGGTGAACAGGGTGTTGATGTACTCCTTGAGCGCCGCGTCGCCCTTCTCGATTCCGACGCCGTAGCGCTCCTCGCTGAAGGGGTCCCCGGCGATCTTCAGGGCGTCGGGCTCGAGCGCCACGTAGCCGGCGAGGATCGCCTCGTCGGTCGTGATGGCGTCGACCTGACCGCCCTTGAGCTGCTCGACGCACTGCGAGTACGTGTCGTACTCGACCGTGTTGCCGGGGCTGTACTCGTCGCGGATGCGCTGCAGAGGCGTCGACCCGGTGACCGAGCAGACGGTCTTGCCGGCGAGGTCGTCGGGACCGTTGATCGAGTCGTCGTCGGCCGCGACCAGCAGGCCCTGGCCGGTGACGAAGTACGGACCGGCGAAGTCGATCTGCTCCTTGCGCTTGTCGGTGATCGAGTACGTGCCGACGTAGTAGTCGATGTCGCCGTTCACGATCGCCTGCTCGCGGTTGGCGGACGGGATCGTCTGGTAGGTGATCTGGTCCTCGTCGAAGCCGAGCGAGGCGGCGATCCAGCGCGCGATGTCGATGTCGAAACCGGTGCGCTCGCCCGTTGCGGCGTCTTCGTACCCGAGTCCGGGCTGGTCGTTCTTCACGCCGACGATGACACCGTCGCGCTCGACCATGCGGTCGTAGGTGGGGCTGTCGGCCAGATCGACCTCGCTCGCGACCGACCAGAGAGCCTCGTCACTCTCGGGATCGGTCCCGGCGGCGCCGCCGGGGCTGGTCGGCGAGCCGCTGTTGCAGGCCGTGAGGCCGAGCACGGCGACGGCCGCGAGGCTGAAGCCGACAAGCAGTCGTGTCTTTCGCATGAGATCTCCTTGGTGTGGGTGCTGTGGGTTCGCGGACCTGTCGTGCAGGTCCGACGTTCAGGGGGAGGCGCCCGCATCCTCCGGTCAGTGCGTGATCAGCTTCGAGAGGAAGTCCTTCGCTCGGGGACTCTGCGCGTTCGTGAAGAACTGCTCCGGAACCGCCTCTTCGACGATCTGCCCGTCGGCCATGAAGATGACCCGGTCGGCGGCCTTGCGGGCGAATCCCATCTCGTGGGTGACGACGATCATCGTCATGCCGTCGCCGGCGAGGCCGACCATCACGTCGAGGACCTCGTTGATCATCTCGGGGTCCAGCGCGCTCGTGGGCTCGTCGAAGAGCATCAGCTTCGGCTTCATCGCGAGGGCCCGGGCGATCGCGACGCGCTGCTGCTGACCGCCACTGAGCTGGGCGGGGAACTTCGAGGCCTGCGCGTCGATACCGACGCGCTCGAGCAGCACGCGCGCTTCGCGCTCCGCATCCGCCTTCTTCATCCCGCGCACCTTGATGGGCCCGAGGGTGACGTTCTCGAGGATGGTGAGGTGGGCGAACAGGTTGAACGACTGGAACACCATGCCCACGTCGGCACGGAGGTGCGCGAGCGCCTTGCCCTCTTTGGGCAGCTCCTCGCCGTCGATCGAGATGGTGCCCGAGGTGATCGTCTCGAGCCGGTTGATCGTGCGGCAGAGAGTCGACTTTCCCGAACCCGAGGGGCCGATCACGACGACGACCTCACCTCGGTTCACCGTCAGGTTGATGTCCTTCAGCGCTTGGAAGTCGCCGTAGTGCTTCTGGACATCGCTCATGACGACAAGCGGGTCGCCGGCCGGCCGCGGTTCTGTGGTCGCCATGGCCCCACCCTATGAGTCGGCAGCGCAAGCGACCAAAGATTGACGCCAGCCTTAACCGTTCTGTAACAGCGGGAGACGCCGTGGGATCAGGACGAAGCGCGCTGCGCGAAGGCCGTCTCGTACAGACAGACACTCGCAGCGGTCGCCAGATTGAGCGATTCGGCACGACCGTAGATCGGCAGACGGAGAGCCAGATCGGCGAACGCGAGAGCGGGTTCATCGAGGCCGCGCGCTTCGTTTCCGAACAGCCACGCGGTCGGTTCGGCGAGCAGGTGCCGGGAGGCCAGGAAGTCGGTGCCGTCGACGTCGGCGGCCACGACGCGCATGCCGGCGGCGTGGGCGCGTTCGACGGCGGTGTCCAACTCGCCTCCCACTGCCACCGGGAGGTGGAACAGCGACCCGGTCGTCGCCCGCACCACCTTGGGGTTGTAGGGGTCGACCGTGCGACCCGTCAGGACGACGGCGTCGGCGCCCGCAGCATCCGCCGCTCGAATGATCGTGCCGAGGTTGCCGGGGTCGCGCACCTCCTCGCAGATCGCGACGAGGCGGGGGTTCGCGGCGAAGACCTCGCGCATCGAGGTGGGCATCTGCCGCGCCACGGCGACGATCCCCTGCGGGGTGACGGTGTCTGCCATCGCGTCGAGCACCGACTCGGTCGCGTACTGCACCTCGAGGTCGGCCGCGCGGGCAGCGTCGCGGATGTCGGCGTGCTTCTCCATCGCCGTCGGCGTCGCGTAGAGCTCCTCGACGATGTGCGGCGCATACATCAGTGCTTCGCGGGCCGCCTGCGGGCCTTCGAGGAGGAACAGTCCGGTCTCTTGGCGGGCGCTGCGCTTGGCCAGTTTGGCGACGGCGCGCACGCGGGGCGAACGCGGATTCTCCAGCACGGTCCCACCCTATTGGTCCCGCACTGCTGCACCGCGCCCGACGCGACCGGGAACGCGAGAAGGGCGCCCTCCCGGAGGAGGACGCCCTTCGCAGCTGCTGCGGTGTTACGCGGTCTTGGCGGCGTTCACGTCGGCCGGCAGAGCGGTCTTCGCGGTGGCGACCAGCGAGGCGAACACGGCCGGCTCGTTGACGGCCAGCTCGGCGAGCATACGACGGTCGACCTGCACACCCGCGAGACCCAGACCCTGGATGAAGCGGTTGTAGGTGAGACCGTTCTGACGGCTCGCGGCGTTGATGCGCTGGATCCACAGACGACGGAAGTCGCCCTTGCGCTTGCGACGGTCACGGTACGCGTAGACGAGGGAGTGGGTGACCTGCTCCTTGGCCTTGCGGTACAGGCGCGAACGCTGACCGCGGTAACCGGACGCGCGCTCGAGGATGACGCGACGCTTCTTGTGGGCGTTTACCGCCCGCTTGACTCTAGCCATTTCTTCTGTTTCCTAACGTGCGTCGGCGCTCAGAGGCCGAGGAGCTTCTTGGCGACCTTGGCGTCGCCCTTTGACAGGACCTGCTCCTGGTTCAGGCGGCGGGTGCGCTTCGAGGCTTTGCCCTCGAGGTTGTGGCGCATGCCGGCCTGCTGCTTCATCAGCTTTCCGCTGCCGGTCAACTTGAAGCGCTTCTTGGCACCCGAGTGGGTCTTCTGCTTCGGCATCTGTCTTCCTTCGTTGTGGTTCCCGGCGGGCGGGAGCGTCTGGCCTACTCGGCGACTGCCGGGGCGGGCTCGGTATCGGGGTCCGTGTCGTCGCGCACGCCGGAGCGGCTTGCTTCCTTGTTGGCGGCGCGCTGAGCGTTCTGCTCGGTCTTGACCTCGGACTTGTTCTTGTGGGGGGCGACGACCATGACCATGTTGCGTCCGTCGATCGTGGGGTTGGACTCCACGGTGCCGAACTCGGCGACGTCCTCTGCGAACTTACGCAGAAGACGCACACCCTGCTCGGGGCGGGACTGCTCGCGACCACGGAACAAGATCATGGCTTTGACCTTGTCGCCGGCCTGCAAGAAGCCCTCGGCGCGCTTCAGTTTGGTTATGTAGTCGTGGGCTTCGATCTTCAGTCGGAACCGGACCTCTTTGAGGACGGTGTTCGCCTGATTGCGACGCGCTTCCTTGGCCTTCTGCGCAGCCTCGTACTTGAACTTGCCGTAATCCATGATCTTGACCACGGGCGGCTTCGAGTTGGGGGCTACCTCGACGAGATCGAGGTCGGCCTCCTGGGCCAGGCGAAGCGCCACCTCGATGCGGACGACGCCGACCTGCTCACCCGCGGGACCCACGAGGCGGACCTCGGGAACGCGAATGCGGTCATTGGTGCGGGGATCGCTGATGCGGGACTCCTCTTACGTTGCGGGTGACCACCACGACGCGGTGCGTCGCGGGCGGAAGAGGAGAACACGCCACCCGAGCTCGACGTGAAACACGCCGGCTCTTGCACCCTGGCAGCCCCGACAAGCGGAGCGGAGTGCGTGGACCCGGTAGCCTGGAGCGGCAAGCGCGGGTGGGATGTGATCCTCTTTCGTTCGGAGCAGAACACTCCGAAGCCCGCCAAAGTCTAGCAGAGAGAACCACGTGCACACGATTCCCGGCAACGACGACTCCACGACTGCTTCAGGGACGGATGCTGAACGCCTCTCCCGCTGGGAGGATGACGCCGAACGATCGGCCGAGGCCGCGGGGCGTGACATCGCCGACGTGCCCGCCGTCGAGGTGATCACCACCACCGCCGTCCACCTGATGAGCGCCGCCGCCGTCAAGGTCGGACTCGCCGACGACCCCGCGCACCAGACCGACCTCGACGAGGCGCGCAAGCTCATCAACGCCCTCGCCGGCCTCATCACCGCGGGTGCACCCGAGATCAGCGACATGCACGCGCGCTCCCTCCGCGACGGCCTGCGGTCCGTGCAGCTCGCGTTCCGCGAAGCATCCGTCATCCCCGACCCGATCGGCAAGGGGCCTGGCGAGAAGTGGACGGGGCCGGTCAACTGACCTCCCGGGGTCGGGCCTTCTCGGTCTCCGTCTCTAACGGATCGCTCTAGGGCCTCGGGCTCCGGGCCCTAGACGGGCGGCAGCGGTGCGGGGCGTTCACCGTGTGGGTGGAGGAGATTCGGGCGAGCGGAGGAGATTCGAGCTGTGAAACTCCTCCGCTCGGCCGATCGTGCTCTCGCGAAATCGGAGAATCGGCGCAACTCGGTGCGGTTCGCGCCGAGTTCGCACCGAGTTCGGCCGATTGTCCGAGTTCGGTGGGCGGATGCTGAGGGGCGCGGGCGCCGTCAGGACGAGCGGTGCAGCTTCACCGTCAGCGAGTCCACGAGCACCGCGATGCGGTCGTCCCCGGCCCAGCGGCGCGCGAGACGCGCGAGCACGGCGTCGAGCTCCTCCTGCTCGAGGCCCTGCATCAGGTTGAGATGCACGATCAGCTCGGGACCGCGAAGGCGGCCTGCCGGGTCCCCCGCCTCGACCGCGAAATCGAGGACGGCGAGTTCTGCTCCGACGCTCTGCTGCAGGCCCGTGAACACTTCGGTCGACGTGTGGCTGGGCTGCCAGCTGATGCCCTGCCCGATCGCCCAGACCGCGGGACGACGCAAGACGAACTCGGTCTCGGATCCGGGATCGATGACGATGAGCTCGGTGTCATCCCCTGCCGCGGCGACGGCCGTGCGCACCCCGTCGGCGGGGATCGGCCGGGCCTTCGCATCCCATCGCTTCATCGCGTCGACCGACGTGAAGACGGGGAGCACGCGACGACCGTCAGGAGCGGCGACGGTGACGATGGAGAGCTCCTGGGTCTTGTCGACGGCGAGACCGTGCGCACCGATGCCTTCGTCGCCCTTGTCGGCCACGAGAGGGATCAACAGGCGCGCGTGGCGGTAGGCCTCCACGATGGCCTGCGCGTCGCGCACTCCCCCGGCCTCAGCCGTCAGCGCGGCGAGCAGCGCCGGGTCGGCCGAACCGTCGTCCGCGGCGTGGCGGTTGTCCTCGAAGCGCCGCCCCTCCCACGGGACGCCGGCCGAGTCGGCCGCCGGCGAGTCACCCTCCGGCGACATCCAGCGCCTCGGCCAGGGTGAAGGCACCCGCGTACAGGGCTTTGCCGACGATCGCACCCTCGACACCGAGGGGAACGAGCTCCCGCAACGCGGCGATGTCGTCGAGGCTGGAGACTCCGCCCGACGCCACGACGGGCTTGGGGGTGCGCTCAGCGATCTCGCGGAGGAGTTCGAGGTTCGGACCCTTCAGGGTGCCGTCCTTGGTCACGTCCGTGACGACGTAGCGGCTGCAGCCGGCGTCTTCGAGCCGCTCGAGCACCGTCCAGAGGTCGCCGCCGTCCTGCGTCCAGCCGCGCGCCGCGAGGGTCGTGCCGCGGACGTCCAGCCCCACGGCGATCGCGTCGCCGTAACGACCGATCACGTCGGCTGCCCATTCGGGGTTCTCCAGGGCCGCCGTGCCGAGGTTGATCCGGCTGGCACCGCTGTCCAGCGCCGCCTCCAGGGAGCGGTCGTCGCGGATACCGCCGGAGAGCTCGACCTGCACGCCGCGCACCTGCTTGATCACCTTGCGCATCACGTTGACGTTGCTGCCCCGACCGAATGCCGCGTCGAGGTCGACGAGGTGGATCCACGCCGCTCCCTGGCGCGCGAAATCCATCGCCGCTTCGACGGGATCGCCGTAGTTCGTCTCGGTGCCGGCTTCGCCCTGCGTGAGCCGAACCGCCTTACCGCCGGCGACGTCGACGGCGGGGAGAAGGATGAGCTCGGGCGTGGAAGCGAAATCGTTCATGGCTCCTCGTGCCCGGGAACGCCGGTCGTTCGCGGTGGGCACGAGGTTAGACAGTAGCGCTGCCGAGGCCGTCGATCCAATTGGCCAACAGACGGATCCCGGCGTCGCCCGACTTCTCCGGGTGGAACTGCGTCGCCGCCAGCGGACCGTTCTCGACGGCCGCGAGGAACGGCGAGCCGTACGAGCACCACGTCAGCGCCGGCGCCGGGAAGGGCGGGCGATTGTCGAGGGTCCACTCCTGCGCGGCGTAGGAGTGGACGAAGTAGAAGCGCTCGCGCTCGATTCCCTCGAACAGGCGCGAGCCGTCACCGGCTTCGACGGTGTTCCACCCCATGTGCGGGAGGACGGGGGCGTCCAGAGCCGTCACGGCGCCGGGCCACTGCCCCATGCCCTCGGTGTCGACGCCCCGCTCGACGCCGCGGTCGAACAGCACCTGCATTCCCACGCAGATACCGAGCACCGGACGGCCCCCAGCGAGACGGCGGTCGATCAGGTCGTCGCCGCGTGAGGCGCGCAGTGCATCCATGACCGCCTGGAACGCGCCGACCCCGGGCACGACGAGGCCGTCGGCCTCGAGCACGAGCGAGCGGTCATCGGTGAGGCGCGCGTCGGCCCCCGCGGCGTCGAGCGCCTTCACGGCGGAGTGGACGTTGCCCGAGCCGTAATCGAGGACGGCGACGAGCGGACGCTTGCTCACAGCGCACCCTTGGTGCTGGGGATGCCGTCGACGGCGTCGTCGAACGCCTTGGCCTGACGGAAAGCGCGAGCGAAGGCCTTGTATTCGGCCTCGGCGATGTGGTGCGGGTCCCGACCGTCCAGAACACGGACGTGCACGGTCAACCCGCCGTTGAAGGCGAGCGCCTCGAAGGTGTGGCGAACGAGGGAACCCGTGAAGTGTCCCCCGATGAGGTGGTGCTCGAAACCCGCCGGCTCCCCCGAGTGCACCAGGTAGGGACGACCACTGATGTCGACGACGGCTTGGGCGAGAGCCTCGTCGAGCGGCACGAGCGCGTCGCCGTAGCGGGAGATCCCCGACTTGTCGCCGAGCGCCTGACGGATGGCCGTGCCGAGCACGATCGACACGTCCTCCACGGTGTGGTGCGCGTCGATGTGGGTGTCGCCGGTCGCGCGCACCGTGAGGTCGGTGAGCGAGTGCTTCGCGAACGCCGTCAGCAGGTGGTCGAAGAACGGCACCGAGGTGTTGATCGCGCTGGTCCCCGAGCCGTCCAGGTCGAGCGCCAGCTCGACGCTCGACTCGCTGGTGGCACGGCTCAGCGAGGCGGTACGGGAAGGACGGGTCATACTCCCGATTCTAGTGAGGCCAGAGCGTCGAGGAACGCGGACGTCTCCGCCTCCGTACCCGCGGTGACCCGCAGGTGATGGGGGATGCCGATGTCGCGGATCAGCACGCCGCGGTCGTAGAGCGCCTGCCACGTCGCGGCGGGGTCGTCCACACCGCCGAAGAGCACGAAGTTCGTCCACGACTCGTGGGCGCGGTAGCCCAGCGCCTCCACGGTGGCCGAGATGCGGTCGCGCTGCGCGACGATCTCGTCGACCATGCCCAGCATGACGTCGGCGTGCGCGAGAGCCGCGGTCGCCGCCGCCTGGGTGAGCGCACTCAGGTGGTACGGCAGTCGCACCAGGCGCAACGCGTCGATGAGGGCGGGATCGGCCGCGAGATAGCCGACCCGGGCCCCGGCGAACGCGAAGGCCTTGCTCATGGTGCGCGACACCGCGAGGCGTTCTCGTCCGGGGAGGAGGGTGATGGCGGATGCCGTGTCACGCGGGGCGAACTCCTGGTACGCCTCGTCGACGATCACGATCCCCGGGCTCGCCTCGTAGGCCGCCTCGATCACCTCGAGCGACATCGGCGTTCCGGTGGGGTTGTTGGGAGCGCAGAGGAAGACCACGTCGGGCTGCACCTCCGCGATCTGAGCCGCGGCGGACTCGGGCGTCACCGTGTAGTCGTGGTCGCGGGATCCGGCGATCCACTGCGCCCCGGTCCCCCGGGTCAGCAAGGGGTACATCGAGTACGTCGGAGCGAAGGAGAAGGCGGTGCGCCCCGGGCCGGCGAAGGCCTGCAGCACGTGCTGCAGAACCTCGTTCGAGCCGTTGCCCGCCCAGATGTTCTCGCGGGTCAGCCCGTGGCCCAGGTATCCGGCGAACGCCTCCCGAAGCCCCGTGAACTCGCGGTCGGGATAACGGTTGACGTCCTGCAGGGCGAGCGCGACCGCATCGAGGATGTCACCGGCGACCTCGGCAGGAACGGGATGCGTGTTCTCGTTGACGTTCAGCGCCACCGGCAGCGCGGCTTGCGGGGCACCGTAGGGCTTCATCCCGCGCAGGTCCTCGCGGATGGGCAGGTCGTCGAGTGAGAAGGTCACCTCTCCGATGGTAGAGGGGATGCTGTTGCCCGGTCTCGTGCTCGGAATGTGCGCGCAGGCGCCTACGCGTGATGGCCTTCGCAACGCATGCCCGCGACGGCCTGCGGTCGTCGCCCGCCAGACCCGATGCCAGCGTCGCGAAAACCATCACGCTCCGGCGCCGGACTTCATGTCAGGGCACGCCCACCTCTCCTACGCACCACGGCTTCGCCTGGGGGCGCGGGTCAGGAGGCGGCGGAGTACTCGGCGGGGATCGCGAGGCGCTCCCCCGCGGAGACCGTGACGCCGTCGAGCGCGTTCAGACGCACGATCGCCGCGACCACGTCGCGCGGGTCTGAGCTCGGCGCGACGTCCTGCGCGATGGACCAGAGGGTCTCGCCCGACATGACGGTGACCTCTTCGAAGCTGCCGGCGGGAGCGCCGGCATCGCGCGAGGCGAGCGCGGTGCCGCCGCTAAGTGCGGCGAAGCCGAGAGCGAGTGCGAGGGGAAGAGCGACCAGACCGGCCAGCACGCGACGACCGCGCGCCGTGATGCGCAGTCGCGTCGAGGCGGCGGTGGTGGGAAGTGCGATGGCGGTCATGGTTTCCTCCTGGGGGTGAGAGATTCGCATCCGATCCTCGGCCGGGAGCACCGGATGCGAATCTCTTTTCCGAACCTATCTTCTACTTATCGAACATGTCAACATCGATCCGATCGGAGATGGATCGAACGCGACACGCGGCAATCAACCGTGCGGGGCGCCGGAATCCGGATACGGTTTCGACAGGAAGACCACACCACGGACCTCCGACATTCGAAGATGACCGCCGGTTCCGGTGGTGAGAGGGAGTAGGGAAGATGACCGACGCGACGCAGCCCGCCGCCCGTGACAAGCCGCAGACCCGGCGTCGGAAGAGCCTGAGCGAGAAGCAGATGGCGATCCTCGAAGTGATCCAGCGCTCGATCAGCCGGTACGGCTACCCGCCGAGCATGCGCGAGATCGGCGACGCCGTCGGCCTCAAGTCCCTCTCCAGCGTCACCCACCAGCTCAACCAGCTCGAGTTGAGCGGCTACCTGCGCCGCGACCCGGGGAAGACCCGCGCCATGGAGGTGCTGATCGACCTGCCGGGGACGTCGACCGAGAATCCCGCCGACACCGGCCCCTCCGTCGGCGACGCGGCACTCGTGCCGCTCGTCGGTCGCATCGCCGCCGGCGTGCCCATCACCGCCGACCAGCAGGTCGACGAGATCTTCCCGCTTCCCCGCCAGCTCGTGGGCAAGGGCGACCTCTTCATGCTCCGGGTGTCGGGCGAGTCGATGATCGACGCCGCGATCTGCGACGGCGACTGGGTCGTCGTGCGCTCCCAGGCCAACGCCGAGAACGGCGAGATCGTCGCCGCCATGCTCGACGGCGAGGCGACCGTGAAGACCTTCCGTCGTCGCGACGGCCACACCTGGCTGCTGCCCCGCAACAGCGCGTTCGAACCGATCCTCGGCGACGAAGCCGTCGTCCTCGGCAAGATCGTGGCGGTGCTGCGGGCCGTCTGAGGTCGCTCCCACCCTCCACCTCCGGATCGGCGCCGCCGACTCGGAACCGAGGAGGGGGAACCATAGTGTGGGGGGATGCCGACAACGCTCCCCTACGGCTCCTGGCCCTCCCCCCTGTCCGCCGCGACCGTCGCGTCCGCATCGCCGCGGATCGATGGTGCCCGCTTCGTCGGCGACGAGGTCTGGTGGGGCCAGACCGTGCCGGCCGAAGCCGGACGGACGACCGTGCGCCGGTACCGCGGCACCATCGCCGAAGACGTGCTCCCCGCGCCGCACAGTGCTCGCTCGCGCGTGCACGAGTACGGCGGCGGCGCTTGGACCGAGGCGGACGGGCAGCTCGTCTACTCCGAGAAGGCCGACCAGCGGGTGTGGGCTCTCGAGCCCGGGGGTGCCCCGAGGGCGCTGACTCCCGAGGACCCCACCGCGCGCTTCGGCGGCCTCACGACCGGTGGAGGGATGCTGATCGCCGTCCGCGAGCGCCACGACGGCTCGCCCGTGCCGCGCCGCGATATCGTTCGGATCCCGCTCGACGGTTCCGCAGCCACCGACCCGGCGCTGCTCGTCCCGGTGGTGGGCGGCAGCGACTTCGTCGCGCAACCGGCGGTCTCCCCCGACGGACAGAACCTCGCATGGGTGGCGTGGGATCATCCCGACATGCCGTGGGATCATGCCGAGGTGCGCGTCGGCGCGTTGAGCGACGGCCGCGTGAGCGAGTGGCGGGTGCTCGGCACTCCGGACGCCGCCACCCTCCAGCCGGAGTGGACGGGCGAGGGCGACGTCATCTTCACCGACGACGGCACGGGTCGCTGGAACCTGTACCGCTCGGGTGCGGACGGCTCCGTGCAGGCGCTCGCGCCGGCGGACGCCGACACCGGTGGTGGGCTGTGGGTACTCGGCACACGGTGGTACACCCCGCTGGAGGACGGACGCATCGTCGCAGTGCGCACCGACGGCGGGGACGAGATCGTGCTCATCGACGGTGACCGCGTCGAGCGGTTGCCGGTACCGATCGTCGCCGGCGCGGTCATCGAAGACTCCCGCGGCTCGCGTGTGCTCGTCTCCGGGTCGACGCCGGACGGCTCCAGCGGACTCTGGCTCGTCGACCTCGCAGCCGCGGGGACGGCCGCACCGATCGAGCAGGTGAGGGTCGAGCAGGTGACCGGGGCGGATGCTGCGGTGGGAGCGGAATGGTTCCCCGCGGCTCGGAAGGTCGACGTCGACGGCGCGCACGGCGTCGTGCACGCTTTCGCGTATCCGCCCACCCACCCCGACATGGTCGGTCCTGCCGACGAGTTGCCGCCGTACCTCGTGCTGGTGCACGGCGGTCCGACCTCGCACGTCGGCCCCGCAGCATCCGCCAAGATCGCCTTCTACACGAGCCGGGGAATCGGCGTGCTCGACGTGAACTACGGCGGCTCCACCGGGTACGGACGCGCCTACCGCGAGCGCCTACGCGGGCAGTGGGGAATCGTCGACGTCGACGATGTCGCAGCGGTGGCCGCGGGCCTCGCGGCGGAAGGACGGGCTGATCCGGCTCGCCTCGCGATCGAGGGCGGCTCCGCGGGCGGCTGGACAGTGCTCGGCGCACTCGTGCGCACCGACGTCTTCGGCGCCGGGATCTCCCGCTACGGCGTGGGCGATGCCCGCGCGCTGGCTGCTGACACGCACGACTTCGAAGCCCGCTATCTCGACGGGCTGATCGGTCCCCTGCCCGAAGCCGAGGCCGTGTACATCGAGCGTTCGCCGCTCACCCACGTCGCGCAGCTCACCGCGCCGATGCTGATCCTGCAGGGGGCTGACGACGCCGTCGTTCCTCCCGCGCAGGCCGAAGCGATCCGTGACGCTCTCGCCGCCCAGGGCGTGGCGCACGCGTACATGCTCTACGAGGGTGAAGGACACGGCTTCCGCCGGGCTGAGACCGTGATCGACGCCCTCGAACGCGAACTCGCGTTCCTCGGCGCTGTCTTCGGCTTCACCCCGCCCGGGGTACCGCCGCTCTCGCTCGCCTGAAACGCGAAAGCGCCGTGCGGTCGGCATCCGGAAGGGACGGCGACCACACGGCGCAACGCGTGGCGACTCAGGCGGCGAAGGGTGCGAGCTCCGCGGCCAGCTTCGCTCCGACGTGCGCGTGCAGGAAGGTGCCCTGCTCGCGGTGCTCCTGGTCGACGATGATGCCTGTCTCGTGAGCTGCCGACACCAGATCGCCGCGGTCGTACGGAACGACCGCGCGCACCTCGACGGCCGGCAGCGGGAGCGCCTCCTCGATGATCGAGCGCAGCTCGTCGACGCCCTCGCCGGTACGCGAGGAGACGAACAACGCCGTCGATTCGAGTCCGCGCAGCACGAGCCGCGTGTCGTCATCGAGCAGATCGGCCTTGTTGAACACGACGATCTCGCGGGTCGAGCGAGCCCCGACATCGCCCATCACGTCGCGCACGGTGGCGAGCTGGGCGGCCGGGTCGGGGTGCGAACCGTCCACCACGTGCACGATGACGTCGGCCTCGCCGACCTCCTCGAGCGTGGAGCGGAACGCCTCGACCAGCTGGTGCGGCAGGTTGCGCACGAACCCGACGGTGTCGGTGAGCGTGTATCCGCGTCCGTCGCTCGTCTCCGCGCGGCGCACCGAGGTGTCGAGCGTCGCGAACAGCGCGTTCTCCACGAGCACCCCGGCGTGCGTGAGGCGGTTGAGCAGGCTCGACTTGCCGGCGTTGGTGTAACCGGTGATCGCCACGGCGGGCACGGTGTTGCGTTTGCGCTCGGCCCGCTTCGCGTCGCGCGCGGGCGCGAAATCGCGAATCTGACGGCGCAGCTGCGCCATCTTGGTGCGGATACGACGACGGTCGAGTTCGATCTTCGTCTCACCCGGACCACGCGAGCCCATACCGGCGCCGCCGGCACCGACCTGGCCACCGGCCTGGCGGCTCATCGAGTCACCCCAGCCGCGCAGGCGCGGGAGAAGGTACTCGAGTTGTGCCAGTTCGACCTGCGCCTTGCCCTCGCGGCTCTTCGCGTGCTGGCTGAAGATGTCGAGGATGACGGTGGTGCGGTCGATCACCTTGACCTTGACGACGTCTTCCAGGGCGCGTCGCTGGCTGGGCGCGAGCTCGGTGTCGACGATGACGGTGTCGGCGCCGACCGAGGCGACGATGTCGCGCAGCTCCTGCGCCTTGCCGCTACCGATGTACGTGGCGGGGTCGGGGTGGGGGCGGCGCTGGAGCATGCCGTCGAGCACGACCGCGCCCGCTGTCTCCGCGAGCGCTGCGAGTTCGCGCAGCGAGTTCTCGGCATCTTCCTGTTCGCCCTGCGCGTGCACACCGACGAGCACGACGTTCTCGAGGCGCAACTGCCGGTACTCGACCTCGGTGACGTCCTGCAGCTCGGTGGAGAGACCGACGACGCGCCGTAGCGCCGCTCGATCCTCGCGTTCCCACTGGTCGCCGTCGGAATCGCCGTAGGACACGGTCGTCGCATCCTGGAGCGCCTGTGCGGCGCCGAACACACGCACCCCGGAGCGCGCTTCTGCGCGCGAGAGCACGCGGTCGATCGGGTCCACCGATGACTCGTTCGCGCTGTGGGGGATGGTGGTGTCTGTCATATTTTCCTTTCGGGATGCTGTCGCCCGACCCGGCGGGGCCGCTCGAGGCTTCCGTGAACTCTCATCCTCCCCTCGGAAGGATGCTCTCCGCTACGCTCTCGGCATGGGGAGCGACCACTACTTCACCGGAACTCCCACGAGCCCGGAGAACCTGCGCCGTATCCCGGTGACCCTCGCGGGCCGTGTTGTCGAGGTGCAGACCGCCGGTGGGGTCTTCAGTCCCGACCGCGTCGATGCCGGTACGGCTGTGCTGTTGTCGAGTACGCCGCCGCCGCCATCCGGTGGCAACTTCCTCGACCTGGGGTGCGGCTGGGGACCGATCTCGTTGTCCCTCGCCATCGAAGCGCCCCGCGCCACGATCTGGGCGGTCGACGTCAACGATCGAGCACTTGACCTGGTCAGACGCAATGCGGAGGCATTGGGCCTGACCAACATCAACGCGGTGCACCCCGAAGATGTTCCCGATGACGTCTCGTTCCGCACCATCCGCTCGAACCCGCCCATCCGGGTCGGCAAGAACGAGCTGCACGGCATGCTGGAACACTGGATCCCCCGCCTCGACGTGCGCTCGGACGGCTGGTTCGTCGTGCAGCGCAACCTGGGATCCGACTCGTTGCAGCGGTGGTTGGCCGCGACCTTCCCTCGGGGGTACTCGGTGCAGCGCGCCGCCACGGGCCGCGGATACCGCGTGCTGAAAGTGCGCCGCCACGGCAGCCCGCAGACCGAGGCGATCGACGTCGTCGTCTGACGTCAGGCCAGGGCGACCTCGCCGGAGTAGACCAGCACCGCCGGACCCGACAGCAGCACGTGCTCGCCGTCGGCCTCGGTCGTGATGCGCACACCGAGCGTTCCACCGGGGACGTCCACCTGCCAGCGGTCCGGGGCTGCCGGCCCTGCCCAGTGCCGCACGGCGAGCGCCGCCGCCGCGACCCCTGTGCCGCACGACAGGGTCTCGCCCACGCCGCGTTCGAACACGCGCATGCGCAGCGCGCCCACCCCGTCACGCACCAGCGGGTCGCTCGGCACCACGAACTCGACGTTCGCACCGCCACGCGGTTCGGGGTCGAGGATCGGCCGGTACGCGAGGTCGAGCGCGTCGAGCTCGGTGTGCGAGGACAGTGCCACCACGACGTGCGGGTTGCCGACGTCGATGCCGACCCCCGGGCGCGAGACGTCGAGTCCCCGTGCGCGAACGAGCGTCTCCCCCTCCTCGATCCGCCACGTGCCCAGATCGACCTCGTAACCGCGCTCGCTGCGCGTCAGCGTCTTCACACCGGCGCGGGTGCCGATCCGCAGGCCATCGTCGATCGAGGCGAGGCCGCTCTCGACGAGGTAGCGGGCGAAGACACGCGTGCCGTTGCCGCACATCTCCGCGGGCGAGCCGTCGGCGTTGCGGTAGTCCATGAACCATTCGACGCCGGATGCTGCCGCCTCGGCGCCCTCGTCGATCGCGGCGGAACGAACCACGCGCAAGAGGCCGTCGGCGCCGATGCCGACGTGGCGGTCGCACAGCGCGGCGACCTGCTCGGCGCTGAGATCGACGACGCCGTCGGGATCGGCGACCACGACGAAGTCGTTTCCGGTGCCGTGGCCCTTCGTGAAGGGGAGGGTGCGCGACATGCTGTCCAGTCTAGGAGGCCCACCCGCGCAGCGTCCCGGGCCATCAGTCCGCGATCAGGCGCTTGCCGGTGGCCCAGGTGTCGAAGGGTTCGTACCCGATGGCGTCGTAGAACCCGCGTGCGCCGGTGTTGTCGGGGCGCACCATGAGCTGCACTTTCGGGCACCCCATCGCGAGAAGGCGGGTCTCCGCCGCCGACACCAGTGCTTGGGCGATCCCCTCGCCGCGACGATCGGGCACGCTCGCCAGGTAGTACAACCAGCCGCGGTGTCCGTCGTAACCGGCCATCACCGATCCCACGACCCGCGCGTCGTCGACCGCGACGAGGAAGAGTTCGGGCTGGACGGCGCGTTTGCGTTCGATGTCCTTCAGCGGATCGTTCCACGGTCGCGTGAGGCCCGACGTCTCCCAGAGCTCGACCACGGCCGTGGTGTCATCAGGGGCGAAAGGGCGGATCTCGAACGTCATCCGAGGGACTGTAGCAAGTCGCCCGCGTCGGTGTGGCGCGCATCGAGCCACGTGACGTCGGCGTACCGGCGGAACCAGGACACCTGCCGCCGCGCATACCGACGCGTGAGCGCCTGGGTCTCGGCGATCGCTTCGGCCTCGCTCATCTCGCCCCGCACCTGGGCGAGGCCCTGGGCGTAGCCGATGGCGCGAGCGGCAGTGACGCCCTGCTCGAGACCGGCGTCCCGCAGTCGGGCGACCTCGCCGAGCAGGCCATCCCGCCACATCTGCTGCACCCGCGCGTCGAGCAGGGGCACCAGCTCACCGCGCTCGATGCGGGTTCCGAGGAGGTGCGTCTCGGGATGCCAGAGCACCGGCGCGTCGGGCAGTGCGGCGCCGTGCGTCGCTTCCCCCTGGCCGAGCACCTCGAGCGCGCGCACGATCCGACGACCGTTGTGCGGGTCGACGCGCGCGGCGGTCGCGGGGTCGAGCTCACGAAGCCGGGCGAACAGCACGCCGGGCCCGACCGCTGTCAGCTCATCCTCGAGACGGGCACGCAGCGCATCGTCTCGGGGCGGGAAGCGGAAGTCGAACAGGACGCTCGACACGTAGAGCCCCGACCCTCCCACCAGGATCGCGTCAGCTCCGCGCGCGTGGATCTCGCTGATCGCCCGACGCGCAGCATCCTGATACCACGACACGGCGGCCTCGTCACGGACGTCGAGGACGTCGAAGAGATGATGAGCGATGCCCCGCCGCTCATCGGGAGCGAGTTTCGCGGTACCGATGTCCATGCCGCGATACAGCTGCATGGCGTCGGCGTTGACGATCTCGGCCGGTCGACCGGTCGTGGCCAGTGCCCGGGCGAGATCCAGCGAGAACGCCGTCTTGCCCGTGCCGGTCGCCCCGACGACAGCCCAGACGCGCGGGCTCACACCCCGACGCGGAGGGTGGGCAGTCCGAGCGCCACGGCACGCGGGGCGCCCGCATCGGCCGTCGGCACGGCGCACGACTCGGCCTGCGCGCGATCCCAGGCGTCGCCGGCGCGGGTGCGGCGAATGCGCAGCGGCACCCCGTCCTTCGCATCGGCGACGAGATAGTACGGCGCGGCGCGGGTCACGACGACGGAGACCACATCACCGGGGCGCGGCAGCTGCGAGTGCGGCGGCACCTCGAAGTGCACGAGGCGGTTGTCCTCGGCTCGCCCGGTGAGGCGGTGGGTCGCGGCATCCTTCTTGCCTTCACCGGCCGCGACGAGCACGTGCAGTTCCCGACCGACCTGCAGCTCGCTCTCCTCGAGCGAGATCTGATCCTGCAGGGCGGTGAGGCGCTCGTACCGCTCCTGCACGACCGCCTTCGGCACCTGGTCGGCCATCGTGGCGGCCGGGGTGCCCTCACGGATGGAGTACTGGAAGGTGAACGCGCTCGAGAACCGGGAGGCCGCGACCACGCGCAGGGTTTCTTCGAAGTCCTCCTCGGTCTCGCCGGGGAAACCCACGATGATGTCGGTCGTGATCGAGGCCAGCGGCATACGCTCGCGCACCCGGTCGAGGATGCCGAGGAACCGTTCGCTGCGGTAGGAACGACGCATGGCCTTGAGGATGCGATCGCTGCCCGATTGCAGCGGCATGTGCAGCTGAGGCATCACGGAGGGGGTTTCGGCCATCGCGGCGATGACGTCGTCGGTGAAAGCGGCCGGATGCGGGCTGGTGAAGCGGATGCGCTCGAGCCCCGGGATCTCCCCCGCCGCGCGCAGCAGCTTGGAGAAGGCCTCCCGGTCACCGAACTCCACGCCGTACGAGTTCACGTTCTGGCCGAGGAGGGTGACCTCGATCGCGCCGTCGTCGACCAGCATCCGGATCTCATTCAGGATGTCGCCGGGACGACGGTCTTTCTCTTTGCCGCGCAGGCTCGGCACGATGCAGAACGTGCAGGTGTTGTTGCAGCCGACCGAGATCGACACCCAGCCGGTCGACACGCTGTCGCGCTTGGTGGGCAGGGTCGAGGGGAACACCTCGAGCGCCTCGAGGATCTCGAGTTCGGCGTCACCGTTGTGGCGGGCCCGCTCGAGCATGCGCGGCAGCGCGCCCATATTGTGCGTGCCGAAGACGACGTCGACCCACGGCGCGCGGTCGAGCACCGCCTGCTTGTCCATCTGAGCCATGCACCCGCCCACCGCGATCTGCATGCCCGCGTGGACGTCCTTGCGGGACTTGAGGTGCCCGAGGGTGCCATAGAGCTTTCCCGCCGCATTGTCGCGCACCGCGCACGTATTGATGACGATGACGTCGGCGTCCACACCGAGCTCAGCGGGAACGTAGCCCGCACTCTCGAGGGATCCCGACAATCGCTCGGAATCGTGGACATTCATCTGGCAGCCGAACGTGCGCACCTCGTATGTGCGCGGCCGACCGTCATCGCCGAGGGCGGCCGGCGAGGCATCGATCGCCGTCGGAGCGCTGGAGAGCATCGTCATGGTGATGCCCATTCTACGAGCGCTCCTCGGATGCGCCCCCCGAGTGTGCGTGCCGCCGCGCGCTTGGGGATGCGGCGGCGGCACGCGCCCCGTGAACGTTGGGGTTCGCCCTCGGGGTTCTCTCCGGACGATAGGCCCCTTGGAGGCTCCGGTCCGCGTCCATCGGGACATCCCCGTGCAAGACCAGTAGAGCGGTGTACACCGAAGCGCAACCCCAGTGCCTGACTCATAGGAAGTCAGTAACTATCAGGACAGCGTGACGAAATCCCAGTAATCACGCGGCCTGAATGTCCCCGGATCGTCAGGACCCGCTGGGTAGTCTGACCGCGGGTATTGGTCGCTACTCGCCAGGTAGAAGTTCGACGGAGGAGGCGAGCGTGATGGATTCCGAGCAATCGGACGTGATCATCGGGGCAGACCGCGATCTCCGCAAGGTGGTGGAGGCCCTGCTGGCGGGCACGAACATCGTGCTCTCTGGCCCTCTCGGCAGCGGAAAGACGCACTTCTTGCGCGAACTCACCGACCGCCTCGCCGCACGCGGCCGGGCGGCCGTGCTGCTGCGACCCGGCGGTCCAATCGATGCTTCCGGCGGCGCCCTCGACGAATGCCCCGACCCTCGAGCCGCCCAACTGCTCGCCGGCCGGCCCGTCGAGGGCGAACGGCCGATCGTGCTGATCGACGACGCTCAGGCGCTCGACGCGCCGTCGGTGGCCGCGGTCGTCCGCGCCGTCTACGCGGGTCAAGCCACGGCCTTGTTCGCCTTGACCGTGACTCGGGAGGGCTCGACTCGTCCCGTGGGACTGGATCCGGATGCGGCGCAGATGGCGATCGACCTCTGGCTGCGTGGTCTGGCCGACCGGGTCGACCTCTTGGTACTCACCCCCGGGGACGCGAACCGCCTGCTCGACCTCTACGCCTCGGCCGAGCTGGACGACGTCACACGGGCGGGGATCGTGGCGCTCGCCGACGGTTCGCGCATGCTGCTGCGCGAAATGGCGAAGGAAGCCTCCCGGGCGCACCGCGAGGGTGTCGACCCGCTGGATGCCCTCCGCGACACCCCGCCGCACAGTCGCCTCTCACACGCACTTGCCGCCCACGTGGCTCAGCTGCCCGCCGGCGAGCGCATGACCCTCGCCGTGCTCGGACGCGTGGCACGTATCGGCCGCGCCGACGCCGTGCGCTTCCTGCCGCCCACCGAGGTGGACGCGCTCATCGCCGCGCGGCTCGTGTACGACGACAACACCCCCGTTCGACGGCTCACCGCGAACGCGGCCCTCGCCCGGGAAGCCGCGCGTCAAGTCGGCGGCGCTGTCATCGACGGCGCGATCGGGCGGGCGGCAGCGCGGATGCTGGCGTCTTCGAGCCAGTGGTGGTGTCCGTGCCTCGCCGTCGTCGTGGCGGAGGCGTGGTTGCTGGGCGCCACGATCGGACTCGCCTATGCCGACGTCGACGCGCCCGTGCGGGTGCGCGTCGCCCTGGATGCTGCTCGCCAGGCGGATGACGAGGGCGATGGGGCGCTGGCGCAGGCCTACGTGCGCCTCGGACTCCAGGACGGCGAGAACACCCCGCTCCGCGTGGAACAGATCTTCGCCGAAGCGGTGCAGGGGCGAGCGGTGGACGTGAGCGCGTTGATCGACAAACTGACCCCCGGACCCCTCGATACCGCGACGCTGCTGCGCTGCGTGCGCATCGCGGCACTCTCGGGCACAGCCGACGCCGATCAGCTCGCTCGTACGACCCAGCGCCTGGGCGACCTGGCGGCCGACCCGGAGGCCGCGGGCACCATGGCCCTGCTGCGGGTCGAGTTCCTCCTGCTCGCGATGAGGTGGACCTCCGTCGTCACCCTCGCCCGCGCCATCTTCGACGACCCGAGTTCGGAGGCTCCGCTGCGCACCAGAGCGGCGGTTCTCGCCGGCCTCGGTCAGACGTGCCTGGGGGCCTGGGAGGACGGCCAGGAATGGTTCCGTCGAGCGCACCGCCAGTCGGGAGAGCGCGGCGGAATCTCCCCGGTGACGACCGGCGAGCGACTGTGGGCCATCAGCATGGAGACCATCGCGGTCGTGATGACCGGCACGGACCTGTCCCCGGCGCTCCGACGTCTCCCCGGCGAGATCGACGCGGCTGCCCGCCAGGGCGACCTGGAAACCCGCGCGATGGCCGGATTGATCCTTGCGACCGCGTACTCCGCGCAGGGGGACACTCCCCGAGCCGCCCGCGAACTCCGCGCCGCCGTCCGGCGAGCGCGACCGCCCGCTGCCGCAGACTGGGTGCCCTTCGCACGCATCGCCGTCACCCGCTCCCTCGCACTGTCGAATGAAGCCGAGGCGGCGCGGAAGCTGCTCGATGAGACCGAGCCCGCGCTCCTCGAAGGGATGCCGGCCCTCGCTCACGCACGAATGGTGGCGGAGACCTATGTCGCGGCCGCGCTCGGGCGCTCGGAGGAGGCGCTCCGCGCCGCCAAGTCGGCCTCCGAGGCGTCGACAGGGACCCCGACCATGCACGCCCAGGACCTTTTCCGGCTCATCGCCCTCGGGGACTCGACGGGGGTGCTGGCGGAGATGGAGCACCTCGCTGCGCGGTCAGAGGTGCCGTCGACCCGCGTGCTCACGGCGATGGCCGCGTCGCTCGTCGGGACCGAAGAGGTGGGCGGCGAGCAGGGGATGGTAGCCCTGCTGCAGAGCACCGGATGGGGTGTGCACAGCAACACCGCCGAGCCTCCTGAATCCTCCGACGCGCGCGTCGCGGAGACCACGGCCGCTGACCCCGACCTCACCCGCCGGGAGCTCGAGATCGCGCTGCTGGTCGCCGAGGGACTCAGCAACCGGCAGATCGCGCACCAGCTCTTCCTCTCGGTGCGCACGGTGGAATCCCACGTGTACCAAGCGCGCGCGAAACTCGTGGCGCGATCGCGCTCGGAGCTCGGGCGTGTGGTTCTGCGTCACGTCCAACCGGCAACGGAACCGCCGGCTCGGTGATCGACCGGGCGACGTGCCGCCCGGTCGATCAGAGCTCGTCGAGTGCCTGGCGGGCGGCGGCGAGGGAGATCGACGACGGGTATCCCCGACGCGCGAGCTGACCGGTCAACCGGCGCATCGACGTCTCCCGGTCGCGTGCCCCGAGCGACCGCGCCTTGGTGCGCGCGAAGTCGAGCGCGCGCTCAGCCTCGTCGTCGGGAAGCGCCCCCAACGCGGCGTCAGCCACGTCGCGAGGGATCCCTCGCTTCGTGAGCAGCGGCGCGATCACTTGACGCCCCTGGCCTTTTCGGGTGACGGCCGCGTAGACCAGCTGATCGGCGAGTCCGGCATCGTCGAGGTAGCCCAGCCGAGCGAAGTCCTCGAGCATCGCCTCGGCCGCGCCGGAATCGAGGCCGGCCTCGGTCACCACGGCACGCGCCTCGGAGACCGAGAGCTGGCGGGTGCGGAGGCGGCGCAGCAGCGTGCTCTCCGCAGCCGCGGCGACGTCGGCGACCTCATGGCCACCCTCGTCGTCAGCAGCAGACGGCGCGCTGTGCGAGGGCAGTCCGCGGCCGATGCCCACGGTCGTGCGCGCACGCGGCGGCGGAAGCGGATTCTTCTCCGCCACCGCCCCGCGGGCGTCGAACAGGGGGATCACGGGGGCGAGAGGCTCGTCCTCGCCCCCGTCGAAGGTGACCGCCATGTCAGGCGGGGCGACGCGCAGCGAGCTCGTCGGAGACGGCGGCATCCGTCTGACGAGGCACACCGATGCCGAGCTTGTTCTTGATCTTGGTCTCGATGTCAGCCGCGACGTCGACGTTCTTCAGCAGGAAGTTGCGGGCATTCTCTTTACCCTGGCCCAGCTGCTCGCCGTCGTAGGTGTACCAGGCACCGGACTTCTTCACGATGCCGTGCTCGACACCGAAGTCGATCAGGCTGCCCTCGCGCGAGATGCCGATCCCGTAGAGGATGTCGAACTCGGCCTGCTTGAACGGCGGCGCCATCTTGTTCTTGACCACCTTGACGCGGGTGCGGTTTCCGACCGCCTCCGTGCCGTCTTTCAGGGTCTCGATCCGACGGATGTCGAGGCGCACCGAGGCGTAGAACTTCAGCGCCTTGCCGCCCGCCGTCGTCTCGGGCGAGCCGAAGAATACGCCGATCTTCTCGCGCAGCTGGTTGATGAAGATCATCGTGGTGTTGGTGGTGTTGAGACCACCGGTGAGCTTGCGCAGCGCCTGGGACATCAGACGTGCTTGCAGGCCGACGTGCGAGTCGCCCATCTCACCCTCGATCTCGGCCCGGGGCACGAGAGCTGCCACCGAGTCGATCACGACGAGGTCGACGGCACCGGAACGCACCAGCATGTCGGCGATCTCGAGAGCCTGCTCCCCCGTGTCGGGCTGCGACACGAGCATCGCGTCGATGTCGACGCCCAGCTTCTTCGCGTAGTCGGGGTCGAGCGCGTGCTCGGCATCGATGAACGCCGCGATGCCGCCCGCGCGCTGCACGTTCGCGATGGCGTGGAGGGTGAGCGTGGTCTTACCCGAGGATTCCGGGCCGTAGATCTCGATGACACGGCCGCGCGGGAGTCCTCCCACGCCGAGGGCGACGTCGAGAGCGATGGAGCCGGTCGGGATGACCTCGACGGGCGCGCGGTCGTCGCTGCCCAGTCGCATGACCGAGCCCTTTCCGAACTGCCGGTCGATCTGGGCGAGTGCCGTTTCGAGGGCCTTCTCGCGGTCTGCGGGTGATGGCATGACGTGCTCCTAATGCTCGCGTTCCGTCGCCTGTAGGCTGTCGCGCTCTCCACCGACGGTGGCGATGCCCGACAAGGCGTGGGTGTCATTCGACGCTGTCCACGCTACGGAGGGCCTCCGACATTGCTCTGGAGAAGTCCTCGTAGGAGGAAAGACGCTTCCTCGACACCCGCTGTGCAGGAGACTACGCGGCACTCGAACACTTCTTCGACGACACGCCGCGATTCGACGCACCCCGCTCGGGGTCCGCCGAGCGCGGCGTCATCTCAGCGCCCTCGCGGTTCGAGGCGCCCCACCCCGTAGCGGCGGGAGTCCGGGACGTCCATCTCCGCGCAGAGCGCGAGCCATACTTCGCGCGGTGCGACACCGGCCGCGAGCGCTTGCGCGGCAGTGAGACCGAGCGGGCTCAAGACGAGATCGACGACCAGCGCACTACCGGAGGGGCCGAACTCGTCGGCCACGGCACGATCGAACTCGCTTCGACGCATGGAACGGAGGTCCGAGGATCTCGGACTCAGCGCAGCGAGAGCTCGGGTTCGATGGAGGCGACCAGGTCGTCGGGAACCACGTCGGGGAAGGTCTGCAGACCCTCCAGAACGGAGAGCCGGTCACCCACCTCGCGCATGATGGTCGAGATGGGAACGTCGAGCGCCTCGGCGACCGACGCGAGGATCTCGCTCGATGCTTCCTTCTGACCGCGCTCGACCTCGCTCAGGTAGCCCAGCGCGACACTCGCGCGGCTTGCCACCTGACGGAGGGTGCGGCCCTTCTGCTGACGGAGATCACGGAGGACTTCGCCGATCTCTTGACGTACCAGGATCATCTCAGGGCCCTCCTTACGCTGATTCCACCGACTGTCCGGGTGGACAACGGTACAACACCCTCGATGGCCAATCTAATCCCGCGCGCTGGGGAATGGGTGGGAATCGCCGAATGTAACGACCGCGAAACACGTTCTGTTCCCGGTGGGGCGCATCGGGTTTCACAGCGCCGCGAGAGTGCGGCGGATCGCGATTCGAGCCGCCTCCCGGCGGATGGCATCGCGGTCCCCCGAGAGCGCCAGAGTGTCGACGCGCGTGCCCAGCGGGGTGGAGATCGCCACGTGCACGGTACCGACCGGTTGCCCGTCGGGGGAGGCGGGTCCGGCGATGCCGGTGGTCGCGATCCCGACGTCGGCGATACGGCCGTCGATCGCGAGCGCCTCACGCACGCCCTTGGCCATCTGACGGGCAACCCGGGGGTGGACGGCGCCGTGCGCGTCGAGCAGGGCAGCATCCACACCCAACAGGGAGCGCTTGATGGCGGAGTCGTAGGCGACCACTCCCCCGCGGACGACCCGGGACGCCCCCGGCACCGCCACGAGCGCGGAGACCACGAGTCCACCGGTGAGGGATTCGGCCACGCCGACGCTCCACCCGAGCTCCGCCAAGCGGTCGATGAGACGGGCCGCGCTCTGCTGAGGATCGCGGACGAGCGTCGCCTCGAAATCGTCGGGGAGGTGATCGATCATGGACGCCGTCGCGCTCGAGCCGCGCGCAGCTCGGAGGCGAGGTAGTCGATGCCACTGGCGATCGTCAGCACCACGGCTGCCGTCATGGTCAGCACGTTCGCCCACCAGATGACGCTCTGCCCGATCGAGGAATCCGTCAGGGTCGCCAGGGGCAGCAAGGCGAGGGAGAGCGCGACCGCCTGGGCCACCGTCTTGAGCTTGCCCATCCACGCCGCAGCGAGGACATGGTCGTTGACGACGATGAAGCGGTACACCGTGATGCCGATCTCACGGATGAGCACGACGATCGTGATCCACCAGGGCAGTTCGCCCAGGATGCTGAGACCGACGAACGCGACGCCGGTGAGGGCCTTGTCGGCGATCGGGTCGAGGAGCTTGCCGAGGTCGGTGACGATCTCGTACCGGCGCGCGAGGTAGCCGTCGATGCCGTCGGTGGCGATGGCCACGATGAACAGCACGGCCGCCCACCAGCGCAGGGCACCGTCGGCACCGTCGTCGGCCAGCAGCATCCACAGGAAGATCGGTGCGCAGAGGATGCGCACGATCGTGATCGCGTTCGGCAGCTGGCGTGGCACGGCCATCATTCGCGGCCCGTCAGCTGCCACATGTCTTCATCGCCGTCGTCGGCGTCGACCACTTCGAGACCCGCGAACTGCGCCTCGACCGGGTCGCCCGAGTCGGGGACGTCGTCGCCGCGAAGGCGTGCCATGACCGCCGGCAGCTGTTCGTTGGTGACGAGCACGTCGCGCGCCTTCGACCCCTCGGAGGGCCCGACGATCTCGCGCGATTCCATGAGGTCCATCAGGCGCCCCGCCTTCGCGAAGCCGACGCGCAGCTTGCGCTGCAGCATGGAGGTCGATCCGAACTGCGTGGACACCACGAGCTCCGCCGCGGCGAGGAGGAGTTCCAGGTCGTCGCCGATGTCGGCGTCGATCTCCTTCTTCTCGGCGGTGGCCGCCACGTCCGAGCGGTACTCGGGCCGTGCCTGGTTCGTGACGTGGGCGACGACCTTCTCGATCTCGGCCTCGCTCACCCAGGCGCCCTGCACGCGGACGGCCTTCGACGCGCCCATCGGCAGGAACAGGGCGTCGCCCTGGCCGATGAGCCGGTCGGCGCCCGGCTGGTCGAGGATGACGCGGGAGTCGGTGACACTCGTCACGGCGAACGCCAGTCGCGAGGGCACGTTGGCCTTGATGAGGCCGGTGACGACGTCGACCGAGGGGCGCTGCGTGGCGAGGACGAGGTGGATCCCGCTCGCTCGGGCGAGCTGGGTGATGCGGACGATCGAATCCTCGACGTCGCGCGGTGCGACCATCATGAGGTCGGCGAGCTCATCGACCACGACGAGGAGGTACGGATACGGCTTGAGCACGCGCTCACTGCCGACGGGGAGCTTCACGTCACCCGACACCACCGCACGGTTGAAGTCGTCGATGTGGCGGTAGCCGAACGACGCGAGGTCGTCGTAGCGCATGTCCATTTCCTTCACGACCCACTGGAGCGCCTCGGCGGCCTTCTTGGCGTTCGTGATGATGGGGGTGATCAGGTGCGGCACACCGGCGTAGGACGTCAGTTCGACGCGCTTGGGGTCGATGAGCACCATGCGCACCTCGGACGGCTTCGCCCTCATCAACAGGCTCGTGATCATCGAGTTCACGAAGCTCGACTTACCGGAGCCGGTGGATCCGGCGACGAGGAGGTGAGGCATCTTGGCGAGGTTCGCGACGACGAAGCCGCCACCCACGTCCTTGCCGACACCGATCGTCATGGGATGCGTGGAGGCCGCCGCATTCCCCGAGCGCAGCACATCGCCGAGCGTGACCATCTCGCGGTCGGCGTTGGGGATCTCGATGCCGATCGCGCTCTTGCCCGGAATGGGCGCGAGGATGCGCACCTCGTTCGATGCGACGGCGTAGGCGATGTTGTTGGTGAGGGCGGTGATGCGCTCGACCTTCACGCCGGAGCCGAGCGTGATCTCGTACTGGGTGACGGTCGGGCCGCGCGAGAAGCCCGTGACGCGCGCGTCGACGGAGAACTGCTCCAGCACGCTCTCGAGCGCCTTCACGACCGCGTCATTGGCCGCGGAGCGCGCCTTGGGCGGCGTGCCCTCGGACAGCGCGGTGACGGCGGGGAGGCGGTAGTCCACGGCCGGCGGCATGCCGGCACTGTCGCCGCCCAGGCCCGAGATGCCGGGCATCTCCTCCTCGAGGAGGGTGTCGTCCATGGCCGTGTCTTCGCGCAGCCCGCGGCCGGGCTGTGCCATCGGCGAGAGCGGCGTGAGCACCTCCGTGAGCGCGTCCGGGAGGGGAGGCACGGGCGGCCGTTCGGGAGCGGTGAAGACCTGTTCGAACGCGCCCTCCGTCTTACCGGGGGTGAGGAGTTCGGTGAGGTCCTGCGAACCGAGCGTGCCGTCGGCGTCGTCCTCGCGGCCGGCCTTGTTGCGCCGCCACCAGGGCCGTGGATCGTCATCTCCGGTCTCGGGGGCCGGAGCGCCGGCATCCGGCGTCGCCGTCACGACCCGCTCGGTGCCGAACATCCATGCGTACAGGTCGCCGAGGCGCGCACCGATGCGGTTCGGCGGAGTCTTGGTGAGGATCAGCACGCTCAGCGCCGCCACGAGGGCGAGCACGATGCCCGCGCCGATCGGGGTGAGCACTAGGGCGAGCGGTTCGCCCACCATCCACCCGAACAGCCCGCCGGCGGTGCTGAGGGTCGCGAGCCCCGAGCTCGGCTGCGGTCGGCCGCCGAGCACGTGGCAGAAACCGGCCACGGCGACGACCAGGAGGGCGAAGCCGATGCCGATGCGCCCGTTGTCATGAACGGACGAGGGGTGTCGGAACAGCCATCCGGCCAACAGCAGCAGCAGGACGGGGAACACGAAGGCCTCGCGACCGATGAGGCCGCCGACGCTGTAGGCGCTGATCGCCGCGGCGACGTCGGTGCCGATGAGGAACCACTCCACGACCGCACCCGCGACAGCGAGCACCACGAGCAGGAACGGGAAGCCGTCACGGCGCTGGTCTTTCTCCAGCGTCTCCGGACCGAAGGTGCGGAACATGCCGCCGACCGCGTGGGCGAGTCCGAGCCACGCGCGCACGACGACCGGAGGCTTGTCGCTCTCGCCGACGTAACGCTTCGGCTCGGGCGCGGGCGCGGGTTTCCGGGCGCGAGCGGACCCTTTCGCGGGCGCACGGCCGCTGGTCGAGGAGGTGGTGCGGGGCATGCCCCCACGGTAGGCGCCCCCGGCGACGTTTGCCCTGAGCGACGCGGGGATCAGCGCAGGCGCTTGACCATGGTGTCGCGGCCGAGACCGCTCTGGGTCACCGCGAAGCCCTCCGAGCGGTACAGCACCCGCGCGAAGTTGTCGCGCTCGACGCTGAGGCTCAACCGGGCGTAGCCGCGCTCCCGGGCATCGTCGGCGAGATGGCGCAGCAGCCTCCGGCCCAGCCCGTGGGCGCGCCAGACGGGGCGCACGCCGATGATGAGTTCGGGCACGCCCGTACCGACGTATCCGAACCCCGGGTCACTCCGCGGGAGCAATCGATACCACGCGGCACCGACCGCACGGCCGACCTCGGTCTCGGCGACCACGCCCGAATCCCCCGGGCGCTGCCACCCGGTGATGTAGCGCTGGTAGTCCGGGGCCGACAGCACTTCGTGCCGCGGTCGCGCCGTCTTGCCGCTCCAGTTCGCCGCTTCCACCACCATGTCGGCGAGGAAGGCGCCATCCGAGGGGCGGGCGGCGCGCAGCACGAAGGCGGGCATGGCGGCATCCTAGCGACGGGGCCGCCGGAGCGCTCGGGGACGAGAGGATGCCGGCGCGCCGGCATCCTCTCTATGGATCACGCCTCGATGACGAGCGGGATGATCATCGGACGACGACGCAGCGACTGGTTCACCCAGCGGCCGATCGTGCGGCGGACGATCTGCGACAGCGCGTGCGGGTCGCGGACACCCGACTTCGCAGCCTCCGCGAGGGCGGCGGTGATCTTCGGCTTGACGGCGTTGAACACCGAGTCCTGCTCGGCGAAGCCGCGAGCGTGGATCTCGGGACCGCTGATGACCTTGCCGGTCGCGGAGTCCACGACGACGATGACGGAGATGAACCCCTCTTCGCCGAGGATCCGGCGGTCCTTGAGGTCGGCGTCGGTGATCTCGCCCACGGTCGAGCCGTCGACGTAGACGAAACCGATGTCGAGCTGGCCGACGACCGTCGCCACCCCGTCGCGGAGGTCGACGACGGTGCCGTTCTCGCCGAGGATCGTGCGCTCGACGGGGACGCCGGTCTCCTGGGCCAGCCGAGCGTTGGCCGTGAGGTGGCGGTACTCGCCGTGGATGGGCAGCACGTTGCGCGGCTGCAGGATGTTGTAGACGTAGGTGAGTTCACCCGCGGCGGCGTGGCCCGAGACGTGCACCTTGGCGTTGCCCTTGTGCACGACGGTCGCGCCGAGCTTGGTCAGCCCGTCGATGACGCGGTAGACGGCGTTCTCGTTGCCGGGGATGAGGCTGGAGGCGAGGATGACGGTGTCGCCGGGTCCGGGCTCGATCTCGTGGTCGAGGTTCGCCATGCGGCTGAGCACGGCCATCGGCTCACCCTGCGAACCGGTCGACATGTAGACGATCTTGTCGTCGGGCAGGTCGCGGGCCTTCTTGTAATCGATGAGGATGCCCTCGGGCACGTGCAGGTATCCGAGTTCCTCGGCGATCGTCATGTTGCGCACCATGCTGCGTCCGAGCAGGGCGACTCGACGACCGTTGGCGGCCGCAGCATCCAACACCTGCTGCACGCGGTGCACGTGACTGGAGAAGCTTGCGACGATGACGCGGCGAGGGGCCTTCGCGATGACCTGGTCGAGCACCGGTCCGATGCTGCGCTCGGTGGGGGTGAACCCGGGCACGTCCGCGTTGGTGGAGTCGACGAGGAAGAGGTCGACGCCCTCCTCGCCGAGGCGCGCGAAGGAGCGGAGGTCGGTGATGCGGCCGTCGAGCGGCAGCTGGTCCATCTTGAAGTCGCCCGTGGCGAGCACGAGGCCGGCGGGGGTGCGGATCGCCACGGCGAGCGCGTCGGGGATGGAGTGGTTGACGGCGATGAATTCGAGGTTGAACGGACCGACCTGCTCGCGGTCGCCTTCGCGCACCGTGAGCGTGTAGGGCTTGATCCGGTGCTCTTTGAGCTTCGCCTCGACGAGGGCGAGGGTCAGGCCCGAGCCGATGAGGGGGATGTCGCCCTTGCGCTTGAGGAGGTAGGGCACCGCGCCGATGTGGTCTTCGTGGCCGTGGGTGAGCACGACGGCGACGATGTCGTCGAGGCGATCCTTGATCGGTTCGAAGTCGGGGAGGATCAGGTCGACCCCGGGCTGGTGCTCCTCGGGGAACAGCACGCCGCAGTCGACGATGAGCAGCTTTCCCTCGTATTCGAACACGGTCATGTTGCGCCCGATCTCGCCGAGACCGCCCAGGGGGTAGACGCGGAGTGTGCCGGGCGCGAGCGCGGGCGGGGAGTAAACGGTGGTGGGCATGTGTGGCCTCCTCAGGACAGCCGCGGTGACGGAGTCCGGTCTTGGTGCCGCGCAGGGCGCGGCGTGATGGTGCCGCCCGGTGACAGGCGGGTCGTGCTCAGCGTGTGGTTCCGTGCACCTTCGGCAGCGCGCCGCCGGCGGCGGCGTTGCGGTCCGGGCGGAAGTTGGAGAAGTCGGCACCCGCGACCCCGCGGACCAGAGCGAGCTCGTCCTCGATGGCGGCGGCCTCCCACTCCTCCGGTCCCACGAGCGGCAGGCGCACGCGGGGGCTGGAGATACGGCCGAGGCCGTGCAGGATGTACTTCGCCGAGACGGTGCCCGGCACGTGCGTCATGACGGCGCGCACGAGCGGCTCGAGCCGGCGGTGCTCGGCGGTGGCGGTGGCGAGGTCGCCCCGGTTCACCGCGTCGATGATGGTGCGGTAGGGGGCGGCCGCGATGTTCGCGGTCACCCCGATGAGCCCGGACGCCCCGATCGCGAGGTGGGGCAGCACGTTCGCGTCGTCGCCGGAGAAGTACATCAGGTCGGTCTGGTTCAGCACGCGGCTGACCTCGCTGAAGTCGCCCTTGGCGTCTTTGATCGCCAGGATGTTGGGGTGCTTCGCGAGCCGCAGGATCGTCTCGTACTTGATGGGCACACCGGTGCGGCCGGGGATGTCGTACAGGATGACCGGCAGGTCGGTGGCGTCGGCGACCAGGCGGAAGTGCGTGAGGATGCCCGCCTGGGTGGGCTTGTTGTAGTACGGCGTGACGATCATGATGCCGTCGGCGCCGGCCTTCTCGCTGGCGCGGTAGAGCTCGATCGCGTGGGCGGTCTCGTTCGAGCCGCCGCCGGTGATGATCTTCGCGCGGCCCGCTGCGACGTCCTTGCCGACCTCGACGAGGCGGAGCTTCTCGGCGTCGGTGAGGGTCGAGGTCTCGCCGGTGGTCCCGGTGACCACGATGCCGTCGGCGCCGGCGGAGATGACGGATTCGATGTGCTTCTCGGTGGCGGCCCAATCGACCTCACCGTCGGCCGTCATCGGCGTGACGAGCGCGACGAGCACCTGTCCGAAAGGATTGCCCGTGTGCGTCATACTTCTAGGTTATCGGTCCGGGGTTGCCCGGGCTGATCGCCCGGCGGGCGGCCTTTTGCAGCATCCGCTCGTCTCGAATCAACGCTTCGACGCACCGATCCACATCGAAGCGCAGCGCTGGGGCATGGATTCAAGCACGGGGCTATGGATTCGCGGTCAGCGGCCGCGCTCGCCCAGGCCCGCCACGATGCGGTCGGGAAGCACCCGCGACAGGGCGACCAGCACCTTGTACCGCAGCGAGGGGATCGACACCGATCGCCCGCGGGCGGCATCACGCAGCGCCTCCGCCACGACGTCAGGGGCGTTCAGCCACATCCCGCGCGGAACACCCTCCTGGCCCGGCGGCAGCCCGAGACGCTCGTGGAAGTTGGTGTGCACGAAGCCCGGCGCGACGGCGGTGACGGTGACCCCGTCGCCGCGATAGCGCACGTTCGCCCACCGGCTGAAACTGAGCAGCCACGCCTTCGCCGCGCCATAGGTGCCGCGCGGCACGAAGCCCGCGACCGAGGCGACGTTGATGATGCGCCCGCTCCCCCGCGCCAGCATGCCCGGCAGCACCGCGCGCATCAGGCGCAGCGGAACCTCGACGTGCAGGGCCAGGTGACGCACTTCGTCCTCGACCGGGGTGTCCTCGAAAGCGAGCGACAGCCCGAAGCCGGCGTTGTCGACGAGCATGTCGATCGGATGCTGCGGATCGGCCGCACGAGACACGACGGTGTCGCGCTGCTCGGGGTCGAGCAGATCGGCGGCGAGGACCTCAACCTCGACGGCGTGGGCCGCGCGCACCTCGTTCGCCACCGCATCGAGCGCCGAACGGTCCCGCGCGACCAGCACGAGGTCCATTCCGCGAGCGGCCAGCTGCCGGGCGAACTCGGCGCCCAGGCCGGAGCTTGCCCCGGTGATCAACGCCGTCCTGGTCATGGGGCGATCAGGGGGAGACGCGGCCGTTGGCGTTGAAGGCGGCGTGGGTGAGCGGCATGAGCTCGGTCCAGATCGCCTCCATCTGCTCGGCGCACATCTCGATCTCGCGCTGCGGGAAGGAGGGGAAGTACGTTCCCTCGACCTTGGTGCGCAGGGACAGGAAGTTCATCAGCGAGCGCGCGTTCATCGTCACGTACATCGAGGAGTAGATGTTGAGCGGCAGCACGATGCGTGCGACTTCGCGCGCCACCCCGGCCTCCAGCATCCGTTGGTACGCGTGGAAGGCGAACTCCGAGGCGTCCCGCGTCGCGGTGTCGACGAGGGCGTGCTGAGCGGGAGTGCCGGGGAGGAATTCGTAGGCGCCGGGCTTTCCCACCTGCAGCAGATTGCGCTCGGGGGCCGGTAAGTAGAACACCGGGAGCAGCTCGCGGTAACGACCGGACTCTTCGTTGTACGAGGCGATGCGGTGCCGCATGAACTCGCGGAAGACGAAGATCGGCGCCTGCACGTAGAACGTCATCGAGTTGTGCTCGAAGGGAGAGCCGTGCCGGTCGCGCATGAGGTAGTTGATGAGCCCGCGGTCGCGCGCCGTGGCCTCGGTGCCGGCCTGTGCCTGATCCAGCGTCAGCTCACCCTGGGTCGACACCCTGGCGGCGAACAGCACGTCCGAGTCACTCGCGCTGGAGCGCACCAGCTCCACCGTCATGTCGCTGCGGAACTGGATCTCGGGGGCCTCGGCGTCGCTCACGCCTGCCACCTTATCCGGACGAAACCGCGCGGGTCATGCGGTGTCATCTTCCCGTGAACGGAGCGGCCCCCCGGATACACCGGTTAGCCTGGGCTGTTGTGACCCTCACCTCCGCTCTCCTCGTCTTCGCCGCGCTCGTCGCGGTGACGCTCGGTGCGGGATTCGCGGCGCGACGCCGTGCCGGACGCGTGCGCCACACCGCCGCCCACGAGGTCGTCGTGCCCGAGCGCCTCGGTGCCGAAGGGCTGGGCGAGGAAGCCACCCTGCTGCAGTTCAGCACCGAGCTGTGCTCGCGCTGCCCGGGCGTGCATCGGAGCCTCTCCTCGATCGCGGCGGCCCACGACGGCGTCCGCCACCTCGACGTCGACCTCACGCACCGCCCCGACATCGCGAAGCACTTCCACGTGCTGCAGACTCCGACCACCCTCATCCTCGACCGGCGCGGCGCCGTTCAGTCCCGCATCGGCGGGGTGCCCAACCGCGAAGTGGTCGAGCTCGAACTCACCCGCCTCCGCGGAGTCACGGCCGATGTCTGACGCCCGCCCGCGCGGCATCGATCCGCGCGGACCGCGGTTCGCCGCCGCCATCACGGCCGTCCTGCTCGCGGTCGACGTCATCATCGGTCTGACCGGGCTCTCCACCGCCCGACTCGGGAGCAGCTCCTACCTTCCCGACGGCGATTTCGCCTTCGTGGCCGGAGCCTGGGCGCTGCCGAGCGTCTCACTCGCCCAGCGCGTCACCGATCCGGCGTTCCTCCTCCTGGTGGTCATCGCGCTGGTCTTCGTCTGGGGCGTGGTCTCCCCGCGCACCGCGCCGTGGAGCGTGCTGTACCGCCGGGTCGTGCAACCGCGCCTCGCGCCGCCCGTCGAACGCGAGGATCCGCGTCCGCCGCGCTTCGCCCAGGGTGTCGGACTGTTCGTGACCACCGCCGGACTCGCGCTGCACCTGATCGGCCTGCCCTGGGCGCTCCCGATCGCAGCCGCCTTCGCCTTCGTCGCGGCATTCCTCAACGCCGCCTTCGGACTGTGCCTCGGCTGCCAGCTCTACCTGCTGCTGCAGCGCGGCGGCGTCATCGGACGCGTCCGCCCCGCCTGAGCGCCGCTACCACTCCCCCCGATACCTGTCGAGCCGTCCCGCTCGTCAGGGGGCGGGGATAGGCTGGCGCCGCGCGCCATGAACCGGCGTGCCGTATCCCAGGAGGCAGTCATGACCGTCACGAGCGAAGCCCGCACCGCTTGGAAGGGGAGCCTCCTCGACGGCTCCGGAACCGTCGCCCTGACCTCCTCGGGGGCCGGCACCTTCGACGTCAACTGGAAGGCCCGCAGCGAAGGCTCGAACTCCGTGACGACGCCGGAAGAACTGCTCGCCGCCGCCCACTCCGCCTGCTTCAGCATGGCGCTCTCCAATGCGCTGTCCCAGAACGGCACCCCGCCGACGTCGGTCGACGCCACAGCATCCGTCACCTTCAAGCCGGGCACCGGAATCACCGGCAGCCACCTCAACGTGAACGCCGTGGTCCCCGGAATCGACGCTGAGACCTTCGACCGCATCGCCCAGGACGCCAAGGCCAACTGCCCCGTGTCGCAGGCCCTCGCCGGCATCGACATCACCCTCGAGGCCACGCTTGCCTGACAGCGGTCGCGTCGTCGTCGCGGGGGCCTCCGGTCTCATCGGCACGGCGCTCGTGGAATCACTGCGCGCCGACGGCGTCGAGGTCACCACCCTCGTCCGCCGTCCCCCGCAGAACGAGCACGAGGTGCAGTGGCTGACGGATGCTGCGCCCCTGGCGCCCGGCATCCTCGAGGGGGCTTCGGCGGTGGTGTGCCTGAACGGCGCGAGCATCGGCCGGTTCCCCTGGACGCGCAGCTACAAGAGCACGCTGCTGTGGTCGCGGATCACTCCCACGCGCACTCTCGCGACCGCCCTGCGCGAGCTGGGTGACGCGGCTCCCGCCTTCGTCAGCGGATCAGCCGTCGGCTACTACGGCTCCGCCCCGGGCGTGCGCCTCACCGAGGCCTCGCCGCGCGGCGAGGGATTCCTCGCCGACCTCACCGGGGAATGGGAGGCGGCGGCGCGCACGGCCGGATCCCACACCCGCATCGCGATGCTGCGCACCGCACCCGTGGTGGACGAGAAGGGCGTGCTGAAGCCACTCATGCTGCTGACGAAGCTCGGCGTCTCGGGTCCGATCGGTCGCGGCACGCAGGTGTGGCCGTGGATCTCCCTCGTCGACGAGGTGCGGGCGATCCGGCACGTCATCGACAACGACATCGACGGTCCGGTGAATCTGAGCGGACCCACCCGGGCGACGGCGAACGACCTCGGTTTCGCCCTCGCGATGCGGATGCACCGCCCCTTCCTGCTGCGCGCACCGATCTGGGCGGTCAAGCTCGTACTCGGCTCCGACGCTACCGAGGCGCTGCTCACCACGAACGCCTACGTCGTGCCGGAGGTGCTGGAGCGCACCGGGTTCCGCTTCGAGCAGTCGACCGTCGAAGAAGCGGTCGCCGCGGCTGTGCCCGCCGCCTGAGCGGTCTCAGCCGCGGGCGGGCCCGCCGCCCGAGCGGTCTCCGCCCTGGCGGGACGCCGCTTCGCGGGAGATCGCCGTGCGGATGGCCGAGCGCGCACGTCGGCGGTCGCCGGCCGCGTCGTACGCCAGTCCCAGGCGGTACCAGGACCGCCAGTCCTCGGGATGCTGCTCGACGGCCGCGCGGTATCCGGGGAAGACGGCGTCGGCATCGTCGCGCAGCACCCGTCCGCTCGGGCGCACCGCGACGCGGTCGGCAGGCAGCTCCCCCTGTGCCTCGAGCTTCTCGCCGAGGCGCTGCGCGCGCACCCCGAACCAGAGCTCACGCCCGAGGGCCCAGACGGCGATCACGGGCAGCACGATGAGCGCGCACCCGAGAGCGATCGCGACCGGATCCCCCGTGGTGATCAGCACCCAGGCGCGTTGGCCGGCGAGACCGATGTACAACAGCAGCAGCACCGCCATCAGGGCGACGCCCGAACGCGCCTTCACAGGAGGGTGACTCCGGCGACCTGTCCGGTGACCGCGTCGTCCTCGACGGCGGCGACCGCGCGCTCCCGCGGCGTGCGCACGCCGATGTCGATGAAGCTGTCGAGTCCGACCACGACGCCGCGGGCATCGCGGGCCGCTGCCAGTGCGATGCGGATGCCCGGGGCGTAGGCGAGGGCCGGATCGATCGTGTCGTGCACGATGGTCAGCGACTCCCCCGGCCCCGACAGCACGACCTCTTGACGGGCGATCACTCCGGGGCGGCGCAGCGAATGCACCGGCACGCTCGCGACCTGCTGGCCGCGGGCCCGCTGGTCGGCGTGGGGCGAAGCCACCGGACCTGCCTTGTCGCGCGCGGCGGCGATCAGTTCGGCCGTTCGCACCGCGGTGCCGCTGGGCGAATCGACCTTGGTG
This sequence comes from Microbacterium hanjuni, assembly GCF_043556395.1. Taxonomy (NCBI): domain Bacteria; kingdom Bacillati; phylum Actinomycetota; class Actinomycetes; order Micrococcales; family Microbacteriaceae; genus Microbacterium; species Microbacterium hanjuni. The sequence continues at coordinate 54,161 of NZ_JBIGIK010000003.1, forward strand.
TCGCGGTGCGCTTCGACGATCTCGATCGAGGGGAAGAAGGGTGCGGCCACCGCGGCGAGCGCGCTGCCGATGACCGAGCCCAGCGAGAAGTTCGGGATGAAGACGGCGCCGGTGCCGGCCTTGGCCACCAGCGGGCGGATCTGCGCGATGCGCTCATCCGACCATCCGGACGTGCCGACGAGCAGGTTGATCCCGTGCGCGATCGCGGCTCGGACCACGTCGATCGAGACGGCGGTGGTGGAAGCATCCACCACCAAGTCGGAGCCCACCATCTCGTCGAGGTCCGAGCGGGAGGTCAGCACCGCGACGACCTCGAACCCGGGTTCGGCGTCCGCGACGTCGCGGATCACGCTGCCGAGCTTGCCCGTACCGCCCACGATGGTCACGCGCGTCGTCATCCCCCCAGCCTACGGCGCTAGCCTCGAGGCATGACCGAGATCCGCCCCGTCGCCGTCGATGAGCCCGACGCACACGGGTTGTTGCAGGAATACTTCGCGCTGCGCGCGTCGATCTTTCCCGGCGGCACGTACCGCACGGCCTTCCCGGACCCGGCGACCTTCACCGAACCGGACGGTGTCTTCGTTGTGCTGTACGACGGCGAGGAACCGGTCGGCTGCGGCGGGATCCGCCGGGTGCCCGAGGGTCCGGAAGGCGTGCGCTACGAGGTCAAGCATCTCTACGTCTGCGACGCCGGCCGCGGCCGCGGGTGGGGGCGGATGCTGTTGACCGACCTCGAGCGGCGTGCGGCGGAGTTCGGCGCGGCCGAGGTGGTGCTCGACACGCACCACACGCTGGACGCCGCCGGCGCCCTGTACGCGCGCTCCGGCTACGTCGAGATCGAGCCCTACAACGACAACTCCAACGCCACCCGCTGGTACTCGCACGTGCTCTGAGCGAATCACTGCGATCCGGCGCGAATCAACCCTGCGGCGCAGCGTCGGGGTGTTGATTCGAGCACGGGGGTGTTGATTCGCGGCGCGCGGGGGTCAGCGCGCGTCAGTAGTCCAGACGATGGTTCTGGACGGCGTCGTAGGTGGCGCGCAAGGGTTCGTTGGCCGTGTCGATGCTGCCCTGCAGAAGGCGCACCACGAGGAAGTCCACCAGCGCCATCTGGGCGATGCGAGAAGACATCGCACCCGAGCGGAAGCGGTTCTCGCGCACGCTGGTGGCCAGCACCAGCTCGGCGGTCTCACCGATGGGCGAGTGCGGGAAGTTGGTCAGCGCGATGGTCATCGCGCCGGCGCGACGCGCGATCTGCAGCACCTCGTTCGTCTCCGCCGCGAGCCCGGAATGCGAGATTCCGATCGCGACGCTGCCGGGGCGCGCGAGGGCCACTGAGGTCAGCGCGAGGTGCGTGTCGACCCAGCAGTACGAGCTCAGCCCGATGCGGTGCAGCTTGAGATGCAGGTCCTGCGCCGTGAGCCCGCTCGAGGCCACCCCGAAGATCTCTATCCGCGACGCGGAGCGGAGAGCTGCTACCGCGGCGTCGAGGGCGTCCAGATCGAGGGAGCGGGCGGTTTCCTCGATGGCCCGCGCTTCCTGGTACGCCACCTTCGTCACCACCTCGACGGCGCTGTCGTCGGGTGAGATGTCGGCGTCGGCCACTCGGAACTGGTCGCGAGAGGTCTCTTCGCGGCTGATCGCCGAGGCGATCGCCATGCGGAACTCCTTGTACCCGCTGAAACCGAGGGTCTTGCAGAATCGGGCGACGGTCGCCTGCGAGGTGTCGCAGACCACGGCGAGCGCGCTGATCGTCGAGGAGACCACGATCGAAGGCTCTTCGAGCACCTTCTCCGCGAGACGGCGCTCGGCGGGGCTCAGCGACGGCAACCGCTGCGTGACGGCGACGAACACATCGGTGCGCATCCGGGGCTCCTAGGCTCGCGCGGCCACGTCGGCGATGCGACGACGCAGGTCACCGAGTCCTGGCCACGCCCTGGACGGGTGCACACGGTTGGTCAAGATTATCAAGGACACCTCGCCGCCCGGCACGGTGAGCATGCTCGTGCCGGTGAAGCCCGTGTGCCCGATCGCGCCCGCGTCGGCCAGCATCCCCATCCAGTCCGCGTCGGCGATCCGGGGCCCGAGTGCCTGCCCGAATGCCGGCCGACGACCGACGTCGGCGGTCAGCGCGTCGGTCGTCAGAGCGCCGACGACCTCGGGGGCGAGGATGCGCCGGGAACCCGACCACCCGCCCGTGCGCAGCAGCTCGGCGACGGCGAGCAGCGACCGGGCCGAGCCGAACAGCCCCGCGTTGCCGGTGACCCCGCCGAGCGCCCACGCGGCTTCGTCGTGCACCTCGCCGTGCACCAGGCCCCGCGCGGGCTCTCGCTGGAACTCCGTCGCGGCGATTCGGGCGGGGTCGAAACCCGGTTGCCGGCGGGGTGCGAAGACCACGTCGTCGAGGCCGAGCGGTCCGGTCAGGGTGCGGCGCACCACCACGTCGAGACCGTCGCCGGTCAGCGCCTCGGTGAACAGACCCGCCCAGAGGTATCCGACGCACGAGTAGGTGTAGTGCGCCCCGGGTCGCTCGATCGGGCGCACCCGACGGAACGACCGCCACGCATCGGCCGGATCAGGAGCCCGGCCGGTCGAAGCGTCGGGGTAGCGCCAATCCGGCGGGAAGCCGGCGGTGTGCGAGAGCAACTGGGCCACGGTGATGGCGGAGAGGGTGTCATCGCCGCGGAACTCGGGCAGCACCTCGGCCACGGTGGTGTGCACCCCCAGGCCCCGTTCGTGCAGCGCGGTGAGGGTGGCGATCGCGGTGAAGACCTTCGTGATCGACGCCAGGTCGAAGACGGTGTCGCTGTTGACCGGGCCGACGGCCCCCGTGAAGGGGGCGCCGACGTCATCGGCATAGCGCGCGGTCACGCCGACGCTGTCGTGGGTGACCACCTCGCCGCCCACGGCCACGAGCACCGACGCTCCGGAGAACGACGGATGCTGCGACGCCTGCGCGTTCGCCAGGATCGCCCCGATCTCGGTCACCTCGCCATTGTTACACGCGTGTGAAGAAAAGTTCCGCCTGGTTGAGAAGCTATGAAACTTATGCCCATACTTCTCATCACGAGCTGCGAGCCTCCTCCCGGACGCAGCACCAACGACGAAGGTTTTTCCGCAATGGCACAGATCCACCCGGTGGCCGATCCCCTGCTCGCAGGGGATGACCACCTGCCCGACACCGAGAAGAGACTCGCCGCATCGGTCGACCTCGACGCCATGTCGACCCTGCAGGTCCTGCAGCTGCTGACCAGCCAGGACCGTGTCGCCGTCGAGGCGGTCGCCGCCGCCGCGCCGCAGCTCGCGCTGCTCGTCGACACCGCGGCGGAACGCCTCCGTCGGGGCGGCTCGGTGCACTACTTCGGTGCGGGCACTTCGGGTCGCCTCGCCGTGCTCGATGCGGCCGAGCTGCTGCCGACCTTCAACCTGGACCGCGGGGTGGTGGTCGCCCACATGGCCGGTGGCCCCGAGGCTCTCGCCACCGCGATCGAGAACGTGGAGGACTCGCGAGAGGAAGGCGCCCACGACGCCGCCGCTCTCGGGCCCGACGACGTCGCGATCGGCATCACCGCCTCCGGGAACACCCCGTACGTGGGAGGAGCCCTCGCTGCGGCGAGCGAGCGGGGGGCGTACACGGCGCTCATCTCGTGCAATCCCCGAGCGACCCTCGCCACGGGCGTCGACCTCGATGTCGTGCTCGCGACCGGTCCCGAGGTGATCACCGGCTCGACCCGACTGAAGGCCGGGACCGCCGAGAAGCTCGCCTTGAACGGCTTCTCCACGACCCTCATGGTCGCCCTGGGCCGCACGTGGTCCAACCTCATGGTGTCGGTCGTGGCAACGAACGCGAAGCTCCGTCGTCGCACGATCCGCATCCTGATGCAGGCCTCCGGCCTCACCGAGGCTGCGAGCGTCGAACTGCTGGCGCGCACCGAGGGCGATCTGAAGGTGGCTATAGTCGCTGCGGTCGCCCCCGCCGACCCCGATCCGGCGCGCCGGGCACTCGCCGCCGCCGATGGTTCGGTGCGCGACGCCCTACGCCTGCTCAGCGCCGCGTCCGCCTGAGCCCACAGACCCCGGGCGCCGCATCGCGCACGGACCCCCCGCTCCACCCCGCAGCATCCCGACAAAAGGAGAAAACCATGAGGCGTTCCGCCCTCACCCTCGTCGCGGCGACGGCCAGCGCCGCGCTGCTCCTCGCCGGCTGTGCGCCCTCGGCGCCGCAGAGCAGCTCTTCGGGCGGCTCCGACGAAGACGTCACCCTGAAGGTCTGGTCCTGGCGCACGGAGGACGTCGACGCCTACAACCGCATCTTCGACGTGTTCGAGCAGGAGAACCCCGGCATCACCGTCGACTTCGAGGCCTTCCAGAACACCGAGTACAACCAGATCCTCACGACCGGGCTCGCCGGCAGCGACGGTCCGGACGTTCCGATGGTGCGCGCCTACGGACAGCTGCAGCCGAACATCGAGGCCGGTCAGTTGGTCGCCATCGACGACGACGTCGAGGGTCTCGACGCGATCGACCCCTCGGTGCTCGCCGGCGCCAAGGGCCGGGAGGACGGCAAAACCTACGCCGTGCCGCTCGCGACCCAGACGCTGCAGATGTTCTACAACAAGGACATCTTCGAGCAGAACGACCTCGAGGTCCCGACCACGTGGGACGAGTTCATCGACGTGCAGGAGACGCTCCTCGCCAACGGTGTGACGCCGATGGCTCTGGGTGTGAAAGACGATTGGATGATGCCGATCTTCGCCGACATCATGGGCTCGGCGCGCTACGGCGGCAGCGAGTTCGAAACCGCGGTGCTGGACGGCTCGAAGACCTTCGAGGACCCGGACTACGTGGCCTCGCTGCAGCTCGTCGAGGACATGAAGAAGTACCTCACCCCCGACGTCGTCGGCGTCGGCTACAGCGACAGCCAGATCCAGTTCACCTCGGGCCAGGCAGCCCAGTTCCCGGGCGGGTCGTTCGAGATCTCCACGTTCGCCAACCAGGCGCCCGATCTGAACCTCGGGTCCTACCAGGTGCCACTGCCCCCGCAGGCCGTGAGCGAGACACCCGTCAGCCCGGCCTACGCCGACGGCAACTTCGCGCTCAACGCCAAGTCCGACCACCAGGAGGCTGCCCTCACGTTGCTGAACTGGCTCGCGACTCCCGAGTTCGGTCAGCTCGTCGCCGATGAGCTGAACCAGTTCTCCGCCATCCCGGGGGTCGAGTACTCCAACCCGGTCATGCAGGAGGCGTGGGACAACTACCAGGACGGCAAGGCGCCGTACCTCCTGCTCGTCGACTTCCGTTACGGCGAGCCCCTCGGAACCGCGGTGCTCGGCCAGCAGGTGCAGAAGATCTTCATGGGTGAGCAGGATGCCGAGGGTGCCGCGACGGCGCTGCAAACCGGCATCTCGCAGTGGTTCACCCCCGGTCAGTAAGACGCTCCGCGACGCATCCCCCCACCCCCGAAGGAACGAAGACCATGTCCGTCACCACGACGCGCCGTAGCCGGCACATCGGCATCACCCTGTCGAAACGGGCGGGCCTGGTCTTCGTTCTCCCGGCGTTGATCCTCTTCGCCATCTTCATCCTCTACCCGCTCGTCACGGCGCTCAGCTACTCGCTGTTCGACTGGACGGGCATCGCGCGGGGCGACTTCTCGGCTCTCGCGAACTACGTCACCATCTTCACCACCGCCCCCTACCAGGACGCCATCCCGAACGCGTTCCTGCACAACGTGCTGCTGTTCGTCGGCGCGATGGTGTTCCAGAACACGGTCGGTCTCGGCCTCGCGGTGCTGCTGCACCGGGTACGGCGGTTCAAGCGGTTCTTCCAGACCGTCTACACACTGCCGTACCTGGTGTCGCCGCTCGTCGTCGGCTACCTGTGGTCGCTCATGCTCTCGCCGCTGTTCGGTCCGGTGAACGCCATCCTCAAGGGCGTCGGGTTGGGCGAGCTCGCCCAACCCTGGCTCGGCAACCCCACGACCGCGATCTGGGTCGTCGTGTTCGTGACCGCCTGGCAGTGGGTCGGTTTCCCGGTGCTCCTGTACGGCGCCGCTCTCGGCGGCATCCCGGAGGAGATCGAAGAGGCCGCGTCCCTCGATGGAGCGAGCAACTGGCAGCGGTTCCGCAGCATCACCGCTCCGCTCCTCATCCCCGCGATCGGAACCGTGAGCGTGCTGACCTTCATCGGCGCGATGGAGGCCTTCGCGATCCCCTACGCCCTCGGCGGATCGGCGGGAAACCCCGCCGGCGCCACCGACGTCCTCAGCCTCCTGTTCTATCGGACGGCGTTCGAGTCGGGCTCCTCGAACGCGATCGGCACGTCCTCGGCGATCGCCACCCTGCTGTTCGTCTTCATCCTCGGAGTAGCCCTCCTCATGACCGGCCTCATGCGCCGCGCCGAAAGGAACCTGTACTGATGCGCACGCGACGCACCTTCTCGGTCGGCGGGTTCCTGTCCTCGGGATTCCTCTGGCTCTACGCGCTCATCGCGATCGCGCCGCTCCTGCTCATGGTGCTGAACTCGTTCCGCACCATGCCCGAGATGGCGCAGAGCCCCCTGGGTCTGCCGCAGTCGCTCAACTTCTCGAGCTACCAGAAGGCCTGGATCACGGCCGACTTCCAGACCTACTTCGTCAACTCGATCTTCGTCACCGTCGCCTCCACGATCCTCTCCACCGCGGTGTCGCTGCTGGCGGCCTACGCCTTCGCGCGCACGAAGTCGAAGCTCTTCGGGGCGATCGAGGCCACGTTCCTCTCAGGCCTCATGCTGCCGGTGTACCTCGCGGTGCTGCCGCTGTTCTTCCTGCTGGAGAGCCTCGGCCTCGTGAGCAACCTGTGGAGCCTGATCCTGGTCTACGCCGCTCTCGGCATCCCCTTCTCGACCTTCGTGCTGGCCGGGTTCTTCCGGCAGCTGCCGATCGAGCTCGACGAAGCCGCACGTCTCGACGGAGCGGGCCCGTTCAAGACGTTCCTCCTCGTGCACCTCCCCCTGGTGCGTCCGGCGATCGCGACCGTCATCGTGTTCCGGTTCGTACCCGTGTGGAACGACTTCTTCTATCCGCTCATCCTGATCCGCGACCAGAACGCGTACACGCTGCCCGTCGGCATCACCCGCTTCTTCGGCGAGTACCAGACCGACTGGGCGACGCTCTTCGCCGGCCTCACCCTCGCCACGATTCCGCTGGTCGTGCTGTTCCTGCTCGCCACGAAGCAGATCGTCTCGGGGCTCACCGCGGGTATGAGCAAGTGACACTGGGGCAGAGGACGAGGGGGGGCTGGGTCGTCGGGCTCGACATCGGCGGGAGCGCCAGTCGTGCCGCCGTCGCGCCGGCCGTCGACGACCCGGCCGAAGCCCCTGCACTTCCCTTGAGCGGCGAACGCGTCGGCATCTCCCCGGGGGGCAGCCGGGTGCCCGAACTCGTCGACGCGCTGCTGGTGCAGGCCGCCGCCGCGATACCCGGGGGCATGGCCGAGGTGCGCTCCGTCGCCATCGGCGCCACCGGGGTGCGAACGCTGGTCGCCGATCCCCAACGGCTGGTCGACACCCTCGCCGCTCAGCTGCCCGGCACCGTCGTGCAGTTGTCGACGGATGCGGTCACCGCCCATCTCGGCGCGCTCGGCGGCGCCCCTGGAGCGGTCGTGGCCGTCGGCACGGGTTCGATCGCGTTCGGCACCGACTTCGCCGACGTCTGGGTGCGGGTGGACGGGTGGGGTCACCTCCTGGGCGACCGCGGCGCCGCATCCTGGATCGGGCGCACCGGGCTCGAAACCGCGATCGCCCGGTGGGACGGCGTCGACGCGCGGGGCGAAAGGCTGCTCGCAGCGGCGATCGCCCGCTTCGGCGCCCCGCTGACGTGGCCCGCGCAGCTGTACACGCGCGATGACCGCGCCGGGGTGCTCGGCTCCTTCGCCACCGACGTCGATGCCCTCGCGAACGCGGGAGACGAAGCGGCAGTGGCCATCATGCACCAGGCAGGGCGACAGGTGGCACGCAGCGTGGCGGCCGCGCTGCAGCCCGGCGTGGCGCCGACGGTGGCGGGGACAGGCGGGCTGTTCGACAGCGCTGCCTTCGCGGCGGCCTTCCGCGAAGAGCTCGGCCGTCGGGCACCGCACGCCGAGCGGCGCGAGCCGCTGGGGTCGCCGCTCGACGGGGCCGTGCGGCTGGCGCGGCTCGGTCTGCGAGCCGACACACGGCCGCGGCCGCACCCGGATCACCTCTGGGCGAGCGTCCCCCGTGGTCTGGGCGAATCAACATGATCCTGCGCGAATCAAGCCTCCGGCGCAGCATCCGAGTCTTGATTCGAGCGGGGGGGGTGTTGATTCGCGCCGGAACCGGCCGCTAGGCGAGCACGCGCTCGCTCACCACGCGAGCGGTGGCGACGGGATCGGGCCGGTGCATGACCGACTCCGGAACGACCACGAGCTCGGCGTGGTCGATCGCCTCGGCGAGGCGGTCGGCCGCGGCGATGAGGAAGGGGAAGGTCTGCTCACCGCGGAGCACGACCACCGGTTGACGGACAGCGAGCATCTCCGGCGTCGGCGTGGAGACCTCGCGCACCAGCTGGGTGTCGTAGACCGTGGACTGAGCCAGCGGAACGAGCCGGGGGAACTGCTCGCTCGCACGGATCTGCTCGACCATCTCGCTGGGCAGGCCGACCCCCTCCCGCTGGAACGTGGCCACCGCCTCCCCGGGATCGCCCCGATCGATCAAGGCCTGCAAGCGGTCGGCGAGGTCGGTCGGCGCGTCGCCGACCCCGAAGTGCAGCGGGGGCTCGGAGAGGAAGAGCGCTCTGACCGGCACACCCGTCGACGTCGCCAGCAGCGCGAGGATCGCCCCCGAGGAGTGACCGAGGACGACGACATCGGGGCCCGCAGCATCGATCACGGCCGCGAGATCCTCGACTTCGCGCTGCGGGATCGACCCCGGGGAGTCGCCGCTGGCCCCCCTCGCCCGCCGGTCCCAAACGACCGCGCGGAGTCCGGTGTCGACGAGCGCCAACGCGAGCCCCTGGGCATCGGCTGCCGTCGAGAGCGCCCCGTTCACGATGACGACCGTGGGGCCGTCTCCCCGCGCTTCGAAGGCGATGGGCGTGCCGTCGGCGGAGATCACGTGGTCCATACCCGAGAGGATCTCAGACGGGGATGGTCTCGGGAAGTCCGGTGCGCAACTCGAAGGGCAGGTGACCGAGATCGTTGTGGGTCAGCATCGTCCACGGCCGCCCCTTCTTCTGGGCGATGACCGTGAGGCCGCAGTGGGCCTGGTTCAAGCTCATCCACCGCCACTCGGGCGCTTGCATCACTTCTCGGACGAACCAGCCGATGACGAAGTTATGCGTGATGAGCAGCTCGTGCACCTCACCGGTCTTGCGGGCGAGGAACTCGCTGGTCGCATCGGCCATCTGCGCGCGGCCGGCCTCGATCTCGGCCTCGGTGATGGAGCCGAAGAACGGCTCGAAGACCGACGGTGTGTCGGGGGTCATGCCGGTGGGAACGCAGTCGAAGAGCAGGGCGGTGGACTCGGGAGCGACGGACGGCAGCCGCTCGGCGACGGCGGCGGCCGTCTGCGCGGCACGCTCGAGCGGCGAGTGCCAGACGGCATCGAGCGGAACGCCGGAGAGGCGGTCGGCGACGGCGGCGGCCTGGCGGTGACCGCGGGGCGACAGGGGCCCGTCGGCGAGACCGTGCTCCGCGTCCTGGTGCTCGCCGTGGCGCACGAGATAGATGTAGTGCGTCACGTCATCTCGCTCCGTGGTGGGGTGGCGTGCCTGGATGCACGCGACTCAGCCTACGACACGACCTCGACATCGCCGCGGATCGCGGCGGTTCACTCGGCGGCGCGACCGATCTCCGCGAGGTGGGCGCGACTGAGACGCACGCCGACGCCCTGGCTCGCCTCTTCGATGTGTTCGGGGGCGAAGGCGTTGACGATCGGGGCGGTCACGACCTTCTGGGCGAGCAGCCACGCGATCGCGACGGCCGCGTCGGGCACCCCGAGTTCGCCGCCCACCGCGTCGAGCGCGCGCAGGGTGCGACTCCCCCGTTTCGTGAGACTCGCGGTGAGCTGAGCACCGCGCACCGAGCGCACCACCTGCGGACGGGTGCGGTGGCGCCCCGCGAGGAAGCCGTGCTCGAGCGGATGCGAGGGCGTGACCGCCATTGCCTGCGCCCCGGCCACCAGCCGGACATCGCCCTCGAAGTCGCTGCGACGCAGCACGTTGTAGGCGATGTCGAGCACCGACACACGCGGGTATCCCGCCGCTGCGAGGATCCTCGCTTCGACGAGCTGCGCCGCGGAGTACCCGTAAGCGCCCACGGCACGCACCTTGCCCGACTCGACGAGCCATTCCGCCGTGGCCAAGGTGTCTTCCAGGACCGCGGTCGGGTCGCCGGCAGCATCCAGATACAACACATCGATCCGGTCGGTGCGCAGCCGGTTCAGCGAGGCCTCGACCGCGCGCACAAGGTTGACCGACCCGAGACCGGGGTTGTCGGGGTGACGCCCGACGCGCACGGCCAGCACCACGTCGTCGCGGAGCCCGCGCGAGCGAAGCCACTCCCCGATGATGTGCTCGCTGCGGCCGGCGGAGAAGCTGTCGGCGGTGTGGACGGCGTTTCCGCCGAGCTCGGCGTAGGTGTCGAGGATCGCGTGGCTCATCGCGAGGTCGGTGGTCCAACCGAACTCCGCCCCGCCGAGCATGAGGGGGAAGACCTCCAGCCCCGACTCTCCGAGCGAGACGCGCAGGCCCTGGCCGATACCCGGTCCTTGCACGGGGATCGGCGCGGAGGGGTGGCCGGGATGAGGCGCGAGCGGGCTCGACGCTGTCGCCTTGTCGACGCTCGGGCCCGTCATGACGCGCTCCCCTCCACCAGCGCGGAAACGGCGTCCGCTGAGAACGGTGCTTCCGGTCCTTCGAGGGTAAAGCAGGGTTCGGACGCGACCGCCGCCCAGCCCGCCGCGGCGATAAACATTGGGTAACGCTTTGAACGACGAATGCCCGCCCCGCAAGCGGGACGGGCATTCGAACGGATGCTGCCGGGCAAGCCCGGCGGGGGATCACATTGCGGGAGCGTCGAGATCCTCGCTCGCGACCGGGGCGTCCTGCGCGCCCTCGTCGGTCACCGGCTCCAGCGACAGCTTGCCGCGGTCATCGATCTTCGTGATGCGCACGAGCAGCTTCTGGCCGACCGAGAGCACGTCTTCGACGTTCTCGACGCGCTTGCCACCGGCGAGCTTGCGAACCTCGCTGATGTGCAGGAGGCCGTCCTTGCCGGGCAGCAGCGAGACGAACGCACCGAAGGTCGCGATCTTCACGACGGTTCCGAGGAACTGCTCGCCCATCTCGGGGTTGGTCGGGTTGGCGATCGCGTTGACCTGCGCGCGAGCGGCCTCGGCCGACGGACCGTCGACAGCGCCGATGTACACGGTGCCGTCCTCCTCGATGGAGATGTCGGCGCCCGTCTCGTCCTGGATCGCGTTGATGGTCTTGCCCTTGGGGCCGATCAGCTCGCCGATCTTGTCGACCGGGATCTGGACGCTGATGACGCGGGGCGCGGTGGGCGCCATCTCGTCGGGCGCGTCGATCGCGGCGTTCAGGACACCGAGGATCGTGAGGCGGGCTTCCTTGGCCTGGGTCAGCGCGGCGGCGAGCACCGACGACGGGATGCCGTCGAGCTTCGTGTCGAGCTGGATGGCCGTGATGAACTCGCTCGTACCGGCGACCTTGAAGTCCATGTCACCGAGCGCGTCTTCGGCGCCCAGGATGTCGGTCAGCGCGGCGTAGCGCGTCTGGCCGTCGACCTGGTCGGTGACGAGGCCCATCGCGATACCGGCGACCGGGGCGCGCAGCGGCACACCGGCGTTCAGGAGCGACAGGGTCGAGGCGCAGACCGAGCCCATCGACGTCGAACCGTTGGAGCCGAGAGCCTCGGACACCTGGCGGATCGCGTAGGGGAACTCATCGCGGGCAGGCAGCACCGGCACGAGGGCGCGCTCGGCGAGGAAGCCGTGCCCGATCTCGCGACGCTTGGGGCTTCCCACTCGACCGGTCTCACCGGTGGAGTACGGCGGGAAGTTGTAGTGGTGCATGTAGCGCTTGCGCGTGATCGGCGACAGCGAGTCGATCTGCTGCTCCATCTTGAGCATGTTCAGCGTGGTGACACCCAGGATCTGGGTCTCGCCGCGCTGGAAGATCGCCGAACCGTGAACGCGCGGGATCACCTGCACCTCGGCGTCGAGCGGACGGATGTCGGCGAGGCCGCGACCGTCCATGCGGATGCCTTCGGAGAGGATGCGTCCGCGCACGATGATCTTCGTGACCGACTTGTACGCGGCGGAGAACTCCAGCGTCGCGACGGCGGGGAGTTCCCCGGCCTCGACGGCGGCGATCAGCTCGGCCTTGACGGTCGCCTTGAGCTCGTCGTCGGCGTTCTGACGCTCCTGCTTGTCGGCGATCTGGTAGATCGGAACGAGCTTGTCGTAGGCGCGGCCGGCGACGAAGTCGTAGGTCTCCTGGCTGTAAGCCGGGAAGACGGGGAACGATTTGATCTCCTTGGCCGCGGTGTTCGCCACGACGTTCTGCGCGGCGACGAGCTGCTTCAGGAACGGCTTCGCGGCCTCGAGACCCTCGGCCACGACCTGCTCGTTCGGCTTGGTGGCGCCGCCCTTGATGAGGTTCCAGCTACCCTCGGTCGCTTCGGCTTCCACCATCATGATCGCGACATCTTCCACGCCGTTGGCGTCGGTGATGACACGACCGGCGACGATGAGGTCGAAGACGGCCTCCTCGAGCTGGGTCACGGTCGGGAAGGCGATCCACTGATCGGCGTTCTCACCGACACCGGGGATGAGCGCGAGGCGCACACCGGCGATCGGACCCGAGAACGGCAGACCCGAGATCTGGGTCGAGAGGGATGCTGCGTTGATCGCGAGCGCGTCGTAGAACTCGCCCGGAGCGATCGAGAGCACCGTGATGACGATCTGGACCTCGTTGCGGAGGCCCTCGACGAACGAGGGGCGCAGCGGCCGGTCGATCAGGCGGCAGACCAGGATGGCCTCGGTCGAGGGGCGACCCTCACGACGGAAGAACGAGCCGGGGATCTTGCCCGCGGCGTACGAACGCTCTTCGACGTCGACGGTCAGCGGGAAGAAGTCGAAGCCTTCACGCGGGTGCTTGCCGGCGCTGGTGGCCGAGAGGAGCATCGTCTCCTCGTCGAGGTACGCCGCGACGGCGCCCTGCGCCTGCTGAGCGAGACGGCCGGTTTCGAACCGGACGGTGCGGGTGCCGAAACGGCCGTTATCGAGAACGGCTTCAGCGGCAGTGATTTCAGGACCTTCCAAGAGGTCTCTCCTTCATCTTTGTTTAGACTCGCAGGCGCGTTTCGCTCGCGAGATCGTGCGAAGGAGCAGGAACAGGCAGAAAAGGGCACGCGCACGAGGTGCGCTCCGGGCCCGGCGACTGGCCACCAGTAGACGACCACCCGGCGTGAAGCGACGGGGAGTCCACCACAGGGGACCAGCGTCCTGCCGGCCTGCTCCGTGAGCTCATATGAAATTGAGCCGGTCGCCATGACGGCAACCTTCCTCAGCCTACCAGCGAGGGCCTCACCGGCGTCCACTTCCGCGCCCGCCGGGCCTAGTCTGGAGGTATGAGCACCGAGGATCAGCCCGCGGGCGCCGCGCCCGATGACATGAAACGCAAGTTCCGCGAGGCGCTCGACAAGAAGAACGCCCAGCACCGCTCGGGCGAAGCCCACCTCGACGGGGACTCCACCGTGCACAACGCGCACGGTCCTGCCGGGGGCAAGCGTGAATTCCGCCGCAAGAGCGGTTGAGAGGAACCATCGTGGTTTTCGAGCCCACATTCGAAGAGTTCGAGCGTAAAGACGACAAGCAGCCCGATCTGGCCGATGAGGTCAGCGCGGAGCCGCTCGTGGGTGGCGACGTCCAGGAGGACGACCTGCCCCCGATCGGCGAATAGCGCTCACACGCTCCGAACGCGACCCCGACGGCCGCGACCCGGAATCTCGACGTAGGTCAGGTGCTTCGGGTCGCGGCCGTCGCCCGCGGTGCGCCCGTGCATCCGCCGCCACAACCACGGCAGCGCGTCGCGGCGCAGCCATGTTCCCGGCAGCGGTGCCTCGTCGGCGTGGAACGCCTCGTCGAGCTCGCCGAGCGTCTCAGCATCCGGAACCCCCAGCGCTTCCGCCGCACGGTACGCGACCAGACGGTGTCCGCCGGGGCGCAGGTGCACGCGGTCATCGGACCACAGCGGAAGGTCGGAGAGCGCCGGCACGGCCTCCAGATCGAGCAGGATCGCGCCCGTTTCGGCGGCGATCCGCCGGATCTCCGAGTTGAACGCCGCGAAGCGACGGGCGAAGAGGAGCGCGGCGCGACGCCGCGGCAGGAACACGGTGGCGAGGAGCACGTCGGCGCCGCTGGAGCGCACCTCGCGAACGGCGCCCTCGACCTGGGCAACGAGGCCGGCGACGTCGGGATGCGGCCCCACGAGGTCGTTCGAACCGATGAGGATCGAGACGAGGTCGGGGTTCATCGCCAGTGCGTGCGGCACCTGGTCGGCGACGAGGTCGCGCACCCGGCGGCTGCGGACGGCCAGGTTGGCGTAGCGGAACGGACCGGGCTCGGCGGAGTGCGCGAGGAGCCGCGCGAGACGGTCGGCCCAGCCGCGGTACTCCCCCTCCGGCATCCGCGAACCGTCGCACAGCCCTTCAGTGATCGAATCACCCAGGGCGACGTAGCGGCTCCAGCGGCGCGCGTTCGGTGCCGCAGGCCCCGCGAGCGCAGGACGGGTGCGACCGCGCGCGGGCATCGCGTCGTCGATGGGGCGAAGGGCGATGGCATCGCGGTAGTGACCGACGAGTTGCGTGCCGAGGGCCTCCCAGGTGCGCCCGGCGACCGACTCGCGGGCCGCCTCCGCGAAGGCGCGGCGCTTGGACTCATCGCCCACCAGGTCGGCCACCCGCGCGCGCAGGTCGGCGAGGTCACCCGGGCGGTACAGCCACCCGTCGATACTGCTGCGGATGAGGTCGAGGGGGCCGCCCACGCCGGTGGCGACGACCGGCACGCCGCTGGCGAGGGCCTCCTGCAGGGTCTGGCCGAAGGTCTCGCTCTCACCGGGGTGCACGAAGACGTCGAAGCCGGCCATCGTCTGCGCGAGTTCCGCGCCGGACAGATGTCCGGTGAACACCGCGTCGGGCAGCAGGCGCTCCAGAGCCGGTCGTGACGGACCGTCGCCCACGATCACGAGGCGCGTGCCCGGGAGGTCGGCGACGGCGCGCAGGTCGTCGACCTGCTTCTCGGGCGCGAGGCGCCCGACGTAGCCGATGATCGTCTCCCCGTTCGGAGCCACCCGCCGCCGCCAGGTCTCGTCGCGGTGCTCAGGAGCGAACCGCACTTCGTCGACCCCGCGCCCCCATCGACGGATGCGATCGACGCCGAGCTCCTCGAGCTGGGCGGTCGAGGCCGAGGAGGGAGCGAGGGTGAGGGTGGCCCGGCGGTGCAGGCGTGCCACGTGCCCCTTGACGAAGGAGGTCGCCTGCGGCACGCCGTACTTCTGCGCGTAGGCGATGACGTCGGTCTGGTAGATCGCGACCGTGGGGATGCGCAGCGCGTCGGCGGCGGCGATCCCCTGCCAGCCGAGCACGAACGGCGAGGCGAGGTGCACGACATCGGGATGGAACTCGCGCAGGAGAGCGCTCAGTCGAGCGGCGCGTGCGAACACGACGCGCACCTCGGGATACGACGGCAGCGGAACGGAACGGAGGAGCTCGGTGCGGGCACCGTGCAGATCGGTGGTCACCTCCCCGGCACGGGGGGCGATCACGAGTGTCTCGTGGCCCTCCGCAGCGAGGTGACGCAAGACCTGGAGAACGGAGCCAGTGACCCCGTTCATGTGGGGAAGGAAGGATTCGGCGAGCAGCGCGACTCTCACGCCTCCAGAGTGAGGGCACCCGGGCCCCGCCGGTGACACTGCACACCCCGATCGCCGAGAGTTCACCTGATGCATGCCGCCCGGTCACCGGGGCGCCTCGGGAACCGCCCGTTCACCCCGCCGTGGTAGGCAGACCACCGTGATCGAGGATGTGCTGGCGCAGGTGGCGGTGAGTCCCTGGGCGCTGCCGCTGATGTTCCTGCTCGTCGTCGGTGACGCCTTCCTCGTGCTGATCCCGGGCGAGGCGGCCGTCACCATCTTCGGCGCTCTCGCGGTATCGACCGGCTCGCCGCCACTGGCGGCGGTGATCGGCGTCGCGGGCGCTGCGGCCCTGATGGGCGACGTCGGCTGCTACCTCATCGGCAGGTGGGTGGGTCTGGACAGGTGGCGGTGGATGCGCGCGCAGCGGGTGCAGTCGGCGTTCGGCTGGGCGCGCGACCGCCTCGACCGGCGCACCGCGGTCGTGCTGTTCACGGCGCGTTTCATCCCCTTCGCACGACTGGCCGTGAACCTCACCGCGGGGGCTGCGCGGATCTCTGCACCCCGGTACTTCCTCGTCGCCGGACTGGCGGCGTTCGGATGGGCGGCCTATCAGGCCCTGATCGGCGCGGCCGTGGCGGCGCTCGTCCCGGGCGGGCCGGTCGTGGCCGTCATCGTCTCGGTCGTCGTGGCGGTCGGGGTGGGCCTGCTGATCGACGTGGTCTCCACCCGGCGCGGCAAGCGCGCCGCGCGCGGGAAGTCCTAAGCCAGCGCGAGCACGCGACGCGCGGCCTCGACCAGCGCCGAGCCGTACGCTTCGCCATGGCCCGCCGCGTGCACGGCGAGGGGGTGCAGCTGATGCAGCGGCAGGCGCTCGCGCCAGCCCGAGCGCAGAGGGTGACGCGCCTCGTAGGCGGCGCGGATGCTGTCGAGGTACGGGCAGCCGAACAGCTCCAGCATGGCCAGATCGGTCTCGCGGTGCCCGCCGTGGGCGGCCGGATCGATGAGCACGACCCCGCCGGGCGAGAACAGCACGTTGCCCGCCCAGAGGTCGCCGTGGAGGCGCGCGGGCTCGTCGTCGTCGTCGAAGGCGCCCGCCGCGATCAGGTCGCACGCGGCGTTCACCACCTCCGCACCGCCGGGTGCGAGGTGGCGCGCGGCGAGAGCGGGCGCGAGGAACGGGCGCACCCGCTGCTGCGCGTAGAACGCTCCCCACGTGGCGGTCGGCTCGCAGGGTTGGCGGCGACGGCCGATGAACACCGGTCCGTCCCAGCCGTCGGGCGGCGCTCCGAAGGCGGCGGCGCCGGCGTCGTGGGTGACGGCGAGCGCCGTTCCGAACGCGGCAGCGGCGGCAGCATCCGCCCGTCCGGTGTCGATGCGTTCCAGCGCGATGCGTCCGGGCTCGACGGCGAGGACGCGGACGACGCGCGCTCCCCCGGCCTCGGCCAGCCAGGCGAGGCCGGCGGCCTCCGCCTCGAAGAAACCCGCCGGAGCGTCGCGTCGTTCCTTCACGAACTGTTCCATTCCCCCAGTCTGGCGTTGTCGGACCCGGACGTCAGGATGGGGGCATGGATGCTGCACTCCCCACCGCCGGCTACGACCCGGGCTTCCTCGCCCACGCCGTGCCGCTGCCCGCCTCGACGACCCCCGTGCGGGAGTTGACCTACCCGCGGTTCACGGTGCTGCTCGACGTCGAACGGCGCCTGGCGCGGGTGACCGGGGTGAACATCGACGGCGCGCGTCTGCGGGATCCGGCCCGGACCGGCGACTGGCGGTTGGATCCGCGCGTGCCCGCGCCCGAGCAGACCGGGGCCGACGTGTACGCGCGCAACGACCTCGACCGCGGCCATCTGGTGCGTCGGCGCGACCCGGGATGGGGCTCGGAGGCCGAGGCGAAGGCCGCGACCGAGGCGACGTTCTTCTACCCGAACGCCGCGCCGCAGGCCGCCGGATTCAACCAGTCGAAGGAACTCTGGCTGGGGCTCGAGGACCACGTGCTCGCCTACGCGGAGGCGGAGGATGTGCGGGTGTCGGTCTTCACGGCGCCCGTGCTCGACGCGGACGATCCGCCCTACCGCGGCATCCGCGTGCCACTGCGGTTCTGGAAGATCGCGGCCTGGTCGAGCGGGGGCGATTCGCCACGGCTGGCGGCAGCCGGGTTCGTCCTCGACCAGAGCGAGCTCGTCGACACCCGCGAGGGCGTGCTCGCGGTGGCGGCGCTCGGAGCGTTCCGCACCTTCCAGGTGCCGATCGGCGAGATCGCCGCGCTCGCCGGGGTCGACCTCGAGGTGCTCGTGGCCGCCGACGTCTTCGCCCGACCCGGGGCGCGAACGACGCCGTGGCGGCCCTTGCGGACCGCCACGGACGTGCTGTTGTGAGGGACTACTCCCCCGCCAGACCACCCAGGAGATGACCGAAGGAGCGACCTTCACCGAGGTAGGACGACGGGTCGTACGGGTCGATGTCGTGGATCGGCTCGCGCGCCGCGATCGCATCGGCGAGCTCGCGCGCACCCCGATCGACGCGGGAACCGAGGGGGGCGACGCCGTCGGCGTTGGCTCCCCAGTCGCTCGAGGCCGCGAACACACCGGTCGGCACGGGGTTGGCATGCAGGTAGGTGAAGAGCGGCCGCAGCGCGTAATCGACCGCGAGCGAGTGCCGTGCGGTACCGGCGTTGGCTCCGAGCAGCACCGGGGTCCCGGTGAGCGCGTCAGGGTCGAGGATGTCGATGAACGACTTGAACAACCCGGAATAGCTCGTGGAGAAGATCGGGGTGACCGCGATGATCGCGTCGGCCGAGACCACCGCGTTCACCATCGCCTCCAGAGCGGGCGGGGCGAACCCCGTCAGCAGATTGTTCGTGATGTCGTGCGCGTAATCGCGCAGTTCGAACACGTCGACCTCCGCTTCGATGCCGTCCGGCGCCGAGGCGCTCGTGTGGGCGCGAAGCGCCGCCACCGTCGCGCCGGCGAGTCGGTCGGCCAGCATGCGGGTGGTCGACGGGTTGGACAGTCCAGCGGTGACGACCGCGACCCGGACGGCGGCCATGTCAGGCCACCGTCCGGGTCGCAGCGGCGCCGAATGCACTGCCCGCCTTGGCCGGAGTGTCGAGGTACGGCGAGCCGTCGGTGAGGTTGTCACCGCGGTTGGCCTTGGGGATCGCTTGGCGGGGAGCGCCGGCCTTCGCCACCAGGTTCGCGTGGGTGGGGGCGTCGGGAACCTCGGCGGGACGGTTCTTGGCGAGCTCCTTGCGGAGCACGGGAACGACCTGGCCGCCCAGGATGTCGAGCTGCTCGAGCACCGTCTTGACGGGGAGACCCGCGTGGTCGATGAGGAACAGCTGACGCTGGTAGTCACCGAAGGTCTCGCGCATCGCGGCGTACCGGTCGATCACCTGCTGAGGCGAACCCACGGTCAGCGGGGTCATCTCGGTGAAGTCCTCCATGCTCGGTCCGTGACCGTACACGGGGGCGTTGTCGAAGTACGGACGGAACTGGTTGACCGCGTCCTGCGACTTTGCGCTCATGAACACCTGACCGCCGAGTCCGACGATCGCCTGCTCGGGGGTGCCGTGGCCGTAGTGGGCGTAGCGCTCGCGGTAGAGCGTGATCAAACGCTGGTAGTGCTCCTTGGGCCAGAAGATGTTGTTGGCGAAGAAGCCGTTGCCGTAATAGGCGGCCTGCTCGGCGATCTCGGGGGTGCGGATCGAGCCGTGCCAGACGAAGGGGGGAACCCCGTCGAGGGGCCGCGGCGTGGAGGTGAAGCCCTGCAGGGGCGTGCGGAACTCGCCCTCCCAGTCGACGACGTCCTCGCGCCACAGGCGGTGCAGCAGGTTGTAGTTCTCGATGGTCAGCGGGAGGCCCTGACGGATGTCCTTGCCGAACCAGGGGTAGACGGGTCCGGTGTTGCCGCGACCGAGCATGATGTCGGCGCGCCCCTCCGAGACGTGCTGCAGCATCGCGAAGTCCTCGGCGATCTTGACCGGGTCGTTCGTGGTGATGAGGGTCGTGGAGGTGGTGAGGATGAGCCGCTCGGTCTGAGCGGCGATGTAGGCGAGCGTCGTGGTCGGCGACGACGACCAGAACGGCGGGTTGTGGTGCTCACCCAGCGCGAAGACGTCGAGTCCGACCTCCTCTGCGTGCTTAGCGATGGTGATGGTGTTGCGGATGCGCTCGGCCTCGCTCGGCGTCTGCCGGGTGGTCGGGTCTTCCGTGATGTCGCTGACCGTCATGATGCCGAACTGCATCCCCGGCCACGTGGTCGTCTCGTTCACGATTCCTCTTCCGTCTCTCACGCTACCAAGTGTATTCGCGTGAATGTATTCGGTAGAACGCCTCGATGTCGAGATTATTCCCGGATGCTGTGGCGCGGTACGGCGTCCGCGCGCCGCCCTCCCCGCCCGGTAATCCTGCGCAACATTGCCGCCTGGGCGCGGGGGTCCGACCTAATGTCGCTGCATGGCCGACCTCAATCTTCCCGTCCTCGATCTCTCGCTCCTCGACCAGGGGGCCGACGCCGCCGCGCGGTTCCGCGACGAGCTGCGTACGGCCACCCACGAGGTGGGCTTCTTCTACCTCGTCAGTACGGGAGTCACGCCCGAGCTGGAGGGGCGCCTCCACCGCGTCGCGCGCGAGTTCTTCGACCTCCCCGAGGCGGACAAGCTCGCGATCGAGAACATCCAGAGCCCGCACTTCCGCGGGTACACGCGCGTCGGCGGCGAGCGCACGCAGGGCAAGGTCGATTGGCGCGAGCAGATCGACATCGGTCCCGAGCGGTCGCCGCTCGAACTCGAGGGAGCCCCGGATTACGCCCGCCTCACCGGACCCAACCTGTGGCCGGAGGCGCAGCCCGAGCTGCGCGACGTCGTCACCGAGTGGCACGACCACCTGACGGGGGTCGCCCGCAAGCTGCTGCGCGCGTGGGCGAGCGCCCTCGGCGCCGACGAAGCCTACTTCGACCGGCACTTCGGCGATCCGTCGACGCTGATCAAGATCGTGCGCTACCCCGGTAAGGAAGACCCCACCCCGCAGCAGGGCGTCGGGGCCCACAAGGACTCCGGCGTGCTCACCCTGCTCTGGGTCGAACCGGGAAAGGGCGGGCTGCAGGTCGAGCGCGACGGCCAGTGGGTCGATGCCCCGCCCGTGCCGGGCGCCTTCGTGGTCAACATCGGCGAGCTGCTCGAGTACGCCACCCAGGGGTACCTCACCGCGACCAATCATCGCGTCATCTCACCGCGCTACCCGGATGACCGCATCTCGGTGCCCTTCTTCTTCAACCCGGCCCTGGACGCCCGGCTGCCCATCATCGAGCTGCCCGCCGAGCTGGCGGCCGAGGCCCGGGGCGTGACGGAGGATCCGACGAACCCGATCCACGCCACCTACGGCGAGAACGCGCTGAAATCCCGCCTGCGCGCGCACCCCGACGTGGCGGCGATCCACCACGCCGACCTCGTCGCGGCCCGCGCGACGTCGACCTCGGCCTGACCCCGCAGCATCCGCTGACTCGACGAGACCCGTTCTCGGTGGCGAGACTCTGGCATTCTGCGCTGGTCTCGCCACGGAGAACGGGTCTCACGCTGCGGGCGGGCATGACGAAGGCCCCCTCACACCTGAGGGGGCCTTCGAAGAAAGCGATATACGCGGGTCGCGACTAGCGGCGAAGCCCGAGACGCTCGATCAGCGTGCGGTAACGCGCGATGTCGATGTCCTGGAGGTAGCCGAGCAGACGACGGCGCTGACCGACCATCAGGAACAGACCACGACGCGAGTGGTGGTCGTGCTTGTGCTCCTTCAGGTGCTCTGTGAGGTCCTTGATGCGCTGCGTCAGCATCGCGACCTGCACCTCGGGGGATCCGGTGTCACCGGGGTGCGTCGCGTACTCTTCGATGATCGCCTTCTTGGCGTCAGATTCGAGTGGCATAGATGGGATCCCCTTCCTGCTTGTTGCGCGGCGCCCGACGCCGAATGCGTGGGCTCTCTTTCTCCGCGGCCGTTCTAACGGCAACCGCCCAAGTCTACCAGCCCGACCGATAGCACGGGAACGTGCGCGCGAGCCGCCGCCCGCGGCGCGCCGGTAGCCTCGGATGATGCGCCCCCGCCGCCGGCTTCCCGGCACACCCACGTGAGCGCGCCGCGACTCGGCCGCTCGTCCTTCATGGACCTCCGGCCGCTGCGCATCCCCGCGTTCGCGCGGCTCTGGGTGGGCTCGACCCTCGCCGGTCTTGGTGGCCAGCTGACCGTGGTCGCCGTCATGCTGCACGTCTTCGCCCTCACCGGCGACACCTTCGCGGTCGCCATGATCGCGGTCGCGGGGCTGTTGCCGATGGTCATCGCCGGGCTGTACGGCGGGATGCTGGCGGACGCGTTCGATCGTCGGACGGTCGCTCTGAGCGCCGCCACCGTCACCTTCGCGTCGACCGCCCTGCTCGCCGCGCTCGCGTGGACCGGCGGGGAGACGGTGTGGTGGCTGTACGTGCTGAGCATCATCAATTCGGCCGCGAACTCGATCGTGCTGGCGACACGGGCCGCGATCGTGCCGCGCCTCCTCCCCCGCGAGCTGCTGCCGGCGGCCGCTGCGCTGCAGGGGATCAGCACCGGCGTCATGGTCATGGCGGGCCCCGCGCTCGCGGGGGTGCTGGTCGCGGTGTCGGGGTACGCGTGGACCTACACCGCCGACGTCGTCCTCATGCTCGGACTCTTCCTGGGCCTGTGGACCCTGCCACCCATCCGACCCGAGGGCGAGGTCGTGCGGGCGGGCCTGGAGTCGCTGCGTGACGGCTGGCGATTCCTGCGGCGCGCCTCGAACATCCGCCTGCAGTACATCCTCGACATCATCGCGATGACCTTCGGTCAGCCCCTCGCGCTGTTCCCGGCCATCGGCGCCGTGCTGCTGGGCGGCGGCGCGATCACGACGGGCGTCCTCACCGCCTCCGTCGCGGCCGGCGTCCTCGCCTCGAGCCTCTTCTCCGGGCCGATCGGGCGGGTGCGCCGGCAGGGCCTCGGTATCGCCCGCGCGATCTCCGTCTACGGCGCCGCGATCACGCTGCTCGGGCTCATCCTGCTCGCCGCGTGGCTCGGCGTCCTCGCCCCGCCCGCCGTCGGGGAGGACTCGGCGAACCTCCCCCTCATCGCCGCGGCGGCGTTCGCTCTCGCGATCTCCGGCGGCGCCGACAACGTCAGCGCCATCTACCGCTCGACCATGATGCAGTCCGCTGTTCCCGACGCCATCCGCGGGCGCCTGCAGGGCATCTTCATCGTGGTCGTCGCGGGCGGCCCGCGCGTGGGCGCGCTCTACGCCGGGAGCCTCGCGACCCTCACCGCCCTGTGGTTCCCGCCGCTGCTGGGAGGCGTGATCATCATCGCGCTGGTGGGAGTACTGGTCAGGATCAACCCCCGCTTCCGCGCCTACGACGCGGAGCACCCC
Source organism: Microbacterium hanjuni (assembly GCF_043556395.1). Lineage (NCBI taxonomy): Bacteria > Bacillati > Actinomycetota > Actinomycetes > Micrococcales > Microbacteriaceae > Microbacterium > Microbacterium hanjuni. Next base: position 77,511 of record NZ_JBIGIK010000003.1, read on the forward strand.
GAACCGTAGCGGAACGGACGCCGGCCAGCGGATATCGGCCGTCGTTGCAGAGATGCGGCGACGGTGTCGGAGGGGGCGCTTAGAGTCGGCGCGTGAGCAGCTCCGCAGCATCCCCCTCCCAGGCCTCGGTCGCCGTCCAGTTCGCGCTGACCGGCATCATCTGGGGTTCGAGCTTCCTGTTCATGAAGGTCGCCCTGACCGGAATCGCCCCCGCACAGGTCGCGTGGGGGCGCCTCGTGCTCGGTGCCCTCACCCTCGGCGTGTTCGTCGTGCTGCGGCGGGAGCGACTGCCGCGCACGCTGACCCTGTGGCTGCACCTGGCCGTCGTCGGGGTCGTCTTCTGCGTGCTCCCGTTCCTGCTCTTCTCCTGGGCGCAGCAGTACGTCACTTCCGGGCTCGCGAGCATCTACAACGCCGTCACCCCGATCATGACCGCGGTGATGGCGTGGGCGGTCTTCCGCGTGGAGCGGCTGAAGGCCGTGCAGATCGCCGGCATCGCGCTCGGCGCACTCGGCGTCGTCGTGATCGTCGGGCCCTGGCAGGGTCTCGACCTCGACCAGAGCCTGCTCGCCCAGGGCGCGATCCTCGCGGCGACCGCCTGCTACGGCTTCGGCCTGGCGTACATGCGCCGCTTCCTGTCCAACAGCGGGCTCTCGCCGCTGAGCTTCGCCTTCTCCTACATCGCGCTCGCCGCGGCGGTGATGGTGCTGCTCACCCCGTTCATCGCGGTCGGGCCGATCCGGTGGGATCCGTGGGTGGTCGGCAGCATGGTGCTCCTCGGATGCTTGGGCACCGGCGTCGCCTACATCTGGAACCAGAATGCGCTGCGCGCCTGGGGACCGACCCGCGCGTCGACGGTGACCTACATCACCCCGGTCGTCGGCGTCGTGCTCGGGATGGTCGTGCTCGGCGAGCCCCTCGCGTGGAACGAGCCGCTGGGCGCCGTCGTCGTCTTCCTCGGCATCCTGCTCGCACAGGACCGCCTGCGTCGCCGGCGCCCCTCGCCCGCCTTCGCCCCCTCGGGCACGGCCGCGCCCGGATACGACGAAGGGCGGACGCCGAGGCGCTCGCGATGAGTGCCGGCATCCGCCCTTCGGATCGGATCAGTCCTGCGAGAGCGAGCCCTGCAGGTCGAGCTCGATCGTGACGTCCTTGCCAACGAGCACGCCGCCGGTCTCGAGCGCGGCGTTCCAGGTCAGACCGAAGTCCTCGCGGTTGATGACCGTCTTGGCGGTCGCGCCGGCCTTGTAGTTGCCCCACGGGTCGACACCGAAGCCACCGAAGTCGAAGGCGAAGGTGACGGGCTTGGTGATACCGCGGATCGTGAGGTTCCCGTCGACGAGCATGTCGCCGTTCTCGATGCGCACACCGGTGGAGTGGAAGTCCATGGTCGGGTACTTCTCCACATCGAAGAACTCGGCCGAGCGCAGGTGCGTGTCACGACCCTCGTCCTTGGTGTCGATGGAGGAAACGTCGACCGAGGCCTCGACCTTGGTGTCGAGCGGGTTCTCGGGGGCGATCAGGGTGGCGCTCTTCAGGCCGAAGGTGCCGCGCACCTTCGAGATCATCATGTGGCGCACGCTGAAGGTGACCTCGCTGTGTGCGGGGTCCAGCACCCAGGTGCCCGCCTTGTAACCCGGAACGTCGAACGTGGTGGTGTCGGTCATGATTCTCCTCGAGTGGTGGGGATGCCAGTCGGACGGCATCGTCGGCACCAACCCGCATTCGGTTGAATGTATTCCATCCCGCCCGCAAACGACGAACCCGGGGGCCACTGGCCCCCGGGTTCGCGGGTGGTTCGAAGGAACGCTCGGATCAGCCGACGGCGATCAGATCGATCACGAAGATCAGCGTCTTGCCGCCGAGGAAGTGGCCACCGGCGGGCCCGTACGCGAGCTCCGGCGGGATGACGAGTTCGCGGCGACCGCCGACCTTCATACCGGGGATGCCGTCCTGCCAGCCCTGGATGAGACCGCGGAGCGGGAACTGGATGCTCTCGCCGCGCCCCCAGGAGGAGTCGAATTCTTCACCGGTGTCGTACTCGACACCGAGGTAGTGCACCGTGACGGTGTCGCCGGGCTTGGCCTCGGCACCGTCTCCCACGGTGATGTCGCGGATGACCAGGTCGGTCGGCGCGGGCCCCGTCGGGGCTTCGATCTCAGGCTTAGTCGCATCAGTCATGGCAACCATCCAAGCATGCGGGGCGGCCTCGGAGCACCCCTTGACAGTCCTCAGCGCCCGGTGCCGCGGCCATGCCTGCGTGTCTCCCGGGCGCTGAGTTGACTGGGTTTCAGGATGCTCCGCGCCACCCCGCCTGTCAAGGGCCCGCCGAGAGGTCAGGGTGCGAGCAGGGCGGAGCGGGCGGCCGTCGCACGGGCGAGGAGGTCGCGCTCGTCGGAGACGGCCTGCGGATCACGCCCCGAGATGGCCCGCTGCCGTGCGGCGGCGAGCGCCGTGGCATCGGAGATGAAGGCCTTCATGACCGGAGCCCGGTCTCCACGCAAGGTGCGCGCCCAAGCCACGGCCGAGCGACGGCCGGGGCCGGTGGCGAGCATGTCGACCTCCTGCGGGGTGAACCAGCCGGCGGCGGCGTACTCCCCCAGGCGGGCGCGGGTGAGGCGCGACTCCTCGCGGCGCAAGAGCACGATCGCGAGGATGAACAGGGCGAACAGCGGCACCTGCACGGTGACGTACAGCGCGAAGAAGTCGAAGAGCACGGCGGAACCGTTCCACAGCGCGTGCAGGACGATCGCTCCCAGCAGCCCGACGACTCCGTAACGCAGTGCCGCCCCCGCCGGCAGTGCCCGCCGGGCGGCGAGGCCGAAGGCGAAGCCGGTGAGCGCGGTGAACATGACGTGCGCGAACGGAGACAGCACCGCCCGCAGGAAGAAGGTGGCCGAGGTCTGGGCGACCCCGCCTTCGAGGAAGCTGATCGCGAAGTACTGGATGTTCTCCGTGAAGGCGAAGCCCGCTCCGATCAGCGCCCCGTAGACGATGCCGTCGACGGGGCCGTCGAAGGACCGACGGGCCGCGGCGTAGATCAGGAAGAGTCCGAGACCCTTCGCGGTCTCCTCGACGATCGGCGCCTGGACGACCGCGGAGGAGAAGTCCGAACCCTGACCGAAGACCAGGGTGAGCGCGAGGTCGACGCCGAGGGCGATCGCCACCGAGGCGATCGCCCCCCAGGCGACGGCGAAGACGAGCAGTCCGCGCGGCTCGGGCTCCCAGCGGTCGATGAGGCGCACCGCGAACCAGACCACCACGAAGGGCACGACGGCGAGGATGACGCCGATGAGGGATGCTGCGGGGCCGAGGAAGCGCACGAAGTAGGCGATGAGCGCCAACAGCACCAGGCCGAGCACGGCGCCGACCCAGATGAGAGCAGCACCCGTCCGGCGTGGGCGGGCGCCGCCGACGGCGGACGCGCTCGGCGTCGGGGGGATGAGCGCGCCGGACGCGCGCTCCGGCTGGGAGAGCGACGAGGGGAACGACATGCGCCCAGCCTAGGTGGGCCGACCGCGACGCCCGATAGCGTGGACGTATGCGGTTCGCCCACGTCCGGTCATCGTCCGACCTTCCTCCCCGCCTCGTCGTCGTGCAGGGCGAGGTGGGCGCTTTCGTCGACGAGTTCTTCCCCGGAGCGCCGGGCACGCTGGATGCCCTCATCGCGGGCGGGGACGCTCTGCTCGAGCGGGTGCGCGGCGCTGCGGAGGAAGCATCCTGGTACCCCCTGGACGGCGTGTCCTATGCCGCGGCGATCCTCGCTCCCCCGGTCGTGCTGGCGATCGGGCTCAACTACTCGGCCCACTCGGGCGAACTCGGACTGAAGACCGACTCGACCCCGACCGTCTTCGTCCTGTGGCCGAACTCCCTCAGCGGGCACGACCAGATCACCGCATGGCCGCGCTCCCTGAGCGAGTCCGTGGACTACGAAGCGGAGTTGGGGGTCATCATCGGACGCCCGGCGAAGAACGTCACGGCCGATGACGCACTCGACCACGTCTGGGGGTACACGGTCGTCAACGACATCACCGCCCGGGACATCCAGTTCTCCGAGGCGCAATGGTCACGGTGCAAGTCCTTCGACGGCTTCACCCCGACCGGACCCTTCGTGGTGACCGCCGACGAGATCCCCGACCCGCAGGACCTGCACATCTGGACGGTCGTGGACGGCCGGATGGTGCAGGATGCCTCCACCGGACAGATGGTGCGTTCGGTCGCCACGCTGATCGCGCACCTGTCGCAGTCGGCGACGCTGCTTCCCGGCACGCTCATCTCGACAGGCAGCCCGGGAGGCGCCGGCTACTCCCGCGACCCGCAGATCTTCCTCCGGGACCGCTCGAGCGTCACCGTCGCGGTCGACGGGATCGGCGAGCTGACGACCCACTGTCGCATCCTGGACTGAGCGCCGGGGTCAGCGCACCGTGGTCACAGCCGCGGGATCACAGCGCGGAGATCACAGCGCGGAGATCACAGTGTCGCGGCGTGGTCGGGCACGAACTGGTGGTTCTCGATCGGCGGCCGGACGGCCTCCGCCGCCTGCGGCCGGTCGGGGAAGTGCACGGCTTCGGGCTCGAGGTGGTCGTAGGGGATCTGGCTGAGCAGGTGGTTGATGGTGTTCAACCGGGCGGCACGCTTGTCGTCGCTGTTGATCGACCACCACGGTGCGTCGGCATGGTCGGTGGCCTCGAACATCGCGTCCTTCGCCCGGGAGTAGTCCTCCCACTTGGTGATCGACAGCAGGTCGGTGTCCGAGAGCTTCCAGCGGCGCATCGGGTCGTTCAGTCGCGACCGGAACCGCTTCTCCTGCTCCACGTCGGAGACGGAGTACCAGTACTTGAGCAGGATGATCCCGTCCTCGACCAGCATGCGCTCCACCGTGGGCACCTGCTCGAGGAAGCGGTCGTACTCCTCGTCGGTGCAGTAGCCCATGACCTTCTCCACGCCCGCCCGGTTGTACCAGGAGCGGTCCATCAGCACGATCTCGCCCTTGGTCGGGAGCCGCTCGAGGTAGCGCTGGAAGTACCACTGCCCCTTCTCGCGCTCGCTGGGCTGCGGCAGTGCCACGACGCGCGCGGTGCGCGGGTTGAGGTACTGCGTGACCCGCTTGATCGCCCCGCCCTTGCCGGCGGCGTCACGGCCCTCGAAGATCACGAGCACGCGGGCACCGACGGCGGTGACCCACTGCTGCATGCCGACGAGTTCGATCTGGAGCCGCTCGAGCTCCTTCTCGTACTTCTTCTTGTCGACGCGCGACACCTTGTCGTGCTTCTTCTTGGACTTCGTCTTGTCGGCCACGGGACTCCTCGGGGGTCGGTCGTGATCGACCGTCCTCCGGGCATGCACCGAAGTCAACCCGCCCCGGATTTCCCGTCGATCCGCTCAGGAGCGTGCTACGAGGCTCACTCCTCGGCGGGAGCGACGACGTCTTCTGCGGAGCGGATGATCGGGATCGCCTCGGTGATGGCCTCCAGGCCCGACAGCCGCTTGGGCGAGATCTGCTTGATCACCTCGGCACGCGACAGGAGGCCGGCCTCGACCACCAGATCGGCGACGTTGCGTCCCGTGAGCAGAGCCGTCTTGGCGAGTGCTGCCGCCGCGGCGTAGCCGATGAAGGGGGTCAAGGCGGTGACGACGCCGACCGAGGATCCGACCATCGCGCCGAGCCGCTCACGGTTGGCGGTGATGCCGTCGACGCAGTTGACCCGCAGGGTCCACATGGCCCGCTCCATCCAGGTCATCGACTGGAAGATCGAGTGGGCGATCACGGGCTCGAACGCGTTGAGCTGCAGCTGACCGCCCTCGACCGCCATGGTGACCGTGAGGTCGGCCCCGGTGACGGCGAAGGCCACCTGGTTGACCACCTCGGGGATCACCGGATTGACCTTGCCCGGCATGATGCTGGAGCCGGCCTGACGGGCGGGGAGGTTGATCTCCCCGAGGCCCGCCTGGGGACCGCTGGACAGCAGCCGCAGGTCGTTGCAGATCTTCGAGAGTTTGATGGCGTTGCGCTTGAGCGACGAGGAGAACGACATGAACGACCCGGTGTCGCTCGTCGACTCGACGAGGTCGGTCGCCGTCGCCAGGTCGAGGGACGAGATCTCGCGGAGGTGGCGCAGCACCGCCTTGCCGTAGGCGTGGTGGGCGGTGATCCCGGTGCCGATCGCCGTCGCGCCCATGTTGACCTCGGACAGGAGGTAGGCGTTCTCGGTCAGGCGGTGGTAGTCCTCGCCGAGGGTGGTGGCGAAGCCGTGGAACTCCTGGCCGAGGGTCATCGGCACAGCATCCTGCAGTTGCGTCCGGCCCACTTTCAGAACGTCGTGGAACTCCTCGGACTTCGCCAGGAACGCCTGACGCAGCAGCGACAGCTCGGTGAGCAGGGTCTTCAGGTTCAACGACAGCCCGACCTTGATCGCGGTCGGGTAGACGTCATTGGTCGACTGGCTGCGGTTGGTGTGATCGATCGGCGAGAGGAACGCGTAGTCGCCCTTGGGGCGGCCCGCCTCCTCCAGCGCGATGTTGGTGATGACCTCGTTGGCGTTCATGTTCGTCGAGGTGCCCGCGCCGCCCTGGATGACGCCGACGACGAACTGGTCGTGGAACTCGCCGTCGATGACCCGCTGGGACGCCCGGTCGATGAGGCCCGCGCGCTCCGCGTCGAGCACGCCGATCTCGAGATTCGCCCGGGCCGCTGCCTGCTTGACCATCGCCAACCCGCGCACGAGGTCGGGGTAGACGGAGATGGGACGCTGCGAGATCGGGAAGTTCTCCAACGCCCGGGCGGTGTGGATCCCCCAGTACGCGTCGGCGGGGATCGGCAGGGATCCCAGCGAATCGGTCTCGATACGGGTGCGCGTCTTCGCGTCCAGGGCCATGTGCATCCTTGTGGGTCGCAGCGGGTGAGGGTGTCTCGAGCCTATCGACACCCCCCGCCGGCCACTCGGATTCTCGGCAGGCTCAGCGTTTGCGCGAGAACCGTTCGAGGCGCTGCTCGGGGCTCAGTTCCGCCATCTCCTGCACCCAGGCGGCCGTGAAGAAGTCGGCGGTCTGCGCGGTCGCGACCGGCACGACGGCGTGGGTGATCGTGTCGTCGTAGACATGCACGAGGTGGAACGACTGACCCGCATCCATCCCGTTCACCTCGACGCCGGGACGCGCGAGGTTCATCGTGTAGCAGGTGGCGGCCGACACCGACACCGGCACCCCGGCGAACGTGCCGCTCGTGGAGTAGTGCAGGTGTCCGGCGAGGATACCGCGCACGTCGGTGCCCGCGATGATCTCGGCGAGCGCGGGCTGCTCGCGCAGCTCGAGGATGTCGAAGAACGGGATGTGCGTCGGCAGCGGCGGGTGGTGCATCGCCAGGAGGGTGCCGAGAGGGGCGGGGGTGCTCAGAACCTCGCGCAGCCAGTCCCGCTGGGCCGCGTCGATCAGGCCGTGATGCCAACCGGGAACGCTGGAATCCAGCGCGATCACGCGCAATCCGCCCAGATCCCACACCCCCGTCACCGGCTCTTGGGTGGGCTCGCGACCGAGCAGGTCGCGGTGCAGGGCGGGGCGTTCATCGTGGTTGCCGGCGACCCAGACGACCGGCGCGCCCAGACGCTCGGCGACAGGGTCGACCGCGGCACGCAGGGCGGCGTAGGCCTCCGGCTCGCCGAGGTCGGTCAGATCCCCCGTGAACACGAGAGCATCGGGGCGGATGCCGAGGTCCTCCACCGCGCGCAGTGTCGCGGCGAGCTGCGCCGCGGTGTCGTAGACCCCGCCCAGGCGACGGTCTCCGGCGAGCAGATGCGTATCGCTGAGGTGCACGATCACGCGTTCCGCGGGGGCGTGGGAACCGAACTGCACGGGCGCGTCCACCATGCGCCCAGCCTAGGCGCACCATCCGATACCGCCCCGGCGTCGAATAGCCCTCGACAAGAACGGGAGGGCGCCATGCCCGCACGCCGCAAGAGATTCTTCGCCTGGGCCGCTCTGGCCGGCATCGTCGCCGCCGCCGGCTTCCTGGCCGCGGCGGAGCTCGTCGCCCTCGTGGCAGCCCCCTCCGCGAGCCCGCTCCTGGCGGTCGGATCGTTCGTGATCGACATCGTGCCGCAGCCCCTGAAGGAATTCGCGATCTCGACCTTCGGCGAGTACGACAAGATCGCGCTGCTCGCCGGTCTCGCCCTCGCCGTCGTCGTGGCCGCCGCGATCGCCGGCGTCGTCGAACTGATCCGTCCGCCGCTCGGATCCGCGCTGTTCGTGGTCGCCGGCATCCTGTCCGGAGCAGCGATCCTCACCCGCGCCGGTGCCACCCCGCTCGCGGTGCTGCCGCCGCTCGCCGGAACGGTCGCCGGCGTGGTGCTGATGTTCCTGATCGGCCGGCGACTGCGACGGTGGCGCGATGCGGTGGCCGAGCCGCAGCGTCAGCTCGATGACACCGACGCCGCCGACGAGGCGAAGATCCCGACACCGCGTTCGAGCCGCCGTGGCTTCCTGCAGCTCACGATCGTGACGGCCGCAGCATCCGTCATCGTCGGTGTCGGAGCACGCATCGTGTCGGCCACCACCGCGTCGGTCACCGCGGTGCGCGATGCCCTCACCCTGCCCGCCTCGCGGTCCACCGTCACGATCCCCGAGGGCGCCGAACTGGACGTTGCCGGCATCACGCCGCTCATCACGCCCAACGCGGACTTCTACCGCGTCGACACCGCCCTCACCGTGCCCTCGATCGACCCCGCCACGTGGCGGCTCGTCGTCGACGGGATGGTCGACCAGCGTGTCGAGCTGAGCTTCGACGACCTGGTCGCCCTGGGCCTCGACGAATACGGCGTCACCCTCACCTGCGTGTCGAACGAGGTCGGCGGCGGCCTCGTCGGCAACGCCATCTGGCAGGGTGTACCGATCCGCGACATCCTGCGGATGGCGGGCGTGCAGTCGGGCGCCGACATGGTGTTGTCCACCAGCGTCGACGGCTACACCGCCAGCACCCCCCTGGACGCGCTCACCGACGACGGGCGCGACGCGATCTTCGCGGTCGCCATGAACGGCGAGCCCCTCCCCCTCGAACACGGCTTCCCCGTGCGCATGGTGGTGCCCGGACTCTACGGCTACGTCTCGGCGACCAAGTGGGTCACGGAGCTGAAGGTGACGACGTTCGCCGAGGACGAGGCCTACTGGACCCCTCGCGGGTACAGCGCCGAGGCCCCGATCAAGCTCTCCTCGCGCATCGACACCCCCCGTTCGGGAACACCGGTCGACGCGGGCACCGTCGCGATCGCGGGAATGGCGTGGGCGCAGACCGTGGGGATCGAACGGGTGGAGGTGTCGATCGACGACGGCGAGTGGCAGCCGGCGACCCTGTCGACTCCCATCAACGCCGACACCTGGGTGCAGTGGTACCTCGAATGGCAGGCCGAAGCCGGCACGCACTACGTCACGGTGCGCGCGGTGAACGCGAATGGCGAGCAGCAGATCGAGGAGCGCGCGCCCATCGCGCCGAACGGTTCCTCCGGATGGCAGCGCACCCTCGTCACCGTGCGCTGAGCCGCGCCGAGCCGGCGGCGCTCGGCTAGCGTGGAGAGGTGACCGACACCGACGCTCAGCCCGTTCCTCCCGCAGCCGACCGCCGCCCGATCACCCGGACGCACCACGGTGACACGTTCGAGGATCCGTACGAGTGGCTGCGCGCCAAGGACGACGCCGAGGTGATCTCCTACCTCGAGGCCGAGAACGCCTACACCGACCTGCGGACCGCGCATCTCGCGGGCCTGCGCGAAGAGGTGTTCCAGGAGATCAAGGGCCGCACGCTCGAGACCGACCTGTCAGTGCCGGTGCGCCGCGGCGCGTGGTGGTACTACGGGCGCACGGTCGAGGGCAGCCAGTACGGCATCCAGTGCCGGGCGCCGCTCGCTTCTCCCGACGACTGGACACCCCCCGTCCTCTCCCCCGACGAAGCCGTGCCGGGTGAGCAGATCCTGCTCGACGCGAACGTCGAAGCCGCGGGCAACGAATTCTTCTCGCTCGGCAGCTTCGAAGTCAGCAACGACGGTGAGCGGATGCTGTACGGCGTCGACCTCGCGGGAGACGAGCGCTACACGGTGCGCGTGCGCGATCTGAAGACGGGCGAGAACCTCGCCGACGAGATCCCCGGCACGTTCTCCGGTGCGACGTTCTCCCCCGACGGGCGCTTCATCATCTACACGACGGTCGACGACGCGTGGCGCCCCGATACGGTGTGGCTGCACGAGGTCGGCACCCCCGTCACCGACGACCGCAAGCTCTTCACCGAGCCGGACGAGCGCTACTGGGTCGGCGCGGGCTTCACCCGCAGCGACCGCTACCTCGTGATCGGCGTGGGCTCGTCCATCACCTCCGAGGAGTGGCTGGTCGACGCCGACGACCTCACCGCGGAGCCCCGCGTGATCTGGCCGCGCAAGGACGGCGTCGAGTACTCCGCCGATCATGCGGTCGTCGACGGCGAGGACGTCCTGTACATCCTCCACAACGACGACGCTCTGGATTTCGAGCTCGTCCGGGCCGCAGCATCCGATCCCGACGGCGAGCGCCACGTCGTGATCGCCCACCGTGCGGGTCAGCGACTGCTCGACGTGGACACGTTCCGCGACTGGGCGGTCGTCGGGTACCGGAGCGGAGGCCTCGCCCGCCTCGGCATGCTGGACTACGCGAGCGACGAGGTGCGCGAACTGCAGTTCGACGAGCCGCTGTACAGCGCCGGCACCGGCAGCAACGCCGAGTGGGCACCGCCGCTGCTGCGCATCGGCTACGGCTCGTTCGTCACTCCGGGCACGGTCTACGACCTCGACATCGCCACCGGCGAGCTGCTGCTGCGCAAGCGCCAACCCGTGCTCGGCGGGTACGACCCCGCGGACTACGGTCAGGCGCGGGTGTGGGCGACCGCCCAGGACGGCGCCGAGGTGCCGATCTCCCTGGTGTGGAAGCGCTCGTTCGGCGACGCGGGAGTCGCTCCCCGGCCGCTGCACCTGTACGGGTACGGCTCGTACGAGCACTCCATCGAGCCCGGCTTCTCGGTCGCACGGTTGTCGGAGCTCGATCGCGGCGTCGTGTTCGCCGTCGCGCACGTGCGTGGCGGCGGCGAGATGGGCCGGCAGTGGTACGAAGACGGCAAGACGCTGACCAAGCGCAACACCTTCACCGACTTCGTGGACTGTGCCCTGCACCTCATCGACGGCGGGTACACGACGGCCGACCGGATGGTGGCCGAGGGCGGCAGCGCCGGCGGCCTGCTGATGGGCGCCGTGGCGAACCTGGCGCCGGAGCTGTTCGCGGGCGTGCTCGCCGACGTGCCGTTCGTGGACGCGCTGACCTCGATCCTCGACCCCTCGCTGCCGTTGACGGTCATCGAGTGGGATGAGTGGGGCGACCCGCTGCACGACGCCGAGGTGTACGCGTACATGAAGTCGTACTCGCCGTACGAGAACGTCCGGGAGGGCGTCACGTACCCGAAGATCCTCGCGGTCACCTCACTCAACGACACCCGGGTGCTGTACGTCGAACCCGCCAAGTGGGTGGCGCGCCTGCGCGAAGTGGGCGCGGACGCGCTGCTCAAGTGCGAGATGGTCGCCGGCCACGGCGGCGTGAGCGGGCGCTACAACTCCTGGCGCGAGCGCGCCTTCGAACTCGCGTGGTTGCTCGACGTGCTCGGCCTCGCCGCCGCGGCACCCGACGACGCGAGCTCGGCCGCTTAGCGGCGGCGGTGGTGCGCCGTTTGCACGGCGGACCGCGCCGTCGTCGCCCCACCCGCCTCTCCGGTGCACACCAGCCCCACCGGTCGTGCGAACGTCGCACGACCGGTGGGGGCGGGGGTCAGCCGAAGAGGGCGGCGGCCTCTTCGTAGCGGTAGAGCGGCACGGTGTTGAGCTCGCCGAGAGCGTCGGCGAAAGGCACGCGCACGATGTCGGTGCCGCGCATCGCGACCATCTGGCCCCACGCCTCTTCCGCGAGCGCGTCGGCGGCGTGCAGACCGAGGCGGGTGGCGAGCACCCGGTCGAAGGCCGAGGGCGAGCCGCCCCGCTGGATGTGCCCGAGCACGGTGGAACGCGTCTCGACGCCGGTGATCCGCTCGATCTCGGGGGCGAGCACCTCGCTGATGCCGCCGAGGCGCGGGCGGTTGAAGGCATCCAGTCCCTTGTCGCTGAACGCCTCCCCCATGCCGGTGAGGGTGAAGCCCTCCGACACGACGACGAGCGGGGCACGGCCGCGGTCGTGGGCGCGCGAGACCTGCTCGCAGATGTCGTCGATCGACATCGGCACCTCGGGGATGCAGATCACGTGCGCGCCGGCGGCGACGCCCGCGTGCAGGGCGATCCATCCGACGTGGCGCCCCATGACCTCGGCGACCATGCACCGCTGGTGGGAGTCGCCGGTGGTGCGTAGGCGGTCCATCGCGTCGGTGGCGATGTTCACGGCGGTGTCGAACCCGAAGGAGTAGTCCGTCGCGCGCAGGTCGTTGTCGATCGTCTTCGGCACGCCGATGACGTTGATGCCGTCCTTCGCGAGGCGGTCGGCGGCAGCGAGGGTGCCCTCGCCCCCGATCGCGACGATGCCGTCGATGCGGTGCCCGTAGAGGGTCTTCGCGATGTTCTCCGCCCCGCCGCGCACCCCGTCGTAGGGGTTGGTGCGGCTCGTGCCGAGAATGGTGCCGCCGATCTTCGACAGCCCCTTCACCTCGTGACGCGTCAGCGGGAAGAAATCGGCGTCGACCACGCCGCGCCAGCCGTCACGGATGCCGACGAACTCGATGTCGTAGTTCGTCGTGCCTTTCAGCACGATTCCGCGGATGACGGCGTTGAGTCCCGGGCAGTCGCCGCCGCTGGTCAGGATGCCGATCTTCATAAGCTGTGGTCCTCGCTGTATCGGGTGAGAGAGCCGGCGACGTTGCCACCCTCACCCTGCCACATTTGCCGTCGCCCTCCGGGTGCGGCGCCGATTCACTCCCCGCCGAGGGCTCGGCGCAGCAGGTGCATGAGCGCGCTCAGCTGCATCGAGTCGCTCGAGCCCGGGTCGACGGCTTCGCCGTCGAGGGCGCGCTGCGCGAGACCCTGCTTCGAATCGATCAGCTCGGCGATCTTCGTGTCGATCGTGTGCGCGGCGATGATCCGCCACGCCGTGACCGGCTCCTCCTGACCGATGCGGTGCACGCGGTCGATCGCCTGGGTCTGCTCGGCCGCGGTCCAGCTCAATTCGGCGAGTACCACGTTGGAGGCGGCCTGCAGGTTGAGGCCGACACCGGCGGCGGTGAGCGAACACACCGCGATGCCGACGCCAGGGTCGGTGTTGAACGCGTCGATCGCGTCCTGCCGGACGGGCGTCGACTGATCGCCGCGGATCGAGACGGTGCGCAGGCCCGCCGACGCGAAGTGCGCCTCCGCAGCATCCATCACGTCGATGTGCTTCGCGAAGAACACCACCTTGCCCACCGAGCGCTGCAGCTGCACGGCGTAGTCGGCCGCGAGGTGCGCCTTGGCCTGGCCGATCTTGCGCACCATCGTGAAGACGTTGTCGCCGCCGCTGCCGGCGGCCTTCGACTCCTCGAGCTCGTTGGCGGCGACGAGACGCACGATATCCTCGTCGATCTCGCCCGGCGCGAGGCCACGATCTCCCCGCGCCTCGATGATGCGGCGGTACCGACCGGCGAGGCGTTCGGCGAGCTCGCGCTCGGCCTGGCGGATCGAGCGACCGAACTCGTCGTCGAGCTCGACCGGCAGGTCGGCGATGAGCTTGTCGGGCAGGTCGGCGGCGACGTCCTTCTTCTTGCGCCGGACGATGCCCATCGAGATGACGGCTTCGCGGGCTTCGGGGTAGAACGCCTTGTCGGCGGGCGTGAGACCGGTCGCGTCGAGCTTCTCCATCAGCTCGGGCCCGGGCTTCTCCCCCGTGGTCCAGCCGAGGAAGCGCCAGATCGCGTCGAAGTCCTCGACGTCGTTGATCAGGGGGGTTCCGGTCAGCGCGAGCATGAGGGGATCGCGCACCTGTTCGCGGATGCGGCCGGCGAGCGCGAGCACGTTCTGCGAGCGCTGCGAGCTGAGGTTCTTGATGAAGTGGGCCTCGTCGACGACCATGCCCTTGAGGCCGATCGAGCCGAGCCACGCGAGATGGCGGTCGAGGATCTCGTAGTTGACGATGAAGATGTCGGCGAAGGCGTCCATGTTGCGCCCGTCGCCGGTGACGACCGTCGCGCGGCGCTGGGGCGTCCAGCGGTTGACCTCGCGCACCCAGTTCATCTTCACGACGTTGGGAACGACCGCCAGCAGGGGGTACGCGTCGGCGACGGAGGCGGCCAACACCGACTCGGCGGTCTTGCCGAGTCCGGGCTCATCGGCGAGCAGGAAGCTGCGGTGACCTTCCCGGACGGACTCGAGGAAGCGCGACTGGTGCGCCATCACGTCGAGGCCCTTGGGCGAGATGTGATCGAACTCGGGAACGGGGGGCAGTTCCATGGATGCTGCCGACCCACCGGCGCCCATTTCGAACGCCTTGTAGAGCGGACCCATCAGCTCCCAGCCGTCGAGACGGCGACGCGCCGAGCTGGGCGGGGTGTGGCCGGTGAGGTCGGGCGGGAGGAACGGGTTCGCCATCTGGCGCGCCTCGATCGCGACGGGCACGACCTGGCGCTCGGCCAGGGCGGCGGGCACGACCTGCTGCGTGGCGGGGGCGACGTCGGTGATGATGAGCTCATCGGGGGCGAGTTCGGCACCCGACTCGAGCAGCCAGTCACGGCGCATCCGCCGGGCGACCGGGGAGGCGGCCTGATCGACCTCGAGCAGCTGGATGAGCGAGGTGTCGCGCGCGGCGGTCTTGGCGAGGATCGTGGCGACGCCGTCGAGGCGCTTGAGCAGCTCGGAGCGGGCAGCGTCGGCGATCTCGGTGTCGGCCTTGACGCGGGCGCGCTCTTCGCGCACCAGGAACGCGATGACCTGGAACTTCACCCGGTTGGTGGGTCCGAGTTTGCCGCGCTGGGCCTTGGCTTCGACCTCCCGCACCTTGCGGGCGAGGATCGGGATGACGGGGGCCTCGTCGTCGCGTCGCGCGGACGAGGTCTTCTTGCGGCGCCCAGAAGAATTCTGCGCTGCGGTTGCCGTGCTCGGCATGCTCCTCCTGAGCGTCAGCCGGATCGTCCGGCGAAGACCGGTCTGGCCGGTGTTTGTGCGAGTCCCGCGGGAGGCCGTAGCCGTGACGCGCGCGGGAGGGGAAACCGGACGATCGAAACCCACGGCTGAGCGGGCTGCGGCGGCATCCGGGGTGCGATCCCCGGCGCTCAGTCTACCGGCACTCGGGAGGTGCTCCGCCCCCGGACGGCGCGAGACCGTCTCGGCCGTGTCGCGGGAGGCCGCTCAGCGAGCGCGCCGCAGGCGCAGGCTGTTGAGCACCACGAACACACTGGAGAACGCCATCGCCGCCCCGGCGAGCATGGGGTTGAGCAGTCCGAGAGCGGCCAGCGGGAGGGCAGCGACGTTGTAGGCGAAGGCCCAGAAGAGGTTGCCGCGGATGACCCGCATCGTGCGTCGGCTGAGGCGCAGCGCCGTCAGGATTCCGCGCGGGTCGTCGGCGACGAGGGTGATGTCCCCGGCGTGCATCGCGGCGTCCGCGCCGCCGCCCATCGCGATCCCGAGGTCGGCCGCCGCGAGCGCTGCGGCATCGTTCACGCCGTCCCCGACCATCGCGACGACCCGCCCCTGCGAACGCAGGCGTTCGATCTCGGCGAGCTTTCCTTCCGGCAGCACTTCGGCACGGACCGTCTCGATGCCCAGATCGGATGCGACGGCCTCGGCGATCGCGCGACCGTCGCCCGTGAGCAGCACGACGTCGATTCCCGCCTCACGCAGCTCGCGCACCGCGTTGGCGCTCTCGGGGCGGAGAGTGTCGGAGATCTCGAAGACGGCGCGGGCGCGGAGCTCGCCGTCTTCGTCCTCCCCACCGGCCACGACGACGGTCCCGCGGGATCCGCCCTCGGCGATGGCGGCGGTCAGCGCGGGCGAGACCTCGGCACCGAGGTCCACGGCCAGCTCGGGACGGCCGGCGAAGGCCCGCCGTCCGTCGACCCGGCCGGTGACGCCGCGACCGGGCAGCGCCTCGGTGGCGGTCGCCGGCGTGCCGGGGCCTGCCGCGGCGGCGATCGCGCGGGCGATCGGGTGCTCGGAGCCGCGTTCGAGGGCGGCGGCGATACGCGTCGCATCGACAGCATCCGTCCCCTCATCCGTGACGACGCGAACGAGCGACATGGCGCCGCGGGTGAGCGTTCCGGTCTTGTCCAGCACGACGGTGTCGACGTGCTCGGCGGCTTCCAGCGCCTCGGGGCCGGTGACCAGCACCCCGAGCTGCGCCGCACGCCCGGTGCCAACGAGGATCGCGATCGGTGTCGCGAGTCCGAGGGCGCACGGGCACGCGATGATCAGCACCGCGACGGCCGCGGTGAACCCGGCGGCAATCGGCTGACCCGCGAGCAGCCACCCGACGAGCGTGGCGACGGCCAGGACGATGACGATGGGCACGAAAACGGCGGAGATGCGGTCGGCGAGGCGCTGGACGCGGCTCTTTCCCAGTTGTGCCTCTTCGACCAGGCGGGCGATGTGCGCGAGGCGGGTGTCGGCCCCGACGGAGGTCGCGCGAACGACCAGGCGTCCGCCCGCGGCGAGGGTGCCGCCGGTGACGGACGCGCCCGCCTCCACATCGACCGGCACGGACTCGCCGGTCACCATGCTCTGATCGATCGACGCGGTGCCTTCCACGACGATCCCGTCGGCGGCGAGTCGGCCGCCGGGTCGGACGACGAAGAGATCACCGGCGGCGAGGTCGCCGATCGGCACCGTGGTGCCGTCGGTGAGTTCGACCTCTTTCGCGCCGAGCTCCATGAGCGAACGCAGAGCTGCGCCCGCGCGTCGGGTGGAGCGCTGCTCCACGAACCGACCGAGCAGGAGGAAGACCGTGACGGCTGCAACCACCTCGAAGTACACGAGCGCGGTGGCGTCGTGAACGGGGCCGAACAGCACGACGTCGTGACGCAGTCCGATCTCCCCCGCCGATCCGAAGAACAACGCCCACGTGCTCCAGAGGTACGCGGCGAACGTACCGAGCGTGATGAGGGTGTCCATGGTCGCTGCACCGTGGCGGGCGTTGCGCAGCGTGGCGCGGTGGAACGGCCATCCGCCCCAGAACAGGATCGGCGTCGCCAGAGCGAAGGACACCCACTGCCACCCGGGGAACTGCAGGGCAGGGATCATGCCGAGGGCGACGACCGGGATCGCGAGGGCGAGGGTCACCAGGAGACGGGTGCGGAGCGGGGTGGACCCGGCGGCATCCTCACTCTCGTGGACGTGACCGCCGGAAGCCTCGTGGTGCTGGTGCTCCACGCGCAGCCGGGCGTCATAGCCCGCGGTGCGCACCGCCGCAACGAGGCGTTCCGGGTCGAGCGAATCGGGGTACACGACGCGCGCGGACTCCGTGGCGAGGTTCACGGCGGCCTCGACACCCTCGACGCCCCGCAGCTTCTTCTCGACGCGCGCCACGCAACTCGCGCACGTCATCCCCTCGATCTCGAGGACACCCGTGCGCGTCGAGTCCTGAACGCCGTCGGTGATGATGCCTTTGCTCATGAGAGCCTCCTCGGCCGTGAGAACAGCATACCCCCCAGGGGTATTCCTGTCCGGGCCCCCCAGGCTCCTCCCGCCGGGGGTGCACCGCGTCCTACAGTGGGGTCCATGGCCGCAACAACGACGACGACGACCCGTGATCAGCGACTCGTGCTGACCATCGCGATCCTGGCGTCGTTCGTCTCCTTCCTCGACGGCACCGTGGTCAACGTGGCGCTCCCCGCCATCTCCCGCGATCTGGGCGGGGGCCTCACCACCCAGCAGTGGGTCGTCGACGCCTACCTCATCACCCTCGGCGCCCTCATCCTCGTCGCCGGCTCGCTGAGCGACGTGCTCGGGCGACTCCTCGTGCTGCGCATCGGACTGATCGGGTTCGCCGTCACCTCGATCGCGATCGGCCTGGCACCCACCCCCGAATTCCTCATCGTCATGCGCGCCCTCCAGGGCGTGGCCGGGGCGCTGCTCGTGCCGAGCTCACTCGCCCTGATCACGGCGAACTTCCGCGGACCGTCCCAGGCCAAGGCGATCGGGGTGTGGACGGGCGCGACGACGGTCGCCATGATCGCCGGTCCCCTCATCGGCGGGCTGTTCGTGGACCTGTTGTCGTGGCGCCTGGTGTTCTTCATCAACATCCCGCCGATCCTGTTGACCCTCTGGCTGCTGCACGTACTGCACCACCCCGACCACCGCCGAGAGGGTGCGCGCGTCGACCTCTGGGGGGCGATCCTCTGCACGGTCGGACTCGGTGGTTCGGTCTTCGCCCTGATCGAGCAGTCCCGCCTCGGCTGGGGCTCCCCGATCATCTGGGGATCGATGACGATCGGACTTCTCTCCTTCGCCGGGTTCCTCGTGCGCGAGCGGTTCGCGAAAGACCCCATGATGCCGCTCGGGCTGTTCCGCGCGCGCAACTTCTGGACCGGCAACCTGGCGACCGCGTTCATCTACGGCGCGTTGTCGCTCAACGGGTTCGTCGTCAGCGTCTACCTCCAGCAGGGCGCGGGACTGGGCGCGACCGAGGCAGGGCTCGCCTCCCTCCCGAGCACGATCCTGATGATCCTGCTGAGCTCGCGGGTAGGCGCCCTCGCCGGCCGCTGGGGTCCGCGGCTCTTCATGACCGTCGGTCCTCTGCTGATGGCGGTCGGCGCCCTGCTCCTGCTCTTGGTGCGCCCGGACTTCGACTACTGGACCCAGGTGCTTCCGGGAGTGCTCGTCTTCGGCTTCGGACTCACGATCACCGTCTCGCCCCTCACCTCGGCGATCCTGGGCGCCATCGACATCGAGCAGTCCGGCATCGCCTCGGCGGTGAACAACGCGGTCTCCCGTGTCGCGGGCCTCATCGCGATCGCCATGGTGGCCGTCATCGCCGGCGGGTCGCTGGACCTCGACGGCTTCTACCGGGCGGCCGTCGTCACCGCGATCCTCATGGCGGCGGGCGGGGTGATCTCGCTCCTCGGGATCCGAAACCCGCGGCACGCGTAGGCTGGACGGCATGTCGACCCTGTCCGAGCGCGAGCTCGCTGCCACCATCGATCACGCCATCCTGAAGCCCGAATTGACCCGGGCCGAGGTCGATGTCGATCTCGACATCGCCGCCGAGTGGGGCGTTTTCAGTGTGTGCGTCCGCCCCTCCGACATCGCCTACGCGGTGCGCCGGCTCGACGGCAGCGGCGTCGCCGTCGGCACCGTGATCGGCTTCCCGCACGGCACCACCTCCACGGCCGCGAAGACCGCTGAGGTCGCCCGGGCCCTCCAGGACGGCGCGAGCGAAGTCGACATGGTCGTGAACATCGGCTTCCTGCGGTCGGGTTTCGACGATGCCGTCGTCGACGACATCCGGGCTGTGGTGGATGCTGCGGACGGCCGCGTGACGAAGGTCATCCTCGAGACCTCCTACCTCGATGAGGATCTCATCGCCCGCGGCAGCCGGCTGACGGAGGCGGGAGGCGCCGCCTTCGTCAAGACCTCCACCGGTTTCGGCGGCGGCGGCGCCACCGTCGAGCACGTGCGCATCATGCGGGCGAACGTCAGCCCCGCGGTGCAGGTCAAGGCCTCGGGCGGGGTGCGCAACCTCGCTGCGGCTCTCGCGATGATCGAGGCGGGCGCCTCGCGCCTCGGAACGAGCGCGAGCGCCACGATCCTGGGTGAGGCGCGAGCGATCGCGGCCGGCGAGGGTCCCACCGGCGCCACCGACACCGCGTCGTACTGACGCCCCCGGTCGGAGCTCTCAGGTCGCGGTGAGAACGCCGCGTACACGCTCGACGTCGTCGGCCATCTGGGCCGTCAGCGCGTCGACGCCTTCGAAGGCCACCATGCCGCGGATGCGTTCGACGAAGCGCACCTGCACTCGGTGCCCGTAGAGGTCGAGATCGTCCTCGTCGAGGACGTACGCCTCGACCTGACGCGCTTCGACGTCGTCGAACGTGGGGTTGCGCCCGACACTGATCGCCGCGGCGTACCGGGTGCCCGGTCGGAGGCCGTCCGCTGATCCCTCGTCGATGAGCCACCCCGCGTACACACCGTCGGCGGGGATGAAACCTTCCGCTTCGGGCGACAGATTGGCTGTCGGGTACCCCAGTTCTCGGCCCCGCTTCAGGCCGTGCACGACCTCGCCCCAGACCGACGGCGTGCTGCCCAGCAGCTTGGCGGCGCCTGAGACGTCTCCCGCCTCGAGCAGTTCCCTGATCCAGGTGGAGGAGACGCGCCGATCGGACTCGACGGCTCGCACGTCGTCGACGACGTCGACCGTGAACCCGAAATCCGCCCCCATCGAGCTCAGCAGGGCGGCATCGCCGGCTCCGCCGCGACCGAAGCGGAAGTCGCGCCCGACCAGGACGGTGCGAACCCCCAGAGCGCCCACCAGCACGTGGCTGACGAACTCCTGCGCGTCGAGGGAGGCGAGGCGCTCGTCGAAGGTCAGCACCAGCGTCGCGTCGACGCCCGCGCGCTCCAGGAGCGCAATCTTCTGGTCCACTCCCACCAGCGAGGGCGGGCAGAGCTCGGGGCGCAGCACACTCAGCGGGTTGCGGTCGAAGGTGACGGCGACGACCCGCGCGCCCGTGGCGGCAGCATCCACCTTGGCCCGGTCGATGACGGCCCGGTGCCCGACGTGGACACCGTCGAACTTGCCGATCGCGACGACCGAGGGGCCGAAACCGGCGGGGATCTCGGCGGGGTCGCGGAATGTGATCACCAGGACGACCTCTCGCGGGGCTCGGTGACGGCGACCGCTGCCTCGTGTCCGGGTCGGTGCGTCACGAGCCACCAGATCCCCACGAACGGCAGTACGAGGGGGATGAAGACGTAGCCCGAGCCGAACCACGACCAGACGGTCTCTTCGGGGAACAGGTCGTGGCGGACGAGGCTGAACACGCCCACCACCAGCACCCCGATCAGTTCGAAGGAGATGGCGCCCCACGCCACGGCGTACCAGAAGCGGGACGCGGAGAACACGAGCGCGAGCGTCGCGACGATGTAGACCGCGGCCGAAACCGCGGACAGAGTGAAGGCCAGCGGGGCGGAATCGAAGCGCAGCACGATCTGAACGAGCGACCGCCCGGTCGCCGCGAGGGCCAGGATCGCGTAGACGACGACGAGCACCCGGCCGACGCCGGTGATCGATTGCTTGGGGGGTGCCATGTCCCGTCAATCTTAGATCGGCTGGACGCGGGGCCGCCGGGTCACGCCAGCTGCACGGTCCAGATCACGTTCATCCGCCACACCATGATCGCGACGGATGCCGCGGCGATCCCCATCACCACGGTGCTCCAGCGGCTGCGTTCCACGAGCGCCCAGGCCACGCCCGCCGGGGGGATCAGGGCTGCGGAGACGAGGTACACCCAGAACTCCAGGGCGCTCCCGGTCGGGGGGTTGCCGGCGAAGGGCGAGACGATCGCCACGACGATCTGACCGATCAGCAGCACCTCGATGAGGGCGAGGCCGCCGACCGTCACGTCTCCGGGCCGGCGCCCGGCGAGTCCGGCGATCAAGGCGAGGAGGGCGGCAGCGCACGCCACCACGATCTGCACGATCGTGAACCAGAAGATCATGCCGCGGCCCCCGTCGGAAGGTTCATCACGCTCTTGACGTCTTTCCCGCGCCGCTCGACCACGCCGATCATCACGCCGTCCGGGTCGATCGCGGCCGCGCGGGGCGTTGCGAGTCTGGTCGCTGCGCCCAGCAGCCGTCGGCCCTCGCGGAGGTCAGCCGCCTCGACCTCGGTGACGTGCAGCGCGCCCAGCACGATGGTGCCCACCTCGGCGGGGCTGAGCAACGGCGCCGCCGCGAGGCCGTCGAGGGTGACAGCATCCGTCACGGAGAACGGCCCGATCCTCGTTCGCCGAAGGGCGGTCAGGTGACCGCCGATTCCCAGCGCCTCGCCGAGATCCCGGGCGAGGGCGCGCACGTAGGTGCCGCTGGAGACGTCGACGGTGACGTCGAGTTCGATCATCTCGTTCACGCGTCGCCGTTCGACGACCTCGAATCGCGACACCACCACGTCGCGGGACGCGAGTTGCACCTCGACGCCAGCGCGCGCCAGGTCGTAGGCGCGTCGGCCGTTCACCTTGATGGCCGACACGGTGGTCGGCACCTGGGAGATCTCCCCCGTCAAGGCGGCGATGCCCGCATCGATCAGCGCATCGTCGACGGCGTCGACCCGCTCGGGCGCGGCGCGCTCCACGATCTCGCCGTCCGCGTCGTCGGTGTCGGTCGTCGCTCCCAGTGCCAGAGTGGCGGTGTAGGTCTTGTCCGCGCCGACGATGAAGGTCAACAGGCGCGTAGCGGCGTCGACGCCGAGCACGAGCAGACCCGTCGCCATCGGGTCGAGGGTGCCGGCGTGGCCGATCTTGCGGGTGTTGCGCGCCTTGCGGGCACGCGAGACGACGTCGTGGCTCGTGATCCCCGCGGGCTTGTCGACGAGCAGCATCCCCCCGGCGGGCATCAGCAGAAGTCTCCGAAGATGCGCACCGGCGCATCGGGGAAGGAGTTGTCCACGATCGCGGAGGCCGCCGTGCGCGGGTCGGCTTCGCGCGCGTACAGGGCCTGGCCGCCCCGGTAGCGCGCGTTCGACTCGGCCTCGGGGTCGGGGTCGGCACCGTCGCGCTCCGCCAGGCGCGCGGCCGCGATCGAGGCGGGCACGTGCAGCCAGAGCGACCAGTTCCAGATGCCGCGCAGCTCGGGGCGGTGCAGGAAGATGCCATCGACGATCAGCACGGCGTCGGCGGGCGCATCCTGCGCCTCCGCGGTCACCGGTTCATCGCGGTCGAGGTCGAACGCGGCCGTGCGGAACGGGCCGGAACGCGAGCGGAACGGTTCGATCAGCAGGCGGCGGAACGCGCCGTCGTCGTAGGAGTCGAGGTAGAAGCCCTGCGGCGAATCGCGTCCGCGGGCGTAGCGTTCGGCGCGCGGACGATGGAAGTCGTCGATGGATGCGGTGAACACCGCGCTGCCGTCCTCGGCGAACACCCGGGCGAGCGCCTCGGCGAAGCGCGTCTTGCCGGCGCCGTCGACCCCGTCGACACCGATGATGACGCGGCCCGAGGGGTAGTGCTGGCGTACCTCGTCGCGCAGTTCGTGCAACAGGGTGTCTGCGGTATCGGTCGGAGGCGCCATCGTTCCAGCGTACGACGCGTGCACCGTACGCTGGAGCGATGCCCGACCTCGCCCCTGCGCTGCAGCGGTGGTACGGCGAACACGCGCGCGATCTGCCCTGGCGTCGCCCGGGTTTCGGCGCGTGGGGCACGCTGGTGAGCGAATTCATGCTGCAGCAGACGCCGGTGGCGCGAGCGATCCCCCACCTCGAGGCGTGGCTGGAGCGGTGGCCCACCCCCGCAGCGCTGGCGGCGGAGCCGCCGGCTGAGGCCGTCCGGCAATGGGCGAACCTGGGCTATCCGCGCCGGGCGCTCTGGTTGCACCGAGCGGCGGTGCAGATCCGCGACGTGCACGGCGGCGTGGTCCCCCGCGCCGTCGACGACCTCCTCGCCCTCTCCGGGATCGGCGACTACACGGCGCGCGCCGTCGCGGTGTTCGCGTACGGAGACCACCATCCCGTCGTGGACACCAATACGCGGCGGGTGCTGGCGCGGGCGATCGGGGGCCGGGCGCAACCGGGCGCACCGTCCCGGCGCGACCTCGCCGACATGGCGGCGATCCTGCCCGACGACATCGCGGCGGCCGCCGTGGTGAACGCCGCCACCATGGAGCTCGGCGCGACCGTCTGCACCGCTCGTTCGCCGCGCTGCCAAGTGTGCCCGCTCGCCGAGCAGTGCCGCTGGCGCGAGCTCGGGTATCCCGACACCGGCGACACCCGCAAGCGGCAGGCCCGGTACGAGGGCAGCGACCGGCAGGCCCGCGGTGCGGTGCTGCGGATGCTGCGGGACACGGCGCCCTCCCCCGTTCCGCTCGCTGCTCTCCTGGCCGACTGGCCCGACCCGCATCAGCGCGATCGGGCCATCGACTCCCTCATCGCCGACGGCCTCGCGGAAGCATCCGACGGTGTCATCCACCTCCCCCGCACCTGACCGCCGCGCACGAGGCTGAAACGCACGTTCCCTGTCACGAAGTGCGAGTGCTACTCGCGTTTCGTGACAGGGGAACAGGGGTGGTGCGGATGCTGGGCGCTCAGGCCTCTTCGTCGTCCTCGAACTCGCGAGGCTTGACGTACGGGTCGGCGTCCCCGGCGTAGACGGCTCCCGCGGCGAGGCCCGCCACGGAGGCGTCGCGCTCGCGCGCTTCGCGCAGCAGGTGGGCGATGTGGTCGGCGTTCTCGGGGATCGCGTCGGGGATGAACTCCAGCGACGGGGTCAACCGCACCGAGAGCTGCTTACCGACCTCTGAGCGCAGCATCCCGGTCGCCGCTTTCAGGGCCGCAGCCGTGTCGGCGCGTTCCTCGGGGGTGCCGAGCACCGTGTAGAACACGGACGCGTGCTGCAGATCACCGGTGACGCGCACGTCGGTGATCGTGACGAAACCGAGGCGCGGGTCGCGGAGGCCCTTCTCGAGGCGCTCCGCGATGAGGACGCGGATGCGGTCGCCGAGTCGTGCTTGCCGTTCGTTAGCCATCTCTTCTTCTTCTTCCTTCCTCCACCGTGATGGAGGAGACAATCCACGACCAGGCGAGGTTCAGGGTGTCCCGACGGAGCAATCGGGGTAGGGGCCCCGCTCTTGCGGAGTCGGGACACCCTGAACCGGAGCCGGTAAGAGGGTGGCTCAGCCTCGCGGCTTCTCCACCATCTCGGTCGTCTCGATCTCGTCACCGATCTGGATGTCGTTGAACTTGCCGAGACCGATACCGGCCTCGAAGTCCGTCCGCACCTCGGTGACGTCGTCCTTGAAGCGGCGCAGCGACTCGATCGCGAGTCCGTCCGCGATGACGACGCCGTCGCGGATGACCCGCGCCTTGGCGTTGCGCGTGATCGTTCCCGATCGCACGATGACACCGGCGATGTTGCCGACCTTGGAGGAGCGGAACACCTCGCGGATCTCGGCGACACCCGACTGGACCTCTTCGAACTCCGGCTTGAGCAGGCCCTTGAGCGACTGCTCGACGTCGTCGATCGCGTTGTAGATGACCGAGTAGAACCGCGTGTCGACGCCCTCGCGGGCGGCGCGCTCACGGGCCTTCGTGTCGGGGCGGACGTTGAACCCGATGATGATCGCGTTGTCGATCGTCGCCAGGTTCACATCCGACTCGGTGATGGCACCGACGCCGCGGTGGATGATGCGCAGCTGCACGCTGTCGTCCACCTCGATCTTGAGCAACGACTCCTCGAGCGCCTCGACGGCACCCGACACGTCGCCCTTGATGATGAGGTTGAGCGACTCGACCTTGCCCTCCTGAAGAGCGCGGGTGAAGTCTTCGAGCGAGATGCGCTTGCGGGCCTTGGCCAGCTGGGCGTTGCGCTCGGCGGCTTCACGCTTCTCAGCGATCTGACGCGCGAGGCGGTCTTCCTCGGTCACGATGAAGGTGTCACCGGCGCGAGGCACCGAGTTGAGACCCTGCACCTGAACGGGGCGCGACGGCCACGCTTCGAGCACGGCGTCGCCGTTCTCGTCGGCCATGGCGCGAACGCGTCCGTACGCCGTACCGGCGACGATCGCGTCTCCGACCCGGAGCGTTCCGGACTGGATGAGCACCGTGGCGACCGAACCGCGACCCTTGTCGAGCTTCGCTTCGATCGCGACACCGCGGGCGGCCTTGTTCGGGTTCGCCGTGAGGTCGAGGCCCGCGTCGGCGGTGAGCAGCACCGCGTCCAGGAGGTCCTGGATGCCGATGTCGTTGCGCGCCGATACGTCGACGAACATGACGTCTCCGCCGTACTCCTCGGCGACCAGGCCGTACTCGGTGAGCTGCTGACGCACCTTCGCCGGGTTGGCATCCGCCTTGTCGATCTTGTTGACCGCGACCACGATCGGCACATTGGCCGCCTGGGCGTGGTTGAGGGCTTCCACCGTCTGGGGCATGATGCCGTCGTCGGCGGCGACCACGAGGATCGCGAGGTCGGTCACCTGGGCACCACGGGCTCGCATGGCGGTGAACGCCTCGTGACCCGGGGTGTCGATGAAGGTGATCGCGCGCTCGATGCCCTCGTGCTCGGTCCAGACCTGGTACGCACCGATGTGCTGCGTGATGCCACCGGCCTCGCCGGCGACCACGTTGGTCTTGCGGATCGCGTCGAGCAGTCGGGTCTTACCGTGGTCGACGTGACCCATGACCGTCACGACCGGCGGACGGATCTCGAGGTCGTCTTCGCTCTCGGCCTCGAGTTCAGCATCCAGGTCCAGGCCGAAGCCCTCGAGGAGCTCTTTGTCCTCGTCCTCGGGCGAGACCATCTGGATGTTGTAGCCGAGCTCGCCGCCGAGGACCTCGAAGGTGGCCTCGTCGAGCGATTCGGTCGCGGTCGCCATCTCACCCAGGTTGAACAGGATGGTGACGAGCGTGCCGGGCTGAACGGTGTAACCGGTCAGGGCCTCGATCTTGTCGGCGAAGTCGGAGATCGACGCGCCACGACGCATGCGGATGATCTCGCCGTTGCCCTTGGTGACGTTGACGCCACCGACGACGGGCGCTGACCGCATTTCGAATTCCTGGCGCTTGGCCCTACGGGACTTC
The DNA here is from genome assembly GCF_043556395.1 of Microbacterium hanjuni. Classification (NCBI taxonomy): domain Bacteria; kingdom Bacillati; phylum Actinomycetota; class Actinomycetes; order Micrococcales; family Microbacteriaceae; genus Microbacterium; species Microbacterium hanjuni. Next base: position 104,229 of record NZ_JBIGIK010000003.1, read on the forward strand.
CGCTGCTTCGACTTGCCGCCACCCTTACCGAAGGCACCTGCGGTACCTCCGCCGGGACCACGGCCACGACCGCCACCACCACCGGGGCGACCGGCGAAACCGCCGCCGCCCGGAGCGCCGGGAGCACCGCCGCCGGGGCGCTGGAAGCCGCCACCGGCGCCGCCGGGACGACCGGGACCGCCGGGACGCTGCTGGAACGGTGCGCCGCCCGGGCGACCTGCGCCACCGGGACGACCGGGACCGCCGGGACGCGGGGCACCCGGACGGGGTGCACCGGGACGCGGAGCCTGCGGGCGCGGGATGTTGCCGGGCGTCGGGCTCGGGCGCTGGCCCATGCCCTGAGCCGAAGCGAAGGGGTTGTTGCCGGGACGAGGACCAGCAGGACGCTGACCCATGCCCTGGCTCGAGGCGAACGGGTTGTTGCCCGGACGGGGTGCTGCGCCACCCGGACGCGGAGGCGCCGGAGTAGCGGCTGAGCCCGGCGCGGCCGCATCGGACGCGGGAGCGGCGGGGGCATCTGCTGCGGGAGCGGACGGCGCCGGGGTGGATGCTGCGGGAGCAGCGACCTCGGGCGTCGCGGGAGCGGCGGGCTCGGGCGCCGCCGGGGTCTCGGCGACCGGGGCCGCGGGGGCCGGCTTGGGCGCCGGGCCGGGGCGAGCCGCGGGGCCCGGGCGGGCTGCGGACGTCGCCGGGCGTGCCGGACCGGGGCGACCGGCCGGGCGCGACGGGGCGGAGCCGCCGGCGGCTGCGCCACCGGTGACGATGGAGCCGTCGGCCTCGAGGGCCGCGCGGAGCTTACGAGCTACCGGGGGCTCGATCGTCGAGGACGGGCTCTTGACGAACTCGCCGAGCTCCTTGAGCTTCGCGAGGGCGATCTTGCTGTCTACGCCGAGTTCGGAAGCGATCTCGTGTACGCGTGGTTTTGCCACAATTCTCCTGTTCGGGGGGCCTACCCCGGACAGGGCAGACCATTAGATGCGGACGGAGCTCATTTCGAGCCGTTCACTTTGAGTCCATAGCCGTTCAGCCTTTTCGCTGGAGGGATTCTTCGAAGGTCTGCGTATCAAGCGGGCCTGACACACGTAGTGCTCGTACGAAAGCGCGGCGCCGCAGCGCGGCGGTCACGCACTCGCTCGTCTCATGCACCCACGCGCCACGCCCTGGCAAGACGGCCCGGTCATCGCGGACGAGGACCGAATCTGCTGCCACCACCCTGAGGAGGGCGGAACGGGGTGCACGCGTGCGACATCCGACGCACGTTCGTACCGGTTCCATTCTACACCTCGGGCGCGTCGCGATTGGCGGACGGTTGCGCTCAGCTCTCTTCCATGACGCTGTCGGGCTGGATGTCGATCTTGGCGCCCGTGAGCTTTGCAGCGAGGCGGGCGTTCTGACCTTCCTTTCCGATGGCGAGGGAGAGCTGATAGTCGGGGACGAGGGCGCGCACCGCTTTGGTGGAGGCGTCGAGCACGAAGCTGGAGGTGACTTTGGCGGGCGACAGGGCGTTGCCGACGAAGGCCGCCAACTCCGGGTCGTAATCGATGATGTCGATCTTCTCGCCGCCGAGTTCCTCGGTCACCGCGCGCACCCGTCGCCCGAGTTCGCCGATGCAGGCGCCCTTGGCGTTGATCGACGGGTCGTTCGCCTTCACGGCCACCTTCGAGCGGTGTCCGGCTTCACGGGCCAGAGCGACGATCTCCACGAGACCCGACGCGATCTCGGGAACCTCGAGGGCGAAGAGCTTGCGGACGAGGCCCGGGTGGGTGCGCGAGACCGTGATCGACGGTCCCTTGGTGCCCTTCGACACCGACGTCACGTAAACGCGCAGTCGGGATCCGTGCGTGTAGCTCTCGCCGGGAACCTGCTCTTCGGGCGGGAGGATCGCCTCGATCGTGCCGAGGTCGACGTGCACCATGCGCGGGTTCGGACCCTGCTGCACGACGCCGGCGACGATGTCGCCTTCCTTGCCCTTGAACTCCCCCAGCACCGCGTCGTCCGCGATGTCGCGGAGTCGCTGGCTGATGACCTGCTTCGCGGCGAAGGCGGCGATGCGCCCGAAGTCCTCCGGCTGCTGCTCCTCTTCGCCGATGACCACGTCCTCGTCGTCGAGGAGCGCGGTGTAGATCGAGACATGACCGGTCTTGCGATCCAGTTCGACGCGCGCGCCCTGGGGCATTTCTCCGGTGTCGGAGACGTGTCGGGCGTAGGCGGTCAGAATCGCCTGCTCGATGATGCGGATCAGTTCGTCGAAGGGGATTTCCTTCTCGCGTTCGACCGTCTTCAACAGTCCGAGATCGATATCCATCGTCACCCTCCGTATTCAGCTCTGGCCGGCGCGTACGCGCGTCGGCATTCCCCCTACGTTACCGGACGCCCGACGGGGCGGCGAGGTGCGCCATGGCGCCCCGGGCACCCGTTAGCGTGGCGGGATGCCGTCGTCCCCCCGATCCGCTGCCCGCTCCGCCACGTCCTCTCGTCGCCTTCTCGTCCTCGCTCGCGTCGGCTTCGTCGCCAACGGCGTCGTGCACATCCTGCTCGGGACCATCGTGCTCGCCGTGGCCTTCGGGGGCGGCGGTCAACCCGATCAGGCCGGCGCGTTCGAGGCGCTCGCCTCGGCACCGTTCGGCGCCGTCGCGCTGTGGGCCTGCGCGATCGGACTCTGGGCCCTCGGCCTCTGGCGCGCACTGCAGGCCCTCGCCTCCCGTGGCTCCGACACCGGCGATCGGCTGAAGTCCGCCGCGAGCAACGGCGGTCAAGCGATCGCGTACTTCGCGGTCGGCGGGGTCGCGGCATCCGTCGCCCTCGGCGCGCGTCCGCAGAGCGAGCAGAACGCTCAGAACGCGAGCGGAAGCGTGCTGGCACTCCCCGGCGGACAGGTGCTGCTCGGTATCGTCGCCGCTGTGATCGGAGCGATCGGGATCGCGTTCGTCGTGATGGGGCTGCGCCGGTCGTTCCGCAAGAAGGTCACCACTCCCCGGGGCAGCGCCGGTACCGCGTTCGTGGCGCTCGGCGCGATCGGCTACGTCGCGAAGGGCATCGCCCTCGCCACCGTCGGGGTACTGATCATGACGGCGGCCGTCACGGTCGACCCTTCGGCGGCGGGCGGTCTGGACGGTGCTGTCAGCGCCCTGCTCGCCGCCCCCGCGGGCCGCTGGATCGGCGCGGCCGTGGGGATCGGGTTCATCGCGTACGGGATCTTCACGGTCATCCGCGCTCGCTACGCGCGGATCGACGGCTGAGTCCGCTCAGTCGAGGTCGGGGTCGCGCCCGGTGCGCTCGCCCGTCTCCAGACGCGCGATGGCTTCGTCGTCCGACGCGTCGAGCGAGAAATCGAACACGTCGCCGTTCTCGCGCAGGCGTGCGGGAGACGTGGACTTCGGAAACAGCACGATCCCCCGATCGAGGTGCCAGCGGATCACGACCTGGGCGGGCGTCTTGCCGTAGCGGGCACCGATGCGCCGCAGCACGGGTTCATCGAGCAACCCACCGCGTGCGAGCGGAGCCCACGCCTCGGTGACGATGCCATGAGCGGTGTCCCACTGCTGCAGGTGGCGCTGGGGAAACCGGGGGTGCAACTCGACCTGGTTGACCACCGGGGTGACCCCGGTTTCCGCGACGAGGCGGTCGATGTGGTGCGGGAGGAAATTGCTCACCCCGATCGAGCGGGCGCGGCCGTCCTCGTTCAGACGGATGAGGGCTCGCCAGGTCTGGAGGTAGCGGTCCTGGCTCGGGATCGGCCAGTGGATGAGGTAGAGATCGACCTCGTCCATCCCGAGGTGCGACAGGCTCGCATCGAACGCGCGCAGCGTCTCGTCGTAGCCCTGATCCTCGTTCCACACCTTGGTGGTCACGAAGACGTCGTCTCGGTCGAGGCCGCTCGCGCGGATCCCCTCCCCCACCTCCCGCTCGTTGCCGTAGAGGGCGGCGGTGTCGACGTGACGGTACCCGTCGGCGAGCGCCCCTGCGACCAGATCGGCGGTGACGTCGGCCGGCACCTTGTAGGTACCGACACCGAGCTGAGGGATGCTGCGACCGTCCGCGAGCGGAAGACGAGGAGCCGTGAACATCCACCCACGCTACCTCCGAGAGGCGCTGCGCGGGCGGAGACCCGGCGCCGCGTCAGGCGGTCAGGCGCGCGACCGCTTCGGCGGCGGGTACGACCTCGCGGTCACCGGTGCGGCGATCCCAGAGCTCGACCTCGCCCGTGGCGGCGCCCCGTCCGACGATGACGATCTGCGGCACCCCGACCAGCTCGGCGTCGCCGAACTTGACGCCGGGCGAGACCTTGGGTCGATCGTCGTAGAGCACGTCGAGACCGGCCGCGTCGAGATCGGCCGACAGCGTCTCCGCCAGCTCGAAGGCGGCAGCATCCCGCCCCGTCGCTACGACGTGGACGTCGAACGGCGCCACCGACGCGGGCCAGATGAGTCCCTTGTCGTCGTTGTTGAGTTCGGCGATGTTCGCGAGGATGCGCGTGACGCCGATCCCGTAGGAGCCCATCGTGACCGTGACGAGCTTGCCGTTCTCATCGAGCACCTTGAGTCCGAGCGCCTCGGCGTACTTGCGACCGAGCTGGAAGACGTGTCCGATCTCCATGCCACGGGCGAGCGTCACCGGACCCGAGCCGTCGGGCGCCGGGTCGCCTTCGCGCACCGTGGCGACCTCCACGAAGCCGTCGGCCGCGAAATCACGCCCGGCGACCAGCGAATGCACGTGCTTGTCGTCGGCGTTCGCGCCGGTGATCCAGGAGGTGCCGTCGACGACGCGGGGATCCAGGAAGTAGCGGATGCTGGTGGCGGACTCTTCTCCGAGGATCGCGCCGGTCTCCGACCACGGTCCGATGTAGCCCTTGACCAGCAGCGGGTGGCTCTCGAAGTCCTCCGTGGTGGCTGGCTCCACGGCCGCGGGGGCGAAAGCGACCTCGACGCGCTTGTCGTCGACGTCACGATCGCCGGGGAGACCGACCACGACGACCTCGCGTGAGCCGTCGAGGTGGGTCAGGGCGAGCACGACGTTCTTGAGGGTGTCGGCCGCGGTGTACTCACCGTCGAGCACCGCGTTCGCGTGATCGACGAGCGTCTGGATCGTCGGCGTGTCCGGCGAATCGAAGATCACCGGGGCCGGAAGGCCGTCGTACGCGATGGTGTCGGGCACGACGGTGGTGAAGGCCTCGACGTTCGCGGCGTAGCCGCCCTCCGAACGCACGAAGGTGTCTTCGCCGATCACCGTCGGGTGCAGGAACTCCTCCGACTTCGACCCGCCCATCGCCCCCGCGTCGGCGGCGACGATGACGTATTCGAGTCCGAGTCGCTGGAAGATGCGCTCGTAGGCATCCCGCTGCGCCTGGTACGAAGCATCCAGCCCCGCGTCGGTCGCGTCGAACGAGTACGCGTCCTTCATCGTGAATTCGCGGCCGCGCAGGAGGCCCGCGCGCGGGCGTGCCTCGTCGCGGTACTTGTCCTGGATCTGGTAGATCGTGAGCGGCAGGTCCTTGTACGAGGAGTACAGGTCCTTCACCAGCAGGGTGAAGACCTCTTCGTGGGTGGGGGCGAGCAGGTAGTCGGCGCCCTTGCGGTCCTGCAGGCGGAACATGCCGTCGCCGTACTCCTCCCACCGGCCGGTGAGCTCGTACGGCTCGCGCGGCAGCAGCGCCGGGAAGTGCACCTCGTAGGCGCCCGCGTTCGCCATCTCTTCGCGGATGACGTTCTCGATCTTGGCCTTCACCCGCAGGCCCAGCGGCAGCCAGGCGAAGATGCCCGGCGCCTGGCGCCGGATGTACCCGGCGCGCACGAGCAGTCGATGGCTGGGGACCTCGGCGTCAGCCGGGTCTTCGCGGAGCGTACGGAGGAAGAAGTGCGACAGACGTGTGACCACGGTCCGAGTTTACGGGCGACGGATGCTGGCGCTCACCGCGCGTTCAGGTCGTCGAGGAGAGCGGCAGCGAGATCGCGAGCAGCCTGCTCGTCCGCTGCGCCCGCGAAGTGCACGGTCAACCGATTGGGTCCAGAGACAGCCACCACGGTGAAGCTGTCGAGGGACTCGGCATTCTGGTAGATCCAGCCCTCCTCCGCCCCGACAACGTCTGCTGGTCGGAACTCTGTCGCCGCAACCTCATCCGTGGTGGGGGCACCAATGCCGGGTTGTTCGTAGATCTCCACGATGACACTGTCCTGCCCGGCGTAGCCGTACCAGGAACACCAGTCCATGACTCCCGCGTCCACGAGCGTCTCCCAGTCCATCCCCTCGGGAATAGCGTCGCCGGGAAATCCCGTCTCGAGTGCGACCGGGACATTCGCCGAGACAGTCCCATCGAGCGACGAGCATGGCGGAACCGTCCACCACCCGGCCTCGCGCGACGCTGCCTGCGCGGTCTCGCCCAACGTGTTTGCTGCCACGGCGTCGATCATTGCGTTCAGCCGGGTTGCGAGCCCCGTCCGCTCGTCCTCGGTCATCTCCGTCTCAGCGCTCACCGACCGACTGAGACCAGCGCCGATCCAGAAGTCGGCAACGAAACGACCCGTCTCGCAGACGTAGAACGCTCCGCGACAGGTCGTGTCCGTCCACTTGTCCGCGATCTCCGGGGTGATGACCGCAGCGGGGAAGACGCTCACCGCTGCGTACCCGAGCTCGGGGTCGTCGGACGGCCACGAGCAGGTCACCCCGCCGAGAAGGGCAGCTGAGGCGGCGTGGTTGGTGAGATCCCACAAGTAAGGCATCGCTTGCCCCTCATCCGCCTCGAGCCCGGATTGATCCAGCCCGGTCACCTGGCCGCAGTCGCCACCGAACGGCAGTACTGCGGGGACGGGGGCCGGCTCCGTGAGGGTCGGCGTCGGGGTGGGCCTCGGGGAGCTCGTCGTGGACGACGTCGCGCTCGGCGTCGCGCTCGGAGTCGGTGTGGGAGTCGCGACGGGCTCACTCTCGTTGCCCAGTCGGAGGAAGTTCGCTGCTCCGATCGCGCCGACCGACAGCGCCGCAACCACCGCAACGGCGACCGTTGTGGAGACGATCGCGCGGCGGTGGGCACCGGCGGGCTTGATGCGTCGCGCGCCCAGGACCAATCGCTGCCGAAGTTCGTCCTGCTCCCCCGGGGAGAGCTGGTCATCGTTCACGCCCATGACGCCTCCAAGGAAGTGATCTCGTCGCGCAGTTTCGCCTTGGCGCGCGCGAGGCGGGACTTCACGGTCCCGACGGGAATGCCGAGGGCTTCGGCGGCGTCACGCTCGGGGTATCCCTCGAGCACGGTGAGGACGATCACGCTCTGCTCCTTCGCGGGCAGCCGCTTGAGGGCGGCGAGGATGCCGCTCTCGTCGTAGCCGCCGGGGTGGTGCTCCTCCCGCACGGGGGCACGGTCGAGGAGGGCGGCGTACCGACGTCCGGAGCGCTCCACGTTGCGCGCGCTGAACGCCACGGTGTTGAGCAGCCACGGGAGGGGCGACCCGTCGACGAGCCGTACCGTCGCGCGCTTGCGCCACAGTTCGAAGAACGCGATGGTCACCGCATCCTTCGCATCCTCCCGCGATGTGAGCAGGCGCCGTGCATGGCGGAACAGCCGCGCCTCGTGCCGGTCGAACAGGGCGGCGAGGGCGGCATCGTCTCCATCGCGGACTCTCGTCCACAACGCGGCGTCGTCTGTATCCACACTCTGTAGTGTCCGCGATCGGGCAAAAGGTTCATCCCACCGCCACGGACGATTTCACGCAGTGGTCAGGTCACCGGACCGAAGCCCCGTTGCCACGGCGCGCCGACCCGCGAGCGCGTCGCCCACTCGCCTTCGGCGATCACGCCGACGATCCCCATCGCCGGGTCGCGCCCGACGAAATGCGAGGGGTGAGCCATCGCCCAGTCCTCGATCTCGGGGAACCGGTGGTCCGTGCCCCCGCACGTGAGCACGATGTCACCCTTGCTGTTGGCGACCAGGAGGACGGGCCGCTCGTCGTTCAGGACGTGGGTGCAGACCACGCCGAGTTTCTCTGCCTGGGGTTTGCCTGCCTGAGGTTTCGCTGCCATGGCACGAAGGTAGGGACCCTCGCGTCCGGCCCAACGGGCCTGGCCCCGACCCGTGGAGAACTCCCGCGCACCGGCGCTTGGGGAGGAGCCGGCGCGGCGTGGTCGGGCGTGCTGCGTCTGCACGGCCGACCCGGCCGGCCCTGCCTCACCCGCCCCTCTCGTGCACACCAGCCCCACCGGTCGTGCAAACGTCGCACCACCCACGCCGCGGCGGCGAGAGTGCGGGTCAGCGGCGTCCGAGGTGGAGGACGGCGCGCACGACGAGGCCGGCGGCGAGCGCCCAGAACGCGGCGCTGATGCCGAAGACGGCGATCCCCGACGCCGCCACGAGGAACGTCACGACCGCGGGCAGCCGCTCGCCCGGGTCATCGATCGCCTGCTGGATGGCCGAGCCGAAGGCGCCGAACAGCGCCAGCCCGGCGACCGCCGCGATCACGCCGAACGGGGCGAGAAGCACGAGAGCGGCGAACGCGGCCGAGAGGGCGCCGAGCACGAGATAGGTCGACCCGGCCGAGACGCCCGACACCCAGCGGCGTTTCGGATCGGGGTGCGCGTCGGGCCCGGCGGCGATGGCCGCGCTGATCGCGCCGAGGTTCATCGCGTGGCCCCCTGCCGTCGCCGCGACCGCGGTGCCCAGGCCCGTGACGAGCATCGCCGGGCGCCACGGGATCTCGTAGCCGAAACTGCGCATCACGGCGACGCCCGGCACGTTCTGCGAGGCCATCGTGACGACGAACAGGGGCAGGCCGATCCCGATCACCGCACCCAGCGTGAACGTCGGAGCGGTCAGCTCGATACGCGGCAGCAGCGCGGCCGCATCCGTGCCCGCACCCGTGCGGGCGAGCTCGATCGCGACCACGACAGTGGCTGCCAGGAATGCCAGCGGCACGGCCCAGCGGGGCAGCAGGCGGGAGAAGACGAGCCACACCAGGATGACGGGCGCCACGTCCCAGGGGTTGGCGACGAGACCCGTGAACGGTGCGACGCACAGCGGCAGCAGCACTCCGGCGAGCATCGCCTGGGCGATCGAGGGCGGAATCCGCGCGATGAGCGCGCCGATGGGCGGGAAGAGCGCGGTGAGCAGGATGAGCACGGCCGCGACCAGGAATCCTCCGACGGCGGCGGGCCACCCGCCTTCGACCGCGCCGGTGGCTGCGAGCAGTGCGACACCGGGGGTCGACCAGGCGACGGTGATCGGCATGCGGTAGCGCGACGCCAGCACGATGCACCCGATGCCCACGGTGAGCGTGATGGCGAGCAGCCCGCTCGCAGCCTGGCCCGGTGTCGCACCGACCGCCCGAAGGCCCGTGAGAACGACCGCGAAGGTGCTGGTGAATCCGACCAGGGCGGTGACCACCCCGGCGATGATCGGACGCGAGAGCGACACCGACGCGGGTGGGGCGGAGGGCACGGGCGACGGCGCATCGGGCATGGTCCCGAACGCTATCGCACCTCACCACCCGCTCGAGTGCACGACGTGCATTCGCGCTCGAGGAGAGCGACCGTGTTACGCGGTGATGACCTGGGCGGTGCCGAGGGCGGCGTCGGGGCCCATCTCGTCGGCCAAGCGGTTGGCCTCCTCGATGAGCGTCGCGACGATCTCCGACTCGGGCACGGTCTTGATGACCTGGCCCTTGACGAAGATCTGCCCCTTGCCGTTGCCGGAGGCGACACCCAGGTCGGCCTCGCGAGCCTCACCGGGGCCGTTGACGACGCAGCCCATGACGGCCACGCGCAGCGGCACGGTCATGTCCTTGAGACCCTCGGTGACGTCGTCGGCGAGCGTGTAGACATCGACCTGCGCGCGGCCGCACGACGGGCACGACACGATCTCGAGCTTGCGCTCACGCAGGTTCAGCGACTGCAGGATCTGGTGGCCGACCTTGACCTCTTCGGCCGGCGGCGCGGAGAGGGAGACGCGGATGGTGTCGCCGATGCCTTCGGAGAGAAGGATGCCGAACGCCGTCGCCGATTTGATGGTGCCCTGGAACGCCGGGCCCGCCTCGGTGACGCCGAGGTGCAGCGGCCAGTCGCCCATCTGGGCGAGCAGACGGTAGGCCTTGACCATGATCACGGGGTCGTTGTGCTTGACCGAGATCTTGAAGTCGTGGAAGTCGTGCTCCTCGAAGAGGCTGGCCTCCCAGCGCGCGCTCTCGGCGAGCGCTTCCGGTGTCGCCTTGCCGTACTTCTCGAGCAGTCGAGGGTCGAGCGATCCGGCGTTCACACCGATGCGCAGCGACACCCCCGCGGCCTTCGCGGCAGCGGCGATCGAGCCGACCTGGTCGTCGAACTTGCGGATGTTGCCGGGGTTGACGCGAACGGCCGCGCACCCGGCGTCGATCGCCTGGAACACGTACTTCGGCTGGAAGTGAATGTCCGCGATGACCGGGATCTGGCTCTTCTTCGCGATGATGTGCAGAACGTCGGCGTCGTCCTGGGACGGCACGGCGACGCGCACGATCTCGCAACCGGAGGCGGTCAGCTCGGCGATCTGCTGGAGGGTCGCGTTGATGTTCGTCGTCGGGGTCGTGGTCATCGACTGGACGCTCACCGGGGCATTGCCACCGACGAGGACCTTTCCGACCTTGATCTGACGGCTCTTACGCCGGGGCGCAAGTACTTCGGGGATGCGGGGCATCCCGATATTGACTGCGGGCACGTCTCCACACTACGCCGGGCAGTCTGCGAGGAGGCCCGAAACGGGGTGTGGTAACTTCGGCCCATGTCCGCGAACCTCTCCTGGTGGCCCACCCTCTAGGCGGTGGCGTTCGCGCTTTCAGACCGTCCCCCGAGGGCGGTCTTCTTCGTTGGGCGACCGCCCCTCCAACGAAAGACCCCTCATGACCGGCCCTTCCCCCCTCACCCGCCTGCGAGAACTCGCTGCCGGCACCGAGCCGTTCGCGCTGATCGCCCGTGACGGCTCGCATGTCGAGATCCTCACCGGGGACATCGTCGATGTGGACCTCCTCGCCGACATTCCGCTCACCGACGCGGCAGGAGTCGACCGCGAAGTGCTCGCCCTCGTGCCCTTCCGCCAGGTGCGCGAGCGCGGCTTCGCGTGCCACGACGACGGTGCACCCCTGCGGTGCCTCGTCGTCGAGGAGCACCTGACGGTCGGACGCGAGGAGGTGCTCGCCGCTCTCCCCTCGGCGCCCGTCTCGCTGGCGGATGCCGGGTTCGACATCTCCGACGAGGACTACGCCGACATCGTCCGCCGCGTGATCGCCGACGAGATCGGCCGCGGCGAAGGAGCGAACTTCGTCATCCGCCGCGACTTCACCGCCCGCGTCGCGGAGGACGAGCGGACGGCTGCGCTGACCTGGTTCCGAGCGCTGCTCGAGCACGAACGCGGTGCCTATTGGACCTTCGCCGTGATCACCCCCGGTCTCGTCGCCGTCGGCGCCAGCCCCGAGGCCCACGTGAGCGCCCAGGGCGGCGTGGTGACGATGAACCCGATCTCGGGGACCTTCCGACACCCCGCGGGCGGGGCGACGGCGGCCACCTTGACGAGCTTCCTCGAATCGACCAAGGAGACCGAGGAACTCTTCATGGTCGTCGACGAGGAACTCAAGATGATGAGCGCGGTCTGCTCCGATGGCGGCCGCATCACCGGGCCCCACCTCAAGGAGATGTCCCGACTCACCCACACCGAGTACGTCCTGCGCGGGCGGAGCACGCTCGACCCGCGCGACATCCTCCGCGAGACGATGTTCGCGCCCACGGTCACCGGATCCCCCATGCAGAACGCTTGCACGGTCATCCGTCGGCACGAGCGTGCCCCGCGCGGCTACTACTCCGGCGTCGCGGCCCTCTTCACCCCGGTGAGTACGCCGAGCGCGGCCGGCCCCTCCCACGACCTCGACGCGCCCATCCTCATCCGCACGGCCTACCTGGTCGACGGGATGCTGCGGGTTCCGGTCGGTGCGACGCTCGTGCGTCATTCCGACCCCGACGGCGAGGTCGGCGAGACGCACGGCAAGGCGGCCGGGATCCTCGGGGCGATCGGAGCGATCCCGCGCGACACCGCAGCATCCGCCCCGCCCGTCGACCCCGATGCGCCGACGCCCGAGCGCCCCGCGCTGGGCGACGACCCCGAGATCGCCGCGCTGCTCACCTCGCGCAACGCCCGCCTCGCGCCCTTCTGGATGAATCCGCAGGACCCCGACGGCTCGGGCCCGTTCGCCGGGCGCACCGCCGTCGTCGTGGATGCCGAAGACCGGTTCACCACGATGCTCGCCCACCAGCTGCGCCACCTCGGGCTGAGCGTGAGCATCGCCCCGTGGTCGGAGATCACCGACGCGCAGGCCGATCAGGCTGAGCTGATCATCGCCGGGCCGGGTCCGGGCGATCCGCGCGACGAGACGAACGACCGGATCCGCCGCATGCGCGAGGTGGTGGCGCGACGGCGCGAGAGCGGCGGCCCGCTCCTGGCGGTGTGCCTGAGCCACCAGATCCTCGCGGACGGGCTGGGCCTCGACCTCGCCCCGCTCGAGCGGCCGCACCAGGGGCTGCAGAAAACCGTCGACGTCTTCGGCGAGCTCGCCTCGATCGGCTTCTACAACACCTTCACCGCTCGCATCCCCGCGGGCGGCGCCGGGGCTGTCGACGCCGAGATCGCGTCGGACGCTGCGGGCGACGTCTACGCCCTGCGGGGCCCGGGCTTCGCCTCGGTGCAGGGGCACCTCGAATCGATCCTCTCGCGCGACGGCTTGCGCACGCTCGAACGTCTCGTCGGCCACGCCCTGGCCTGAGGACGGCTCAGAGGATCGAGACCGGGTTGAACAGGTCGGCGAGGATTAGGATGCCGCCCATCCCGACCAGCAGGATCACCACGACGAAGGTCACCGGCACGAGCTTGGTCGCGTCGACCGGCCGCGCCACGCGCCCCGCGAGCTTCGCCCACATCCGCTTGATGCCGTCCCACAACGCCACGACCACGTGGCCGCCGTCGAGGGGCAGCAGCGGGATGAGGTTGAATACGAACAGGGCGATGTTCAACGAGGCGAGCAGCCCGAGCAGTCCGGCGACACGGTCCATCACCGGCGCATCGGTCGCTGCGACCTCGCCCGCCAGACGTCCGGCGCCGACCACGCTCAGCGGCCCGTTCGGGTCGCGCTCCGCGCCGGTGAAGAGATCGACCGCGGTGTCGTAGACGCGCACCGGCAGTTGGGTCATGATGCCGGCGACCGCGCCGACGTTGTCGGCCGCAGCTTGGGGTCCGGCCCAGAGGGGCTGGGGCACGAGCGCCACCTGCGAGCGCACGCCCGCAAAACCGACCTCTTCCGTCTGCACGGCGCCGTCGGCATCGGTGACCTCTCGGCCGAGGTCGTCGGTGACGGCGCGTGTGGTGAGCGCGGGGGTGAGCGACAGCGTCTGCTCCTCGCCACCGCGCGAGATGACGAGCGGCAGCGCCTGGCCCGGGGATTCCTGGATGATCGCGCTCGCCTCGGCGAAGGTGGCGACGGGGGTGCCGTCGACCGAGACGATCACGTCGCCCGGGAGCACGCCGGCCTCGGCGGCGGGGGCCGCGGGATCGGTGGGCGTGCAGTCGGTGCGGCCGGCGTCGGCGGGGATCACGCACTCACTGACCGAGGCGACGGTGGTCGTGGCGGTCTGCACGCCGATGCCGCTGAAGAGCAGGGTGAACAGCACCACGGCGAGGAGCAGGTTCATCACCGGGCCACCCAGCATGATGATCACGCGCTTGTAGACCGGCAGTTTGTAGAAGACGCGGTCGTCGGCGCCGGCCAGCGTCTCGTCGTTCGCGGCGCGGGCGTCCTGCACCATGGTGGCGAACAGCCGCCGCACTCGTCCCGGACCCTTTCCTGCGGTCTCCGCGGGCGAGGGCGGGTACATCCCCGCCATCGAGATGTAACCGCCGAGCGGGATCGCCTTGACGCCGTACTCGGTGTCGCCGATCTTGCGCGACCACAGCGTCGGACCGAAACCGACCATGTATTGCCCGACGCGCACGCCGAAGAGCTTCGCGGGCACGAGGTGCCCGATCTCGTGCAGCGCGATCGAGACGGCGAGGCCGACGACGAGCAGCACGACTCCGATGAGGAAGGCGAGGGCGGTCACAGCGACACGGTACCCCTGCCCGTCTTTGAATCGGCCGTGCACGGGCGTGCCCGACGGCAGGGCTGTGCCGATCCCCCGGGATATCCTGGCCCGATGAACGGTCGGGCGGTGCGCGCTCGTCGCGGCGGCGCCCTGGCCGCGACGGCGACGCTGATCGCCGCGACCGCGCACACTCTCGGCGGCGGTGTCGCACCGTCGCCGATGTTCTGCCTGGTGCTGTTCGCTCTTGCGACGCCCTTCGCCACCGCGTTCGCCGTTCCCCGGCCTTCGCTCTGGCGCACGGCCGCCGCGGTCGGGGTGAGCCAGGCGCTCTTCCACGCCGCCTTCACCGTCATCGGCGATCCGGGCTGGAGCGCCGCCACCGGCCCGCACGTGCACGGCGCGGCAGCGATGGCCTCGATGGGGGCGATGGCGGATGCTGCCGCTCCGGCGCACGCCGACATGACGCTCGCGCACGTCCTGGCCGCTCTCGCGACGATCCTCCTCGTCCGTCACGGGCAGGCGCTGATCGCCGCGATCCGGGCGTGGATCATCCGCGCGGCCTCGACGGCAGACGCCCCGGTGCTGCGCCCCCGCGCGGCGGTGCGCACCGTCCCCGCCGAGCGTCCGCCCGCGTCCCGGGTCTTCCCGCCCGGGCTCGGTCGGCGCGGTCCGCCTCGAGCGCTTCCGGTCCCCTCCGCCGCCTGAGCGCGGCTTTCTCTGCGGCTGCGGCCGCAGCATCCCCTTTTCGGCGACCCTGCTCGATCCGCGCCCGTGCGCGCGCGAGCGGGCTCGCCCGCGAACACGAAAGCGAACCATGACCACTGTTTCCCCGCGCACCCGCGCCCGTCTCACCGTCGGCGTCCTCGCCGGCGCCGTCCTCGCCGTCGCCCTGCCCTTGGCGGCATCCGCCCACATTCACGTCACCCCGGAGGATGCCTCCGCCGACGCGTCCACGACGCTGACGTTCTCCTTCAGCCACGGCTGCGAGGAGTCGCCGACCACGGCGCTCGTCATCGACATCCCCGAGGGCGTGACCAACGTGACCCCGGTGATCGATGCCGGCTGGAGCATCGCCCGTGACGTCGCCGCGAACGGCACCGTCAGCCGCATCACCTACACGGCCGCGCAGCCGGTCGAGTCGGGACTCAAGGGCGAGGTGAGCTTCGACGCCCGTTTCGACGCCGCCCTCGCCGACACCGACGTGGCCTTCCCCGTCACGCAGCAATGCGTCCAGGGCTCCACGGCATGGACCGAGGTCGCCGCCGAAGGCGCCGCCGAGCCCGAATCGCCCGCACCGGTTGTCGCGGTCGGCACCGTCGCGACTGAGGGTGAGGACCACCACGACGCCGCCACCGCCGATCACGAGGAGTCGGAGATGACGGATGCTGCGCCGACAGCTGCCGCCACCGATCCGACCGCCGTCTGGCTCGGCGGGGCGGGTCTCGTGCTCGGCGTGATCGCGCTCGGGGTCGCGGTCACCGCGCTGGTGCGCCGCCGCGCCTGAGAACGGGTGCCGCGGTCGCCGTCCGGCGGCCGCGGCACCGCGCACGAGGGACAGAGGACGGGGACAGCGCTGAGCCCGGGCCGCGGGGCGCGAGATGTCAGAATGGAGGCAATATGCCCACCGACGCCGCCTCGAACCTGCCTCCCGTCCTCCGACCCGAGCACCCGCCGACGCGGCGCCTCGCCGAACTCGCCGAGCGCTTCGCCGCGCGCGTCGACGGCGAGATCGCCGGGATCGAGCTCAACGGGCTCACCCTCGCGACGGCCGACCTGCGTGCGGGCGAGGTGTTCGTCGCCATCCGCGGTGTGAACAACCACGGCGCCCGCTTCGCGCGGGCTGCCGCAGAGAAGGGTGCGGTCGCGGTCGTCACCGACGAGGAGGGCGCGGCCCTCGCGGCCGATGCCGGACTGCCCGTCATCGTGGTGGATCACCCGCGGGCGCTGCTCGGCGATCTGTCGGCCTGGGTCTACGGCACCGGGCCGGGCGACGCGCTCCCCGTCCTGTTCGGCACCACCGGCACGAACGGCAAGACGAGCGTCTCCCACCTTCTCGAAGGCATGCTCTCCCAGCTGGGTGTGACGACCGGGCTGTCCTCCACCGCCGAGCGCCACATCGCCGGTCAGGTCATCGTCTCGCGCCTGACGACTCCCGAAGCATCCGAGTTCCACGCCCTCCTGGCGCTCATGCGCGAACGGGGCGTCGAGGCCGTGGCGGTCGAGGTCAGCGCACAGGCCCTCAGCCGGCACCGCGTGGACGGCATCGTGTTCGATGTCGCCGCCTTCACGAACCTGTCGCACGATCACCTCGACGATTACGCCGACATGCGCGAGTACTTCGAAGCGAAGCTGCCGTTGTTCCTCGCCGATCGCGCCCGGCGGGCCGTCGTCTCGCTCGATTCCGCCGCCGGCGCCGAGGTGGCTGAGCGCGCCGAGGTTCCCGTCGTCACGGTCGCGACCCCCGACATCGCGGACGATGCCGCCGCCGCGCGCGCCGCCGACTGGGTCGTCGACATCGTCGAAGAGCGCCAGGACGGCACCGAATTCGCACTGCGCTCGCGGGATGGACGCACCCTCACGACGACCGTTCCCACGATCGGGCGGCACATGGCCTCGAACGCGGGACTCGCGATCGTGATGATGCTCGAGGCCGGCTACACCTGGGAGGCGCTGACCGCCGCCCTCGACGGTGGGCGCATCGACGCCTATCTGCCCGGCCGCACCCAGCGGGTATCGGGAGAGCGCGGCCCCGCCGTGTACGTGGACTTCGGTCACTCCCCCGACGCGTTCGAGAAGACGCTCGCCGCGGTCCGGCGGGTGACCCCGGGGCGCGTCGTCATGCTCTTCGGCGCGGACGGTGATCGCGACGCGACGAAACGCTACGACATGGGGCGGACGGCGGTGGAGGGCAGCGACATCCTCGTCGTGACCGACCACCACCCGCGCAACGAGAACCCCGACTCGATCCGGGCGACCCTCGTCGAGGGGGCGCGCCGGGCTCGCCCCGACGCCGACATCCGCGAATACTCGCCCCCCGAACGAGCCATCGTCGAAGCCGTAGCCCTCGTCGGCGAGGGCGACGCGATCCTCTGGGCGGGCCCGGGGCACCAGGATTACCGGGACATCCGGGGCGTCCGCACCCCCTACTCCGCTCGCGAGCTGTCGCGCCGCGCACTGCGGGCCGCCGGCTGGCCGGTACCCGAGCCGCACTGGCCCGTGCCCTACCCCGACGACGTATCGCCGAGCTCCGACCCCGAGCGCCCCTTCCCCTCCCCCTGAGAGGTCAGGTCAGGATGCTGCCGCGATCGCGCGATCCGCGGCGGTGCGCGCCCAAGACTCCGCCTCGGCGAGGGAGGCGCGGGTGAGCTCGTCCGGCGCGTCGTGGAAGTCGACGACGCGTTCGATGATGTCGAGGATCCCGAGGAACGACAGTCGCCCGTCGTGGAAAGCATCCACCGCCTGCTCGTTCGCGGCGTTGAAGACGGCCGGGTAGGTGCGCCCCGCCCGCCCGACCTTCTTGGCCAGCGCGACGGCGGGGAACGCCGCCTCGTCGAGGGGCTCGAAGGTCCACGCCGTCGCGGCGGTCCAATCGATCGGCACGCCGACGCCGGCGACCCGATGCGGCCAGTCGAGCCCGAGCGAGATCGGCAACCGCATGTCCGGCGGCGACGCCTGGGCGATCGTAGAGCCGTCGACGAACTCGACCATGGAGTGAACGACCGACTGGGGGTGCACGACCACGTCGATCCGGTCGTAGGGCACGTCGAAGAGCAGGTGGGCCTCGATGACTTCGAGCCCCTTGTTGACGAGGGTGGCGGAGTTGGTGGTGACCACGCGTCCCATGTTCCACGTCGGATGCGCGAGCGCCTCGGCGGGGGTCACGGCCGCGAGCTGCGCGCGGGTCCGGCCGCGGAACGGGCCGCCCGACGCGGTCAGCACGAGGCGGCGCACCTCGTCAGAGGTACCGCTGCGCAGCGCCTGCGCGATGGCGGAGTGCTCCGAATCGACCGGCACGATCTGACCGGGGGCGGCGATCGCCCGCACCAGATCGCCTCCGACGATGAGGGATTCCTTGTTCGCGAGAGCGAGGGTCGCGCCCGTTTCGAGGGCGGCGAGTGTCGGACCGAGACCGACGGATCCGGTGATGCCGTTGAGAACCACGTCGCTCTCGACGTCGCGCACCAGCTGCTCGGCGTCGACGGCGCCGAGGGCGGTCGAGGTCACCCCGAACTCCGCCGCCTGAGCGGCCAGGCCCTCCCGGTCGCGCCCCGCGGCGAGGCCGACGACGTCGAACTGGTCGGGGTGCGCCCGGATCACCTCGAGCGCCTGGGTGCCGATCGAACCGGTGGAGCCGAGGATCAGGACGCGCCGCATCGGGCCAGCCTATCCGCGGCTCTCGGTCATCCCTCGGTCGGCTGGGTGCCGATGATCTTCAACACGAACACGAGGGTCTCGCCCGCGAGGGGGTTCGTGGACTCCCCGGCGACGCCGTAACCACAGGCGGGCGGCATCGCGACGAGCACGGTCGAGCCGACCTTCTGACCTTCGAGGGCACGCTGGAACCCCGCCACGACCTGGTTGGTCACGAAGGGCGCCGGTTCGCTGCTGTCCCAGTTGGAATCGAACTCGGTGCCGTCCGACCATTTGACTCCCACGTAGTTCACGTCGACGGTGTCGCCGGGCGCCACGACGTCGCCGTCGCCCTCCTGCAGGACGTCGAGCGAGACAGTGTCGGGCGCCGGCGTCTGCGGAATCGTGATCGTCGGGCGCCCGTCTTCCGCGAAGGTCACCTCGGGCGGCGCGGCGGCGAAGTCCCCCGCGGTGCACCACTCGGCGCCGGGGGTCGTGTCCAGCACGTCCAAGACGTAGATCTGTGCGCCGCCGTCCTGGCTGGCAGGGAGGGTCGCGACGATCCGCGAGCCCACGGTCGCGCAGCCGAACAGCTGACCCACCGCACTGTCGGCCGTGACCTGCTGCGGCTGCAGCGGGGCGTCGGCGTAACCGGCGGTGCCCAACTGCTCACCCGTTGTCGCGTCGAACGCCGTCAGGCCGTACGAGAGGTAGTCCCCGATGTTGACCTGCGGGCCGTCGCCCTCGGTCACGACGGTGCGCTCCAGGTCGTCGACCTGCAACGGGGTGGAGAAGGTGGCGGTCGCCGCGGCGCCGAAGTCGCCCCCGACGGTGACCGCGTCCGACGCCGCTCCGGGCGAGGCCACGGCCGCGCACAGATCATCGGCCGCCGGGGTGGCGTTGGTGTCTTCTCCGGTGCCGGCGGAACAGCCCGCCATGAGCAGCACGGCTGCGGCGACGACGGACAGGGAAGCGATCGGGCGGAAGCGCACGGGAGACCTCTCGGAATGCGGTGGGGATGCTTCATCCTCCCCCATCGGGCTTTGGCTGCGCTGTGAGCGCGCATGCGCGATGGCGCATGGGATGCGGATTATCCTCGACGGGTGACAACCGACGACGTTCCCGCCGTGCCCGAGGACGACGCCGCAGCCCCCGCCGCCCGCATGGGAGCCACCTACGCCTTCGGTCGCCTCGTCATCGCTCCCCTCGCCCGCATGCTCTACCGCCCGCGGGTCGAGGGCCGCGAGAACGTTCCCCGAACGGGCCCGGTCATCTTCGCGAGCAACCACCTCTCGTTCATCGACTCGGTCGCGATCCCAATCGCCGCCCCTCGCCCGGTGCACTTCCTCGCGAAGTCGAGCTACTTCGACAAATGGGCGTCGCGCGAGTTCTTCACCGCGATCGGCGCCATCGCCGTCAAGCGCGGCGCAGGCCAGGCCGCCCTCGATGCCCTCGACCAGCAGCGCCGCATCCTGATGGACGGACGCGCGGTCGCGCTGTACCCCGAGGGC
This sequence comes from Microbacterium hanjuni, assembly GCF_043556395.1. Lineage (NCBI taxonomy): Bacteria > Bacillati > Actinomycetota > Actinomycetes > Micrococcales > Microbacteriaceae > Microbacterium > Microbacterium hanjuni. The sequence continues at coordinate 124,160 of NZ_JBIGIK010000003.1, forward strand.
ACGCGGTCGCTCGACGGGCGGCTGTACAAGGGCCGGACGGGCGTCGCCTTCCTCGCGCTGCAGACGGGCGCACCGGTCGTGCCGGTCGGCCTCGTCGGCACCGACGTGGTGATGCCGGTGGGCGCTCGCTTCCCCTCGATGAGCGAGCGGGTGACCGTGCGATTCGGCGCGCCGCTTGACCTCTCCCGACACGGACACGCCGACTCGGGGCGGGCACGTCGCGCGGCGACCGACGAGATCATGGCCGCGATCCACGGCCTCTCCGGTCAGGAGCTCGCGGGGGTCTACAACGAGGTCCCCGCCCAGAATCCCCTCGAACGCATCAAGCGCGCACTCCCCCACGAGCGACTCTGACCGCCCCGAGCGCCCCCCACTCTTGACACGTCGGGCGGTGCGCGGGAGATTCTCCCCAGACCCCCGCGACGCTGCGGGGAACGATGGAGGAGTCACCGTGAAGAAGTTCATCAACGACCCGGGCGCCGTTCTCGCCGACGCCCTCCGAGGGATTCAGGCCGCCTACCCCGAAGTGCGCGTCGACCTCGACAACCGCGTCATCTTCCGGGGCGCCGCGACGCCCCCGGGCAAAGTGGCTCTCGTCTCCGGCGGCGGATCAGGCCATGAGCCCATGCACGGCGGCTTCGTCGGCCAGGGGATGCTCGATGCCGCTGCCGCCGGCGAGGTCTTCACCTCGCCGACTCCCGATCAGATCCTCGCGGCGACGAAAGGCGCCGACTCGGGCGCGGGCGTGCTGCACATCGTGAAGAACTACACCGGGGACGTGCTGAACTTCGAGATGGCGGCGGAGTTGGCTGCGGCCGACGGCATCCGCGTCGAATCCGTCGTCGTCGCCGACGACGTCGCGGTTCAGGACTCCACCTGGACGGCGGGACGCCGCGGTGTCGGCACCACCGTGGTGCTGGAGAAGATCGTGGGCGCCGCCGCCGAAGAAGGCACCGACCTCGCCGGCATCCTCGCCCTCGCCCAGAAGGTCGCCGCGAACGGGCGCTCGATGGGGATCGCCCTGACCAGCTGCACGGTTCCCGCGGCGGGGAAGCCGACCTTCGACCTCCCCGACGACGAGATGGAGGTCGGGGTGGGCATCCACGGCGAGCCGGGCCGATCCCGGGTGCCGCTCGCGTCCGCGCACGACATCGCCGCCATGCTCGTGGACCCGATCCTCGCGGACTTCGACGCGACCGGCCCCGCGATCGTGCTGCTGTCGGGACTGGGGGCGACACCCCTGATCGAGCAGTACGTCATGTACGGCGAAGTCGCGCCGCTGCTCACCGCCGCCGGCGTCGACATCCGCCGGTGCCTGGTCGGCGACTACATCACGAGCCTCGACATGGCCGGCATCGCGCTCACGGTAGTCAAGGCCGACGAGGAGCTGCTGCGTCTGTGGGACGCGCCGGTCGTCACGCCGGGCCTGCGGTGGGGTGCATGAGGTGACGGATGCGACGGCAGCGCAACTGAGCGACTGGGTGGTGCGTTTCGGCGAGGCGGTCCAAGAGCACCGCGCCGAACTCACCGAGTTGGATTCGGTGATCGGTGACGCCGACCACGGCGCCAACATGTCCCGCGGCATGGCGGCGGTGCTCGCGCGCATCGAGGCATCGCCGATCGCCGACGTCGGCGAGCTGTTCAAGACCGTGGGGATGACCCTGGTGTCGACGGTGGGCGGGGCGAGCGGGCCGCTGTACGGCACGTTCTTCCTCCGTTTCGGAACGTCGGCGGGGGCGGCGGTCACGCTCGACACCGCAGCGCTGGCGGCAGCCCTTCGGGCCGGACTCGACGGGGTCGTCGCGCGCGGTAAGGCCGCACCGGGCGACAAGACGATGATCGACGCCCTCGATCCGGCGGTGCTCGCGTGGGAGGCGGCTGTGGCGGACGGCGCCGATCTCGCGGCCGCGGCGGCAGCCGGGTCGGCGGCGGCCGACGCGGGGCGGGATGCGACGATCCCCCTGGTGGCTCGCAAGGGTCGCGCCAGCTACCTCGGCGAGCGCAGCGCGGGGCACCTCGACCCGGGTGCCACCTCGACGGCCCTGTTGGTGGGAGCCCTCCGCGACGCCCTGGCGGCGCCGTCGTGATCGGGATCGTGGTCGTCTCGCACAGTCGTGCGCTGGCGGAGGCGGCGGTGCACCTCGCCCTGCAGATGGGCGGGGCGACACCTCCGCCGGTCGAGATCGCCGCGGGGATCGCGGAGGGCGGGTTCGGCACCGACGCCGTCGCGATCGCGGCAGCCGTCGACCGTCTCGACGCCGCTGAGGGCGTACTCGTGATCATGGATCTGGGTTCGGCCCTGCTCAGCGCCGAGATGGCCCTCGATTTCGCCGCCTCGACGACCGAGGTCGTCCTGAGTCCGGCGCCCTTCGTGGAGGGGCTGGTCGCCGCGGTGGTGCTGGCCAGCACGGGCGCCGACCTCGCGACCGTGGCGAGCGAAGCGCGGGGCGCGTTGGCGGCGAAGCAGACGCAACTCGCGGAGTCCGCGCCCGCCGCGGCACCGAGCGAAGCGGCGGCAGACGCGCAAGGCGCAGCATCCCTCAGTTTCGATGCCGTGATCCGCAACCCTTCCGGATTGCACGCCCGCCCGGCGGCACTGTTCGTCAAGGCGGCCTCCCGACACGACGCCGAGATCGACATCGTCGACCTCGACCACGGCGGGGAGGCCGCTTCGGCGCGCAGCCTCATCTCGCTGATGGCGCTCGGCATCCGACCCGGCACCCGCGTGCGCGTGCAGGCACGCGGTCCCGAGGCGCAGGCGGCGATCGACGAACTGCGCGTGCTCGTCGAAGACGGGTTCGGCGAGGAGTGACGCTCAGCGCGGCGCGGCCGCCCGACGCGCGTCGACCTGCAGCAAACGGCGGGCGAGGGATTCCTCGACCACCAGCTCCGTGATGATGCCGGCCGCGAGCGCCCCGCGCAGCGAATCCAGCTTGGAGAGGCTGGACACCACGCAGAAGCGCGTCGGGATGCGCCGCACGCTCTCGAGGTCCGGGCCGCTCGAGCGGGTGTTCACCTCGATGCCGTCGCTGGAGCCGTCGAGCCGGTAGAACACGGTGGCGCAGTCTCCGACGACGCCCGCCCTCTCGATCGCCTGGAGGTCGGCATCGTCGAAGTAGTCCCCCGAGTAGACGTGGGAGGGCACGTCGGCGTGCGGGGATCCCAGCCCGAAGATGAAGATGTTCGCGCGCTCCTGGATGTCGAGCACCGCTCGCACCGATCGCTCGCGCCACATCGCCTCTTTGGTCAGGGGATCGTCGAAGAGCGCGGGCACCGGGAACTGGTGCACCGACGCCGACAGCGCCTCACCGAAGCGGTCGAGGATCTCCCCGGCGTAGGGGATGCCCGAGTTCCGAACGTTCGCTGCCCCGTTCATCTGCACGATGTGGCTGTCGTGGGTGGCCTTGGAGGGGAGGTGGCGGCCCACCACCGACAGCGTCGCGCCCCACGCGATCCCGATCGTCATCGACGACCCGAGTCGCGCGGTGAGAATTCGTGCAGCGGACAAGGCCGTTCGTTCGAGGCGCTCGGCCTCGCCGATGTGCTCGGGAGTCGGCACCACGTGGGCGGTGATGCCGTACCGCTCCGTCAGGCGCCGTTCGACGAGACTCCGCGCGTCCTGCGGGGAGTGCACCGAGATCGTGACGAGGCCGACGTCCCTCGCGTGAGCGAGCAATCGGCTCACCGACGAGCGCGAGAGGCGCATTTCATGGGCGATGGCGTCCATCGTGAGGTCCTGCAGGTAGTACAGCTGCGCCGCGCGCAGCGCCTCCTGTTCACGACTGGCCGCAGCATCCGCTGTCATCGACTCGTCCTCCCACGCGTGCGACGGCACACGGCGCCCTCCTATCCTGCACGTTTGTGCAGGGCAGTTGCAAGGACGTTCATTCGGGAGCATGCTGTGTCTCGTAACCCCACGAAAGGCCGTAGAAGTGACCCCGTCGACGCCGACCACCTCCATCCGTCCGGACGTTCAGACCCTCCGCGATCGCGGTGAGGTGGACGTGCTCATCATCGGCGGGGGGATCAATGGCCTCGCCACTCTCCGCGACCTCGCACTGCAGGGCGTGAGCGTCGCCCTCGTCGAACGCGGCGACTTCGTCTCCGGCGCCTCCTCCGCTTCGAGCCACATGGTGCACGGCGGCATCCGTTACCTCGAGAACGGCGAGTTCCGTCTTGTGAAGGAAGCCGTCACCGAGCGCAACGGTCTGCTGAAGACCGCGCCGCACTACGTGCGACCGCTGCAGACCACCATCCCGATCTACAAGACGTTCTCCGGGATCCTGTCCGCTCCCTTCCGCCTGCTCGTGACCCACGGTCGCGGCAAGCCCAACGAGCGCGGCGCGGTCCTCATCAAGATCGGCCTCGTGATCTACGACACCTTCTCCCGCGGCGGCGGAACGGTGCCGCGGCACAAGTTCCTCGGGCGCAAGAAGTCGCTCGCGGAATTCCCCGAGATGAATCCCGACCTGAAGTACACCGCGACCTACTATGACGCGTCGATGTACGACCCCGAGCGCCTCGCGCTCGACGTGATGCACGACGGCATCGTCGCCGGTGACGGCCGGGCCACGGCGGTCAACTACGTCTCGGCGATCGGCTCCTCCGAGCGCGGCGTCCGGATGCGCGACGAACTGTCGGGCGAGGAGTTCGACGTCGCCGCCAAGGTGATCGTCAACGCGAGCGGACCGTGGACCGACCTCACCAACGACGCCATCGGCATGCCCACGAAATTCATGGGCGGCACGAAGGGCTCGCACGTCGTCCTCGAGAACGCGGAGCTGCTGGAGGCCACCAAGGGGCGCGAGATCTTCTTCGAGCACTCCGACGGCCGCATCGTGCTCATCTACCCGCTCAAGGGCCGCGTGCTCGTCGGTACGACCGACATCGACGCCGACCCCGCGAAGCCCGTCGTGACCACCGATGAGGAGATCGACTACTTCTTCGAGCTGATCGGGCACGTCTTCCCGAAGATCCCGGTCGACCGCTCGCAGATCGTCTACACCTTCTCGGGGATCCGTCCCCTCCCCCGCCACGACGACACCGCCCCCGGGTTCGTGTCCCGCGACTACCGCATCGTGCAGGAGACCCACGACAAGACCCCCGTGCTCAGCCTCGTCGGGGGCAAGTGGACCACCTTCCGCGCCCTGGCCGAGAACCTCAGCACCAAGACGCTCGAGGTCATCGGCCTCCCCCACCGTGTCAGCACGGCGGGGCTGCCCATCGGCGGTGGAGCGGGCTTCCCGAAGGGCGCCGCAGCTCGCAAGCGCTGGGCGAAGACCCACGCCGCTGGTCATTCGATCGAGCTCGTCGAGCAGATGCTCGTGCGTTACGGCACCCGGGCCACCGAGATCCTGGCCGTACTGCCCGTCGGCGCCCAGCCGCTCGAGCACGCACCGACGTACTACCGCGAAGAGCTGGCTCACCTGGCCGAGACCGAGCAGGTCGTGCACCTCATCGACGTGCTGCTGCGACGCACCTCGCTCGCCTTCGTCGGCGGCATGAGCGAGCAGACGCTGCGCGAGGTCGCCGAAGCGGTCGCCGCACCGCTCGGGTGGGACGCCGACCGTCAGGCCGAAGAAGTCGCGCAGACCGTGGAGATCCTCCGCACCGCGCACCTGGTCGAGTTCGAGGAGGTCGGCACCGCGCACGCTTGATCATCGGCGGGCGCGGCGCCGTGCGCGCGCGCCCGAATCACCCTAGGTTCGGATACGGTCACCGCGGCCGTGCGAAAACGCGAAGAGCGGCTCGTCAGTGAAAGGTCAATGTCGACATGCAAGAAGTCAATCTGGGTTTGTACTTTCTTTCAGAACTGGTCGGAACCGCGATGCTCATCCTGCTCGGATGTGGCGTGGTCGCCAACGTCGCCCTCGCTAAGACGAAGGGCAATGCCGGCGGCTTCCTCATGGTCAACTGGGGCTGGGGCCTCGCGGTGTTCGCCGGTGTGCTGGTCTCGGCTTACTCCGGTGCGCAGCTGAACCCTGCGGTGTCGCTGGGTCTGGTCCTCGCCGCGAAGATCACCGTCGCGCAGTTCTTCGTGGCGATCGCCGCGCAGCTGCTCGGTGCGATCATCGGCGCCGTCTTGGCCTGGGCCGCCTACAAGCAGCACTTCGACGACGAGCCCGATCCGGCCAACAAGCTCGGTGTGTTCTCCACGGGCCCCGCCATCCGCTCGTACGGGTGGAACCTGCTGACCGAGATCATCGCCACCTTCGTGCTGGTGTTCGTCATCTTCGGCTTCGCGGACTACGGCGTTGCCGACATCGGCACCCCCGGCGGCCTCGGTGGCCTGTCTGCCGTCCCCGTCGCGCTGCTCGTTGTCGGTATCGGCGCCTCGCTCGGTGGTCCGACCGGCTACGCGATCAACCCGGCTCGTGACCTCGGCCCCCGTATCGCCCACGCGATCCTGCCCATCAAGGGCAAGGGCACGAGCGACTGGTCCTACGCCTGGGTGCCGGTCGTCGGCCCGCTCATCGGTGGGGCGCTCGCGGCCCTCGCAGCACCGGCCCTCCTGGGTCTCGCAGCCTGACCGAGAAGAGCGGATGCCGGCTCGCCGCCCCGGCGCCAGCATCCGCTCTTCCCTCATCACCATCACCACAACCCCGCAACGAAACAGACAAGGAAGTCCACGTAATGGCTGACTACGTCCTCGCTATCGACCAGGGCACGACCTCGAGCCGCGCCATGATCTTCGACAAGAAGGGAAATGTCGTCTCCGTCGGTCAGAAGGAGCACGAGCAGATCCTCCCGAAGCCGGGTTGGGTCGAGCACGACCCCGCCGAGATCTGGCGCAACGTGCAGGAGGTCATCGGTATCGCGCTCGCGAAGGCCGACGTCACCCGCCACGACCTCGCCGCGATCGGCATCACCAACCAGCGCGAGACCGCGGTGGTGTGGGACAAGAACACCGGCAAGCCCGTCTACAACGCCATCGTGTGGCAGGACACCCGCACCCAGCCGATCGTCGACCGCCTCGCGGCCGACGGTGGTGAGGACCGCTTCAAGGAGATCGTGGGCCTGCCCCTGGCCACGTACTTCTCCGGCACGAAGATCGTCTGGATCCTCGAGAACGTCGAGGGAGCGCGCGAGCGTGCCGAAGCGGGCGACCTCATCTTCGGCACCACCGACTCGTGGGTGCTGTGGAACCTGACCGGCGGCATCGACGGCGGCATCCACGCCACCGACGTGACCAACGCCAGCCGCACGCTCTTCATGGACCTCGAGACGCTCGAGTGGCGCGACGACATCCTGGACATCTTCGGCGTTCCGCGCTCGATGATGCCCGAGATCCGTTCGTCCTCCGAGGTGTACGGCAACGCCGAGTCCTCGTCGCTGCTACGCGAGACCCCGGTCGCGGGCATCCTGGGCGACCAGCAGGCGGCCACCTTCGGTCAGGCCGCGTACGACCCGGGTGAGAGCAAGAACACCTACGGCACCGGTAACTTCCTGATCTTCCAGACGGGCGAGGAGATCGTGCGCTCGAAGAACGGGCTGCTCACCACGCTGGGGTACAAGCTGGGCGACGGACCGGCCCACTACGCGCTCGAGGGATCGATCGCGGTGACCGGTTCGCTCATCCAGTGGCTGCGCGACCAGCTCGGCATCATCTCCAGTGCTCCGGAGGTCGAAGCCCTCGCCCGCACAGTCGACGACAACGGCGGCGTGTACTTCGTTCCGGCGTTCTCGGGCCTGTTCGCACCGTACTGGCGTCCCGACGCCCGCGGCACGATCGTCGGCATGACCCGGTACGTCAACAAGGGCCACATCGCCCGCGCAGCGCTGGAGGCCACCGCCTTCCAGTCGCGCGAGGTCTTGGACGCCGTCAACGCCGACTCGGGCGTCGACCTGACCGAGCTCAAGGTCGACGGCGGCATGACCGCCAACGACGCGTTGATGCAGTTCCAGGCCGACATCCTCGGTGTGCCCGTGGTGCGCCCCGTCGTCGCCGAGACCACCGCTCTGGGCGCGGCGTACGCCGCCGGCCTCGCGGTCGGTTTCTGGGACAACCTGGACGACCTGCGCGCGAACTGGCAGGAGGACAAGCGCTGGGAGCCGAACCTCGCCCCCGAGGAGCGCGACCGCCTGCTGCGCCAGTGGAAGAAGGCCGTGACCAAGTCGTTCGACTGGGTCGACGCCGACGTCGACTGACGCCCGCTTCACCCGATGCCCCGCCCCGGCCACCCGCCGGGGCGGGGCATCGCCGTTTCCGGGCAACCCCGCATGTCGGGTGGGGGGTCAGGGGGCGACGAGGGTGATCGGCTCGTGGCGCACGGGGAAGTTGACCGAGTTGGCGATGAAGCACCACTCGTTGGCCTGCACGTGCGCGGCAGTGGCAGCATCCACCATCGACGCGTCGGCCACCGTGACGCGCGGGTGCAGCACCACCTCCGTGAACGCTCCGCCCCCTCGGCCGTCCTCCACGAGAGTGGCCGAAGCGTCGTCCTCGTAGCCGACCACGACGACGCCGACCTTCACGCACGCGTAGAGGTAGGACAGCAGATGGCACTCCGCGAGCGAGGCGAGGAGCAGGTCTTCCGGGTTCCACCGGTCGGGGTCGCCGCGGAACGGCACGTCCGCCGATCCCAGGAGGACGGGCTTGCCGACGACGTCGAGCGTGACGCTGCGGTCGTAGTCGCGGTACCCGCTGGTGCCGCTCCCCCGATCTCCCGTCCACGTCGCGCGAAGTCGGTAGGTGTGCTCAGGGTTCATTGCCCCAGTCTCGCACCGGCCGCCCCGTAAAATGACAGGATGCCGACCCCTGCCGACACCGTGGAACTCGCCGTCGTCGAACGCAGCGGCTTCATCGAATCCCGCCACACCGGTCGAGCGATCGTGCTCGCCCCCGACGGCACGATCGTCGACGCGCTCGGCGACGTTGCCGCCCCGTTCCTCCCGCGCTCCAGCATGAAACCCATGCAGGCACTGGCGTGCCTCACCGCCGGTGCCCCGCTCGAGGGGGTGAGTCTCGCGCTGTCCACCGCGAGCCACTCGGGTACCGACCGGCACGTGGCCGGCGTGCGCGCCATCCTCGATGCCGCGGGCCTCGGGGAGAACGACCTCGAGTGCCCGGCTGCCTGGCCGGGCGACACACCCACCCGCGACGAGCTCGTCCGCGAGCGGTCGGAGCCGGCGCGCATCCGCATGAACTGCTCGGGCAAGCACGCGGCGATGCTGCTGACCTGCGTCACGAAGGGGTGGGAGACCGCCGGCTACCTCGACCCGCAGCATCCCCTCCAGGTGCACATCCGCGAGGTGATCGAGCGACTCACCGGTGAGCGGATCGGCGCGACGGCCATCGATGGATGCGGTGCCCCGGTCTACGCGATGAGTCACGCGGGTTTGGCCCGGGCGGTTCACCGCATCGGCACCGCGGCGGAACGCTCGCCGTTCGCGCTGCACCGGGGTGCCGCCGCCCTCGTGAGCGCCGTGCGGGAACACCCGTGGACGATCGACGGGCCCGGGCGAGCGGACACCATCGTGATCGAGCGCCTCGGGGTCTTCGCGAAGGGCGGCGCCGAGGGCGTCATGGTCATGGTCGCTCCGGACGGCACCACCGTTGCGCTGAAGATCGCCGACGGCAGCGGCCGGGCGGCGACCGCGGTCGCGCTGCGGCTGCTCGAACGGGCGGGCGCCCTCGACCCGGGCGAGGTGGCCAACACGCTGCGCGCCCTGCCGTTGACCGTGTTCGGCGGCGGACGCGACGTTGGTTCGATCCGCGCCTCGTTCTGAGCCCGCCTCAGTCCTTCTCCTGCAGCCCCCAGGGCGAACCGTAACCGCGGGGCGCGGGAGCTGCGAGCAGGTCGAGGAACGGGCGGGCGTCGAAGGCCTCCGGACCGAGGATTCCGACCCCCGTCCACACTCCGCTCGCCAGCAGTTCGAGCGCGATGACCGGGTTGATCGCCGTCTGCCAGACCACGGCCTGGCAACCGTACTCCGCCATCGTCTGCTCGTTGTCGACGACGTGGTAGAGGTACGTCGAACGCGGTGCGCCGTCTTTGCCCGTTCCCCGCACCCACACCCCCGCGCAAGTCTTCCCCGTCATCCGGTCACCGAGGGTCGCCGGGTCGGGCAGGCACGCGGCGACCACGTCGCGCGGTGACACCTCGACGCCCTTGACGCTCACCTTCTCGGTGCGATCGAGCCCGAGTTTGTGCAGCACCTGAAGCACCTGGATGAACTCGTCGCCGAGACCGTACTTGAACGTCACCCGCCGCGCGCCCGTCCACCGCGGCATGAGGATGACCTCCTCGTGCTCCACGTTGACGCACTCCACCGGTCCGATCCCCTCGGGGAAGTCGAAGATCTCCGGCTCGCTGAACGGCGCCGTCGTGTACCAGCCCCGCTCGCGCTCGTACACGATGGGCGGGTTCAGGCATTCCTCGATCGTGGTCCAGATCGAGAACGACGGCGCGAAGTCGTATCCCTCGACGACGAGGTTGGCCCCGTCGCGCACCCCCAGCTCGTCGATCTCGGAGAACAGCTCGTCCTCCGCGTACCGGGCGAAGACGTCGGAGAGGCCGGGCTCCACCCCCATCCCGACGAGAGCGAGCCGGCCCTCCACCTCCCAGCGGGGTGCTCGAGCGAACTGCTCGTCGCCGAGCATCACGCCCGTGAGCGCGTAGGGCTGGTCGGGATGGGGAGACGACAGGCTCATGGCCATGTCGAGGTAGGTCGCCCCGGCCGCGAAGCAGCCTTCGAAGATCGGCATCACGAACCGGGGGTCGACGGCGTTCAGGACGTGGGTGATGTCGTGCGCGCGGATCAGCGCCGCGACGGATTCGGCATCGGAGGCGTCGATCTGCGCCGCTGCCAGGCGCGGATCGTCGAGCTCGGCCACGACGACGGCGGGTCGGGCGGGGTCGTAGTCGGCGAGCACGAGGGCGGTGAAGAAGTCTCGCCGCACCGCGATCCGCGCGGCCGCCGACCCCACGCCACCGGCGCCGATGATCAGGATGCGCATCGGGGCCCCGGTCAGATTCCGCCGTCGACCGAGCGGGGGTACGTGATCGGCTCCTCGGGAACGAGGACGGGGGTCTCGCGGTTGAGGCTCTCTCCCCGGAAGAAGGGCTTCGAGCCGGGGAATGCGAACCAGAGCAGCATGAGCACGACTCCGGCCGCGAGGGAGCCGATGCCGACCACGAAGGTGCCCCCGATGCCGAGCAGTTCGGAGTTGCCGTAGTCGACGTCGTACATGTCGATCGCCGACTGCACGAACGCGTAGGTGAGCATGACGGCCCCGGCCAGGGGAAGGATGCCCCGGTAGACGAGGTTGCGAGCCGAGGTGAAGAGGTCGCGGCGGAAGTACCACACGCACGCGTAGCCGGTCAGGGCGTAGTAGAACGCGATCGCGAGGCCGAGCGAGAGGATCGAGTCCTGCAGGATGTTGTCGCTGATGAGCGTCATGCCCACGTAGTAGAGGATCGCGACGATCCCCATCACGATCGTGGAGAACGACGGCGTCTGATACCGCGGGTGCACGGTGCGGAACCGCTTCGGCAGCGCCTGGTACGCCGCCATGGCGAGGGTGCCCCGCGCGGTGGGGAGGATCGTCGTCTGGGTCGAGGAGACGGCGGAGATCAGCACGGCGACGACGAGGATCCACGCGAACGGGCCGAACAGTCCGTCTTTCAGCGCCAGGAACACGTCGTCCGCGCCCGCCTCGTTACCGAGCCCCGTTCCGGTTTCGCCCAGACCCGCGTACATCATCGCGGCGACCGTCACACCGACGTAGGTGAAGAGCAGGATGACGGTGGTGAGCACGGCGGCGCGCCCGGGGATCCGCTTCGGATCCTTCGTCTCCTCGTTGAGGGCGAGGCACGTGTCCCAGCCCCAGTAGATGAACAGCGCCAGCAGCACCGCCTCGGTGAAACCCGCTCCGTCGGTGAAGCCGAAGGGATTGAACCAGGCCCAGTCGAAGGGGGTCGGATCGGGTGCGCTGCCGTCGAAGAACTTCCACAGCGCGACGACGAAGAACAGGGCCAGCACGGCGTACTGCACGGCGAGCAGCACGTTCTGCACCCGCTCCCCCACCTGCACGCCGCGCCAACTGATCCAGGTCATCAGCGCGATGAAGGCCACGCCCGTGGCCGTGACCAACGGAACGTTCTCGGCGAGAGTCCCGTCTCCCACGAGCGACCACAGGTAGATGCCGGCCACCTGGGCGAGGTTGGCGAGCACGATCATGCCGGCGACGGCCACGCCCCATCCCCCGAGCCAGCCCACCCACGGCCCGAACGCCTTCGTGGACCAGGTGAAGGTCGTGCCGCAGTCGGGCACCGCATTGTTGAGCTCGCGGTAGGCGAAGGCGATGAACAGCATCGGCACGAAGGCGATGATGAAAGCGATCGGAGCTTGCGCACCGACCGCCAGCACCACGAAACCGAGGGTCGCCACGAGGGAGTACACCGGCGCCGTCGAGGCGAGTCCGATGACCACCGACCCCCACAGTCCGAGCGTCCCCGCCGCCAGCCCCTTGCCCTCGCCGGCTCGCGGCATCGTGGTCGTCATGGAGTGACCGTAGAGGCGGCGACCACGCCCGGTCAAGCTCCGAGTGCCCCGGTCAGGGCGACGCGCCGCACCCGTCGCCCGGCCGGGCACTCCCACGCCCGGCCGCGGCCCGGGGCGCAGTACGGCGGCGGCTCCCGGTCGCCGGTCAGCAGCCGGTAATCGGCCGCGCACGACACGTCGATCACGAGAACGTGGAGGTTGCGCACCTGCGTCAGCAGCCGGGGGTGGCTCATCCACTGCTCGGGGTCGCCGATGACCACGACCCGCCCGCCCGGTTCGGCTTCGGTGACCTCGCCCGCCCCGTCGACGGCGCGCAAGCGCACCCCGGTGCGCTCCCACCGCTCCAGGAGACCCGGCGGTGCGTGGCGCACGACGTACCCCGTCACCCCGGGCGGGGGATCCCAGCTCGCCGTCGCGGGAACCGCGGCCGGTGCGTCCCCAGCATCCGTCACCGCGACCTGCACCGTGCGGCGATCGAGGGTTCCTCGCCCGGGAGGCAGATCGGCGACGAAGTCTGCTCCCTCCCCACCCGCCGCGAGGTGGTCGGCACGCGAGGCGGTGGCGAGGACGAGACGGCGCGGGAACAGATCGGCGAGCCGGCCGGCAACGCCGGTGAGTCGCTGCGCGCTGGCGAAGATGCGGATCCCGAGGTCTCCCGCGCCGCGGATCCACCGCTCGAGCTCCTCCGAGGCGGCTCGGGCGTAGTCTCCGCTGAGCCGGCCGGCCAGGGCGTCGACGTCGTCGACGAACACCGTCGTGCCCGGCACGGGGGGCGTTCCGGCGGCCAGCGCATCCCACGCGGCCTCGGAGTCGGGGCCGATCCACAGCCGGGCAGCGCGGGGTACCTGGGCGGCGAGGGTCCGCAGCGCCGTGGTCTTGCCCGCACCGACCCCTCCCACCACCAGAAGGGCTCGGTCGGCGATGAGACACGCCGCCTGCCGCTGGTGATCGGGTTCATCGACCAGGCCGAGGCGCAGCGCCCCGTCGATCGCCGGCGGGAGGTCGGCGAGATCGAGCGTGAGCGGCAGGGCGGGCAGCCACGGCCTGCGGGGAGCCGCCCCGCCCCGGTGTTCGACCGCGGCGATGTCGGTCGCGTCGGTGAGAGCCATCCGCACCCGAGAGGTGCGCGCGTCTGCGCTTCGACGCACGACCGCGACCCCGCGCCCCTCGGCGCCGCCCGGAAGGCGGGCCGCCTCGTCGGTGCCGACCACGGCCCGACTGTCGAGGGCATCCGCGACCCGCAGACTCACCCGCAGCGGGCAGTTGGCCAGCAGGCTGTCGCGGAGGACGCCGGCCGCCCGCTGGGTGCCGATGATGAGGTGCATGCCCAGCGCACGACCGCGGGCGGCGATGTCGGTGAAGAGCGCCTCGAGTTCAGGATGCGATTCGCGCAGGGCGGCGAACTCGTCGATCACGATGATCAGCCGCGGCAGGTCGGTCTGGCCGATGTCGCGCACGCCCGAACGGGCGAGCTCCGCCTCGCGGTGACGCAGTTCGGCGCGGAGACTCTCGATCGCGCGACGCGCAACGCGACTGTCGAGGTCGGTGATCACCCCCGTCACGTGCGGGAGGCGGGCGAGCGCGTCGAAGGCGGTGCCACCCTTGAAGTCGGCCAGCAGGAACGACACCGCCGAGGTGTCGTACGCGGTGCACAGCGCCACCACCCACGTCACCAGCAGTTCGCTCTTGCCGGCACCGGTCATCCCCGTCACCACCGCGTGGGGGCCGTCGCTGACGATGTCGAGCGAGGCGGGCGCGGACGCGCAGAGTCCTACCGGCACACTCAGCGAGAGGGGCGGCGATCCGCCCCGGCGCCCGATGCCGAGCTCTGCGAGCCGCACCGCGCTCGCCTCGCGCGGGGCCCTCCGCATGCGAGATGCCCGCGCGGCGAGCTCGTTCGCGAGGGTTGCGGCCTGCAGCTCGGAGATCGCCTCCACGCTGACCAGTTCCACGTCACCCCCGATCTCCACGCGGGCCTCCGCGGCGGAGACGAGGAAGATCACCGTGCCGCACCGTGGCGGGAGGGCGTCTGCGGTGCGAGCGGAGACGATCACGAGCTCACTGTCCTGATCGAGCTCGCCCTCCCCTTCGCCCACTCGGCCCACGGCGACGCGGAACCCAGCGGCCGCTCCGGCGTGCGGCAGCTCCCGCAGCCACGCGGTCTCTCCCCCGACCAGCGCGAGTTCCCCCGGCGGCCCGGCGAGAGCCAGTTGCAGGACGAGGGCGCGCACCACGGCGTCGGCCAGCACGGGCGGCCCCACCACCGCGATGCCCGATCCGAGCGCCACCGTGACGGGGGCCGCCGCCACCTCCCGGGCGCGCGCAACAAGCGCAGCATCCTCCTCTCCCCCGCCACCGGTCACCCGCACGGCGCTCGCGACCCGGCCGGCCCCCACCACGAGAGTGCCGACCCGCTCGGGGACGGCCCGCCAGATCTGCTCGGGATGTCGGAGGTAGCCCGCGACGTCGGGATGGCGGGCACGCAGCGCCGCCCGCTCCGCGGCATGACGCTCGTCGATCTGCACGCCGGCACGCGCGCGAACGACGGCAGCTTCCTCGGCCGCGGCCCGCCGCACCCGCTTCGTCGAGCGGCGGCCGTCGAGCACGCCCGCAACGGCGATCACCGGGCCGAGCACCGCGAACCACAGCGCGAAGACCGACCCCGTCACTGCCCAGAGTCCGAGCGCGCCCACCACGGGGACGGCCGAGGCGAGCCAGGGCACGCCCGGCCGCGGCGCCGGCGACGGAGCAGGCGGGAGGGCGAGCGGCGACGGGTCGGTGTCGAGGCGCGGCGCGAGGGCGGGGACGAAGCCGGAGCTCATCGTCCTAGCTCATCGCGAAACCGCGGGCGTCAGGGGGAGAACCCAGCGACCTGAGGAGAAGTCTGCGCGACCGGCCGCTGTGCAGGAGAGGTCAGGCCGTGCGGCGCGCCACGTCGAGCACGATGACCGTGATGTTGTCGCGCCCACCGTTCTCGAGCGCGGCATCCAGCATGGCGCGGACGGCGTCGGCGGGATCGGCGTTGGTCTCGAGGAAATGGCGGATGCCGTAATCCGTGAGCTCTTTCGTCAGACCGTCGGAGCAGATCACGAAGCGGTCACCGTCGACGACGTCGAGGCGCACATAGTCGGGTTTGACGCTCTCGGTCGGACCGACCGCTCGGGTGATGACGTTGCCGTAGGGGTGGTTCTCGGCCTCCTCCGGGCTCAATCTCCCGGAGGCGATGAGCTCCTGCACGACGGAGTGGTCGGTGGTGATCTGCACGATCTCGTCATCGCGGAACAGGTAGACGCGCGAGTCGCCGATGTTCAGGGTCACCCAGTGCGGCGGGTTCTCGGTGGCGTCCAAGAACACGCCGGTGAGCGTCGTTCCCGTCCCGTCGTCGGTGGCTTCGGGGTGGGACACGATGTCCTTGACCGCGCGGGTCAGGGCCTTCTCGATCGACTTCGGGCTCACTCCCCCGGCGTCGACCATGCTGCGGAGCCGGTCGACGGTGCTGGCACTGGCGATCTCGCCCCCGATGTGTCCGCCCATGCCGTCGGCAACCACGTACAGCGGATAGCTGGCGAGCACGGCGTCCTGGTTGACTTCCCGGCGGCGGCCGGTGTCGGTCGCCTCGGCCCACGACAACTCCACCACGCCACCGGGCACCGGTACGGTCCGCGAACTGGTCGTCACCTCGGGCACGCCACAACCTCCCGTGGTCGACTGGAGAGCCGGATCAAGCATCCGGCGCCCTCACATCCTAGAGGACCGGCCCCGGCCACGCCGTGACGGGCGCGGCCGCGCCGTGATGAGAACGGCCGCGCGGCGGCCCGGTCGTCGGCTCAGCCGGCCGCGGGATCGCGCACGAGGGGGAACAGCGCGTCGATAGCGGCGAGGTCGTCGGGGCTCGGGAGCCACGCGGTCGCGGCCGCCGCGTTCGCGGTGACCTGCTCGACGCTCGTCGCGCCGGCGATCACGCTGGAGACGGCCGGGCGCGACAGCAGCCAGCCGAAGGTCGCCTCGAGCATCGTGAGGTTGCGTTCCTCGCAGAACGTCCGATAGGCGTCGAGGGCGTCCCACGGGGCATCGCGCCAGACGTGCGAACGCTGGCGCATGATCCGGCTGGACGCCGGGCCGCCCTCCCGGGTGAACTTCCCCGTCAGCAGACCGTTGTGGAGCGGGAAGAACGGGAAGAAGCCCAGACCGAAATGCTCGACGGCCGGCAGCACCTCGCGTTCGGCCGCGCGGGCGAGCAGGCTGTACTGGTTCTGAGCGGAGACGAATCGCACGCCGCGCGTGGTGCGCAGCTCGGCCTCCGCGATCTGCCACCCGGCGAAGTTCGACTGACCGAGGTAGCGCACCTTGCCCTCCCGCACGAGGTCGGTGAGCACGTCGAGGGTCTCATCGATCGGGGTCGCCGGGTCGGGCGTGTGCAGCTGGTAGAGATCGATCCAGTCGGTCTGCAGCCGTCGGAGCGAGGCCTCGACGCTGCGCCGCACCGCCAGGCGAGAACCCATCGCACCGCCCAAGGTCGGTTCGGCGAAATCGGCGTGACCGAACTTCGTGGCGAGGATCACCTCGTGCCGGCGGCCACGCAACGCCTCCCCCATGAGCGTCTCGGAGACGCCGAACTGCTTGCCGTAGATGTCGGCGGTGTCCAGAAACGTCACCCCGACGTCGATCGCCGCGGCCAGCACCTCTCGCGTGCCGTCGAGCGACTCGATGGCGGTGCCACTCCGACCGAAGTTGTTGCACCCGAGGCCGACGGCGGACACGAGCAGCCCGGAGGCGCCGACGCGGCGCTGGGGAAGAGAAGAAGCCATGCGACCACGCTAACGCGACGAAGAACCCCCCGCCGGAGCGGGGGGTTCTGTGATCACGGGCGCGGCGGCTCGGGAGCGGCGGGAGGCGCCGTCGGGGGCTGCGGCTCGCCGGGGGCCGGCGGTACCGGACCCGCGGGCGGCTGCGAACCGACGGGCGGTGCGTAGCCGGCGGGCGGGGGCGGCGGGTAGGCGCCGGGCTGGGCGGGTGCCGGGTAGCCGGCGGCGGGGTACCCGGGAGCGGCCGGGTAACCGGGTGCTGCGGGGTAGCCGGGGCCGCCGTAGCCACCGCCGACGGACGTCTGTGCGGGGATGCCCTGCCAGGAGGTCTTGTCGGCGAGGAAGCTGTTCGACCACGACGCGGGCGGTACCTGCAGGTTCCACCGCGAGCGGTCGAACGCCATGATGGCGAGCCAGACGATGGCCAGGAAGATGTAGAGGATGATCCAGGGACCCTCCTTCTGCAGCTTCGTCTGCACGCGGTAGGCGGCCAGCACCAGGTAGACGTAGACGGCGAGGCCGAGGAGCCAGCCGATCACCGGTACCCAACCGAGCACGATCGTGCCACCCCAGAGGATCAGCAGCCACCACGGGCTGAGATCGCCGAGCTTCACGAAGATGAGCGTGTTGTAGACGGGAACCCAGGCGCGCCACTTGCCTTGGACGCCCGCCTTCTCGAACAGCTTCATGAACAGCAGCGAGCCGATGACATAGCCGATGGCGAGGATCGGCAGCAGGATGGCGAGCGCGATCAACGCCCCCAGCGCGCCGGCACCTCCGTCGGAGTATCCGGAATAGTCGGAGTATTGAGCCAAGAACATGTGCGTCCTCTCGAGAAGGATCGGTGGCGTGTCTCCACGCCGCGGGACACCTGCCCCACCGCACACATGCTACCGATCCTGAGTGTTTCCTGGGGGAAGCAGACCGCGAACGACCGGCGAGGCGGTCAGACGACCAGCTGGAGCTCGCCCGCCGCGCCCGTCCGGACGTCCCACCCGGCGCCGCGCGCCCACTCCTCGAACTGCTCTCGGCGCGAGATCCGCGGGCGCGCGAGGGCGAGGGAGCGCACGAGTTCGCCCTTCGCATGCTTGTTGAAGTGGTTCAGCGCGCGCGCCGTGCCGTCCTCGCCGTCGGTGACCACGCGGACGTAGACGCTGTCGGTCCCGGCCGGGACGGGGCCGAGTGCCGTGTACGCCTCCGACCTCAAGTCGAGCACGAACCGCGGCCGAGCCGCCGCCAGGGCGGCCGTCACCGCGTCCCGCCAGACGCGCCGGAGCGGCGGGACACCCGGCAGGGTGATGCCGGCAGCGAGGCGGTAGGACGGGATCCGATCGAGCGCCGCCACCGGTCCGAGGGGGGCGGAGTGGATGGCGACGTGCGCGCCGAGCCACCGCCGGGCCGCGGGATCCAGGGTGGATGCGTCGATCCCGTCGTAGAGGACGCCCGTGTAGCGCTCGATCGCCGGCAGGGTCGGTGCGCTCGAGAACGCGAGGTTGTCGGCGAGGTCGGCGCGCTGGCGTTCGCCGAGCTTGAGCACACGCAGGGCCGCCGCCGTGTCGGCCGACAGCGCGACGAGGGCTCCGACGATCAGCTCACGCTGCGGGCGCAGCTCGGGGAAGGCGAGATCGTCGAGCCGCACGGCCCGCGCCGTCCCGCCGGTTCGCTTCGTCTCCGACGGGGGCAGGAGCACCAGCATCCGAGATCCTTCCGCTCGAACACCATCGGCCGGCCCCGAAGGACCGGCCGATGGAAGAAACGACGATCAGGAGGCGAGAGCCGCGTGACCTGCCACGATCGTGAGGACGTCGCTCTCCATCGAGAGGAAGCCATCGTTCGCCGTGGCCTCGATCTTCGAGCCGTCGGCGAGCGTGATGCGCACCTGGCCCTCGGCGAGGATCGCGAGCAACGGTTCGTGACCGGACATGATGCCGATCTCACCCTCGACCGTGCGCGCGACGACGAGCGTCGCGTCTCCGGTCCACACCTCCGCGTCCGCGGAGACGAGGCTCACCTGAAGCGTCACTTCGACTCACTTCGTTCGCTCAGTACAAGCACGTCAGCCGTTCTCTTTCTGGATCTGAGCCCACTTGGCCTCGACGTCACCGATGCCGCCGACGTTGAAGAACGCCTGCTCGGCCACGTGGTCGTACTCGCCCTTCACGATCGCGTCGAAGGACTCGATGGTCTCCTTGATCGGAACCGTCGAACCCTCGACACCCGTGAACTTCTTCGCCATGTAGGTGTTCTGGGAGAGGAACTGCTGGATGCGGCGGGCGCGGGAGACGACGATCTTGTCTTCTTCCGAGAGCTCGTCGACACCGAGGATCGCGATGATCTCCTGCAGTTCCTTGTTCTTCTGCAGGATCTGCTTCACCGAGGTGGCCACGCGGTAGTGGTCCTCACCGATGTAGCGGGGGTCCAGGATGCGGCTCGTCGAGGTCAGCGGGTCGACGGCCGGGTACAGACCCTTCGACGCGATCTCACGCGAGAGCTCGGTCGTGGCGTCGAGGTGGGCGAACGTCGTCGCGGGAGCGGGGTCGGTGTAGTCGTCGGCCGGGACGTAGATCGCCTGCAGCGAGGTGATCGAGTGACCGCGAGTCGAGGTGATGCGCTCCTGGAGCACACCCATCTCGTCGGCCAGGTTCGGCTGGTAGCCCACCGCGGACGGCATGCGACCGAGCAGCGTCGAGACCTCGGACCCCGCCTGCGTGAAGCGGAAGATGTTGTCGATGAACAGCAGGACGTCCTGGTTCTGCACGTCGCGGAAGTACTCCGCCATCGTGAGGGCCGACAGGGCGACGCGCAGGCGCGTTCCCGGCGGCTCGTCCATCTGGCCGAACACCAAGGCGGTCTTCTCGAAGACGCCGGCCTCTTCCATCTCGTGGATGAGGTCGTTGCCCTCACGGGTGCGCTCGCCGACACCGGCGAACACCGACACGCCACCGTGGTCCTGCGCGACGCGCTGGATCATCTCCTGGATGAGCACGGTCTTACCGACACCGGCACCGCCGAAGAGCCCGATCTTTCCGCCGAGCACGTACGGGGTGAGCAGGTCGATGACCTTGATGCCCGTCTCGAACATCTGGGTCTTGGACTCGAGCTGGTCGAAGGCCGGGGCCTTGCGGTGGATGCCCCAACGCTCGGTGATCTCGATGGTCTCGCCCGGCTGGGCGTTGAGCACATCACCGGTGACGTTGAACACCTTGCCCTTGGTGACGTCGCCGACGGGAACCGTGATCGGCCCGCCGGTGTCGCGCACTTCCTGACCGCGCACCACACCGTCGGTGGGCTTGAGCGCGATCGCACGGACGAGGTCGTCGCCGAGGTGCTGGGCGACCTCGAGCGTGATCTCGTTCGACTCGCCGTCGATCGTGATCGTGGTCTTGAGGGCGTTGTAGATGTCGGGCAGCGAGTCGTGGGGGAACTCGATGTCGATGACCGGGCCGGTGACGCGGGCTACGCGTCCGACGACCGTGGTCTCGGCCTTCTCGGCCTTATCGGCGGTGAGGCTCATGGCTTCTTCTCTCCTCGTTAGGTCTATCTGCCGGACGCCAGGGCGTCGGCGCCGCCGACGATCTCGGCAATCTGCTGCGTGATCTCCGCCTGACGCGCGTTGTTGCGCAGGCGGGTGTAGTCGGTGATGAGCTTGTCGGCGTTGTCGCTGGCGGACTTCATCGCCTTCTGCGTCGCGGCGTGCTTGGCCGCCGACGACTGCAGGAGAGCGTTGAACACGCGGCTCTGGATGTACACCGGCAGGAGCGCGTCCAGCACCGTCTCCGGATCGGGTTCGAACTCGTACAGCGGGTACACCTCGGAGGTGGCCGAATCCGCCGCATCGACGACCTCGAGCGGAAGCAGGCGCACCGACTCCGGGCTCTGGGTCATCATGCTGACGAAACGGTTGTACACCAGGTGGATCTCATCGACCCCACCCTCGGCTCCCCCGCGGAGGTACGCGTCGATCAGAGCGGACGAGATCTTCTCGGCCGTGCTGAACTGCGGGGTGTCGGTGTCGCCCGTCCACTCCTCGACGGTCTGCATGCGTCGGAACTGGAAGTAGCCGACGGCCTTGCGACCGACCAGGTAGTACGCGACCTCTTTGCCCTGAGAGCGGAGGAGGTTGCCCACCTCGAGACCCTCGCGGAGGATCTGCGAGTTGAACGCACCCGCGAGACCGCGGTCCGAGGCGAAGATGACGACCGCCGAGCGACGGATCTCACTGCGCTCGGTGGTCAGCGGGTGGTCGACGCCCGAGTGGGTCGCGACCGCGGAGACGGCCCGCGTCACAGCCCGCGCGAACGGCGAGGCCGCGCGCACACGCGTCATCGCCTTCTGGATGCGCGAAGCCGCGATGAGCTCCATCGCCTTCGTGATCTTCTTGGTCGTCTGAGCAGAGTTGATCTTCTGCTTGTAGACCCGTAGTTGTGCGCCCATGATCCTGTTCTCGCGTCGCCTTAGCGGCGGCCCTTGACGATCTGCTCCTGGTTGACGTCTTCGGGCTCGGTCGAATCGGTCGCGGTGTCGCTGCCCGGAGCGGAGATCGACTGACCCTCGCCCGAACGGAACTCCAGCAGGAACTCGTCGGTCTTCGCCGTGAGCTCTGCGAGGATCTCGTCGGTGAGGACGTTCGTGTCGCGGAGCGTGGTGAGGATCGTCGTGTTGCGGCGGAGGTAGTCCAGCAGCTCCCGCTCGAAGCGCAGCACATCGGACACCTCGATCGAGTCGAGCTTGCCGTTCGTGCCGGCCCAGATCGACACGACCTGCTCCTCGACGGGGTACGGCGAGTACTGCGGCTGCTTGAGCAGCTCGGTCAAGCGCGCACCGCGTGCCAGCTGGCGGCGGGAGGCAGCATCCAAGTCGCTCGCGAACATCGCGAACGCCTCGAGCGAGCGGTACTGGGCGAGCTCGAGCTTGAGCGTGCCGGAGACCTTCTTGATCGACTTGACCTGGGCGTCACCGCCGACGCGCGACACCGAGATGCCCACGTCGACCGCGGGACGCTGGTTGGCGTTGAAGAGGTCGGACTGCAGGAAGATCTGCCCGTCGGTGATCGAGATCACGTTGGTCGGGATGTAGGCCGACACGTCGTTGGCCTTGGTCTCGATGATGGGCAGGCCCGTCATCGATCCCGCGCCCAGCTCGTCGGACAGCTTCGCGCAACGCTCCAGCAGACGGGAGTGCAGGTAGAAGACGTCACCGGGGTATGCCTCGCGGCCCGGCGGACGACGCAGCAGCAGCGAAACGGCACGGTAGGCCTCGGCCTGCTTCGACAGGTCATCGAAGATGATCAGCACGTGCTTGCCGCCGTACATCCAGTGCTGGCCGATGGCAGAACCGGTGTAGGGGGCGAGGTACTTGAAGCCGGCCGGGTCGGAGGCGGGGGCGGCGACGATGGTGGTGTACTCCATCGCGCCGGCGTCCTCGAGGGCGCCCTTGACCGAAGCGATCGTCGAGCCCTTCTGACCGATGGCGACATAGATGCAGCGCACCTGCTTGTCGACGTCTCCGGACTCCCAGTTGGCCTTCTGGTTGATGATCGTGTCGATCGCGATCGCGGTCTTACCGGTCTGGCGGTCGCCGATGATCAGCTGACGCTGTCCGCGTCCGATCGGGATCATGGCGTCGATCGCCTTGATGCCGGTCTGCAGGGGCTCGTGCACGCTCTTGCGCTGCATGACGCCGGGCGCCTGCAGCTCGAGGGCGCGGCGTCCTTCGGCGACGATCTCGCCGAGGCCGTCGATGGGGTTTCCGAGCGGGTCGACGACGCGACCGAGGAAGCCGTCGCCGACGGGCGCCGACAGCACCTCACCGGTGCGGGTCACGGGCTGACCGGCGTCGACGCCGGAGAACTCGCCGAGGACGACGACACCGATCTCGTGCTCGTCGAGGTTCTGGGCGAGGCCGAGCGTGCCGTCCTCGAAGGTGACGAGCTCGTTGGCCATCACGCCGGGGAGTCCCTCGACGTGGGCGATGCCGTCGGCGGCGTCGATGACCGTGCCGACCTCGTTCGCGGCCGCACCCGTGGGTTCGTAAGCGGCGACGAAGTCTTTCAGCGCGTCACGGATGACGTCGGGGCTGATGGACAGTTCTGCCATGGTCTTCCTTCTTGTTGGGGGGCCGGAGCCCCCAAGATCTCCGTCCGAGTCGGACGGCAACATCTGTCAGCCAGCGAGTCGCTGGCGGAGGTCGGCGAGTCGGGTCGAGATGCTCGCGTCGATCACGTCGTCGGCGATCTGCACGCGCAGCCCTCCGACGACGCTCGGGTCGATGACGGTGTTCAGCATGACTGCGGTGCCGTAGCGCGCCGACAGTGCCGTCGCGAGCCGGGTGGCCTGCGCTTCGCTGAGCGGCGCAGCCGAGACCACGGTCGCGACCGTGCGGCCGCGCTGGTCGGCGACGAGGTGCATCGCCCAATCCAGCAGGGAACGCACCCGTCGCTCGCGCGGTTGCTGCACGAGCGAGGAGGCGATGAGGATCGAGGATGCTGCCGCCCGACCCTCCAGGAGGGATGCGACGAGCGCGCCCTTCGCCGAGGTTTCGCCCATCCGCATGCCGAGAGCGAGCTCGAGATCCCCGTTCTCGGCGACGGTGCGCGAGAAGCGGAAGAGGTCGCCCTCGATATCGGCGTCGGGGTCGGCGATCGCCGTCGCGCGCACCGCGAGCTCTTCGATCGCGTCGATGAGGTCGGCGGCGCGCGACCAGCGCTGCACCACGGCGGCACTCAACAGCGCGACCGTCTCGGGCTTCAGGGCGGGACCGAACACGTCGGTCACGACCTTGGTCCGCGAAGCGGGGCTCGCCGCGGAATCGGCCAGCGCGCCGCTCAGTGCCGAGGAGCCGCCCAGGGCACGCGCCGCGGCGAACAGCTCGCCGGCGACGTCGATGTCCACGCCGGACACGGCATCCAGCGTCGCGGTCGTGGCCGCGAGCGCCTGAGTGGTCGCGCTACCCATCAGGAAGAAGCCCTTCCCGCGGTCTCGGACTTCTCGAGGTCGGCGAGGAAGCGGTCGACGACGGCCGATGCCTTCTGGTCGTCGGTGAGGGTCTCACCGATGACGTTGCCGGCCAGGTCGATCGCGAGCGTGCCGACCTCGCTGCGCAGCGACACCAGAGCGCTCTGACGCTCGGCCTCGATCTGCGTCTGCGCGGCTGCCGTGACGCGAGCGGCTTCCGTGGAAGCGTTGTCCCGAGCCTCGGCGACGATCTTCTTGCCGTCCTCACGGGCGGCCTCGCGGATGTCACCGGCTTCCTTGCGTGCGTCAGCGAGCTGCGCCGTGTACTGCTCGAGAGCAGCTTCGGCTTCACGCTGAGCTTCGTCGGCCTTGGCGATGTTTCCTTCGATGGCGTTGCTGCGCTCGTCGAGGATCTTCGTCACGCGCGGCAGGGCCACACGCCAGACGACGAGCACGATGATGACGAAGCAGACCGCCGACCAGACGATGTCATAGGCCGCCGGAAACAGCGGGTTCCCGCTGGTCTCTTCGTGCTCGGCCGCGAGCGTGACAAGAGCGTTTAGCATCCTGCCTCCTTATGGGTGAGTCGCGTCGAGCTCAAAGTGCGTTGAAGATGAACGGCGTGGCGATGCCGATCAGCGCGAGGATCTCGATGAGGCCGATACCGATGAACATGGTCACCTGCAGGCGTCCGGCGAGCTCCGGCTGGCGGGCGGTGGATTCGATCGTCTTGCCGATCATGATGCCGAGGCCGATGGCCGGGCCGATGGCCGCGAGGCCGTAACCCACGGTCGCGATGTTTCCCTCGAGCTCCGCGAGAACCGTCGTTGCGTCCACTGGTGTTTTCCTTTCGTTGGGCGAACAGCCGATCGGCTGTTCGTCAGTGCTCTTCCGCGACCGCGAGCTGGATGTACACCGCGGTGAGGATCGTGAAGATGTAGGCCTGGAGCGCGGCGACGAAGATCTCGAAGAGCGTGAACGCGAAGCCGAGCGCCAGGGTGCCGGCTGCCAGAGGTGACAACCAGTTGAAGCTGAAGAGGAAGAACTGCGTTGCGGCGAAGAACAGCACGAGCATGAGGTGCCCGACCATCATGTTCGCCAGGAGCCGCAGGAAGAGCGAGAACGGACGGGCGATGAACACCGAGATGAGCTCGATCAGCGCGATCAGCGGCACGATGACGATCGGCACGCCGCTGGGCACGAGCGAGTTCTTCATGAAGCGGCCTACGCCGTGCTTCTTGATGCCGGCATAGATGAACACGACGTACGCGATCAGGGCCACGACGAGTGGTGCACCCGCCACCGACGTGCCCGCGATGTTGAGCCCCGGGATGACGCCCGTGAGGTTCAGCGCCAGGATGCCGAAGAACAGAGCGGTGAGGATCGGAAGGAACCGCCGGCCGTCCTTCTCGCCGAGCACCTGGTAGGCGATCTGCTCACGGACGAAGCCGAAGCCCAGCTCGATGACACTTTGGAAGCGCCCCGGGACGACCGAGAGCTTCCGCGTGCCGACGACCAGGATGAGCACCAGGATCGCCGTGGCGAGCAGCTGGATCAGCGTGACGCGGGTGATGGCGAAGGGCGTGCCGTCGAACAGCAACGCCGGCGGGAAGAAATCGCTGATTGAAGGCGGGTGGAACTCGTTGTCTGCCGCCATGGCGATCATCGTCGCTTGAGTCAACGGATTGGCTCCAGCTTCTCGTGCCAGCCTGAACCAGCTCGGTAAGAGTGAGAAAGATCTTTTACGGGGCCTCAGCGTCGCCGCTGCACACCAGCCGTAAAGGGTTTTCTTAGCCTATCAAACGTCAGGCGTCCGGCCCGCCATGCATCGGGATCCGTCTCAATCTTCGGGGTTGGTCTGCGGAAGGGAGATGTCGGAGACACCGGGCAGACGCATCCGCGACAGCACGACGAAGTCGACGACGAGCGAAGCGATCGCCGCCGCCACGAGGGAGAAGTAGAACACCGGCGCGACGATCCACTCCACGCGCGAGAGGATCAGCAGCGCGACGATCACGACGACGAACTTCAGGACCCAGCCGCCCATCACGATGCCGAAGAAGATCGGGATGTAGTTGGGCGTACCGAACCACCGGTTCGCCACCAGGATGCTGACGGCCGTCAGGGCCGGGAACACCACCCCGACCAGCGCTCCGATGACACCGCTCCAGAGACCCGCCCCGGCTGCCACGACGAACCCGATCACGGCGGCAGCCACGATGACGACGACGCCGACCGTGATCCCCCACCGCAGCACGGTCTGCAGGACGGGGTTGCTCGAGACGGGGTTCGGGCTCATGAGGGCTCCTGAAGGGCAGGGCGACGGCGGGTGCGCCGCGAGGGAAGAAGAGTGATGACGAGGCACGCGGCGACGCCGAGCACGCCGAAGGCGACGCCCAGCAGGTAGTCCCCGGGCCAGCTCTGCTGGGTTCCGATGTACATCAGCAGGAAGGCGAGACCGACCACGGCCGTCCAGGCGTAGAAGATCAGCACGGCTTCGCGGTCGGTGTGACCCATGTCGAGCATGCGGTGGTGAAGATGCTTGCGGTCGGGCGAGAACGGGGATTTACCCGCCTGCACACGCCGGAACACCGCGAGACCGAAGTCCAGCAGCGGCAACAGCACGACCACGATCGGCAACAGGATCGGGATGAAGGCACCCAGCAACTGCGAGCGGCCGAGTTGTTCGGGATCCAGGACCGCCGGATCGAGCTGCCCGGTGATCGCCACCGCGGATGTCGCCATGAGCAGCCCGAGCATCAGCGCGCCCGCGTCGCCCATGAAGAGCCGTGCCGGACTCCAGTTCAGCGGGAGGAAGCCGATACAGGCGCCCACGAGGATCGCGGCGATGAAGGACGCGAGGTTGAAGTACGAACTCGCCCCGGTGTCGCGCACCAGCAGGTAGGAGTAGGCGAAGAAGACGCCGTTCGAGATGAGGCAGACACCCGCGACGAGACCGTCGAGACCGTCGATGAAGTTGATCGCGTTCATCACGACCACGATCGCGAACACCGTGAGGGCGAAACTCGCCCAGCTCGATCCGATCGTGAGGCCGCCGATCGGCAGGGAGAGGATCTGCAGTCCGCCGAACCAGGCGATGATGCCGGCCGCGAGGAACTGCACGCCCAGCTTGATCATCCAGTCGAGATCCCAGAGGTCATCGGCGACGCCCACCAGCACGATGAGCAGGGTTGCCAGCAGCAGGGCGATGACCGGCCACGGGTCCGCCCAGAAGACGGCGAAATAGGGGTTGCCGCTGGACAGCGCGAAGGCCGCCACGACGCCGAGGAACATGGCGATACCCCCCAGGCGGGGGGTGGGCGTCTTGTGCACGTCGCGTTCGCGGATCGCCGCGTAGAGCTTGAAGCGCAGGCCGATGCGCCAGACCGCGATCGAGAGCACGAAGGTGATGACCGCTGTGAACAGCGCCAGGAGGAGGTATTGGGTCACGCCGACCCGCCGGCCGCGGCATCGTCGGAGCGGTGGTCGTGATCGTGGGAGGGCTCGTGCGGATGGTCGTGATCGTGCGGCTCCGCGGATTCCAGAAGGTCGCCCAGCACACGACTCAGGCTGTCCCGATCGACGGCGCCCTCCCGGAGCACGCGCACGAGAGGCGTCGCGCCGCCCACGAGGCTCGTCGCATCCACGATCGTCGAGGCGATTCCGGTGGCGGAAGGCCCCGCATCGAGATACACCGCGACGGAATCGCCGAGCATGTCGCGCGCCTCGTCGATGCGCACGGCCGCCGGCCGGCCGGTGAGGTTGGCGCTGGACACGGCCAAGGGACCGCACTCCTCGAGCAGTTCGAGGGTCAGCGTCTGCGCGGGCATCCGCACCGCGACGGTGCCGCGGGTCTCCCCCAGATCCCACGACAGCGACGGCTGGGCCGGCAGCACGATGGTGAGTCCGCCGGGCCAGAACTCCTCGATGAGGCGTTCGACCGGTTCGGGCACTTCTGCCACGAGCGCCCTGAGCGTGCTCACCCCGGCTACCAGCACGGGCGGGGGCTGCTGGCGGCCCCGACCTTTCGCGGTGAGCAATCGCTCCACCGCGCGGGCGTCGAAGGCGTTGGCGGCGATGCCGTAGACCGTATCGGTCGGCAGGACGACGAGTTCGCCTCGGCCGATGGCCTGCCGAGCGTGCCGCATGCCGGAGAGCAGCTGCGCCTCGTCACGGGTGTCGTAAACGGGTGACATGTCCCGGCCAGTGTACTGGGGCAGCCTGCGATCCCCGTCCCGGCGACACGGCCGAGGGGGTCACGGCACAGCGGTCAGGGGTGCAGCGCCGTGGTGGCCCGATCGCGCATCGTGAGGTCGGGGTGCGTGGCAGCCGCGAGCCAACCGTCAGCGGTGAGGATGCTGCGGATGTCGGGCCCCTGCCACTCGCCGTGCTCGAGCACGAGCATCCCGCCCGGGTGCGCGAGGCGTAGGCCCACGCGACTGAGGGTGCGCACGACGTCGAGCCCGTCCGCTCCGCCGTACAGGGCGGCCGGCGGGTCGTACAGCCGCACCTCCGGGTCGCGCGGGATCGCAGCATCCGGAACGTACGGCGGATTGGACACCACCACCGACACGGTGCCGTCGAGCTCGGGGAACGCCCGTTCGAGGTCGATGAAACCGAGCGTGAGGTTGTCCGCTCCGATACGGGCGGCGTTCTCCTTCGTCCAGACGAACGCGTCGACGGAGTTCTCGGCGGCGTAGACCCGGGCGTGCGGCACCTCGGTGGCCAAGGACAGCGCTATCGCCCCGCTGCCGGTGCCCAGATCGACCGCGACCGGCGCCGGCGAGGCGGTGGCGCGCAGGGCATCGACGGCCAGCTGGGCGACCATCTCGGTCTCGGGGCGCGGTACGAAGACGCCGGGGCCGACCGCGAGCTCGAGGTGGCGGAACGGGGCCAGGCCCGTGAGGTGCTGCAGCGGCACACGGGCAGCACGGCGCGCGATGAGACCCTCCAGCTCCTCGGCCTCCGCCGCGCCGATGAGGTCGCCGCGGATCGCGGCGCCCTGCACACCACCGCGCGAGGTTCCCAGCACGTGCGCCGCGAGAAGCTCGGTGTCGACGAGGGGGTCGCCGATGCCGGCGGCGGCGAGGCGGGTGGCGGCAGCGCGCAGCACGGCGGCGAGCGAGACGTCGGGAACGGGCGGCAGAGCGGTTTCGGGCATGGCGCCCTCAGCCTAAACGCCGGGGAAGCTCCCGGTGCGGCCCCCGTCATAATGGCCCGGGCGCGGGCCTCCTCGCCTAGGCTGGGGCCTCCGCGTATCGACGGCGAAAGGCGAGCCCATGGCCGGCATCCACCCCGACATCACCACCGCATTCGGAGACACTCCGCTCGTGCGGTTGAACCGCGTCGCCGAGGACGTCGACGCGAACATCCTCGCGAAGCTCGAGTTCTACAACCCGGCCGGCAGCGTGAAGGACCGCCTCGGCATCGCGATCGTCGATGCGGCGGAAGCCTCCGGCGAACTGCAGCCCGGCGGCACGATCGTGGAGTCCACCAGCGGCAACACCGGCATCGCGCTCGCCATGGTCGGAGCCGCGCGGGGCTACAAAGTCGTCTTGACCATGCCCGCCTCGATGTCGAAGGAGCGGCGCACGCTGCTGCGGGCCTTCGGCGCCGAGCTGCACCTGACCGATCCCACGAAGGGAATGTCGTTCGCCGTCGACGAGGCCAAGCGCATCGTCGCCGAGACCCCGGGAGCCGTCTGGGCTCGGCAGTTCGAGAACGAGGCGAACCCCGCGATCCACCGCAAGACGACCGCCGAGGAGATCCTGCGCGACACCGACGGCAAGGTGGACTACCTCGTCGCCGGCATCGGCACCGGCGGCACCATCACCGGTGTCGGCCAGGTGCTGAAGGAGCGGGTCCCCGGGGTGCAGATCGTCGCGGTCGAGCCCGCGGACTCCCCCATCCTCACCGAGGGCCACCCCGGACCGCACAAGATCCAGGGCATCGGCCCGAACTTCGTTCCCGCGATCCTCGATCGGGGAGTCATCGACGAGGTCATCGACGTGCAGTTCGACGACGCGATCCGCCTCGCCCGCGACACCGCGACCCAGGACGGCATCCTCGTCGGGATGTCGAGCGGCGCGGCGATCTGGGCGGCGCTGGAGATCGGCCGCCGACCCGAGGCCGCGGGCAAGAACATCGTCGTGATCATCCCCTCGTTCGGCGAGCGGTACCTGTCGACGGCGTTGTACGAGAACGTCAAAGAAGACTGAGGTGGGGGCCCTCGCTCGCCTCCGCGAAGACGTCATCGCCGCCCGGCTGCGCGACCCCGCCGCGCGCGGCAGCATCGAGATCGCCCTGCTGTACCCGGGGCTGCACGCGGTGTGGGCATACCGCGTCTGGCATACGCTCTGGCGGGGTGGATTCCGCTTCCTCGCCCGCCTCGGCTCGCAGCTCACCCGCTGGCTGACGGGCGTCGAGATCCACCCGGGCGCCGTGATCGGTCGTCGGTTCTTCATCGACCACGGCATGGGCGTCGTGATCGGCGAGACGGCCGAGATCGGCGACGACGTCATGCTGTACCACGGCGTCACGCTGGGCGGTCGTCAGCGCAACGGCGGCAAGCGGCATCCCACCCTCGGTGACGGCGTCGCCGTCGGCGCCGGGGCCAAGATCCTCGGGCCGATCACGATCGGCGCAGGGTCGGTCGTCGGTGCGAACGCGGTGGTGACGAAGGATGCCGCTCCCGACAGCGTGCTGGTGGGCGTCCCCGCCCGCGCCCGCACCCGCGGCAGCGGCGAAGACACCCGGGCGCTGCTCACCGCGCCCGAGTACATGATCTGAGCCCCGGGTGACCGAGCTGTACCGGTGGAGCGCGGTCGAGCTGGCTGCGGCGTTGCACACCGGCGACCTCGGACCGCGCGCGGTGGCCGAGCACTACCTCCGGCGCATCGCCCGCCACCCCGAGCTCGGGGCGTTCGCCGAAGTGACGGCGGACGCGGCCCTGGAGCGGGCGGATGCTGTCGCCTCCGCGCCCGAACGCGGGCCGCTCTACGGTCTGCCCCTCGCCGACAAAGACCTCGTCGCCCGCGCGGGTGTGCCCACGCGCTACGGTTCGCTGGCGCGCGCGGGTTTCGTGCCCGAAGCATCCGATCCCCTGGCCCTAGCCCTCGATGGGGCGGGAGCCGTGAACCTCGGCAAGACCGCCACCTCGGAGTTCGGCCTCACCGGCTACACCGAACCGCGCACGGGCGCCCCGGCCCGCGACCCCTGGCGCCTCGCCGACGGGGCCGGCGGCTCCAGCGGCGGGGCAGCCGTCGCGGTCGCCGCCGGGCTCCTGCCCTTCGCGGTGGCCTCGGACGGCGGCGGATCCATCCGCATCCCCTCCGCCACGGTCGGCGTCGTCGGGCTGAAGCCCTCCCGCGGGCGGTTGCCGATCGGCTCGGGGTTCGACTCCCCCGACGGGCTGGCCGTGACCGGACCGATCGCGCGCAGCGTGGCCGACGCCGCGTTCCTGCTCGACGCGCTGGTCGGCCTCGCGCCCTTCCGCTACGCCACCCGGGCACCCGGTGACGGCCCGTTCCTCGCGGCAGTGGGCGCGGAGCCCGCCGGTCTGCGGATCGGGGTGACCACGGTGTCGCCGTGGGACGCGAGCGAAGACATCCGCCTCCACGCCGACGCGGCGGCCGCCGTACAGGCGGCGGCGACCGCGCTGGTCGGAGTCGGGCACGAGGTCGAGGACGCCGGCTGGACCCCGCGGGGGTACGCGGAACTGTTCCGAGTGCTGTGGCGTGCGAGCGCGGCGAGGATCCCGCTCACCGAGGCCGACCTGGAGCTCGTCGAACCGCTGACCGCCTGGCTGGTGCGCCAGGGGCGGGGCCTTGCGGCCGGCGAACTCCTCGGAGCGCTGAGCGCGGCGCGGGTGTTCGAGCGCGAGACGATCGCCGCCTTCGCTCCGTTCGGTGCGGTCCTGACGCCGGCATTGGCGCTCCCGCCGCAGCCGGTGGGGTGGTACGAGGGGCTCGACCCGGAGCGCACGTTCGCCCGCCAGGTCGAGTACGCCCCCTACAGCAGCTTCGTCAACGTGGCCGGTCTCCCCGCGATCGTGCTGCCGTTCACGCGCGATGCCTCCCAGCATCCGGTGTCCGTGCAGCTCATCGGCCGACCGGGGGGCGAGGCGACGATCCTCGCGGTGGCCGCGCAGCTCGAGGCAGCGCGCGGCGCTCTGCCACACCCGCCGGTCTGGTAGCGCGTCGATCGCACGACCGACCGGCCGCGAGGCGCCCCGCCAACCCCACCGGGCAACTCCAGCACCACCGCTCGTGCGAACGTCGCACGCGCGGGCCCGGGCAGACGTCAGCTGTCGGCGAGAGCGGCGAGCTGGGCCTCTTCGTCGGCGGCGATCGCCGATTCGATCACCGGACCGAGAGCGCCATCCATGACCTGATCGAGGTTGTACGCCTTGTAGCCGGTGCGGTGATCCGCGATGCGGTTCTCGGGGAAGTTGTACGTGCGAATGCGCTCGGAGCGATCCATCCCGCGGATCTGCGACTTGCGGGCGTCGGAGGCTGCCGCATCCAGCTCCTCCTGCTGCTTGGCGAGGATGCGCGCGCGCAGCACCCGCATTCCGGCCTCGCGGTTCTGCAGCTGCGATTTCTCGTTCTGCATCGACACGACGATGCCGGTCGGCACGTGCGTGATGCGCACGGCGGAGTCGGTGGTGTTCACCGACTGGCCACCGGGTCCGGAAGAGCGGAACACGTCGATCTTCAGGTCGTTCGGGCTGATCTCGACCTCGTCGGGCGCATCGACTTCGGGGAAGACGAGCACGCCCGTGGTGGAGGTGTGGATGCGGCCCTGCGATTCCGTGGCGGGAACGCGCTGGACCCGGTGCACGCCGCCCTCGTACTTGAGGCTCGCCCAGACGCCCTGCGCGGGGTCGCTCGAGGACCCCTTGATCGCGAGCTGCACGTCCTTGTATCCGCCCAGGTCGGATTCGTTGCGCTCGAGGAGCTCGGTCTTCCAGCCTCGGGATGCTGCGTACTGCAGGTACATCCGCAACAGGTCGGCCGCGAACAGGGCGCTCTCGGCGCCGCCTTCGCCGGCCTTGATCTCCATGATCACGTCACGGGCATCGTCGGGGTCACGCGGGATGAGCAGGCGCCGCAGGCGTTCCTGCGTCTCGGCGAGGGCTTCCTCGAGCGCGGGCACCTCGGCGGCGAACGCCTCGTCGTCCTTCGCGAGCTCGCGTGCGGCGGCCAGGTCATCGGCCGCCTCACGCCACGCCGTCGAGGCGTGCACGATGCGGTTGAGCTCGGCGTAGCGCCGGTTCACCCGCTTGGCGCGCACCGCATCGGCGTGCACCGCCGGGTCGTTCAGCTCGAGCTCGACGGCTTTGTGCTCATCGATGAGTCCGCGAACGGACTCGTTCATCCCCGAGTCGGACACGACTCAGCGGATGCTGTTGTCGTGCCCGTGGCCGCCGCCCGTCGGAGCCGGGATCGACTTCTGCATCTGCACGAGGAACTCGACGTTGGACTGCGTCTCCTTGAGCTTGCCGAGCACGACCTCGAGGGCCTGCTGCGGGTCGAGACCCGCGAGCGCGCGACGCAGCTTCCACGTGATCTTGACCTCTTCGGGCGAGAGCAGCATCTCTTCGCGGCGGGTGCTCGACGCGTTCACGTCGACCGCCGGGAAGATGCGCTTGTCCGCGAGCTGGCGGCTCAGGCGGAGTTCGCTATTGCCCGTGCCCTTGAACTCCTCGAAGATGACGTCGTCCATCTTGGAGCCGGTCTCGACGAGGGCGGTCGCGAGGATCGTGAGCGATCCGCCGTTCTCGATGTTGCGCGCGGCGCCGAAGAAGCGCTTGGGCGGGTACAGCGCCGAAGCGTCGACGCCACCGGTGAGTACGCGACCCGAGGTGGGCGCCGTGATGTTGTACGCGCGGCCGAGGCGGGTGATCGAGTCGAGCAGCACGACGACGTCGCGGCCGAGTTCGACCAGGCGCTTGGCGCGCTCGATCGCGAGTTCGGCGACCGTGGTGTGGTCTTCGGCAGGACGATCGAACGTCGAGGCGATGACCTCGCCACGCACCGTGCGCTGCATGTCGGTGACCTCTTCAGGACGCTCGTCGACCAGCACGACCATGAGGTGCACCTCGGGGTTGTTCTGGGCGATCGCGTTGGCGATCTGCTGCAGCACGATCGTCTTGCCCGCCTTGGGGGGCGCGACGATCAGGCCGCGCTGGCCCTTGCCGATGGGGGCGACGAGGTCGATGATCCGCTGCGTGAGCTTCTCGGGACCGGTCTCGAGGCGCAGGCGCTCCTGCGGGTACAGCGGCGTCAGGTTGCCGAACTCGACCCGGGTCGCGGCGTCATCGACCGACAGGCCGTTGATCGCGTCGACCTTGACGAGCGCGTTGTACTTCTGACGGGTCGACTGCTCGTTCTCGCGCGGCTGCTTGATGGCACCGACGACGGCGTCACCCTTGCGCAGGTTGTACTTCTTGACCTGACCGAGTGAGACGTAGACGTCGCTCGGGCCGGGGAGGTATCCGGTGGTGCGCACGAACGCGTAGTTGTCGAGCACGTCGAGGATGCCCGCGATCGGGATGAGCACGTCGTCATCGCCGATCTCGGTCTCGAACTCGTCACCCGTGGTCTGCGGTCCGCGGCGCTTGTTGCGCTGACGGTTGCGGCCGTTGGCCTGCGCGTTGTCGTCCTCGACGGTGGACGCGGGGGCCGGCTCGGGCTTCTCGGGCGCCGACTGAGCGGCGGCGGGCGCGTTGCCGCCACCGGCGTTGCCGTTGCCCGTGTTGCCGTTGCCGTTGCCGGCTTCCCGACCGTTGCGGTTGCGGTTGCGGTTACGGCTCCGGCTGCGTCCGCGCGGCGAAGACTCCTCGGCGGAGTCGCCGGCGGCCTGGCCCTCGGCGGGTGCCTCTGCCGAAGCATCGGCGGCGGGGTCCGTGGGCGCGGTGTCCGTGGACGCGGCGTCGGTCGGTGCGGCGTCGCTCGCTGCGGCGTCGGTCGGTGCGGCGTCGGTCGAGGGCACGTCGGATGCTGCCACCTCGGCCGCGTCATCCGCCGGGGCGGTCTCGACGACGGCGTCTGCGGGAGCGGGCTCGACAGGGGCGGACTCGGCTGCTGCCGGAGTCGTGTCCTCGGCGGGCGCATCTTCCGCAGCCGCTTCGACCGGCGCGGACTCGACCGGGGCGGCCTCGAGAGCCGCCTCCGCGGGCGCTGCCTCGAGGGCGGGCTCCGCAGCGGGTGCGACCACAGTCGTGACCTCGGCCGCGGGCGCAGCCTCGGTTTCGGGCTTCGGCTCGACGCTCTTGGCGCGGCGAGGCGCGCGCTTGCGCGGTGCCTTGACCGGCGGCGCCTCCACGACGACGTCGGCGGCGGGCGCGACGACCTCGGCGGCCGGCGCCTCGGCCGCGGGGGCCGTGTCAGTCGCCTCCGCGGGCGCAGCGGCGCCCGCTGCGTCTTCCGGCGCGTCGGCCGGGGCGCTCGCCTCGGCGGGCGCGGTGGTGTCAGTGCCTTCCACGGTCTCGTCCGGGGTGTCGGACGGCGCGTCGGCAGTGTGGATCTCGGAGATGGACTCCACGAGTGCTCCCTTGTGAAACAGATGATGACACCGCGTGCGAACGACGCTGATACGACAGGCGCCGAAGCTCTCCGCAGTTCACGACGCACTGAGGCGATCGTCGGGTTGCGGGTACGTGCGATGTTTCGCAGATTTGCGTTGCAGCGGGAGTCAGATTCGCGTGGTTACGCGGTACCCCCGGCGTGCTCCCTCACTGTACCACCCCGCACGTCGACGGCGAGCATGAGGGCTTCCCACGGGGTGTCGGCAACGGCGGCGGCCAGCTCCGCCGCCTCGACGCGACGGCCCGGCCCGTCGGCGAGGACGAGCACGCTGGGCCCGGCTCCCGAGACGACGGCGGCGTAGCCCTCGGCACGCAGGGCGCGGACGAGTTTGTCGGTCTCGGGCATGGCCTGCGCGCGGTAGCTCTGGTGGAGCTTGTCCTCGGTCGCGGCGAACAGCAGTTCCGGGCTCTGCATCAGCGCCGCGATCAGCAGGGCCGAGCGGGAGAGGTTGAAGACGGCGTCCTCGCGGGACACCTGCAGCGGAGAGAGTCCGCGCGCCACGCTCGTGGACATCTGGAATCCCGGCACCAGGATGAGCGGGGAGACACCGCGATGCACGATGAGCTGCTTGTGCTGGGGCGATCCGTCGTTCATCCACGCGATCGTGAGCCCCCCGAAGAGGGCGGGCGCGACGTTGTCCGGATGACCTTCGAGTTCGGTCGCCAGGCGCAGGAGCACCTCGGCCCCGAGGTCGACCTCTCCCTCGAGCAGCCCTTTCGCGGCCAGCAGCCCCGACACCACAGCCGCACCGGAGGATCCCATCCCGCGGCCGTGCGGGATGACGTTCGTCGCTTCGAGGCGGACACCCGGCATGGGCCGTCCGACCGCCGCGAAGGCATGCGCCATGGCGCGGACGACCAGGTGCGAGCCGTCGCGGGGAACGGATGCTGCGCCCTCCCCCGTCACGTGCACCTCCACGCGATCGGAGTCGAGCGTCGTGACGATCAGTTCGTCGTAGACGCTCAGTGCGAGTCCGAGCGTGTCGAACCCCGGCCCCAGGTTCGCGCTGGTCGCCGGCACGCGCACGGAGACCGCGCGCCCGCCGCGCGAACGCTCGGAGGCCGGGGCGTCGGTCACGCCGTCGTTCCCGCGGGGACGAGTCCGAGTACCGAGGCGACCTCCGAGGTGGCGGCATCGACGACCGTCGGCACGACCTCGGTGCCGTCGGCGGCGCGCAGCGCCCACTGGGGGTCTTTCAGGCCGTGACCGGTGACGGTGAGCACCACGCGAGATCCGGCGGGGATGACGCCCGCCTCGGCGCGCTCGAGGAGACCGGCGACACTGATCGCCGAGGCCGGCTCCACGAAGATGCCCACCTCGCCGGAGAGGATCTTCTGCGCGGCGAGGATGCGCTCATCGTCGATCGCGCCGAAGTACCCGTCGGTGGCGGCTTGGGCTTCGAGCGCCAACTCCCATGAGGCGGGGTTTCCGATGCGGATCGCGCTCGCGATGGTTTCGGGATGCTTCACGACCTCGCCGATGACGAGGGGCGCTGAGCCCGCGGCCTGGAAGCCGAACATGCGCGGCACCCGGGTGCTGACACCGCGGGCTTCTTCCTCGCGGTAGCCGCGGGAGTAGGCCGTGTAGTTTCCCGCGTTGCCGACGGGGATGAAGTGGAAGTCCGGAGCGTCGCCCAGCACCTCGACGATCTCGTACGCCGCGGTCTTCTGCCCCTCGATACGGTCGGGGTTCACCGAGTTCACGAGGTGCACGGGGTAGTGGTCCGCCAGTTCGCGCGCGATCTCGAGGCAGTCGTCGAAGTTGCCGCGCACCTGGATGAGCCGGCCGTTGTGGGCGACCGCCTGG
Organism: Microbacterium hanjuni; assembly: GCF_043556395.1. Taxonomy (NCBI): domain Bacteria; kingdom Bacillati; phylum Actinomycetota; class Actinomycetes; order Micrococcales; family Microbacteriaceae; genus Microbacterium; species Microbacterium hanjuni. The sequence goes on from NZ_JBIGIK010000003.1 coordinate 161,822, forward strand.
CTGAGCTTCCCCATCGCGATCTTGCCCTCGGGAACGAGCACGGCGGCGGTGATGCCGGCGTGCGCCGCATAGGCCGCCGCGGACGCGGAGGTGTTGCCCGTGGAGGCGCAGATCACGGCCTTCGCGCCGTGCTCGACGGCCCGTGACAGCGCCACCGTCATGCCGCGGTCCTTGAAGGAGCCGGTGGGGTTCATGCCCTCGAACTTGACCCAGACGTCGGCACCGGTGCGGTGCGACAGCGCGGGTGCGGGAAGCAGCGGGGTGCCTCCCTCGCCCAGGGTGACCACGGTCGAGTCGTCGGTGACGCCCAGCCGATCGGCGTACTCGCGGAGGACGCCGCGCCAGAGGTGTGCCATGTCAGTCTCCTTCTACCCGCAGCACCGACACGACCCGCTCGACCACGCCGCTGGCGGCGAGTCGGTCGACGGTTTCGCTGAGGTCCTGCTCGCGTGCTTTGTGTGTGCCGATGACGAGGCGTGCCCTCGGCGAGGATTCGGTGGGGTCGCCCTCGGTCGGGGTGTGCTCGCCGACGACGGTCTGCTCGACCGTGGCGATCGAGACCCGACCCTCGCTGAGCGTGCCGGCGACCGTGGCGAGGACACCCGGCCGGTCATCGACCTCGAGGGTGATCTGGTAGCGGGTGGTGACGCGGCCGATGGGCGAGACCGGCAGGTTCGCGCGGGTGGATTCGGCCACCCCGACTCCCCCGGCGACGTGACGACGGGCCGCCGAGACGACATCGCCGAGCACCGCGGATGCGGTCTGTACGCCACCGGCGCCGGCGCCGTAGAACATCAGGTTTCCGGCGGCCTCGGCCTGCACGAACACGGCGTTGTTCGCGCCGTGCACGCTCGCGAGCGGGTGGGCCCGGTCGACCAGCGCGGGGTACACGCGCACCGAGATCGATTCGCCCCCCTCCGATTCGGCGGGGAGGCGCTCGCACACGGCGAGCAGCTTGACGACGTAGCCGGCGTGGCGGGCGGCGTCGATCATGGCCTTGTCGATGCCGGTGATGCCTTCGCGGTGCACGGCGTCGAGAGGGACGGCGGTGTGGAAGGCGAGGCTGGCGAGGATCGCCGCCTTCTGAGCGGCGTCGTATCCCTCGACGTCCGCCGTGGGGTCGGCCTCGGCGTAGCCGAGCGCCTGCGCCTGCGCGAGCACGTCCTCGAACTCGGCACCCTCGGTGTCCATGCGGTCGAGGATGTAGTTGGTCGTGCCGTTGACGATGCCCATGATGCGCTGCACGCGGTCGCCGGCGAGCGAGTCACGCAGCGGTCGGATGATGGGGATCGCACCGGCCGCTGCCGCTTCGTAGTACACCTGGGCGCCGACCTGATCGGCGGCTTCGAAGATCTCAGCGCCGTGCGTGGCGAGGAGGGCCTTGTTGGCCGTCACGACGTCGGCTCCGGAGTTGATGGCCTGCAGCACGTACTCGCGCGCCGGGTCGATGCCGCCCATCAGCTCGATCACGATGTCGGCGCCCACGATCAGCGCCTCGGCGTCGGTGGTGAACAGTTCTCGCGGCAGATCGACCTCGCGCGGCGCGTTCACATCGCGCACGGCGATACCGGCGAGCTCCAGCGAGGCGCCGGCACGATCGGCGAGTTCGTCGGCGTGGCGCAGGAGCAGCGAGGCGACCTGCGAACCCACGGCGCCCGCGCCCAGCAGCGCGACCCTCAAGCGGCGGTAGTCGGTCATGCGATCCCTTCGTTGACTTCTCCCGCGGCGGAGGCGACGACGCCCACGTCTCGGGAAAGGAGGTCATCGACGCTCTCGCGTCGGACGATCACCCGCGCCTGGCCGTCGCGCACGGCGACGACGGCGGGCCGCGGGGTGTAGTTGTACGTGCTCGCCAGCGAGAAGCAGTAGGCACCGGTGGCCGGCACGGCCAGCAGGTCGCCGGGGGCTACGTCACCGGGAAGATAGTCGGCGTCCACGACGACGTCGCCCGATTCGCAGTGGTGGCCGACCACGCGGCTGAGCGCGGGTGCGGCGTCGCTGACGCGCGAGGCGAGCCGGGCGGAGTACTGCGCGCCGTAGAGGGCCGGGCGGGCGTTGTCGCTCATCCCGCCGTCCACGCTCACGTACACGCGCTCGGCGTCCTCGCCGAGCGGCACCGGCTTGACGGTGCCGACTTCGTACAGCGTGATACCGGCCTGACCGACGATGACGCGACCGGGCTCGAAAGCGATGTCGGGGATCGCGATGCCGCGCACGGCGCACTCCTCGGCGACCGCGTCGACGATGCCGATCGCGATGTCTTCGATCGGATGCGGGTCATCGTGCGCGGTGTAGGCGATCCCGAATCCTCCCCCGACGTTGAGGAGGGGGATCTCGCCGCCGTCGAGCAGGTCGGCGTGCAGATCGACCAGGCGGGAGGCGGACTCTCGGAAACCGGAGGCGTCGAAGATCTGCGACCCGATGTGGGCGTGCAGCCCCAGGAACCGGAGGCCTGCGACCTCGCGGATCCGCGCGACGGCGGGCACAGCATCCGTCATCGAGAATCCGAACTTCTGATCCTCGTGAGCTGTGGCGAGGAACGCGTGCGTCTCGGCGTGCACTCCCGTGCGCACGCGCACCATGACGTTCTGCACGGCGCCGACGCGCTCGGTGATGGCCGCGAGGCGTTCGATCTCGATCGGGCTGTCGACGATGATCGAGCCGACGCCGAGGGCGACAGCCCGCTCGAGCTCGGCGACCGACTTGTTGTTGCCGTGGAAGCCGAGGTGGGCGGGGTCGGCCCCGCCTGCGAGGGCGACCGCGAGTTCGCCGCCCGAGCAGACATCGACGAAGAGTCCTTCCTCGCTCACCCAGCGGACGATCTCGGTGGAGAGGAACGCCTTGCCGGCGTAGTACGTGCGAGCACTCACGCCGTGACGGGCGGTGGCGGTGCGGAAGGCGTCGCGCGCGCGGCGGGCGTGGGCGCGCACCTCGTTCTCGTCGACGACGTAGAGCGGCGTGCCGAAGCGTTCGGCCAATTCGAGTGCCGAGACGCCGGCCACTTCGAGCGCGCCATCAGCGGCACGGACGGCCGAGGTCGGCCAGATGCGTGGCGAGAGGGCGTTCGCGTCGTCCGGCACGGACAGCCACTCGGGAGCGAACGGGAGAGCGGGCGACGCGGACACGGGGCAAGCCAATCGACGGATGCGGCGGCGTCGGTCGCGCGGCACGGATGCCGTGGGGTCGCCCCCACGCCGCAGGTCTATGAAGTCTAGGGCACCCCTCCACACGGGCCGTGCCCCCGTGATCTCTCCCGAGCAGGCCGCTCGGGAGGAGGTGGCTCAGGAGCAGGTGCCGTCCTGGCGCAGCAGCGGGTCGACGACGACCGCTCCGTCGATGTCGAAGTTCGCGATGACTTCGCTTCCCTCGGTGCTCACGCCGGTGAGGCTGAGCGCCGCCGGGAGGTACTGCGCGATGCAGATGTCCCAGGTGCGCAGCACCGAATCGGCGATCCCGCCGAACTGCGAGCGCAAGCCGTCGGCGGTCACCTCGGCGCCGCCGACGGTGAAGCGCTGCGGTGTGAGCGTGAGGTCGCCCTCGGCGACGCCGGGCAGCAGTCCGGCGCTCACCGGGATCCCCACCCCGAAGAAGGTGAGATCGGTGGACACCGTGACGTCGGGAGCCGCGATGCCGACGCTATCGGCGGGGAAGCCGTCGACCGTGGCGAGCAGGGCGCGCAGCTGTGTCTCATCGAGGCGCACGACAGCGGAACCCGGGCCGGCGGCAGCATCCGCTCGAATCGGCATGTCGGTGATGTTGACCGACACGTCTCCGGACAGCTCGCCCAGCGAGACGTCAGGTGAGGAGATGGTGACGTCGTCGAGGGTGCCCGAGATCACCTGCGGGATCACGATGCCCTCGACCTCCACGTCGACCTCCGACCCGCTCAGGCCGAGCTGCTGCACGACGAGGGTGCGGATGCCGCCCGTCACCACGCCACGGGCCAGCCATTCCGCGCCGATCGCCGCACCGACCAGCAGCACGACCACGATGAGCAGGGTGACGAGCCACGGCCAGACCCGTCGCTTGCGGCGCCGGGGCGGCTCGGCCGGTTCGAAGGGCAGCGTGTACGCGTCGGCCATCACAGTCACATCCGTTCGGGAGCGCTGACGCCGAGCAGATCGAGACCGTTGCGCAGCACCTGGCCGGTCGCGTCGTTCAGCCACAGGCGCGTGCGGTGGAGCGCCTCGACCGGCTCGTCACCGAGCGGAATGACGCGGCAGTTGTCGTACCAGCGGTGATACAGGCCGGCGAGTTCTTCGAGGTAGCGCGCGACACGGTGGGGTTCGCGCACCTCGGCGGCGAACGCGACCGTGCGGGGGAACTCCTGCAGAGCACCGAGCAGGGCGGACTCGGTCTCGTGGGTGAGCAGTTCGGGGGCGAACTGCGAGCGGTCGACGCCGGATGCTGCGGCGTTGCGCGCGACATTGTGGGTGCGCGCGTGGGCGTACTGCACGTGGAACACGGGGTTGTCGTTCGTGCGCTTGCGTAACAAGTCCGGATCCAAATCCAGCGGCGAATCTGCGGGCGAACGCTCGAGAGAATAACGCAGCGCATCCGTGCCGATCCATTCGATGATGTCGTCCATCTCGATGATGTTGCCGGCACGCTTGGACAGCCTCGCGCCGTTGATCGATACAATCTGGCCGATAAGCACCTCGACGTCCTTGTCCGGATCGTCGCCGGCGGCGCCGGCAAGGGCCTTGAGACGGTGCACGTAGCCGTGGTGGTCGGCGCCGAGCAGGTAGATCTTGTGTGCGAAGCCGCGGTCCCCCTTGTTCAGGTAGTACGCGGCGTCAGCGGCGAAGTAGGTGTACTCGCCGTTCGATCGGCGGATGACGCGGTCCTTGTCGTCGCCGAAGTCGGTCGTGCGCACCCACACCGCGCCCTCTTCGTCGAACACGTGCCCCTGCTCGCGGAGGCGGTCGACGGCTTGATCAATCAGGCTCGGCTCCCCGTTCTCGCCGGGTGCGTGCAGAGTGCGCTCCGAGAACCACACGTCGAAGTCAACGTTAAACTTCGCCAGCGACTGCTTGATCTCGGCCAGCTGATGCGGGTAAGCCAGGTCGCGTGCTAGCTTCACCTGTTCGTCGCTCGACAACGCCAGGATGTCCGGCCGTTCTGCTAGCACCTTTCGGCCGAGGGCGTCGATGTACTCGCCCGAGTAGCCATTCTCCGGCTTCTCCTCGCCTCTCAGCGACGCGACGATCGAAGCGCCGAAGCGATCCATCTGCGCACCGGCGTCATTGATGTAATACTCGCGGGCAACCGTCGCCCCGCTGAACGCGAGCAGACGCGCAATGGCGTCGCCAAGGGCCGCCCACCGCGTATGCGCAATGTGGAGCGGCCCCACGGGGTTCGCGCTCACGAATTCGAGGTTGATCGTGTTGCCGCGCTGGGTCTCATTCGAACCGAAGGCGGCTCCGGCCTCGACGATGAGTTTCGCGAGCGCGCCCGCCGCAGCAGCATCCAGGCGGATGTTGATGAATCCCGGGCCCGCGACCTCCACGCTCGCGATGCCGTCGACGTTCTCCAGACCCGCCGCGATCTCGCTCGCCAGCTCCCGCGGGTTCGCGCCGATCTTCTTCGCGAGCTTGAGAGCGGCGTTGGAGGACCAGTCGCCGTGGTCGCGGTTCTTCGGGCGTTCGAGGGGCAGGTCGGCCGCGGTCAGTCCCTCGCTCGATCCCTGGCGTCGCGCCTCCGCGAGCGGGGTCACGACGGCGAGCAGGGCGGCGGAGAGGGCTTCAGGATCCATAACCTCTCCAGTCTACGGTTGAGCGCCGTTCCGGCCCGAGTGCGCACCCGCACCTCCCTTGGGCGGGGAAGTCAGGGGGCGGAGTCAGGCGGCGAAGTCGTACCGTGCTCGGCCGCCGAGCCGCGGCGTTCGAGACGGGTCGAGCCACGGCGGCGGGATGAACCACACACCAGCCGTCGTTCCCGCTCCATCGACATGGATATCCCAGCCGTCGTCATGTATTCGGTGATGACACGACGTGCACAGCACGACGGCATTGCTGAGGTCGGTCGGCCCGCCGTCCCTGGCCCACCAGCGGATGTGGTGGACCACGCTCATCGAGGGCGGGAGCCCGCATCCGGCGCACCCTCCGTCGCGTTCGACCGAGGCGAGCTTCTGGGCGGGGGTGAAGAGGCGCTTCGCGCGCCCCCAGTCGAGGATCTCGCTGTCTCCACCGAGCACGCACGGGATGATCTGCGCGTCGGCGGCCATCCGCCGCACCGTCGCGGCCGAAACCGGCTGGGTGATGCCGTCGATGGTGCCGAATCCGACGCCCGATTCGAGATCGGTGAGGTTCATGCGCACCACGACGGTGGTGGAAACTCCGGTGGGCACCTGTTCGCACGCCTGCCCGTGCCGGCACAGTTCGGAGAGGGCGTCGGCCTGCATCTGCTTCACCGAGCGGACGTCGCCCGCCGCCGACGCGGCGTCGGCTCCGTCGCCGGATTCGTTTGCTGCAGCCGCAGACTTCTCGTCGCGTCGTCGCAGCATCCCCGCCACCAGACCCTCGACCGCGGCCTTGATGGGCGCGCCGGTTTCAGGATCGAAGCGACCGGTCAGTACGACCCATCCGGACTGGTCTTCGCGGATGACCAGAGAACGCCCCGCGCGCAGCTCGGCCTCATGCGGTGCGACGCCGTCCGGATCGAGGTGCGCCTCCGCCCGCTGCACCAGCTTCTGCAACTGGTCGAGCGTCAGCCCCGGAGCGGCGTTCGCGAGGGTCTGCTCAGCCCGTTCGAGCGCCGCGCGGTCGGCTCGGAACGCCACCCGATCGAGCATCGTGATGATCGCCGATGCCGCGGCCATGCCCATCCGGCCGGCGTCGACCGCGGCGGCGACGAAAGGATGCTTCGCCGGGGTGGACTCGCCCGTCAGCGTCATCCTCGGCGCCGTCGCGTCGCCCACCGTCACGATGCGCACGGCCTCGCCGACGCTCGTGCCCGTGGTGGCCGAGATCAGCGTGGCCGGGGTACGGAAACCCTGCTTCTTCGCGAACGAGTCCTTTCCCAGCTCGGGCCGGGACTGCCGGTTGATCTCCCGTGCAATGGGGAGGTACGCAGCATCCATCTGCCGTCGGAGCTTGCCGAACGCCTCGTTCACGGCCATGAGCTCACCGGGGGTCAACGACTCCGCAGCGCGCCCGCCGCCGGCCTGCCGCAGCGCCGCCAGCGCTTCGGTGAGGCGGTCGAGAGGTTGGTTCATGTGTTCGATTTTACGGGGGGCCTCCGACATCGGAGGGTTCGCGGAATGAACCGCTCGTCAGGCCAAAACCGTGCGGCGGGCCCCCGGTCCTCGGTGGAGGAGCCGGCCAGGTCGGCGTTCGCTCACGGCGAACAAGACTCTGCCCGGGCCGACTGCTCAGGCGAGCTGCACGAGCGCGATCGGGTCATCCGCACCGAACGCGTCAACGGCTTCGCCGGGGATGACCGACGCATCGACGTGTAGGCGATCGAGCACCAGGTTCGCGCCGTGGTAGCTCAGGAAGGCGCAGTCGGCAGCATCCCGCCCCGTCGCGATGCGCACCAGCGATCGGCGGTCGGCGAGCCGCGTCGCGTCGATCACGTACCAGGCGCCGTCGAGGTAGGCCTCGGCGACCGCGTGGAAGTCCATCGGCTCGAGGTCCGGGGCATAGCACGCGGCGTACCGCGCGGGCATGTCCATCGCGCGCAGCAGCGCGATGACCAGGTGCGCATAGTCGCGGCACACGCTCTGGCCGCTCATGAGGGTGGTCACGGCGCTATCGGTGCCCAGACTGAGCCCCGGCGCGTAGGCGACGCTCGATGCGACGAACTCCGACACCGCGGCGATCAGTTCCCGTCCGGCGAGTCCGCGGAACTGCAGCCGGGCCTGGGCGAACACCTCGTCGGACTGGCAGTAGCGACTCGGGCGGAGGTAGGTGATGGTGTCGAGTTCGCTCGTCTGCAGCGGCGCGGCGGCGCCCGAGACGGTCGCGGTGTACCGGACGGTGAGGAGCCCACTCTCCCCCGTGAAGCGGTGCAGGCGATTGCCCGCCACGTCGACGATCTCTGTCGGGGAGTAGAGGTGATCGCCCTGCGCGAAGACAAGTCGCTCGGTCGCGACAGGCACCCCTGACGCCGTCGCGATCTGGAAGATGAGATCGGCGGATGCTGCGAGCTCGAGATCGAGTTCGGCGGTCACGAGGCGCTGCACCGGGCAATCCTCGCATGCAGCTCACGCCGCTCACGACGCTGTCAAGGGCGGATGCTCCGCGGTCGGAAACGGCTTGACTGTCGACATGGCTCAAGACGAAGTACACACGCGTTCGAACCGTGGTCAGTGGGAGAACTACGTCGAAGGACGGCCCGAGTTGTCGGCCAGCTTCTCGAGCAAGGAAGAAGCGGTCGATCAGGGTCGAGCCCTCGCCGACGAGCTGGGAACGCATCACCTCGTCGACGACGCCGAGCCCACCGGCACGATCATCGACGAGCCCGAATCCGACGACGACACCGTGACCGGCACCACCGAAGACGGGGAGCCGGTCGAGGACTCGGATCCGGTGATCTGAGGGATGCTGCACGCCTGGCGACGGACGGGAGTCACGCGTCGCCGGTGGTAGCCTCGTTCAGTCCGCCTCCGTAGCTCAGGGGATAGAGCGTTGGTTTCCGGTACCAAAGGTCGCTGGTTCGATTCCAGTCGGGGGCACCCTTCTTCACCACCGCGGACGACTGTCTAGTTGATGATCTCGTCGCGCCCGTCAGCGCGGAGTGCGGCGAGACGGTCGCGCCACTGCCGAAGCGCTTCTGCAGACAGCCGCGTCCAGTCGGTGACTTCGTCGACCACCCTCACCGGACTGGTGCTGCGGTAGGACCGCGTGGGGTTGCCGGGGAACTTCTTGTCGGTGACGTTCGGATCGTTCTCGAAAGGCCCGGTCGGTTCGACGCGGTAGACGCGTGGAGCGCCGTCGCCCGCGGCGAGTTCGGCGGCGAGACCCGCGCCGCCCTCCAGCGCCGTGAAGTAGATGTGGTTCATCACGATCTCCGGGCGATAGTTGGATCGGAACCCCGCTCGAAGGAGATCACCGATCTTCAGGTCCGCTTTCGTACCGTGAAAGAACGGACCCTCATCCAGCGCGTCGCTCACGCCGACAGAATAGCCGGAGCCCTCCCCCGCGCCCATTAGATTTCGTTCATGCGTTCGTCTCGTACCCTCGTTCTGCTCGGCATCGTCGCGGCGACCCTGGTGGGGTGTTCCGCCAGCGTCGACGCCGTGCCGACCCCGTCGGCGTCTGCCCCCGCGGCCTCCCCCGCACCCACGGGAACAGTGGCCGCGCCGTCGCCATCCGCTTCGGCGCAGGAGGCGACACTCACCCTTTCGCTCGACAGGCTGACCGCGGTGGTCGACGGAGCGAGCGAGGAGGTCGCCATCGCGGACGGCGAGGCCATCGTGGCGCTGATGACCCGGCTCAGCGGGGTTGAGCCGCAAACCTCGGAGATGGAAGACCCGTGGGGTAATGGCGACTTCTGGGGCACCCGGTACGAGTGGCCCGGCGCGATCGTGGCGCTGATCGAGGGACGCGCCTCGCTGACCGTGCGAGCCGCGCGCATCGGCGACGTGCCCGTGTCCACCGCGGCCGGCATCGCCGTCGGCTCGACGCGCGCCGCCGCCCTCGCCGCGCAGGCCTTCGACGAGTGGGACGAGGACGACGACGGCATCGCTGATCACCTGGGTATCGAGGGACGCGATGTCGCCGGCACGACCTCGCTCGTTCGCCCCGGCGAGGTCGGGATCGAGTTCATCGGGCTGGATCTCGACGGCGATCTCGTGACCGCGATCTACCTTCCCGCGAACGACTACAGCGACATCTGACCGCCCGCCGTCAAACGACCGAATCGGCCGCCTCCCGGATGGCGGTGAGCGAAGCATCGGGGTGCGACAGCATCGACACGTGCGACGCGTCGACCTCACTGATCGTCGCGCCGGCACGTTCGGCCATCTTCCGCTGCAAAGCGATGGGAATCACCCGATCGTCGGTGCCAAGCACGGCCCAGCTCGGGATGGTCTTCCAGGCGGGCGGCCCCGAAGGCGTCACGTTCGCCACGAAGGACGCGGGCCGCTGGGTGGCGACGATCGTCCACCGCTCGGCGTCAGGCAGATCTTGCGCGAACGCGGTGTGAACCGTCTCGGGCTTGAGGAAGGCCTCGGCCGCTCCCTCGGGGGCACCCGGGTACCCGGCGACATCGAGAACCGTGGTGGGGTCGGCCACCGCGAGTGCGGACCCCGACCCGTCGAGGAGCTGCACGATCGTTTCCCCCTCGTCGGGGATGAACGCGTCCACATAGACGAGGGCGCGGACGTCTCCCCCCTGCGCGCCGGCGTTTGTGATGACCGCTCCGCCGTATGAATGTCCGACGAGGACGACCGGCCCGGTCGTGCGTTGAGCCAGGAACGACGCGATGTATGCCGCATCAGAGGTGAGCCCGCGCAACTCGTTCGGCGGAGCCAGCACGGTGTAGCCCTCGGCCTGCAAGGGGACGCTCACCGCGTTCCAACTCGAGGCGTCGGCCCACGCGCCGTGCACGAGGACGATGGTCGGCTTGCTCTGTGACATTCGACTTCCCTTCAGGCATGTCGCCCGGCCCGCAGGCAACGGTGAGTGAGTCGCGCCAGTGCTGTCCAGACGCACCACACAAAGTAGGGCCTTTCTGCGGGCTCTACCAGTGGGGCAGCGACGCGAGGCGCCCCAGGAGAGCGAATGCAGTCAGCCGGAGACCGTGCCCGCGATGCTCACGCATCTGGTAGCAGCGCCCGCACCGAACTGCCCCGGCGTGTCGCAATCGCGACATACCGGGGCAGTTTGCGTTGGAGGACCCGAAGGCCTCCGCGCCGAGGGCGGAACGCTCAGGCGCCGGCCTCGTCGTCGACCTGGGGGCGACCGACGACGCCGATCCCCACGGCCTCGTGGTCGGCCTCGGGCTGGGAGTTCTCCTTGGCCTTCGGCTCGTTGCCGGGCGCTTTCTCGGTGCTGGGCTCGATGAGCTCATCCCGCGTCGGCATCTCGTCGTCGTTCTCGTGCTTCGCCTCGGTGGCCATGACGCATCCCTTCATCGGATGCCACCGACGCTGTCACGCCCGGCCCTCCGCGGGCACCGGCTTGACGGCGGGTGCTCCCGCGCTTAGCCGACGGGCGAGGCGTGAACGGCGGAGTCGACCGTCACGCCATTGAGCTCGACGTAGAGCTGACTCTCGGTGACCGAGACCGTCATGGTGTTGCGGCGATCGAGGGCCGCCGCGACCGCATCGATGAATCCGGGATCGAAGCTGCGCAGCACCAGGTCTTCAGAACGATGGATGCGTTTTCCGGCCCAGGGGGCTGCGACCTTGGCCGGATCACGGTGGGTGTAGACGACGGTGCGCTCGGCGGATTTACTGCCGTAGTGCAGACGCGCGGCGTCCGGGGCACCGACCTCGATCCAGGCGAGGATGGTGCCGGTCAGATCGCGCACGATCACGGCCGGCTCTTCCGTGGAGGACAATCCGTCGCTGAACGCGATCCCTTCCTCGTACTCCAGGCAGTAGGCCAGCAGGCGCGTGATCATGTACTGCGCGGTCTCGGAGGGATGGCGGGCCACCCTCAGCGTCAACTGCTCGTAGACGCTGCGGTCGACGTCGGCCAACTGCACCTCGAATGTGTACATCGTCGCGCCGGTAGCCATAGCGCTCGAGCCTACGGGGTGCTCACGGAGAGACGACGCCGGACCGACGATCATCCTTGCGACGGACGAGGATGCGACTGTGGTCGGACGCGCGCACGACGAAGCGCTCGTAGCTTCGAAGCATGACCCACACAGCGAACACGGCTCTCCCGCACCGGTTCGTCAGGAGCGAACAGGGCGAGATGCCCGTCGCCCTGGCCGCCGTTCTCGCGGTGGCCGGCAACATCCTGGCGATCGTCATCATCGCTTCGGGCGCGCTGCTCGTGGCAGCGGCAGCCGTCCTGGTCTTCGGTGAGGCGCTGCTCAAGCTCACCTGACGCCGTCAGCCGAGCGATGGCGGCGTGAACAGCCGCACGGCCGTGCCGCTCACCCGCCGACGCGGAGGTACTGTCACGTCATGAGCTCCGCCGATCAACCGTCCACCCCCGCTCCCCTATCCGGTGACGCGTCGCTCGTCCTGCCCGAGTTCGACACGCCCCCTCCCGCCCCGCTGCCGCTCGCCCAGGAGTGGCTCGCCGCAGCCCGCGCCGGCGACATCCGCGAGCCGCTGTCGATGACCCTCGCGACCGCGGCAGCGGACGGCGCCGTCAGCGCACGCACGGTCGACGTCAAGCGGATCGACGAGGCGGGACTGGTCTTCGGCACGTCGACCCAGAGCCGCAAGGGCGCCCAGCTGCGCGAGAACCCCCAAGCCGCCCTCCAGGTGTACTGGCGCGAGACCATGCAGCAGCTGCGCTTCGAGGGACGGATCGAGATCCTCTCCGACGAGGAATCCGACGCCCTCTTCGCCGATCGATCGCCCGCCTCCCGGGCGGCGACGGCGGTGGCGAGGCAATCCCAGCCCTTCGACCGCGGCGCGGACGAAACGTTGACGGGTCTCATCGACGACGCGAACGCGTTGCTCGAGCGTTACGGCGAGGCGGTTCCCCGCCCCGCGAGCTGGGTGGCCTGTCGCCTCGTTCCCGACACCGTGGAGTTCTGGCACGGCAGCCGCGACCGCATGCACCGACGCCTGCAGTACACGCGGGATTCTGACGGATGGCGGGTGGAGCGCCTGCAGCCCTGATCAGGCGGCGTCGGGCAGCACGACCCAGACGCTGGCTCCCCCGAGGGGTGATTCTTCGAGACCGATGCGGCCGCCGTGCGCCTCGACGATCCGTCGGCACGTGGAGAGTCCGATGCCGAGGCCCGGCACTTCGGTGGCTTCTCCCCGCTCCATGAGCTCGAAGACCCGCTCGCGAGATTCGGTGGGCACGCCGGGGCCGTTGTCGTCGACGGTGATGCGCCACCCGCCGGTCAGTTCATGGGCGTGCACTTCGACGCGGGGGGTCACCCCTGCCGCCTGGGAGAACTTGATCGCGTTGGCAAGGAGATTCTGCATGAGAGCGTGCAGCAGGGTCGCATCTCCGATGACCTGCACGTGAGCGTCGACGAGCACGGTCGCGCCGCTCTTCTCGATGGCGGCGGACAGATCCTCGAGGGCGGCGCCGACCACCTCGCCGAGATCGACCTCGTCGGAACCCGGCTGCGCGCCTCCCATCCGGGCGTAGTCGAGGAGGTTACTGATCATGCCCGCCATCCGGTCGGCGGCCGACTCCGCTCGGGCGAGCGCGCGGGCCGCCTGCGGGGCGTTGGCCAGCTCCGGACTGTCCGCTGCGATCTCGATGAAACCGGCGAGCGCGGTCAGCGGGTTGCGCAGGTCGTGGCTGACCTGGGCGGCGAAGTTCTCCAACTGCACGTTGGACTGCCCGAGTTCACGGGTCATTCGGCGCAGCTCCAGCACGTCGACCACTTGGCTGGCAAGCAGGGCGAGCGCACGGCTGTCTTCCGGGGCGAGTTCCCCCGGCTCTTCGTCGAAGACGCACAGCGTGCCGATCGCGATGCCGTCGGGCGACACGAGCGGGCTCGAGGCGTAAAAGCGCACGTGGGCGATCTCGCCCGTCACGAACGGGTTGTTCGCGAAGCGGGGATCCAGGCTCGCATCCGAGACCACGATGTGGCCCGGCTCGCGGAACACCACGGCGCACATCGAGTCCTCGCGGCTGCAGACCGACGCTTGCACCCCGATCGCCGCGATCTGATGCTGCTGGCGGTCATCGATGATGTTGATGACCGCGGTGGAGACGCCGCAGACCCGCGCGGCGAGCTGCACCAGACCTTGAAGGTCGGCCTCGGGCGGATGACCCACGACGCGGTACCCCGCGATCGTTTCCCGCCTCGCCACATCCTCGACTGTGCTCACGCGCGTCCTCGCTTCCTTGCCCAGGATAGGTGGTCGGTCCCGCTGATTTCGCTCGCCGCCGCCGGGGCGACGACGCCGGCGGGTAGTTTCGCACCATGCCGAACGTCCCCCCGCCTCTACTCGTCGAGACCTGGACCGATACCCGGGACACCCTGCACATGTGGCTGCAGATCATCGGCAAACTGCGCATGGCCTGCACGCCGCCGATCAACCACTGGTGGCACGTCGCGCTTTTCGTCAATGCGCGCGGCCTCACCACCGGCGCGGTGCCCTACGAAGACCTCGTCTGGGAGGCTCAGTTCGACTTCGTGGCACACGAGCTCGTCTTCCGCGCGAGCGACGGACGGCAGGAGAGCATCCCCCTCCGACCCGTGACCGTCGCGGAGTTCTACCGCGCTGTGCTCGACGTCCTGTCGAGATGGGGTCTCAGCATCCCCATCTTCGCGACGCCGAACGAAGTCGCCGATGCCATCCCCTTCGCCGAAGACACCGTGCACGCCAGCTACGACGCCTCCTCCGCCACCGCGTTCTGGCAACAACTGGTCTACGCGAACGGCGTCCTGTCCACTTTTCGCTCCGGCTTCGACGGCAAGGCGAGCCCGGTGCACTTCTTCTGGGGCGCGATGGACCTCGCGGTCACCCGGTTCTCCGGCCGGGAGGCTCCCCCGCATCCCGGTGGCGTGCCCAACTGCCCCGACTCGGTCATGCGCGAGGGGTACTCGCACGAGCTGAGCAGTGCGGGATTCTGGCCGGGCGGCGGAGAGGAAGGCGCTTTCTATTCCTACGTCTACCCGGCGACCGCGGAGTTCTCCCGCGCCCCGGCCGGGCGCGGGTTCTTCAACGCAGAGCTGGGTGAGTTCGTCCTCCCACTCGAGCGCGCACGCGGAAGCGATGACCCCCGGGCGGTCGTCCTGGAATTCCTGGATGCCACGTACGCGGCCGCCTACCGGGACGGGGGGTGGGATGCCTCTCCCCTGGCCGACCTCGACGCCGGCGCCGGTTCAGTTCGCGCCGGGTGAGACGGCGGGGTGGGTGCTCTGCCGGATCGCGCGCATCGTGAGGTAGAGCCGATGGGCGAGGATGACGAGGCCGAGCCACAGCGCACCGAGGATCCACCCGACCAGCACGTCGGTGAACCAGTGGTGACCGAGGTACACCCGGCTCATTCCGACGAGGAAGGCGAACACACTCGCACTGGCGATGAGCGCGATCCGGGCGGCGCGGGAGGTGCGTCGTAGAACCAGCAGGTACGTGATCGCTCCGATGACCGCGACGGCGTTGAGGGTGTGCCCGCTCGGGAACGACGGGGAGAATTCGTACGGCGGAACCGCGTCGGCGAGCGGCGGGCGCTGCCGCTGGATGATCTCCTTGCCGGCGATCGTCATGAGCAGCGAACCGGTTCCCGCGGCCGCGATGATGACGAGTGGGGTCCACGACCGGCGCTTGATCCCGAGCACGAGGATTGCGACCACCGCGATGATCGGCATGACGATGCCCCCCGCCAGGTCGGTGAAGGCTGTGACGGCGATGTTCAGTCCGGGGCTCCGCACCGACATCATGGCCATCAGCAGGGGCTCATCGATACCTGCCACCCCGTCTTCATCGGCGACGGCGTCGTAGACCTCGACGGCGGCGACGCTCAGCAGGACGACGGCGGTGATCCCGAGGACGAGGGTGATGACGAGCGTGGTGTACGGGCCGAGCCGCGCGGCGGCCCACTGGGCGACGGCGACCACGGCCGCCTCGATGCGTTTCGGCCAGCGCGTCAGGTCGCGGGCGCCGACATAGCGGTCGCGGGTCACTTCCGCTTCGACGCCGGGGGCGCGATCGTCGGGGGTGGGGCGCGTCATCACCACACTCTTGCGCAACCGGCGGCTTCGCGCTCGGTCATTGTCCGCGCCGCACGCGTGTTGTAGGCCGGGGCGTGCCCGCCGTATGGATTGCGTGAGGGGCGTGCGGAGGCCACCGTCTCGTAGGAAAGAATGAGCGGATGCCCCTCATCGACAACGCCGTCTACGTCGGCGGTCAGCGCATCCAGAACCCGGACAGCCTGGAGCAGACGTTCGAGTACATGCGCTCGAACAACGGCATGGCGTGGATCGGCCTGTTCCGCCCGACGCGGGACGAGATCGAGCAGGTCGCCGCCGAGTTCTCCCTGCATCCGCTCGCCGTCGAAGACGCCCTGGCCGGACACCAGCGGGCGAAGCTCGAGCGCTACGGCAACATCCTCTTCGCCGTCCTCCGCCCCGCCCAGTACATGGATGCCGCCGAGACGGTCGAGTTCGGTGAGCTGCACATGTTCGTCGGACCGGATTTCGTGGTCACCATCCGCCACGCCGAGACCCCCGACCTGGCGCGGGTCCGCCGCCGCCTCGAGGGGCAGCCCGAGCTGCTCGCCCTCGGACCGGAGGCCGTGCTGTACGCGATCCTCGACGAGGTGGTCGACGAATACTCCCCGGTGGTCGCCGGCGTGCAGAACGACATCGACGAGATCGAGGACTCCCTCTTCAGCGGCGGCGGCACCGGGCTCTCGCGGCGCATCTACGAACTCTCCCGCGAGGTGATCGCGTTCCAGCGGGCCACGGAGCCGCTCCCCGCGATGCTCGACGCCCTTCGGCGGGGCGCCGACAAATACCACGTCGATCTCGAGCTGCAGCGATCGCTGCGCGACGTGCTCGACCACGTGGTGCAGGTGACCGACAAACTCCGCTCGTTCCGCGAGATCTTGCAGAACGCGCTGACGGTGAACGCCACGTTAGTCGCGCAGCGGCAAACGGAGACCTCGCTCGAGCAGGGCGAACAGGTCAAGAAGATCTCGGGGTGGGCGGCGATCCTGTTCGGACCGACCCTGGTCGGAACCATCTACGGCATGAACTTCACCCACATGCCGGAACTCGACTGGGAATTCGGCTACCCGTACGCGCTCACCCTGATGGTGGCGACATCGGTCACCCTCTACGCCGTGTTCAAGCGCAAGCACTGGCTCTGACACAGGCGCAGGCTTGGATCGGGCCCCGGCGCTGCGCGAGCACGAGCCGACTCAGGGGTGGTTGACCGTCCACAACGCCCAGACGCACAGCGCCTGCAGGGCGATGCACCCGACCAGGATCGCGCCGCGGCGTCGCGGCGTCGAGGACAGTCGTTGATCACCCAGCAGCGGTGACAGCGGCACCATCAGGCGGAACGTGCTCTGCTGCGGCAGGAAGACCGCGAAGAGGTAGAGGCCGTAGCTGAAGGCGAACGCGACGATGACGATGCCGAGCCGGCGCACCGAGCGCGACCACAGCAGCATCCCGAATCCCACCATCAGCGCGATGACGAGGATGATCCCGATGATGCCGAGGTGCGTGCCCGCCTGGCGGAACCACGGGGTCAGCGGAATGAAGTCGTCGTTGCCGACCGACTTCAGCCACCAGCCGGTCTCGGTGCGGATGTAGGCGTCCCGCGTACCCGTCACCGCTTGGGCGATGATCGGCCACAGCAGGCCCGCCGTGGCAGACAGGATGCCGGAGACGATGATCCCGCCGGCTTGGCTCAGCGGGAACGGGTCGACGCGGCGGCGGAAGAAGCGGACGAGGAACAGGATGCCGAGGGCCAGGGCGATGGCCAGGGCTCCGGGCCGTGTGAAGGCGGCGATCACGCCGATCGGGGCGATCAACCAGTAGCGCCGCTGTTGTGCGAGCAGCAACGCCGTGAAGACGAGGAGCATCAACAGCGACTCGGCGTAGCCGAGCACGAAGACGAAGGACAGCGGCGCGAAGGAGAAGAACACGACCGCCCACCAGGCCGCGGTCGGGGTCGTGGTGCGCCGCAGCAGCACGAAGAGCACGATCGTTGCGCCGAGGCTCGCGAGGATGCTCAGGGTGACGCCGGCGAACTGCCAGGACCCACCGAAGACAGGGGCGACGAAACGCTCGAGGGTCGGGAAGACGGGAAGGAACGCCCAGTTGTTCGGCAGGATGTCGCCCTGCACGTTCATGGGCAGGGATATCGGATAACCGTCCTGCGAGATCTGCCCGTACCGGTCGGCGTCCCACTCGGTGAGGTAATCCAGGAACGTGCCGATGCGGTTGCCATCGGGTCCGTGCGTGAGCTTCATCGCGCTGGCGATCTGGTACGCGCCCCACAGCAAGCCGAGGCTCACGGCGCGCGCGACCGCCCACAGCAGCACGAGGCGACCGAGCGTCGCCCGGGTGATGCCGGGAACCGCGCCGCGGGGCGAGCGGAAGAGGTCTGCTGCGGCGAGACGCAGCGAGCGGTGCAGGCGGGATCGCCGAACACGGGTCGAGGCGACCACGGGGGTGATCAGATCGCTCTGCGGTGCGCTCACGCGGGGGCCTTTCGCACGGGGACTGCGGCGGTCCGAAGCGCGAGGGCAACCGCGAAGAGGCAGCCCCGCGACGTTACGGCTACCGAATTGTAGCCCGCGGCCCCTGTGAGCTTCCAGCATTCCGGTGCGATCAGACCAGGAAAACCGAGATCGCGCCCGGATTATGGGCATGCACGAGCACGAGGAAGACCACGGCGTCGAAAAGCAGGTGCACGCTCACGACGTAGGCCAGCGAGCGCGTGCGCAGGAACACCACCGCCTGCACCAGGGCGAACGGGATGGTGAGCACGGGGCCCCACGCCTGGTAGCCGAGCTCCCAGAGGAAGGCGACGAACACGACGGTCTGCAGCACGTTCGCCTGCCAGATGACGAAGTGGCGACGCAGCAGGACGAACACCGTGCAGATGAAGAACAGCTCGTCCCAGATGCCGACCGCCCCGACCCCGACGAACAGACGGGCGATGAGTTCGGGTGTGTTGACCACCGGCCAGTTCTGGTACACCCCCGAGGTGAGGAAGTAGAACGGCAGGATCAACCAGCCGAGCGCCAGCACGCCCACCAACCAGCCCCACTGCAGGCGCGTCCATTTCCCGCCGCCGCGCCAGGGGAAGCGGATCGCATAGTCGCGGTAGACGAAACGCGAGATGAGGTAGGGCACCACCACGGCCCCGCCGAGGGCGAGGGTGAATCGCACCATCGCGAGGTTGTCCAACTCGGCGTGCAGCGGGATGGAACTGACGATCAACTGCCCCACGGCGACGAGCGAGAGGTCGCGCAGCAGGCTGGGCTCCTCCCCGCCCGGCATGACCGACACGTGGTGGTGGCGGTCCACGAGCCACGCGCCGACGAGCGCGGCCGCGAGCAGGATCCACCCGAGCCACGGCACGCGCAGCACGAAGAAGGCGGGAGCGGCGAGGCAGACCAGCAGCGCCGGTCCGAGCGACCAGGTCCAGGTGGCGGTGGGAGCTCTGACGGCCGCGTGGGTCTTCATGCGCTGTCCGCTCCCTCTTCCGTCTCGGGCGCGAGATCGACCGCTTCAGGCGCGAGATCGAGCGCTTCGCTGGTGCGGCGGTAGACCAGGTCGCGGATGCTGCGGCCCGCTCGCTCGCCCTTCTCCTCGAACGCGGTGAGCACACGCCCCTCGAAACGCGGCGCCCACTGCCCGTCGAAGGCGCGCTCGAAACCGGGGGCGTCGTCGAGGACGGTGCGCATCTGGCGCGCGTACGCCTCCCAATCGGTGGCGAGGCGCAGCATCCCCCCTTCTCGGATCGCGTGAGCCGCCACCCCGGCGAACTCCGGTGCGATGAGGCGACGCTTGTTGTGTTTGGACTTGTGCCAGGGATCGGGGAAGAAGACCCAGACCTCGTCGACGGATGCCGGCGGCAACAGGTGCCGCAACACCTCGGGCGCGTTCGCCTCGACCAGGCGGAGGTTGCGCACGCCCGCGCGGTCGGCGTTCAGCATGGTGCGGGCAAGGCCGGCCGTGAAGACCTCGACCGCGAGGAAGTCGGCGTCGGGGCGCGCGGTGGCGGCCGACACGATCGCGTGACCCTGGCCCGAACCGATCTCCACGATCAGGGGCGCCGAGCGTCCCCACACGGCGGACGGGTCGATCGCAGCGCCGGCCCGCACGCTGGTCTCGGCCTCACCGCGCGGCACGTCGATCACGTAGAAGTCGGCGTGCGCGGCCCAGGCCCGCTCCTGCCCGTCGGTCATCCGTCCGCCGCGCCGGACGAACGACACCGGCCGGTCGCGGAACGCGCGCGGCGCGTCGGTGGGATCGGGCATCGTCCCAGGCTACGCGAGGCCCGCCCCGCCGCCCGGTCGGCGGCGCGCTACGGGCCGACGGTGACGAAGTCGATGAGCTCTTCCACACGGCCGAGGAGCGCGGGCTCGAGGTTGCGGAACGTCGTCACGCGTCCGAGGATGCGCTGCCAGGCCCGGGCGATGTCGGCCTGGTCTTCGGCCGGCCAGCCGAACGCGCGGCAGATGCCGACCTTCCATTCGATGCTGCGCGGCACCTCCGGCCAGCGGGCGATGCCCATCGTCTCGGGGGTCACGCACTGCCACACGTCCACGAAGGGGTGACCCACGATGCGCACGTGAGCGCCGTGTCGACCGCGGGCGACCGCCTCGGCGATCCGGGATTCCTTCGAGCCCGGCACGAGGTGATCCACGAGCACGCCGTAGCGGCGTTCGCTGGTCGGCGGCTCGGCATCGAGGAGGTCCGCGAGCAGGTCCACGCCCTGGAGGTACTCCACGACGACGCCCTCCGCGCGGAGATCTGCGCCCCACACCTTCTCGACGAGCTCGGCATCGTGGCGTCCTTCGACGAGGATGCGGCTCGCGCGAGCGACCCGCGCCCGCGACGACTCAGCGGCGAACGACCCCGAGGCCGTGCGGCGCTTTCCGCTCGGCTGGGCCTCGGGTACGACCAGCACCACCGGCTGGCCGTCGACGAGGAACCCGGGGCCGAGGGGGAACAGGCGCCGCTTGCCCCGACGGTCCTCCAGCTCGACCGCGCCGGACGAGAGACCGACCACCGCACCGACGTAGCCGTCGGCGGCGACCTCGACGACGAGGTCGCGGGATGCTGGGACCCGCGCGACCTTCTTCGCTGCGGCATCGCGCCACCCGGGCGCGAGCACATCCGCGCCGTACCGATCGTCCATCGATCTCCCCTCGACCGGCCGAGCATAGACCGCCCACCGCGCGGGCCTCCTCCCCCACGCCGGGGGGTATCCCGCCTATCTCGCATGCGCCGCGGTGCATAGACTCGAGGCGTGGCTGTCCGCGCTCTACGCAGAGGGGGTCGGCTGCGCGCGCGCACGGCCGTCGCCCTGACTGCCGCCCTCGCCCTCGTCTTCGCCGGCCCCGCGCTGAGCGCGACGGCGACCGAACCCGTCGATCTCGGAACGGGCCGGATCCTCGACGAGATCGACGCGCTCTCGCCGACGGAGGAGAACGCCGCCGCATCGCGCATCGAGCAGCTGCGCACCGCGACCGGGCTCGATCTCTGGGTCGTCTTCGTCGATACCTTCACCGATCCCTCCGACGCGGAGGAGTGGGCCAACCAGACGGCGGAGCAGAACGGGCTCGGTCCGACCCAGTACCTGCTGGCCGTCGCCGTGACCTCCCGCCAGTTCTATCTCTCGGCCGATTCCGACGGCCCCCTCACCACATCCGAGGTGAGCGCGATCGAACAGGATCGCCTCATCCCCGCGCTTTCCGACAGCGACTGGGCGGGGGCGGTGGATGCTGCCGCCGAGGGCCTCGAGGAGGCGGACGGCGCAGGGGCCGCTGACGATCCGAACACCGGGGGCCAAACCTCCGGCAGCGGCTTGACCCTGTTCCTCGCCGTGCTGGCCGCGCTCGCCGTGATCGCCGTCATCGTGGTGGTCGTGGTGCGTCGCCGGAAAAGGCCGTCCGCGGCCGGCGCACCCGAGGCGCCACAGGTGTCCACCGCAGACCTGCAGCAGCAGGCGGCATCCGCTCTCATCGCCACCGACGACGCCGTGCGCAGCAGCGAGCAGGAACTGGGCTTCGCGACCGCGCAGTTCGGCGAAGCGGCAACCGTCGAATTCGCGGCGGCGCTGCAGAGTGCACGCGAGAAGCTCGCGCAGGCCTTCTCTCTGCAGCAGCAGCTCGATGACGACGTGGCCGACACCGAAGAACAGGTGCGCGCGTGGAACGAGCAGATCATCCGCCTCTGCGACGAGGCCGACGCGGGACTCGACGACAAGATCGCCGACTTCGACGAACTGCGCAAGCTCGAGCAGGACGCACCGGCCGCCCTCGCCCGAGTGCGCGAGAGCCGGGTGGCTGCAGCATCCGCGATCGACGCCTCCGGCGAGAAGCTCGCCGCCCTGCGCCTCTCGTACGCCCCGGAGGCGCTCGAGACCGTCGACGACAACATCGATCAGGCGCGGGCGCGCATCGCGTTCGCCGATGAGCAGCTGACCGCAGCGCAGACCGCCCTTGCCGGCGGCGACACGGGGGCCGCCGCGGTGCACATCCGCGGCGCGGAGGAGGCCGTCGGTCAAGCCGTGCTGCTCGAGGACGCGATCGACACCCTGGCTCGCGATCTGGCCGATGCCGAACGCAACGCCGCCGCCGTGCTGGAGGGCGTCGAGCGCGACGTCCGCACCGCGATGACCCTCCCCGACCCCGACGGCCGCGTGGCCGCGGCGATCGAGGTGACACGCGGCGATCTCGACGCTGCGCGCGCCGACCTCGCGAGCGCCGCGCGTCGGCCTCTGCACTCCCTGCAGTCCCTGCAGGCGACCGACCAGCGCATCGACGAGGTCGTGCAGTCGGTGAGGGACGAACAGGATCGCTCGGTGCGCCTCACCCAGCAGTTGCAGTCCGCGATCTCCCAGGCGGGCGCCCAGGTGTCGGCCGCGGAGAGCTACGTCGTCTCGCGCCGCGGCGCGGTCGGGGCCGAGGCGCGCACGCGCCTCGCCGAGGCCGGCGCCGCCCTCACGCGTGCGCAGCAGCTGCAGACGGCCGCCCCCGAGGAGGCACTCACCGAGGCCCAGCGCGCCTCGGATCTCGCCGGACGGGCAACCTCCGCGGCTCGCTCGGACGTCGAGGGGTTCGGCTCCGGCTACGGATCGGGCGGCATGATGTCGGGCGGTGGCGGAGGAGGAGACGGCTTCCTCGGTGCGCTGCTGGGTGGCATCGTAGGAAGCGCCATGACCGGCGGTTCATCACGGAGCCGCGGTGGCGGGTTCGGCGGCGGGTTCGGCGGCGGCGGATTCGGCGGAGGATTCGGCGGAGGCTCGCGCGGACGCAGCGGTGGCTTCGGCGGTGGCGGCTCGCGTGGACGCAGTGGCGGCGGAAGCTTCGGCGGCGGTTCCCGCGGACGCAGCGGCGGAGGACGCTTCTGAACGGCTGCCCACCGATCACAGACAACTCGTAGCATCCATCTACAGACTCGACACAGACTTTCAACAGGAAGGAACCCCGATGGCCAAGCAGTCCATCTTCGGTCGCATCTCCACTCTCATCCGAGCGAACGTCAACTCGCTGATCGATCAGGCGGAAGACCCGCAGAAGATGCTCGACCAGCTCGTTCGCGACTACACGAACTCCATCCACGACGCGGAGTCGGCGATCGCCGAGACCATCGGCAACCTGCGCCTCCTCGAGCGCGACCACCAGGAGGACGTGCAGGCCGCAGCGGAGTGGGGCAACAAGGCCCTCGCCGCGAGCAAGCGCGCCGACTCGATCCGCGCCACGAACGCCGTCGAGGCCGACAAGTTCGACAACCTGGCCAAGATCGCCCTGCAGCGTCAGATCTCGGCCGAGAACGAAGCCAAGTCGGCCGCGCCGACGATCGCCTCGCAGACCGAGGTCGTCGACAAGCTCAAGGACGGCCTCAACGGCATGAAGGGCAAGCTCGAGCAGCTGCGCTCCAAGCGCAGCGAGCTGGTCGCCCGCTCGAAGGTCGCCGAGGCGCAGAACCGCGTGCACGACGCCGTGAAGTCGGTCGACATCCTCGACCCCACCAGCGAGCTGGGCCGGTTCGAAGACAAGATCCGCCGCGAGGAAGCCCTCGCCGCGGGCAAGCAGGAGCTGGCGGCGTCGAGCATCGACGCCCAGTTCAACCAGCTCGAGGACGTCGGCGAGCTCACCGAGGTCGAAGCACGCCTCGCGATGCTCAAGTCGGGGGGCCCGCAGCGCGCGGCGCTCGACGCGCCGAGCCCCGACGCGGTCTGACCTCGCACGAGAGAGGGGGCGTCGCTTCGGCGGCGCCCCCTCCGTCATGTCGTACCCGTCAGTCGAACGAGCCGTAGACCTCGAGGGTGTTCGCCGCCACCTGGGCGCAGAGTTCGTCGAGTTCGGCTCCGAGCTCGTCCGCCAGGAAGCGCATCGTGGTGGGCACGAGGTAGGGCGCGTTGGGGCGGCCACGGTACGGCACCGGGGTGAGGAACGGGGCGTCGGTCTCGACGAGGATGCGCTCACGCGGCGTCACCGCGAGCGCATCGCGCAGGTTCTGCGCGTTCTTGAAGGTCACGTTCCCCGCGAAGGAGAGGTAGTAGCCACGGTCGGCCGCGATCCGCGCCATCTCGGCGTCGCCCGAGAAGCAGTGGAACACCGTCCGCTCGGGCGCACCGACCCGCAGCAGCGTCTCCAGCACCGCGTCGTGCGCGTCGCGGTCGTGGATCTGCATCGCCAGGTCGTGCTTCTTCGCCACCGCGATGTGCGCCTCGAAAGAGCGGAACTGCGCGGCGAATCCGTCTTCCTCGGTGCGGAAGAAGTCCAGCCCCGTCTCCCCGATGGCCCGCACGCGCGGTTGCGCGGCCAGTTCATCGATGACGGCGATCGCAGCATCCAACTCTCCCGACGCCTCGTAGGCGGGGGCCTCGTTCGGATGGATGGCGACGGCTGCCAGGACGCGGGGGTGGGATGCTGCCGCCCAGGCCGACCAGCGAGAGGAATCCACGTCTCCCCCGGCCTGCACGACGCCCAGCACGCCGACCTCGAGCGCGCGCTGCAGCTGCTCGGTCAGCGAGAGGCCGACGTCGCCGTCCGCGATCTCGAGGTGCGTGTGGTTGTCGTACACGCCGACGGGGAGCGGCTCGGGCGCCGGGGGGTAGCTGACGTCACGCCGGCCGTCGACCGAGCGCTCGCGCACGTAGGCGCTCGGGTCGCTCATGCCGGCGCCTGGGACGCGCGGATCACTTCTCGACCCGGGGGAACAGCGGAGCGAGGCCGTTGACCGACGATCCGGGACGCAGGACCCCCCAGCCGCCGGCTTCGCGCAGCGGCTGCTCCTGCAGGCGGCCGATCGTCTCGGCCGCGCCGAGTGCCACCCAGAGCTTCTCCGTCGCGAGCGGCATGACGGGCGACAGCAGCACCGCGAGGGCGCGGAGCCCCTCCGCCGCGGTGTACAGCACGGTGCCCAAGCGCTCCCGCTGGGCGTCGTCCTTGGCGAGGGCCCACGGCTCGTTCGCCGTGATGTAGCCGTTCAGCTCGTCCACGATCGTCCAGATGGCGTGGATGGCCTCGTCGATACGGAAGCGTTCCATCGCAGCGTCGGCCGCGTTCGCAGCATCCGCTACCGTCTGCTGGATCGCACGATCGGCGTCGGTGTACGCGCCGGCGACCGGCACGATGCCTTCGTAATACCGCTCGATCATCGCGATCGTGCGCGAGGCGAGGTTTCCGAAGCCGTTGGCGAGCTCGGCCTGGTATCGCGCCGAGAGGTCTTCCCATGAGAACGACCCGTCCTGACCGAACGCGATCGCGGAGAGGAAGTAGTAGCGGTACGCGTCGGAGCCGAAGACGTCGGTGATCTCGGTCGGCGCGATGCCGGTGAGCTTCGACTTGGACATCTTCTCGCCGCCGACGAGCAGCCAGCCGTGCGCGAAGACGCCGCGGGGCACCTCGACGCCCGCGGCCATCAGCATGGCCGGCCAGATCACGGCGTGGAAGCGCAGGATGTCCTTGCCCACCACGTGGTACGCCGGCCAGCGGCGCTCGAACTGCTCGGGGTCACTGCCGTAGCCGACGGCCGTGGCGTAGTTCAGCAGCGCGTCCACCCAGACGTAGATGACGTGGGAGGGGTCCCACGGCACGCCGATTCCCCAGTCGAAGGTCGAGCGGGAGATCGAGAGGTCCTTGAGCCCGTTCTTCACGAACGAGACGACCTCGTTGCGCGCAGACTCGGGACGCACGAAGTCGGGAACGTCGCGGTACAGCTCGAGCAGGCGGTCCTGGAACTCGCTGAGCTTGAAGAAGTAGTTCTTCTCCTGCAACAACTCGAGCGGCTTGGAATGGATCGCGCAGACCTTCAGCCCCTCGAAGGCGCCGGTGCCGTCGACGATCTCGGCTTCGGTCTTGAACTCCTCGCAGCCCACGCAGTACAGCGCCTCGAACTCGCCGGCATAGATGTACCCGCGGTCGTAGATGGCCTGCACGAACTGGCGCACGCGGTCTTCGTGGCGGGGCTGCGTCGTGCGGATGAAGTCGTCGTTCGCGACGTCGAGGGTCTCGAGCAGCGGGTACCACGACTCGCTCACGAGCTTGTCGACCCACTCCTGCGGGGTGGCGTTGTTCGCCGCGGCGGCACGCAGCATCTTCTGTCCGTGCTCGTCGGTGCCCGTCAGCATCCACGTGTCGTCCCCGGCCTGCCGGTGCCAACGCGCGAGCGTGTCGACGGCGACCGTCGTGTACCCGTGGCCGATGTGGGGAACATCGCTGGGGTAGTAGATCGGCGTCGTGACGTAGAAGGAACGGCCGTTGCTCACCCCGAGATTCTACGGGGGTGGGATGCTGCCGGATTCAGCGTCCGCCCCCGGTGCCCGCGCGCGGCTCCGCGCTGGCGCCCCGCCCGCACGAAAGTCGGGGAATCGCGCGAATGTCGGAGCATTCGGCCGGAATCCTCCGACGTCGGTGCGAATCTCCGACGTTGGTGAGGCGCGCGGCTCGACGGTGGCGCGAATCTCCGACGCTGGTGAGGCGCGCGGAGGACGGATGTTGCGCCCCGCCCGCACGTCGCGCGGAGAACGGATGTTGCGCCCCGCCCGCACGGAAGTCGGAGAATCGCGCGAATGTCGGAGCATCCGGCCGGAATCCTCCGACGTCGGTGCGAATCTCCGACGTTGGTCAGGCGCGCGGCGCCGACGTCGGCGGCGTCAGCGCTTGGCCGCGAGCGCCTCGCGGTAGAGCTCGCGCGAAGGGTGGCCGGTGTGCGCGGCGACCTCGGTGGACGCATCCTTCAGCCTCACGCCGTCGCCGACCAGTGCGAGCACCTGCGCGACCGCGTCGGGGAAGGCGACCTCGCGCCGCGGGGCGCCTTCGACCACGACGACGATCTCACCGCGGGCGCCGGTCTCGGCCCATTCGGCGAGCTCGGGGAGGGGGCCGCGGATCACCTCTTCGTGCAGCTTCGTCAGCTCGCGGCAGACCGCTGCGCGACGCTCCGGCCCGAAGGCCGCAGCCATGTCGCGGAGGGTAGCGGCCAGGCGCGACGGACCCTCGAAGAACACCAGCGTGCGGGGCTCCGCGGCGAGCGCGGTGAACGCCGCGCGACGCTCGCCGGGCTTGCGAGGCGGGAAGCCCTCGAACGCGAACCGGTCGGTGGGGAGCCCCGACACGGCGAGCGCGGTGAGGACGGCGCTCGGTCCGGGCAGCACGGTAACGGCGACACCCGCCGCGGCGGCGGTCGAGACCAGGCCGTACCCCGGATCGCTCACCGTGGGCATGCCGGCGTCGCTCAGCACGAGCACGTCTTCGGTGCGCGCGCGTTCGACGATCTCGCCGGCGCGCTCCTTCTCGTTGTGGTCGTGCAGCGCGATCAGTTTCGGACGGTTCACGATCCCCAGCGCACTGAGCAGGCGCACCGTGGTGCGGGTGTCTTCCGCGGCGATGACCGTCGCTGCCTCCAGCGCTTCGACGAGCCGGCGGGAGGCGTCGCCCAGATTGCCGATCGGCGTCGCCGCGAGGATGATCACCGTCCCACCTTAGGCTTCGCCCGGGGCGCGGTCGGTGGGACGCTCTCACCCCCGGGCGGCGGGAAAGTAGGCTGGTGCCCGTGACGACCGTCGAGCCGCTGCTCCCCGCGTCGCGCCTCGCGCCCTTCGATCGCCGGCGACAGCGCATCGCCTCGGATCCCCGGCGCGCGCGCCTCTACGCCTGGCTCGCACCCACCCTCGTGACCCTGCTGGCCGCGGTACTGCGGTTCTGGAACCTCGGTCACCCGCGCGCGATCGTGTTCGACGAGACCTACTACGTCAAGGACTCCTGGAGCCAGTGGGCACTCGGCTTCCCCGCCAAGTGGCCCGACGACGCCGACGCCCTCTTCCTCAACGGCGGCACCGACGCTTTCCTCGACCAGGGCAGCTTCGTCGTGCATCCCCCGCTCGGCCGCTTCTTCATCGGCGCGGGCATGGCGTTGTTCGGGGCGGATTCCTCGGCCGGGTGGCGTTTCGCCGTCGCCGCCTTCGGCACCGCCACCGTGCTGCTGCTGTACCTCGTCGCGCGCACCCTCACCGGCTCGGTCGTGTTCGCGACGGTGGCCTCCGGACTGCTCGCGATCGACGGCCTTGCGATCGTGATGAGCCGCATCGCGCTGCTCGACGGCATCCTCACCTTCTTCCTCCTGCTGGCGTTCTGGTTTCTGCTCCTCGACCGCCGTCGCCACCTCGAGCGGCTGACAGCAGCCCTGGAGCGGCCGGACGGCGAGCCGCCGGCGTGGGGTCCGGTGCTGTGGAACCGACCCTGGCTGGTGGCGGCGGGCGCGGCGTTCGGCGCAGCCTCGGCCGTCAAATGGTCGGGGCTGTACGCCCTGGCCGCCTTCGGCATCTGGGTGGTGGTCACGGATGCCCTCGCGCGCCGGCGCGCCGGGGTGCGCCTGTGGCCGGCCGCTGCCGCGTTCCGGCAGGGGATCGCCTCGTTCCTGCTCCTCGTCCCGGCCGCGCTCCTGGTGTATCTGGCGTCGTGGATCGGCTGGCTCGTCACCGACGACGGGTGGGACCGCCACTCCGTCGACGCATCGCCCGCGCAGGGCTTCTGGAGCTGGGTGCCGCTGCCGCTGCAGAACCTCTGGCGCTACCACCAGGACATCTACGGCTTCCACGTCGGACTCACCACTCCGCACGGTTACCAGAGCCCAGCGTGGCAGTGGCCGCTCCTGATCCGCCCCACCTCGATGTACTGGAACCAGACCGACGCGGGTGTCGAGGCCGTCTCCAGCATCCCCAACCCGCTCATCTGGTGGGCGGGCGTGGCAGCGGCCCTCTTCCTGATCGTGCGCTTCGCCCTCACGACCCGGTGGCAGTACGCCGCGGTGCTCACCGGTCTGGTCGCGACCTACGTACCGTGGCTGCTCTACCCCGAGCGCACGATCTTCCAGTTCTACACGGTCGCGATGCTGCCCTTCCTCGTGCTGGCTCTCACGTTCGCGCTGCGGGAGATCGTCGGAGGAGCGGATGCCGGCGCCCACCGTCGCGCGACGGGGCAGAACGTGGTGATCGTCTTCCTCGTGGTCGTCGTCGCGATCTCGGCGTTCTGGTACCCGGTGTGGACCGGGATCACCGTGCCCTACGAGTTCTGGCGGCTGCACAACTGGCTCACCACCTGGGTGTGAAGCGTGGCTGCCGACACCGAGGCCTGGCTCGACGACACCCGTCCGATCCAACGCGTCAGGGTGTACCAGGACGCGGCGATCGATGACAGCGCCTGGCCCGCCAGCATCCCCGCCATCGCGCAGTTCCTGTCGGTCGCCGGGGCGGACGGGTGGGAATTCGGGCCCGGCGTCACGTTCCTCGTCGGCGAGAACGGCTCGGGCAAGTCCACCCTGCTGGAAGGCATCGCCGAGGCCGCTGGGCTGCCCGCCGAAGGGGGAACGAACAACGGAGGCCCCTCGACGCGGGCGACCGAGTCGCCGCTCGGTCAGTGGCTGCGGATCGATCGAAGTCCCCGCGCGCCGCGTTGGGGGTTCTTCCTCCGCGCCGAGACGATGCACGGCTACTACTCGTACCTCGACGACCTGGGCGGCGGTGGCGGTCTGCACACGATGAGCCACGGCGAGTCGTTCAACGCGCTGCTCGACGACAAACTCGACCACCCCCGCTCCGTCACCGGACTCGCGTGCCTCGACGAGCCCGAAGCGGCCCTCTCGTTCTCCTCGACCTTGCGGTGGCTCGCGTCCCTCGAGCGCATGCGGTCCCGGGGAACGCAGGTGATCTGCGCGACCCACTCCCCCGTACTGGCGGCACTGCCGGGCGCGACGATCCTCGAACTCGGCGAGTGGGGCATCCGCCCTTCCGCGTGGGAGGACCTCGACCTGGTGCGACTGCACCGCGGCTTCCTCGAGGCACCCGGGCGGTTCCTGCGCCACCTGCTCGACTGACCGGCCCGCACTGACCACCCGCCGGGCTCCGGGTCTCGGGCTCGGGCTCCGGGTCTCGGGCTCCGGGTCTCGGGCTCCGGGTCTCGGGCTCCGGGTCTCGGGCTCCGGGTCTCGGCGTGGGAGAGGAGGATCGGGCGAGTGGAGGAGATTCGGGCCGCGAAAGTCCTCGCGCCGACGGATTCTCCTCGCGCGAGTTCGGAGAATCGGGACAACTCGGTGCGGTTCGACCCTGTTTCGCACCGAGTTCGGCCGATTCTCCGGGTTCGGTGGGGTGGATGCCGGCGCCCGGGCGGAAGCGCGGGTCAGGCGTGGAGCGCGGCGGGGTCGGTCACGGGCAGCCGGCAGACGAAGGCCTCGCAGTCGTAGGCCGTGTCGACCCCGCCGGGCGCGGTCTTGCCTTCGAACAGCGTGAACCCGGCGTCGGCGAAAGCGGCGGCCTGACCGGCGCTGACGACCACGGCGACGTCGGCGGGGAGGCGCAGGGCTGCCGCGGCGAGGGCGCCCTCGCGATCTCCGACGACCACCACCTGCCGCGGCGGCTCGGCGAGCTGGGCGGCGACGTCGAGGAGGGCCCCGTGCGCGATCGGCTGCTCGAGGGCAGCTTCGGCGCCCGAGCGCACGACGGCTGCCGCAGCATCCCGGTACCGCTCTCCCGCACCCAGCTGCCACAATGCGACGCACGCCCCGGCGAAGGCGGCGGTGGGCGACGGTGACGCGCCGTCGGACTGCGCGCCCTGCACCGCCATGCCCTGCGCGGTGAGCACGGGGTCACCGCCCCCGGGGACCCCGATTCCCTCGGGGCGCAGGCAGGCGTCGACGAGGCCGCGTGCGGTGCGCGCGTACGCCGGCTCACCGGTGGCGGCGGCGAGCCGCGCGAGACCCTGCGCGAGCCCGCCGTAATCCTCGAGGGTGGCCGGAGCCCGCGACACCACCTCATCGAGCGATGCCCGCCGGAGCGTCGCATCCTCGGTCAGGTTCGTCTCGAGCACGGCGTCGGCCGCCCATCGCGCGGCCTCGATGAAGCGCGGTTCGCCGAGGGCGGTTCCGGCCCACGCGAGCGCCCCGATCGCGTAGCCGTTCCAGCCGGTGACGACCTTCCCGTCGAGAGCCGGGGGCTGCAGGGTCGCCCGACCCTCGGCGTCGCGGTCGTAGTAACCGCCTTCGCTGCGCTCGCCGTCGATCACCGATTCCGAATCCTGCGCGGCAGCGAAGCCGCCCGACGGCTGCTGCAGGACATCGACGAGGAAGCGCGCCGCATCCATCGCCGCCTGATCGTCGCCGGCAGCGAGCGCGACGTCGATGAGACCGGCGTTGTCGGTCAGCATCCGCTCGTAGTGGGGCACGTTCCAATCCCGCCGCGTCGCGTAACGGAAGAAGCCCCCCTCGACGGGGTCGTGGAGGTCGGAGCCCACCATGGCCGACAGCGCGCGCCGGGCGACGGCCGCCGCCTCCGGAACGATCGGACGTACGGCCCGCGCCTGGAGGAAACGCAGCGCCGGAACGCTGGGGAACTTCGGCGTCGCGAGGGCAGCACCGGCCGCGAAGCCGCCGAACTCCCGGTCCTCACGCGCCACCAGACTCCGCGCGGCCTCGGCGATGCGGTCGAGATCGGGAAGATCGGATGCTGCCGCGGAAGCCGCACCCGCGGCGGCCAGCGCGTCGCGCAAAGCCGCGCCGGTGCGCTCGACCTCGTCGCGACGGTCGGTCCACGCTTCGCTCACCGCGCCGAGCACCTCGCGGAACGCGGGGAGCGGCGGCCGGGGCTCGTTCGGCCAATAGGTGCCGGCGTAGAAGACCCGACCCTCGGGCGTCGTGAACACCGTCAACGGCCAGCCCAGGTGCGGGGTGAAGGCGGACGCCGCCTCGAGGTAGGCGGCATCCACGTCGGGGTGTTCTTCCCGGTCGACCTTGACCGCGACATAGCCGTCGTTGATCACCGCGGCGGTCGCAGCATCCGAGAACGATTCCCGCGCCATGACGTGGCACCAGTGGCAGGTCGCATAGCCGATCGACACCATCACCGGCACGTTCCGGCGCGCGGCCTCGGCGAAGGCCTCGGGCCCCCACGGGTACCACGCGACGGGGTTGTCGGCGTGGGCCCGGAGGTAGGGGCTCGAGGACTCCGCGAGGCGTTGGTTCAGGTCAGTTCACCTCGTCGGGGTGCGACCCGACGCGGCCGCTGCCGTCGCGGGGGTCGAGCGCATCGATGGCGACCATCTCGGGGCCGCTCAGGTCGAAGTCGAACACGTCGAAGTTCTCCTCGAGGCGCGAGCGCCGCACCGACTTGGGGAAGACGATGAAGCCCTTCTGCAGGTGCCAGCGCAGCACGACCTGCGCGGGGCTCTTGTCGTGAGCGGCCGCGGCATCGGCGACCGCCGGGGTGCCGAACAGGTCGTACTTGCCCTGTCCGAGCGGGCCCCACGCCTCGATGCGCACATCGTGGTCATCGGCCCACGCGGTGATGTCGCGCTGCTGGTAGGCGGGGTGCAGTTCGATCTGGTTAACCGCCGGGGTCACTCCCGTGGCCTCGACGATGCGCTCGAGCTGGGGAACGAGGAAGTTCGACACACCGATCGAGCGCGCCTGGCCGTTGTCGCGGATCTCGATGAGGTGCTGCCACGCGTTCAGGAAGGTGTCGTTCTGGGGCGCGGGCCAGTGGATCAGGTAGAGGTCCACGGCTTCGAGACCGAGCTTGTCGAGGCTCTCGGTGATCGCCTCGAAGGGCTGGTCGCCCGACTGACGGTTGTTCCAGAGCTTGGTGGTGACGAAGAGCTCGTCGCGCCCGAGGCCGCTGTGGGCGATCGCGCGTCCCACTCCTTCTTCGTTGCCGTAGATCGCCGCGGTGTCGATGTGGCGGTAGCCGACCTCGAGGGCTTCGGTGACGGCGCGCTCGGTCTCATCGGCGGGCACCTTGAAGACGCCGTAGCCGAGCTGGGGGATGGTGTGGCCGTCGTTCAACGCGACGTTGGGAACTGTCATACCCCTCAGCCTAGGAGCGGTCATCGGCCGTGTCGCGGGCACTGCCGGCCCTGCTCGAACCCGCGATATCATCGAAGGCTGTGTCTGCGCCAGAACCCGTGATCGCTTTCCCGCCGGAGTTGCCCGTCAGCGCCGCGCGGGACGAGATCGCGCGTGCCATCGAAGCGTCGCAGGTGGTCATCGTGGCCGGGGCGACCGGTTCGGGCAAGACGACGCAGCTGCCGAAGATCCTGCTCGAGCTCGGTCGCACGAGCATCGCCCACACCCAGCCCCGCCGCCTCGCCGCGCGCACGATCGCCGAGCGCATCGCCGAGGAGCTGCAGGTACCGCTGGGCACCACGGTGGGCTACAAGGTGCGCTTCACCGACAAGGTCACCGCCGACACCCGGGTGGCCCTGCTCACCGACGGCATCCTGCTCAACGAGATCCACCGCGACCGGCTGTTGCGCCGCTACGACGCGATCATCATCGACGAGGCGCACGAGCGCTCCCTCAACATCGACTTCCTCCTGGGCTACCTCCGGCGCATCCTGCCCGAGCGCCCCGATCTGAAAGTCGTCGTGACCTCGGCGACGATCGACCCGGAGAGCTTCGCGAAGCACTTCGCCGATGCCGCCGGCGTGCCCGCACCGATCGTGGAGGTGTCGGGGCGCACCTACCCGGTGGACATCCGGTACCGTCCGCTCGTGCCGGACGCGGAGACGGAGGCCGACGAGGACGACGCAGCGCCCGCTCCCGCGCCGCGCAAGCCCGGCACGTCCCGCAACGGCGCGCAGCCCCGCCCCTCCCGCAAGACCGAAGAAGAACCCGACGACGTCGGCGCGATCGTCGCGGCCCTCCGCGAACTCGAACGCGAAGCACCGGGCGACGTGTTGGTGTTCCTGCCCGGTGAGGCCGAGATCCGCGACGCCGCCGACGCCGTGCGCGGCGCCTCTGCGCGGGAATCCTCCCCCACCGAGGTGCTGCCGCTCTACGGCCGTCTCAGCTCCGCCGAACAGCACCGCGTCTTCGAACCCTCCCGGGTCGCCGGGGTGCGTCGGCGCGTCATCCTCGCCACGAACGTCGCCGAGACGAGCCTCACCGTCCCCGGCATCCGCTACGTCATCGACACCGGCACCGCCCGCATCTCCCGTTACAACGCCCGCTCGAAGATCCAGCGGCTTCCGATCGAGGCCGTCTCCCAAGCATCCGCCCAACAGCGCGCGGGACGCGCGGGGCGCACCTCGGCCGGCATCGCCATCCGGCTGTACTCGGAGGAGGACTTCACCCGGCGCCCGGAGTTCACCGAGCCGGAGATCCTGCGGACATCGTTGGCCTCGGTCATCCTGCAGATGCTGTCGCTCGGCTTCGGCGACATCTCCTCGTTCCCCTTCCTCACCCCGCCCGATTCGCGCGGGGTCAAAGCGGCGCTCGACCTGCTGCTCGAACTCGGTGCGATCCGGCCGGCCTCGAGCGCCCGCGGCTCGCAGGCGCGCAACGATCCGCCCCGCCTCACCGACATCGGCCGCGAGATCGCGCGCCTGCCGATCGACCCGCGGTTCGCGCGGATGCTGGTGCACGCCCGTCGCTCGGGAGTCGAGCGGGATGTGCTCGCCATCGTGGCGGGCCTGTCGATCCAGGACGTCCGCGAACGGCCGGAGGAACGACGCGAGGAGGCCGACCGCCTGCACGCGCGCTTCGTCGATCCGACCAGCGACTTCCTCACCCTGCTCAACCTCTGGAACTACCTGCTCGAGCAGCAGGCGGAGCTCGGCTCGAGCGCCTTCCGGCGCCTCTGCCGCTCGGAGCACCTCAACTACGTGCGGGTGCGCGAGTGGGTCGACGTTCACCGCCAGCTGCGGTCACTCCTCGGCCCAGGGGCAAGCTCCGGGACCGCCGGCGAGGGGGGCGCGGAGAACGCCGATGAGGTGCACCGCGCGATCCTCTCGGGTCTGTTGTCGCAGATCGGGCTGCTCGACGCGCGCACGGCGCAACCGCCGCAGGATCGCAAGTCGCCGCGGGACAGCGGTGCGCGCGGCGGCGCCGCGGCGCGCGGGGAGTACCTCGGTGCGCGCGGCGCCCGCTTCGCGATCTTCCCCGGGTCGGGGTTGCGCAAGAAGCGCCCCGCTGCGGTGATGGCCGCCGAGCTGGTCGAGACGTCCCGCCTGTTCGCCCGCACCGTCGCCGCGATCGATCCGGAGTGGGCGGAGCCGCTGGCCGGCGACCTCGCGAAGCGGTCGCTAAGCGAGCCGCACTGGTCGAAGGCGGCGGGGGCCGCCTCCGCCTACGAGAAGGTCACGCTCTTCGGGGTGGAGATCGTGCCGAAGCGACGGGTGCAACTCGCGCGGTTCGACCGACCCCTCGCGCGCGAGATGTTCGTGCGCCATGCCCTGGTCGAAGGCGAGTGGGATCCGTCCGCGCTCGACAAGCGCCTCACCGCGTTCCTCCGGCGCAACGTCGAGCAGCGCCGACTGCTGGAGAAGATCGAAGAGCGTGAGCGGCGCCGCGACATCCTCGTCGGCGATGAAGCCGTCTTCGCGTTCTACGACGCACGCCTCCCGCCCGACGTGTTCGATGCGCGATCCTTCGAGACCTGGTGGCGCGAAGCATCCCCCCGCACTCCCCATCTGCTCGATCTCACCGAGTCCGACCTGACCGAGGGCGCCGGCCGCGGCGACGACCGCGGTTTCCCGCCACGCTGGCGTCAAGGCGATCAGGTGCTGACGCTCGCGTACCGGTTCGAGCCGGGCGCCGAGGACGACGGGGTCACCGTCGTCGTCCCCCTCGCCCTGCTGGCCGCTCTCCGCCCCGACGGCTTCGACTGGCAGGTGCCGGGGCTGCGCGACGAGCTCGTCACCGCGCTGCTGCGGGCTCTCCCCAAGGCGATCCGTCGCAATGTCGTGCCCGCCGCCGACTGGGCGGAGCGCTTCGCCGGCGACCTCGCCGAACGAGGACCCGAGAGCACGGACGGGCTTCCGTCCGCCTCGCTCGTCGAGGTGCTCGCGGGGCTCGTGCAACGCGTCGCGAACCAGAAGGTGAGCGCCGCCGACTTCGAGATGGAGCGGGTGCCCGCCCACCTGCTCATGTCGTTCCGGGCGGTCGATGCGCGCGGCCGGGCGGTCGGGTCGGGGCGCGACCTCCCGGAGCTGCAGGAACGCTTGGCGAACAAGGCGCGCACGAGCGTCGCCGCCACGATCGACCGGAGTGCGAGCCGGGTCGCGGCGAGCGGCGGCGAGCCCACCACGGGCGGAGGATTCCCCGAGCGCACCGGCCTCACGACATGGGGCTTCGGCGACCTGCCCGAGGTGGTCGACACCCGCGTCGCAGGCGGGGTCGTGCGCGGATACCCCGCCATCGTCGACGCGTGCGCCTCGGTCACCGTGCGGCTGGAGACCAGCCCCGAGCAGGCCGCGGCCCTCACCCGCGCGGGGGTGCGCCGGCTGCTACTGCTCGCCGTCGCCTCCCCCGCCTCCTATGTGCTCGAGCACCTCACCGCCACCGAGAAGCTCGCGCTCGCGGCATCGCCGTACCAGAACGCGAAGGCGCTGATCGAAGACGCTCGCGTCGCCGTGGCCGACGCCGTGCTGCAGCGCGTGGCCCCCGACGGGGTGGTGCGCACGCACGCTGCCTTCGAAAAGGTGCGCGATGCGTTCTCGGCGGCCGTCGTGGAAGAGACGTTCGCCACGGTCTCCCTCGCCGCTCGGGTGCTGATCGCTGCCCGCAACGTCGAGCGGGCGTTGAAGGCGCAGAACGCCTTGACCCTGCTGTCGGCGCTCAACGACGTGCGCGGCCAGCTCGCCGGGCTGGTCTTCCCCGGGTTCCTGTCGCGTCTCGGCACCACCCGCCTCGCCCAGGTGCCGCGCTACCTCGCCGGCGCCCTCGAGCGCGTCCAGGGCCTGGCCGACAACCCCGGCCGCGACCGGCAGCGCATGACCGAGTTCGAGCGTGCTGCGATCCTCTACAGCGAGGCCGGCGGCAGCATCCCCCTTCCGGCCGATGCTCCCCCGACGCTGGCACAGGCTCGATGGCTGCTCGAGGAGCTGCGCGTGAGCCTGTTCGCGCAGCGGTTGGGAACGCCCGTTCCGGTGTCGCTCCAGCGGATCGCGAAGGCTCTGCGCGGCTGAACGCAACCCCGGTGGATCATGCGATCGTGCCCGCGATGATGAGCGGCATGGCGATCAGCGCAGACCTTCCCGCCGGCGTTTCGGACGACGATGTGGCACAGGCGGAGTGGAACCACCGTGCGCGCGCCGCGGAGGAAGCGGTCC
Source organism: Microbacterium hanjuni (assembly GCF_043556395.1). Classification (NCBI taxonomy): domain Bacteria; kingdom Bacillati; phylum Actinomycetota; class Actinomycetes; order Micrococcales; family Microbacteriaceae; genus Microbacterium; species Microbacterium hanjuni. Next base: position 199,168 of record NZ_JBIGIK010000003.1, read on the forward strand.
TCGCCCGCTTCGGCGGTGGGATTCCCGGTCTGACGTGGGCGCGGGCGGTCTGGCCGCGTCTGCCGCTCGTCGGCGACGGCGCGAGCGGCCCCCGGTGGCATTACTGGTGGAGCGCACAGCTCATCGACGCGGCGATCGACGCCGCCCGCCACCGTCCCTCCGCCGTTGCTCGCCGACGGGCCCGTTCCCTCGCCCGGGGCGTGTGGCTGCGCAACGGCGCGAGCTGGTCGCGCCCGTTCTACGACGACATCGCGTGGCTCGCGCTCGCCTTCCAGCGCGGCGCGGACGTGGTCGGGCAACGCCGGGCGGCTCGGCAACTCGAGGCCCGCCTGGCCGGAGCGATCGACCCTGCCGTCGGCGCCCTCCCCTGGCGGGTGGACAGCCGGCTCTTCAACGCCCCGGCGAACGGTCCGGCCGCGATCCTCTTCGCCCGTACCGGACGGCTGGGGGCAGCGCACGCTCTCGCCGACTGGATCGACGACACCCTGCGCGATCCCGCCAGCGGGCTCGTCATCGACGGGATCGAGGTCGAGGACGGGGCGGTGCGCCGGGTCACCGAGCTGTACACCTACTGCCAGGGCGTCGCGCTCGGAGCCGAGATCGCGCTCGCCCGCGCCGAGCCCGGAACGCGACCGCTCCATCGCGCGATCGCCCTGATCGACGCGATCGCCACGTGGACCGCACCGTCGGGGGTGCTGCCCGGCTCGGGCGGCGGCGACGGTGGCCTCTTCGCCGCGATCACGTGCCGCTACCTGGCGGATGCTGCGCACTATCTCGACGGGGCGGATGCTGCGGCCCAGCCCGAGGGCTCGACCGACGCGCCCGGCGACACGGCCGGTGACCTTCCGCCGCGGCTTCGGGCAGCAGCATCCGCTCGGCGTCTTGTACTCGCCAACGCCGCCGCCGTGTGGAGCGGACGCGCCCAGGTCGATGGCCGCCCCCTGTTCGCCGCGGACTGGGGCCGCGACGCCGACGCCGACGCCGCCTCGCCCGAGCACGACCTCTCGGTGCAGCTCGGCGGGTGGCTGGCCCTGGAAGCCGCCGTCGACGCGACCACTCGCCGAGTCGACACGTCGCCGCCGAGACGACACCTGAGCGCCGCCGCGGGCATGTCGTCTTGGCGCGATGATGTCGACTCGGCGGCGGCACCACACAGCTGAGCCGGGGGATGACGAAAGCCCCGCCCGAGGGATCGGGCGGGGCTTTCGCTCAGCTGCTCAGTTGCCCGAGCGGCGCTTGTTGTAGACGTCGAAGGCGACGGCGAGAAGGAGCACGAGGCCCTTCACGGCCTGCTGCCACTCGATACCGATGCCCAGGATCGACATGCCGTTGTTCAGCACACCGATAATCAGACCACCGATGATGGCGCCACCGATCGTGCCGACACCACCCTGCACCGCAGCTCCTCCGATGAAGGCGGCGGAGATGGCCTCGAGCTCGAAGCCGTCACCGGCGCGGGGGCCGGCGAGGTTCAGTCGAGCGGTGAAGATGAGGCCGGCGAGGGCGGCGAGCACGCCCATGTTGACGAACAGCCAGAAGTCCACCCGGCGGGTCTTTATACCCGACAGCTCGGCCGCGTGGCGGTTGCCGCCGATCGCGTAGATGTGACGGCCGAACACGCTGCGGTTCATCACGATGCCGTAGACCAGCACCAGCACGGCCAGCACGATCAGCGTGACCGGGATGCCGCGGTAGCTCGCGAGCGAGTAGACGAAGAATCCGATGGCCGCGGCGATCAGCACGAGCTTCACGACGAACCACACCAGCGGCTCGACGTCCTGGCCGTACTTGCGGCGACCCGAGCGGGTGCGCAGCTGCTGCACGACGAGGGCGACGATCGCGATCGCGCCGACGGCGAGGGTGAACAGGTCGGGCTCGGATTCCCCGAACAACCCGCCGAGGAAGCCGTTACCGAGGGCGCGGTACTCGTCGGGGAACGATCCGATGTTCGCGTTGCCGAGCACGACGAGCGCGAGCCCTCGGAAGATCAGCATGCCCGCCAAGGTCACGATGAACGCGGGAATCCCCACGAACGCGACCCAGAATCCCTGCCACGCACCCACCAGGGCGCCGATGAGCAGCGAGAGCAGGATGGCGAGCCACCAGGGCATCCCCATCCGCACCGAGAACACGCCCGAGAGAGCGGCGATGAAGGCGGCGACCGAACCCACCGACAGGTCGATGTGACCGGCGATGATGATCATCACCATGCCGATGGCCAGAACGAGGATGTATCCGTTCTGCACCACCAGGTTGGAGATGTTCTGCGGTCGCAGCAGGATGCCGTTGGTCAGAATCGTGAACAGCACCACCACCGCGATCAGCGCGAGGAAAATACCGTTCTTGCCGAGATCGGCCAGCACATGGCTGAGCCAGCGAGTGGCCTTGTTGTCCGGCGGCTGGATGATCGCGCCGACGGCCTCGTTGGAATTGGTCATGTCGTACTCCTGTACCCGCCTCAGCGGGGCTTCTCCATGGTCATGAGCTTCAGAACGGATTCGGGTGTCGCGTCGGCGATCGGGAGTTCGCCGGTGATCCGACCCTCCGACAGCGCGTACACGCGGTCGGAGATGCCGAGCAGCTCGGGCAGCTCGGAGGAGATCACGATGATCCCCTTACCGGATGCTGCGAGCCGGTTGATGATCGTGTAGATCTCGTACTTCGCCCCGACGTCGATGCCGCGGGTGGGCTCGTCGAGGATCAGCACGTCGGGATCGGAGTAGATCCACTTCGACAGCACGACCTTCTGCTGGTTGCCGCCCGAGAGCTTGCCCGTCTTGACGAGCACGTTCGGCGCCTTGATGTTCATGTCGCGGCGGTACTCGTTCGCGACCTGGTACTCCTTGTTGTCGTCGACGAGTCCGCGCGACTCCAACTTCTTCAGCGACGCCATCGAGATGTTGCGCTTGATGTCGTCGATGAGGTTCAGCCCGTAGGTCTTGCGATCCTCGGTGGCGTAGGCGAGACCGTTGTCGATGGCTTCGGCGACGGTGCGGGTCTTGATCTGCTTGCCGCGCATGAACACCTTGCCGGTGATGCGCGTGCCGTAGCTCTGACCGAACAGGCTCATCGCGAATTCGGTGCGGCCGGCGCCCATGAGCCCCGCGATACCGACGATCTCGCCCGCACGGACGGTGATCGAGACGTCATCGACCATCACGCGGGAGGGGTCCTGCGGGTTGTGCGCGGTCCAGTTCTCGACGCGCAGCAGCTCTTCGCCGATCTGCGGTTCGTGATCGGGGTAGCGGTGCTCGAGGTCGCGGCCCACCATGTCCTTGATGATGCGGTCCTCGGTGACGTCGTCTTTCGCGATCGTCTCGATGGTCTTGCCGTCGCGGATCACGGTGACCGTGTCGGCGACGCGCTTGATCTCGTTGAGCTTGTGACTGATGATGATCGACGTCACGCCCTCCTGCTTGAGCTGGAGGATGAGGTCGAGCAGGTGCGCGGAGTCCTCGTCGTTCAGCGCCGCGGTGGGCTCGTCGAGGATGAGGATCTTCACCTCTTTCGACAGTGCCTTGGCGATCTCGACCAGCTGCTGCTTGCCGACGCCGATCTGGTTGATCTTCGTGGTCGGGTTGTCGCGCAGACCGACGCGCTTGAGCAGGGCCGCGGCTTCCTGGTTGGTCTTGTTCCAGTCGATGAGTCCGCCGCGCGAACGCTCGTTGTTGAGGAAGATGTTCTCCGCGATCGACAGGTGCGGGCTGAGCGCCAGCTCCTGGTGGATGATGACGATGCCCTTCGCCTCGCTGTCGCGGAGGTTCTTGAACGCCATCTCCTCGCCTTCGAAGACGATCGCGCCTTCGTAGGTACCGGCGGGGTAGACCCCGGACAGCACCTTCATCAGCGTGGACTTGCCCGCGCCGTTCTCGCCGCAGATGGCGTGCACCTCACCGCGCGCGACGGCCAGCGTCACGTCGGACAGTGCCTTCACGCCCGGGAACGTCTTGGTGATCCCGCGCATCTCCAGAATGTTGTCGGTCATCCCGATCCCGTCTCCTTCTTCCCATGACCCGGCCGGGCAGCTCGCGCTGCCCGGCCGGGTCAATCATTCGGATTTAGCCCTGGACTTCTTCTTCAGTCCAGTAGCCGCTGTCCACCAGCACCTCGGTGATGTTGTCCTTGACGACGATCACCGGGTCGAGGAGGAACGACGGCACGACCTTCACGCCGTTGTCGTAGTCCGTGGTGTTGTTGACCTCGGGCTCCTCGTCGTTGAGCAGGGCGACCGCCATGTTCACGGCCACGTCCGCGAGCTCGCGGGTGTCCTTGAAGATGGTCGCGTACTGCTCGCCGCGGTTGATTGCCTTGACCGAGTCGATCTCGGCGTCCTGGCCGGAGATGATCGGCCACGAAGCGCCGACCGAGTAACCGGCGTCGGTGAGCGCGGAGATGATGCCGCGCGAGATGCCGTCGTACGGCGACAGCACGGCGTTGACCGTCGAGCCGTCGGAGTAGTTGGCCGTGATGATGTCTTCCATACGGCTCTGGGCGGTTTCGCCGTCCCAGCGCAGCGTCGCGACCTGCTGGAAGTCGGTCTGACCCGACTTGACGACGAGCGTCTTGTCGTCGATGTAGGGCTGAAGCTCCTCCATCGCACCGTTGAAGAAGAACGTCGCGTTGTTGTCGTCGGGCGAACCGGCGAACAGCTCGATGTTGAACGGACCGGCCGGTGCGCCCTCGATCGGGGTGCCGTCGAGCTCGGTCAGACCGAGGCCGTTCAGAACCGACCACGCCTGCTGCTGTCCGACGAGGAAGTTGTCGAACGAGGCGTAGTAGCTCACCGCGTCGGTGTCGCGCAGGAGCCGGTCGTACGCGATGACGGGGATGTCGGCGTCGGCGGCGTTCTGCAGAACCTCGGTGAGGGTGGTGCCGTCGATCGAGGCGACGATGAGCGCCTGGGCGCCCTTGGTGATCATGTTCTCGATCTGCGAGACCTGGGTGGGGATGTCGTCCTCGGCGTACTGCAGGTCGACGGTGTAGCCCTGGTCCTCGAGGGCGGCCTTGACGGCGTCGCCATCCTGGATCCAGCGCTCGGAGCTGCGCGTGGGCATCGCGACGCCGATGAGTCCACCGTCGCCCTCGCCCTCGCCGCTACCGCCGCCGGTGGTGCCTCCACCGGAGCATGCCGAAAGCATGAGAGCTCCTGCGGCTACCGCAGCGAGAAGAAACTTCTTGCCTTTCACGTGATTCCCTTTCATAGGACTTCTTCGTCTTGGTGTTCGGTATTCAGTTATCTGGTGCCCGAGCGCAAGAGATCTGCGCTCGACGACCGCTTCGCGCCGTTGCTAGGTCGGCGTTCGTCGGTGGTCTGTGTCCCGCTGCGGGTGCGGCGGGAGAAAAGGTCGTCGATCGTCTCGGTCGGGAGCGGTGCGAGCTCTCCGCCGTCGCGAGCGATATGGACCGTGCGCGCGGCGTCCTCGAGGATCACGGCGGTCCGCACCGCTTCGCGGGGGGTGACGCCGAGGGTGAACGGGCCGTGGTTGCGCATGAGCACCGCACGGGAGCGTGCGTCGCGGAGGGTCTCGACGATGCCGCGGCCGATCGACTCGTCGCCGACGACCGCGAGGGGCCCGACGGGCACGGACTCGCCGAATTCCTCGGCCATCGTGATCGTCACGCAGGGGATCGCCTCGGCGCGGGTCGCCCAGGCCGCAGCGTACGTGGAGTGGGTGTGCACGACACCGCCGACCTCGGGCATGTTGCGGTACACGTAAGCGTGGGCGGCGGCGTCGCTCGACGGCGCCCGTTCGCTGCCGGGGGTGCCCTCGACCACGACACCGTCCAAGTCGCAAACGATCATGTTCTCGGGGGCGAGGGCGGCGAACGAGACGTCGCTCGGCTTGATGACGAAGAGGTCGGCTCCCGGTACTCGTGCCGACACGTTTCCGCCCGTCCAGACGACGAGGCCGTTGTCGACGAGTTCAGCGTGCAGGGCGGCCACTTCGGCGCGGACGCGCGCGACAGCGACTTCGGTCCTGACACCTGCTACGTAGGGGTCGTGCCGCTCGGCATCGATGCCAGCGCCCATCCTCGACTCCTTCGTCTTCCCCGTGGGCGGTCATGTGACCGTTCACATTGGATGACTATAGCCACTTCCTGCGGGCAAAAGTCAAACCAGCGGGTCTCGTCTTGGTAACGCCGCCTCAGCGGCCGCTCGGCGCGCCCGCGGAAGCGCGGACGATCAGCTCGGGGATGATGATCTCCGCCGTGACGGGAGGGCCGCCGTCGATCGGGCCGAGGAGCAGCTCGACGCACCGGCGCCCGAGTTCGGCGAAATCCTGCCGGACGGTCGTCAGGGGCGGCCAGAAGTGGGCGGCCTCGGGGATGTCGTCGAAGCCGACGATGCTCACGTCGCGCGGTACTTCGAGCCCCTCGCTGCGGATCGCATGCAGGAGCCCCAGCGCCATCTGGTCGTTCGAGGAGAAGATCGCGGTGAAGTCGCGCACGCGCAGCAACTCGCGCCCCGCGTAGTACCCGAACTCCGCGGTCCAATCCCCCAGGATCGGTGCGGTGGTCGAGATGTCGCGCGCCGACATCTCCTCGAGGAAGCCCCGCATCCGCGCCTCGGCCTCCACCCAGTCCTGCGGCCCGGCGAGGTGGTAGATCGACCGATGCCCCAGATCGATGAGGTGGCGGGTGGCGAGCCGCGCGCCGGCGATCTGGTCGACGGAGAGCGTATGACCGGGGTCGAGGTCCGTGGACTGGAGGGTGACGTAGGGCACGTCCAGCTGCTCGGCGGCGAGCGCGCGGATGACCCGCACCTGCGGAGCGATGACGACGAGTCCCTCGACCGATTGCGCCATGAGGTGGGCGATCCCCTCGGCGATCGCCTCCGGGTCGTGCGCGTCGATGGTGGCCGTGCTGACCCAGTAACCCCGGGCGCGGGCGGCCGCTTCGATCGCGGCGATGCTCGAGGCCGGGCCGTACTGGATGGACGAACTCGTGAGCACACCGATGGTCTGCGACCGGGAGGTGACGAGCGCACGTGCCGCGCGGTTGGGGCGGTAGGACAGCCGTGTCATCACCTCGAGCACGCGCGCCCGGGTCTCGGGGCGGATGCTCGGGTGGTTGTTGAGCACCCGCGACACGGTCTGATGCGATACGTCCGCGAGGCGCGCGACGTCGCGGATGCTCGGGCGTCGCCCGTTCGCGTCATCGCTCATTCGGTGCCTCCGGCATGTGCACGGTCACATTACGCCGACGCGGGCGAGCCCACTGCCGACGTCGACCGGCGTGTGACCGTCACACCCGGACGTCCCGGGTGCCGCACGCTCGTTGTCAGGATGGGAGTCTGCCACACCTTCGGCTCGCGTCTACACTGGCCCGATGGCGGACTTCGGCAGTTTCCTCCCGCTGAGTCAGCGTTCCTCCGGCTCGGAATCGGATGTGTCCTCCGACCGCCGTGCGGCGGTGGCGGACGTTGTCGAACAGGCGGCGCAACGGGTGACCGCCGCTGCCCTCTCCGGTGAGCGGCGCGACACCGCCGCGCTCATCGAGGCCTTCATCGACGCGGCGCAGTTGCGTGCCGAGGCCGCCGCCCACCCGGGCGGATCGCCCGGTGCCCTGGACGCCGTCGCCGCCGCCGTGCGCACCGGGAAGCGGCGCTCCGTACGGGCCCTCGCTTCCGCGTGCCGCGCCCTGCTGCAGCTGGCCGAGGCCGTCGACGCCCCCGTCGAACTCCCGCCCGACATCGCCGGGGCGGTCGCCCTCTATCTCGCCGGCGCCGGCCCGTTCGATCGACGGGCTGCGGTGAAGGGTCACACCGTTCGAGCGACGGACGCCGACTGGTCGTTCGGGCGGGGTCCGCTCTTGGAAGCCCCCGCTACGCAGATCGCCGCTTTCCTGCTCGGCACCTCGGACGAACCGCCCCGCCCGCCCCGCGTCACGGGCGGATGATGAAAGCGCGGTAGAACTCGATACCGCGCAGCCAAGTCTGCACGCCGATCCGTTCGTCGTGCGAGTGCAGAGCCGCCCGCTCCTCGCTCGAGAGGGCGAACGGGGCGAAGCGGTACACCGCGTCGGCGATCCCCGTGAACCACCGGCTGTCGCTTGCTCCCAACTGCACGTACGGGAGCGGCACCACGTCGTCGCCGAGGGTCTCGCGGACGGTGGCGGCCACGCGTTGCCAGGCCGGCCCTCGCCAGGGCGAGACCGGCGACGGTTCGCTCGCGCGCAGCACCTCGATCTCGACCTGCGGATCTGCGATGGCGCGGCGCACGTGTTCGACGGCGCCGGCGACGGTATCGCCCGTCAGCAGGCGGATGTCGACGGTGGCCCGAGGCCGGGTGGCGAGCACGTTCTGAGCGGCGGAGCCCGAAAGTTCGGTCACGACGGCGGTCGAGCGGACGACCGCGTTCATCTCCGGCCCGAGCCGGGACAGCACGCGCGCGACGAGCGGGCCGAGAACGTCGAGACGTTGCAGCACGGCGCGCAGGGGGGCGGGCGCGTGCGGGGCGGCGGTGGCGAGCATCGCGCGCACCGGTGGGGCGAGACGCTGAGGGAACGGGCGACGCCGCAAGCGGTCGATCGCGCGTGCCAGCCGCGCCGTCGCCGGTATCGCCGGAGGTGTGGAGGCATGACCGCCGCGCTCGGTCACGCTGAGGCCCACCGCGAGGATCCCCCGCTCGGCGACACCGATCATGGCCGTGGGAACGTCCACTCCTGGCAGCACCCCCGACACGACGGCGCCGCCCTCGTCGAGCACGAGCGCGGGGCGCACGCCGCGCGACTCGAGCAGGGCCGCGATCGCTCGCGCTCCGCTTCCGGAGGTCTCCTCGTCGTGGCCGAACACCAGGTACACGTCGCGGGGCGGAACCACTCCGTCGGCGAGCAGGCCCTCGACGGCTTCGGCGATGGCGACGAGAGCGCCCTTGTCGTCGATCGCTCCCCGGGCGTGGATGGTCGCCTTCGCGCCTTCGCCCACGAGCTCGGCGGCGAACGGCGGATGCTGCCACTCCCCGGCGGCGACGGGGACGACGTCCATGTGCGCCATGAGCACGAGAGGGTCATCGCTGCGAGCCCCCCGCCAGCGGTACAGCAGCGAGCCTTCCCCGACCACCTCGCGGTCGAGCTCGGCGTACATCAGCGGATAGAGCGTGGCGAGGGTGGCGGTGAACCGCTCGAACGCGGCGACATCCACGCGGGTCGAGTCGAGCGACGATACGGTCGGGATTCGAAGGAGTTCGCGAAACCGCTCGACCGCAGACGTCACCCCACGACACTACGCCCCGGCTACTGTCGGAATCATGGACGACATTCGATGGGGCATCCTCGCCACGGGCGGAATCGCCCACTCCTTCACCCGTGACCTGCTCACCGCCGGTCTCACGATCACCGCCGTCGGCTCACGCCGGGCGGAGGCCGCTGCCGCATTCGCCGCGGAGTACGACATCCCCCACGCCCACAGCTCCTACGAGGCGCTCGTGGCCGACCCCGATGTGGACATCGTGTACATCGCGACTCCGCATCCGTTCCACGCCGAGAACGCACTGATGGCCCTCGACGCGGGTAAGCACGTGCTCGTCGAGAAGCCGTTCACCCTGAACGCGGAAGAGGCCGCCGCGGTGCGCGATCGCGCCGAAGCCAACGGCCTGCTGGCGATGGAGGCCATGTGGAGTCGCTACCTCCCCCACATGGTGCGGATCCGCCACCTGGTGACCGAAGGCGCCCTGGGAGATGTGCGCACGCTCTTCGCCGATCACACGCAGAAGATCTCCGACGACCCCGCTCACCGGCTGAATGCGCGCGAGCTGGGTGGGGGCGCACTGCTCGACCTCGGCATCTACCCCGTCTCCTTCGCGTGGGACATCCTGGGAGCCCCGCTCACCGTGACCGCGAAGGGGAGGTTCTCCGAAGCCGGTACCGACAGCGAGGTGGCGACGATCTTCCAGCACGACAACGGAGCGCTCTCGACCACGGTGTCCTCGTCTCGGGCGGCCGGTCCGAACACGGCCCACATCGTGGGCACGTCCGCCCGGATCGACATCGACCGGGTCTGGTACACCCCGACGAGTTTTCGGGTCACCACGCCCGAGGGCGACGTGATCGAGGAGTTCACCACGGAGATCGAGGGGCGCGGCATGCAGTTCCAGGCGCTGTACGCCGAGCAGCTGCTGCGCGAGGGGCGCACGGACGGTGACATCCTGCCGATCGACGAGACGGTGGCGATCATGGCCACGCTCGACGAGGTGCGCGCACAGATCGGTCTGCGTTACCCCGGCGAGCACTGAGGGGGGAGACTAGAGGTCATGCCCGAATCCCAGACCGCCCGCGTCGCCGTCTACCTGGACTTCGACAACATCGTGATGTCCTGGTACGACCGGGTGCACGGCCGCAACGCCTACTCCCGCGACCGCCAGCGGATCGCCGAGAACCCGATCGCCCCCGAGGTCGCCGAGCGCCTGGCCGCAGCGACGATCGACGTCGGCGCCATCATCGACTACGCAGCATCCTTCGGCACCCTCGTGCTGACGCGTGCCTACGCCGACTGGTCGTCCACCGTGAACGCGGAGTACCGCAGCCAGCTCGTCGCGCGCGCGGTCGATCTGGTGCAGCTGTTCCCGGCCGCGGCGTACGCGAAGAACGGTGCGGACATCCGCCTGGCCGTCGACGCCGTCGAGGACATGTTCCGCCTGCCCGACCTCACCCACGTCGTGATCGTCGCGGGCGATTCCGACTACGTGCCCCTCGCGCAGCGCTGCAAGCGCCTCGGACGTTACGTGGTCGGCGTCGGCGTCGCCGGGTCGACCGCCAAGTCGCTCGCCGCCGCGTGCGACCGCTTCGACGCCTACGACTCCCTCCCCGGGGTGGTGCGCGAACCGACGACCAAGAAGGATTCGACGCCGTCCCGACCGCGGGCGCGCAAGCGCTCGTCGGACCCGGCCGTCAACCTGCTCGAGCGCGCTCTGCAGCTCGAGAACGAGCGCAACGACGAGGAGTGGCTGCACGCCTCCGCGCTCAAGGACCTGATGAAGCGGCTCGACCCGGCGTTCAGTGAGAAGGGCCTCGGTTTCCGCAGTTTCTCGGACTTCGTCAAGGCGCACCCCGAGACCGTCGAGGTCGACGAGGCGTCGAACGTCGTGCTGCTGCGCAGCGTCGCTCGCCCGGTCTGAGTTCGGGCAGACCCGGTCTCCCCCGCTCGCGCGAGGAGAATCGACCCGGAAGAGGACTTTCCGGCCCGATAACTCCTCTTCTCGCCCGAATCTCCTCTCACCAGATCGGAGAATCGGCCCGACTCGGTGCGATCGTGCGCGAAACCGCACCGAGTTCGACCGATTCGCCGACTTCGGTGGTGCGCGGCGAGGGGTGATGGATGCTGGGCGCCACCCAGCCGCGGACGTCAGCCGCGGATAGCGCCGGGCGCGACGTGGTCGAGCACCGCGTCCCAAGCGTCGGTCAGCCCCGGCCGACCGTCGAGTGCACCGTCGGTCGGGGGAAGCAGGTCGACCTCGGCGTGCGGGAGGCGCTCGGCGTACCACGCGGCCGCGGGCGGCTCTTCGCCCTCACCGCGCGCGTCGACCAGTAAGGTCGGGCTTTCGATGGCGGCGAGCATCGCGCCCACGCGCTCGCCCGCCAGGGCATCGGCCGGTTCGGGAACCCCCACCAGCGCGAGGCGGTCGATGCGACCGGGTTCGTGGGAGGCGAGGAGGATCGCGATCTCCCCCGTGCTGCGCTCGGCGACGAGGCCGATGGGCCGGCCCCCGCTCTCGCGCTCGGCGAGGATCGCCAATGCCTCGATCGTGCTCTCGGCGGGAGTCTCTCCGGCGTAGGCGGGCGGGTCTTCGAGCTCGGGCGCCTGCAGCTCCACGGCGACGATCCAGACGTCGCGGCGGGCTGTGATCGCGTTGTCGGGATCGGTGGTGGCGACGGGCCCGGTGCGCAGCACCATCACGGTGCGTTCTCCGCCGGGTGTTCCGAAGCTGCGGTACTCGAGCTCGGAGCCAGGACCTTGCGCACGCGTCATGTCCACATCCTGACACGGTCCGCGTGCGCTCAGCCCCGAAGCATCCCTCGCAGGGTCTGCACGGTATCGGCGTCGCGAGGGGACTTGTCCGGCCGGTACGCCTTGACGCGGGCGAAGCGGAGCGCGACGCCCCCGGGATAGCGGGAGGAGCGCTGCACGCCGTCGATCGCGATCTCGACCACCGTGACCGGGGCGACCGTCACCTCGTATCCGTTGCCCCCCGTCTGGATGGTCGGGAAGTACTCGGTCTGCCATTTCAGCAGTGCGTCGGTGAGCCCCTTGAAGGTCTTGCCGACCATGACGAACCCGCCCGCTTCGCCGAACTCCCCGTCGGGGTCGTACGCGCCGAGGTGCAGGTTGGACAACCACCCCGCGCGGCGCCCCGAGCCGCGCTCCACCGCGAGCACGACCAGGTCGAGCGTGTGCACCGGCTTGACCTTCAGCCACGTCTTGCCCCGGCGGCCCGCGGCGTAGGGGGCGTCGACGGACTTCACCATGACGCCTTCGTGTCCGGCCGCGAGTGCGTCGTCGGCGAACGCCTCGGCCGTCGCCGGATCGTCGGTGACCAGGGCGGGAACCCGCCACGCCGCGGCGACACGCTCGAGCTCGGCCGCGCGCACTGACTGCGGCTCGTCGAGCAGGTCGACCCCGTCGACATGGAGGATGTCGAAGAACCACGGGCGCAGGGCGATCTCGCGCGCCGTCTCCGCGCCGAAGCGGGCCATGGTGTCCTGGAACGGGCGAGGATTGCCGTCGTCGTCGAGCGACAGCGTCTCACCGTCGAGGATCACATCGGTGACCGGTAGCGCACGGACGACCTCGACGATCTCGGGCACGCGGGTGGTGACCTCGGCGAGCGACCGGGTGTAGACACGCACCTCGTCACCATGACGGTGCACCTGCACACGGGCGCCGTCGAGCTTGTACTCGATCGAGGCCCGCCCCGCCGTCTCGACGGCTTCTGAGACCGTCGCGGCGGTCGCAGCGAGCATCGGCATCACCGGCCTGCCCACCACCAGCCCGACCTCGGCGAGCGCGTCGGGCGTGCCCGTCAGCGCCAGTGCGGCGGTCTCACCGAGATCTCCGGTGAGCATCGCGGCGCGGCGGACCTCCCCCGCGTCACGGTCGCCCGCTTTCGCGACCGCGTCGAGGAGCACCCCCTCGAGCGCTCCGGTGCGCAGTTCACCGAGCATCACGCGCGTGAGGAAATCCCATTCCGCCGGGGTGGCGCGAGCGGCGAGGTCGTCGAGCAGGGCGCCCCGCTCGGCGACCGACCCTGCGCCACCGACCCGGGACAGGCCGTCGAAGGCCGCGTCGACGTCGTGGACCGTCAGCGACGCGGCTGCGGCGTGCACGACCTCGCGCGATCCGAGCGAGCGCCACCCGATGCCCAGCCGCCCCTGCCGCGGCGCAGCGGTCAACAGGGCGATCGTCGGCACGATCTCGTCGGGGGCGAGTGCTCTCAACAGCTCGGCGAGCGCTTGCACCTTCGCGAGCCGCGAGCGCGTGGCGATGAGCGCCTCGGTGGTGGCGACGACATCGGCGAGCAGCATGATCGACAGTTTTCCACTCCCCTCCGACACCCCGCCCCCTCAGCGTCCGACGATGTCGCGCAGCGCCGGTTCGAGCTCGGGGTGGGAGAAGACGTAGCCGGCGCCGAGCAGCCGTTCGGGCAGCACCCACCGGCTCTTGAGCACCAGTTCCGGTTCGGTGCGCAGCAGCCACATCGCCGGCTCCAGCATGAAGCGGGCGGCCGGCAGCCCGATCGGCGCACCGACGACGTGGCGCATCGTGGCCATCAGCGTGCGGTTGTCGACGGGATGCGGCGACGACAGGTTGATCGCACCGTCGAGCTCGTCGTGGTCGCGGACGAAGCGGACGGCTCCCACGACGTCGTCGAGGTGGATCCAGCTGAAGCGCTGGCGGCCGCCCGAGTGGTGCGCCGGCGCCCGGCCGTCGCCCGAGGGACGGGGTCCGATGCCGCGGTAGCGCCGATGCGGGAACCAGGCGCCGTCGTGCTGGGCCCCGCCGATCCCGAGTCGCGCCAGACGCAGGAGGAGTGCGGTGGCGGGGCCGTCGCCGAGCACGATCGCCATCCGCAGCGCCGCCCGCCGGGTGCCGGGGAGGTCACCCGCGAAGAACTCGTCCTCCCACGCCCGCGCGACATCCACGGAGAATCCGCTGCCGAGCTCACCGGCGGACTCGGTCTGCGGGCGGTCGAGCGCGTACCGGTAGATCGTGGCGGTGCTGGCGTTCAGCCAGAGCGCGGGCGGGGACGCCGCATCCGCCACCGCTTCGCGCAGTTGGCGCGTGGTGTCGACCCGCGAGCGCAGGATCTCCGCGCGATTCGCGTCGGTGTACCGGCAGTTCACGCTCTTGCCGGCCAGGCCGATCAGCACCTCGGCGCCGTCGACCGCCCGGCGGATGGCTGCCGGGTCGCCCCAGCGCGCGTCGGGGCCGTCGCGGCCGATGCGGGCCACCACGTAGCCGTCGTCCCGCAGCGCCGCGACGAGCGCCGTCCCGACGAAGCCGCTCGCTCCCGCGACGACCGCGCGCCGGGTCACCGAGCGCTCCGCGGAGCGGCGGTGCACCACAGCGCCCACGCGACGAGCACGGGCTGCAGGAACAGCCGGGCGAAACGGGCCGTGTCGGTGCTGAGGCCCGGTACGGAGCGACCGGTGCGCCAGTGGTGCACGTTGCCGGGGAAGACCGCGACGAAGAAGGCAGCGATCAACCCGCCGAGGCGCTGCCGTTCGCGGGGGAGGGTCAGGAGAGCGCCGCCGAGCAGCATCTCGGCGGCTCCGGAAGCGACGACGATCGCGTCGACGTCGAGGCGCAGCATGCGCGTCGCCCACTCCGGCACCACGATGCGGTAGCCCCGTCGTCCCCACGTGAGGTGTGACACTCCCGCGCCGATCAGTAGGGCGGCGAGCACGAATCGGGCCGCGATCTGCGGCGCACTGCCCGGTCGAACCGGCGCCGTCGGGGGGCGCCGGTTCACCAGCGGGAGTGGATCGCGTCGCGGAAGGACCGGTCGTAGATGTCGCGAACGGCCGCGTCGAAGCCCGCCGGCAGCACGACGTCGGCCGCGGCAGCATTGGCTTCGGCCTGGGCGCGGTTTCGGGCACCCGGGATCACGGCGGAGACGCCGTCGAGCTGCGCGATCCACGCGAGCGCGGCCGCCGCGGGAGTGACGCCCTCGGGAACCAGGGCGGCGAACTCGCGCGCGGCTTTCACTCCGGTCTCGAAATCGACCCCGGAGAAGGTCTCGCCGACGTCGAAGGCGCTGCCGTCGCGGTTGTAGGTGCGGTGGTCGTTCTCGGCGAACGTCGTGTCCTCGGTGTACTTGCCGCTGAGCAGGCCCGAGGCCAGCGGAACGCGAGCGATGATGCCCACGCCGGCCTCGCGGGCCGCGGGCAGCACAGCGTCGAGCGGCTTCAGCCGGAACGCGTTCAGGATGATCTGCACCGTGGCCGTACCCGGCCGGGCGATGGCGGCGAGCGCTTCGTCGCTGGTCTCGACGCTCACGCCGTAGGCCGCGATGCGCTGCTCCTCGACGAGGGTGTCGAGCGCGTCGTACACGGCGTCCGAGGAGAACACCGGCGTCGGCGGGCAGTGCAGCTGCACCAGGTCGAGCGTCTCGACGCCGAGGTTCTCGCGGGAGCGGTCGGTCCACGCACGGAAGTTGTCGAGCGTGAACTCGGCGGGATCTTGCGCACCGCGTCGGCCCATCTTCGTCGCGACCGTGAGATCGAGATCGGGATGCTGCCGGCGGAAGCGGCCGATGAACTGCTCGCTGCGGCCGTCTCCGTACACGTCGGCGGTGTCGAAGAAGGTGACGCCCGCGTCGACGGAGGCGCCGAGCACGTCGAACGCGGCGCTCTCGTCGACGTCACCCCAGTCGGCTCCGAGCTGCCAGGTGCCCAATCCGATGACGGAGACGTCGCGTCCCATCCTTCCGAGTACTCGCTTTTCCATGATCGCGAGCCTATCCATCGACCGCGACACCGACCGGGCCCTCGACAAACCCGCGCCGGAGGCCATCACTTTCCGGTACGACACGAAAAGGTCGGCCCCGGTGGACGCAGGACGCGTTCACCGGGGCCGACCTTCTGGCGGGGATCAGGCTGCTGTGGCGAGGCTCTCCGCAGAGCGGATGACCAGGGCTCCGTCGGCAGCATCCACCGTCACCGCTCCCCCGTCGACGAGCGCGCCCGTGACGAAGAGATCGGCGATGCGGTCATCGACCTCGCGCTGGATGAGCCGGCGCAGGGGCCGAGCGCCGTACTCGGGCTCGTAGCCGTGCTCGCCGAGCCAGTCCACGGCGGCCTCGGTGATCTCGATCGTCGCCTCGCGCTTGGCGAGACGCTTCTCGGTCGCACCGAGCATGAGCCGCACGATCTGCCGCAGCTGCGGCTGGTCGAGCTTGCGGAACAGCACGATCTCGTCGATCCGGTTGAGGAACTCGGGGCGCATGGCCTCGCGGAGGCGTCCCATCACCCGGTCGCGCAGGTCCTTCTCCGACCCGAAACCGGTCGCTCCGCCGCCGTCGGCGATGAAGCCGATGGCGCCCGAGCGGGAGGCGAGGAACTCGCTGCCGATGTTCGAGGTCATGATGACGACCGTGTTGCGGAAGTCGACCGTGCGTCCCTGACCATCGGTGAGCCGACCGTCGTCCAGCACCTGCAGCAGCAGGTTGAACACGTCGGGGTGGGCCTTCTCGATCTCATCGAACAGCACGATGGAGTACGGGTTGCGGCGCACCTGCTCGGTGAGCTGACCCGCCTCGTCGTAGCCGACGTATCCCGGAGGGGCACCGACCAGACGCGACACCGTGTGCCGTTCGCCGAACTCGCTCATGTCGAAGCGGATGACGGCGGTCTCGTCGTCGAAGAGCGACGCGGCCAGGGCCTTGGCGAGCTCGGTCTTGCCGACGCCCGTCGGGCCGAGGAACAGGAACGATCCGACCGGGCGGTTCGCATCGCCCATGCCCGTGCGGCTGCGTCGCACGGCCGTCGACACCGCGGAGACCGCGCCGTCCTGGCCGATGACGCGTCCGTGCAGTTCTTCCTCGAGCGCGGCGAGGCGTTCGCGGTCGCTCTCGGTCAGCCGGTTCACCGGGATGCCGGTGGAGCGGCTGATGACGGCGGCGATCTCGGGCTCGTCGACGATCGTGGATGCTGTGGCCGACGCGGTGGCGGAACTCTTGGCCGTGGCCTTCTCGAGCTTGTCCTGGACGGCGGCGATCTCGTCGCGGATGCGCGAGGCCTCCTCGTAGTGCTCGCCCGAGACGGCCGCGTTCTTGTCGGCCTCGAGGGTCGCCAGCGTGGCCATCAATCCGGACACGTCGACCTTCACACCCAGACGCAGGCGCAGGCGTGCGCCGGCCTGGTCGATGAGGTCGATCGCCTTGTCGGGCAGCACCCGGTCGGTGAGGTAACGGTCCGACAGCTCGACGGCGGCGCGCAGCGCCTCGTCGGTGTAGGTGACACCGTGGTGGTCCTCGTAGGCCGAACGGAGTCCGCGCAGGATCAGCACCGCGTCCTCGATCTGCGGCTCGTTGACGCGCACCGGCTGGAAGCGACGCTCCAGCGCCGGGTCCTTCTCGATCGTGCGGTACTCCTTCAGCGTGGTCGCGCCGACGAGGTGGAGGTCACCCTTGGCGAGACGGGGCTTCAGGATGTTGCCCGCGTCCATGCCACCGTCTCCCGCGCCACCGGCGCCGACGACCGTGTGCACCTCGTCGATGAACACGATGACCTCGCCCTTGCGGGCGGCCACCTCGTCCATCGTCTGGGTGAGGCGCTCTTCGAAGTCGCCGCGGTAGCGGGTGCCCGCCAGCATGGCCGGCAGGTCGAGAGCGATGACGCGCTTGCCGAGCAGCTGCTCGGGCACGTCGCCGGCCACGATGGCGGAGGCGAGGCCTTCGACGATCGCGGTCTTGCCGACGCCCGCCTCGCCCACCAGCACCGGGTTGTTCTTGGTGCGGCGGCTGAGGATCTCGATGGTCTGCTCGATCTCGCCCGAGCGACCGATCACAGGGTCGAGGTCGCCGGTGGCGGCCTGAGCGGTGAGGTCGGTGCCGAACTTGTCGAGCATCGGCGACTCCGACTCAGCGCCCTCGGACTCCCCGGTGAAGGGAGCGGCGCCGGGCGTGACGGTCTCGCGGACCGCCTGCGTGAGAGCCTCGGCGGTGACACCCGCCTGCGCGAGGATCTGACCGGCGGGAGCGTCCTGTGCCAGCACGAGCGCGAAGAACAGGTGCTCGGGGTCGACGTAGGTCGATCCGGCGGAGCGGGCGACCTGATACGCCAGGAAGAGCGCGCGCTGCACCGAGGTGGTCACGACAGCGCCATCGATGTCGGCGGCGGTGGATGCTGCGGGCAACCGGCCTTCGGTGGCCCGGGCGATCGCGCGCGGGTCGACGCCGATGCGCTCGACGGCGTCCTTCGCGGGAGCGGCGTCGATCAGGACGCGCAGCACGTGCAGAGCATCGAGCTCGCGCTGGCCGCGCTCGAGAGCGAAGCGGCCGGCCTGCTGCAGCGCCTCCTGGG
This sequence comes from Microbacterium hanjuni, assembly GCF_043556395.1. Classification (NCBI taxonomy): domain Bacteria; kingdom Bacillati; phylum Actinomycetota; class Actinomycetes; order Micrococcales; family Microbacteriaceae; genus Microbacterium; species Microbacterium hanjuni. Next base: position 217,687 of record NZ_JBIGIK010000003.1, read on the forward strand.
TGCGGGCGCTGAGGAATCGGCTGAGGTCTATCGAACGCTCAGCGCGGGCGCGCTCACCGGCGAGGTAGCGCGCGAGGAAGTCGTCGAAGGCGCTCGAGCCTTCGTCGTTACGAGGTGTGAAATCTTCGGGCATGTCCCTGATGTCTCCTGAATAAGGTGAGTGGAGTTGACTCAACTTTAAGAGTTGAGCGAACCCGTATCAAGTTAAACGGATACTCCCCCAGGGTATTCCCGGGTGCCGTTCCGAGTTGCCGGACGGCTGTCCGGAGGCGGGCGGGCTACCGTTGCGGAGTGACTTTTCCCTTCGATGCCCTGCGGCGCTGGCCCGACGTCGAGGCGACCGACCTGCTGGCCGCCGACGCGGCCGATCGCCTTCTGCTGGATGAATCCGTCGCCGAACGGAGCGGGATCGCGCCCGGCGACCTCACGGTGATCGGCGACGGGTTCGGCGCACTGACCCTGGCCGCCGCCGCCGCCGCGGGGGCCAACAGCATCCGGGTTCATCAGGACCTTCTCACGGGGGAACGCGCGCTCGCGGCGAACGCCGGGCGCCTCGACGTCGACGCGGCGACGTTCCGCTCCCTCCCCCTCGGACCCGAGCTGGTGGCGGGCGCCCGCGTCGTGCTGCTGCGCCTGCCGCGTTCGCTCGACGAGCTCGACGACATCGCCGGGCTGATCGCCGCGCACGCCTCGCCGGAGGTGGTCGTGTTCGCGGGCGGTCGGCTCAAGCACATGACGCGGGCGATGAACGAGGTGCTGGGGCGATGGTTCACCACCATCGATGTGACGCACGCGCGTCAGAAGTCGCGGGTGCTCATCGCGCGCGGGCCGAAAGGCGGCCGTGATCCGCTGGCTCGTCGCGCCGAGCACGAGGGGCTGATCGTGTGCGCCTACGGGGGCGCCTTCGCGGGCACCTCGATCGACATCGGCACCCGCTTCCTGCTCGAGAACCTGCCGGCCGAGCTGCCGGGCGGCGGGGCCGACGACCCCCTCATCGACATGGCGTGCGGCACCGGCGTCGTCGCGGCGGTCCTCGCGCGCCGCGGGCACCACGTGTACGCCTCGGATCAGTCCGCGGCGGCCGTGGCTTCGGCCCGCGCCACGGCGAGCGCGAACGGTGTCGCCGACCTGGTCGAGGTGGAGCAGGATGATGCCCTGTCGCGGCGCCCCGACGCCAGCGCCCTGTTCATCGCGCTGAACCCCCCGTTCCACGTCGGCGCAGCCGTCTTCGAAGGGGTGGCTCCGCGGTTGTTCGCCGATGCGGCTCGCGTGCTGCGGCCGGGCGGGGAGCTGTGGACCGTGTGGAATTCGGCCCTCGCGTACCGCCCCGCCCTGGAGCGCATCATCGGGCCGACGCGCCAGATCGCACGCAACACCAAGTTCACCGTCACGGCGTCGGTGCGCCGAGGATCCTGAGCCGGCGACTCAGGCGAGGAGGCTCGGGTCGGGCTCGTTCCACAGCTCGACGGTCTGCACCACCCAGAAGGCGGCGAAGAGCGCGAGAGCCAGGGCCTCGCCGAGGAAGAAGAGAGGGATGCCGGCGATCGCGGTCGGCTCCGTTGCGGCGACCGCGACGAGGTTGAGCGCGAGCGCCCCCACGATCCCGGCGGCGATGAGCGCGTAGGCGACCCGGAGCCATCGCCGCCGGCGGTCGTGGACCCCGACGGGACGGAGGGCGGCGAGGGCGGCGACCGTCGCGATGAGCACGAAGAACGCGACTGCCGCGCTGACGTGCGCTGCGCGGGTGAAGCCCGGCGCATCGAGCAGCCACCAGGCGCCCCCGCCGATGACGATGAGGGCTGCCGCTGCCGCGGTCGCACCGACGCCGCGGCCGAGCGTGCCCTGCACGCGGGCGAGGATCAGGGCACCGGCGATGCCGAGGACGCCGAACACGAGCAGCGAGGTCACGCTCGTCGACACCGTCGGCAGCAGCGTGTCCGGCACGCAGGCGCGCGCGTCGGGGCAGGTGGCGGCGAGGCCGGGGACGGCCGTGGGGATCACGGTGGTCGGGACGAGGGCGATCACCGGAGCGAACACCGCCGCGAGATCCAGGAGAGCCTGTTCGAGGCTGCGTCCCGAGAGCGCGAACAGCGCCACGGACACGGCGCAGAGCGCACCGACGAACACGTCGCGCGACGACGTGTAGTACGCCGCGCTGACCGAAGGGAGGGCGCCGTCCCGGGCGACCTGGACGGCGATACCGACGGCGAGGAACACCAGGACGGCGATGAGCGCGAGCCGCACGTAGCGGTAGGTGCGCTGGGTGGATGTCGTGCGCACCCGCATGTCTGCCCCTTTCCGCCTGTGCTCGCCATCCTGCCAGGCGGGCTCTCCCCCGCCGGGCCCTCCCCGTGTCCGACCTCCCCGTTACCGTGGCCGCACATCGTCACACAGAGAGGTGCGCATCATGGATTGGAAGATCGAGCTCATCTTCGTCCCCGTCACCGACGTGGACCGCGCGAAGGAGTTCTACACCAGGATCGGATTCCACGCCGATCACGATCAGCGGGTGTCGGACGAGCTGCGATTCGTGCAGTTCACCCCGCCCGGCTCGGCGTGCTCGATCGCGTTCGGCACGGGTCTGGGGATCGATCTCGAGCCGGGGCGTCAGAACACGATCCAAGTCGTCGTGCCCGACGCCGACCAGGCACTGGCAGACCTGCGGGCCGCCGGTGTGCCGGCGCGCGGTGTCGACGACCTCGGATGGGGGCGTTTCGTCTCGTTCGACGATCCCGACGGCAACACCTGGACGCTTCAGCAGTTGCCCGAACCCGCAGCAGCCTGACGCGGGAGCGCCGTCGGCACGGTCGGTACAGCCTCCGGGATCACCGCACCTAGGCTGGCGCCATGCGCGAGTTCGGTGCCGGGGTGGGTCTGTTGTTGCGCGGGTTCGGGATGTGGCGACGCATTCCGCGCGCGATGGCGTTGGGGCTGCTGCCCGCGGTGCTCGTGGCGCTGGTGTTCGCGGGCGCGTTGGTGGCCTGGGGCTTCCTCGTGCCCGGGATCGCCGACGCGGTGACGCCGTTCGCCGACGGATGGACGCCGTTCTGGGCGCAAGCGGTGCGCCTCATCATCGGTCTCGCGACATTCGGTGCCGGGATGCTGCTGGCCGCGGTGTCGTTCACGGCGGTCACCCTCGCGGTAGGCGATCCGTTCTACGAGCGCCTCTGGCGAGCCGTCGAGCGGGAGACGACCGGCGGGGCCCCGGAATCGGACGGCGGCTTCTGGCAGGCGGTCGGCGACAGCATCCGACTCGTGCTCAAGGGCATCGCCGCGGCCGCGCTCGCCTGGCTGATCGGACTGATCCCCTTCGTCGGCGGTGTCGCCGGTCTCGTGGTCGGAGTGAGTCTGACGGGGTGGTTGCTCGCGGAGGAGCTCAGTTCGCGCGCCCTCGTGGCCCGGGGCATCTCGGCGCGGCGGCGCTCCGCCCTGTTGCGCGGCTCGCGCGCCCGCGTCATCGGGTTCGGCGTGGCCACGCAGCTGTGCTTCCTCGTGCCGCTGGGCGCGGTGATCGTCATGCCCGCCGCCGTCGCCGGCTCGACCCTGCTCGCGCAGTCGCTCGTGCGCAAGGACGAGCCGGCGCCGCTCAGTCCTTCTTCGTGACCGGCGGCTCCGCAGCGCCTGATGCTGAGGCATCCGGCTTCTTGTGGACATGGATCTCGCGGGCAGGTCCGGCTTCGAGCGCACGGATGAGACTCGCCGAGTCGTAGGGCCCGATGTGGCGGCGTCCGTTCAGGAAGAACGTGGGCGTCGTGTTGAGGTCCATGATCTCGGCATCGAGCCGGTCGTCCTGGATGTGGTGATCGACCTTGGGCGAGCCGAAGTCTTCGGCGAACTTCTCGGTGTCGAGCCCGAGGTCGGCCGCGTACGCGAACAGGTCGTCGCGTTCGAGCTTCTTCTGGTGCGCGAAGAGGGTGACCGCCATCTCGAAGAACTTGCCCTGCATCCCTGCGGCCTCGGCGGCCTGCGCCGCCTCCTGGGCGTGCGGATGCGGTTGGTCCAGCGGCAGGTGACGCCACACCCACCGCACGCGCTCACCGAAGTAGTCGCGCACGGCGTCGACCGAACCGGTGGCGCGGCTGCAGAACGGGCATTCGAAATCGCCGTACTCGACGATCTCGTAGGGCGCGTCCATCGGACCGCGGATGTGATCGCGGTGGGGGTCGACCGGGCGGGCGAGTTTGAAGCCGACCGGGTGAGGCGGGGCGATCCGATCGCCGATCGAGATGATGGCCCATCCGAAGCCGAAGGCGATGACGGAAGCGGCGAGTACCGCGACGCGTGCGAGATCTTGGGTGTGCGGGTCCGAGATCGCGATCGGCACGAGGAAGAGCGAGATCGTGAACCCGATGCCCGACAGCGCCGCGCCGCCCGCGACCCGGTGCAGGCTGAGACCGGGGGCGAGCTGTCCCCACCCGGTCTGGCGTACGAGCCAGGTGGCGCCGGTGATGCCGATGAACTTTCCGAGTACGAGGCCGGCGACGATGCCCCAGGCGACCGGCGACATCAGCGCGTCACGCAGGGTGGCGCCGTCGATGGGGACGCCGGCGTTGGCGAGGGCGAACAGGGGAAGAACCCCGTAGGAGATGTAGGGGCGCCAGCCGGTGTCGATCCGCTCGTTGATCGAGATGGAGTCGCGGAGGCTGCGGGTGACGGCGGCCGCGTAGCCGGGGCTGGGGGATTCGCGGAACGCCTGGGTGAGTTGGGCCGCTCGCTCGACGTCGCTGCGGCGCGGTGGGAAGACGGGGATGAGCAGCGCGACGGCGACGCCGGCGAGGGTCGGGTGCACCCCGGAGAGGAAGACGGCGCCCCACAGGGCGGCGCCCAGCACCGCGTAGGCGAAGCCGCGGCCGACCGGGAGGAAGCGGACGAGCGCGGTCAGCACCATCAGGGCGACCGCGATGACGAACGGCAGCAGGTTGAGGCCCGAGTTGTAGAACAGCCCGATCACCAGGAGCGCGCCGATGTCGTCGACGACGGCGAGGGTCAGCAGGAAGGTGCGCAGGCGCGCCGAGAACGTCGGACCGATCAGCGCGAGAGCGCCGAGGAGGAAGGCGGTGTCGGTGGAGATCACCACACCCCAGGCGCCCGCATCCCCGTCCGACAGGTTGAAGAGGATGAAGATCGCGGCCGGCACGATGAGGCCGGCGACGGCTGCCGCGATCGGGACGACCGCGCGCGAGCGGTCGGTGAGTTGACCGATCGTCAGCTCGCGTTTCACCTCGAGACCGACGAGGAAGAAGAAGAGGGTCATGAGGCCCTCGTTGACGAGGGCGTGCAAGGTGAACGTCCACGACATCTGATCGATCGAGACGCCGAGCGGGATCTCCCAGAAATGCTCGTAGGTATCGCCCGGGAGGTTCGCCCAGATCAGCGCGATCGCGACTCCGGCCAGCATGAAGGTGGCCGAGAGGCGGTCGCCCCCGCGGATCGCCTTCTTCTTGCGCACGGGGGCGCTTCGGGGCGGGCCCGTCGGGTGGAGGGAGAGCGCTGTCACGGTTCCATCCTGGCGTCTTCAGCGCCGCTCTGGCTCACGCCACCGAGAACACCCGGCGGCCGGCCCGGCTCCGCGTGGCTGGAGCGCACGGTAGCCTGGCCTGAGGAGGCACGACACATGTACATCATCGCTTTGATCCTGCTGCTGGGCGGCATCTTCCTCGTGGGTATCTCGTTCTCACTGGTCCCGGTGCAGGCGCTGGTGTTCATCCTCGGTATCCTCTGCGTCGCGGGAGCCCTTGCCATTCCGGTGCACTTCAGCGGGGCCAAGTCCCACCGCTGAGCCGGTCACGGCCGCTCGTCCAACGACGCCGACGGTGAGACGGGGATCCGCCCGCTCGCCCCGGAGCTCAGCTCGGCATCATCGGTGACGAGCACGTCGGCCTGCAGAACGGCCACGGCCAGGTACTCGGCCAGCGGCGTGTCATCCCACTGGAGTTCCGCGGCCAGCTTCCACGCCGTCGCCCGAGACACCCGGTCTCCGAGCAGCCGCACGGTGAGGCCCGCCAGATCACGCAGCTGTGCCTGCGCCGTTCGTTCATCGAGATCGCCGTCGCGTACCTCCCGGTAGAGCAGCGACAGCGCGTGAGAGCGAAGGACCGACGGGGCGACGAGCTGGTCCCCCGCCGCGACCGGTATCCGCTCCCGAACGATCAACAGAGCCGTCGGGGCATCGATCGCGAATCTCGTCATGATTCAGGGTGCCGCGGCGCTTCCTCCCGCGCAACGCTTCTGCGGGGTCCTGCCGTGCAACGTCGCGGCGGTTTCTGCCGTTCGATGTCCCGGCAGACGCTGCCTGTCAACGCCGCAGCAGTGCCTGCCATCCAGGTCGCGGCAATTCCTGCCTTCTAACGCCGCAGCGATCCGTCGATCCGGGACCGCGACCATCAGAACGGCGGGCTGCTCCCCCGTGGATGTTCCGGGTGATCGGCCTCGGCGACGAAACGGACACCGGCAGCTTCACGCAGCCCCCGTCGAGACCCGGCCGGCCGACCTCGGTCGGCGGCGCCCATCTCCCATGGCTGCAACGCCCGCTTCGCCGGCGGGTCGGGAATGTAGGCGGATCGTGGCGGCGGCTCATCGACGTAGACGCGGCCGGTCGGCGTCGTCCATTCGATGCGTCCTCCCGGGAGCTGTTCGACTCCCCACCCGGGCATGTGTTTGAGCGAATGATGTCGTCGACAGAAGTACGAGAGGTTGCAGGCCTCGGTCGCACCTCCCAACGCGGCATCCACGTTGTGGTCGAGATCGCACCGGTGCGCCGGCATCCGACACCCGGGGCATCGGCATCGTCGGTCCGTCGCCGATCGGTAGCGCTTCAGGTCGGCGTTCGGCGTATAGCGGTCGACAGCGAGCACGGCGCCCGTGATCGGGTGCGTCAAGACGCGATCCCAGCCGGTCGCATCACCGGCGAGCTCGCGGGCGGCGTCCGCATCGACCGGGCACCGCCCGTCGAGTTCGACCAGCTCATCTTCGACCCCGGCCAGCGTCAATACGGGAACGGTGACCTGCACGAGCGCGCGAATCGCCCCCAACTCCCCGTCCCCGTCACCCGAGCGCGTGGGATCGAGCGCCGGACTTGCGGCGAGAAGCAGATCGGTGAGCACGTCGACCCGGATCTGACCCAGGGTGCGCTCGTCGACCGCCGAAAGATCGACCGCATCTCCGGCGGCGACGGCAGCACGGAGGGCATCACCGTCGGCCTTCGCGTGGTTCTTGACGATCTTCGCTTGCTGGGTCAGCCGGTCCTGGATGCCGTAGGCGTGCACGGAGGGCATCACCGCGGAGAGCCGCGACATCCCGTCGGCGAGGTCGAGCACGCTCACCGCGCGCTGCTCGCGGGCGAGCAGATGCCGCTCGGTCATCGAGCGCGGGTTCAGGCGTTCCCCCATCCCACGCACCGCAGCGCGAAACCGCCCCACCGACTCCCTCTCGGCCACCTCGAGCGCGGCGGCCTCGAACGCCGCTCGCGCCTCGGGGTCGTCGATGCCGGCACCGGCGTCGACGAGCGCCGTCATGTGACCGCGCGAGATGCGTCCTTTGGCGAGAGCGGTCACGGTGGCCGGGAAGAGCGCGACCGTCTGCGCGGCATCCGTGATGAAGCCCTGCATCACCCGATCGCTCACGCGCACGGCAGCCGCCACCTCGGCTGAGATCTCACGCAGCGGCATCTCGCGCACTGCTCGCCGTTCGCCGAGACGGTCGCGCTGCTGGTCGGCGAGCGAGCCGAGCGTTGCCAGAGCATGAACGCGCAATGCCTCGAGTGAAGCGATCCCTCGCTGCGTCTCCTCGATGATCGTGACCAACGATTGCAGAGCCGACAGTTCCGCGTCGGTCGCCACCGCCGGATGGCGGGCGTCGGAGGGGGTTTCGCTCATGAGAAGAGCTTCTCACCAACCTCGGACATTGCTTCGAATGTCCGAGGTGACCTCAGCCGCGACCGCCGGGCGGTCCGATCACCAGGAGGACGACGAAGACCGCGGCCACCGCGGCGATCACCACCGCTGCCAGGACCCCGGGCCGGGCGAGAAGGAAGCGCAACGCCCGGTCGACCGGACGCTGATCACGAGGGTCGTCCGATGCCCGCACTCGCCACTCGCCGCCCAGCCGACCAGTCCGCTGCAGCCACCGCTCGACGGGCAGGGTCGCGTAGGGAACGATCGCGCTCCCGATCGCCACCGACGCCGTTCCGAGGCCCCACCGCTGGTTGAGGGCGACCACGAGCGCGGTCGCCCCGTACGCGAGGAACACGAAGCCGTGGATGCTGCCGCCCACCGTCACCGCAAGGCTCACATCGAACAGCGCCCGAGCGATCAGCCCCACGATCAGCAAGGTCCACGAGATCATCTCCGCGATCGCGAGGATACGAAACAGGGACATCGGGGTGCGAAACACGGGTCTCCTCGGAGGCTCGGAGATTCCACCCTACGAAGGGCGCGCGGCAGCGCCCAGCCGTTTACCGTGCCGTCGAGACATCAACGCCGGCGGGCGGCCGCGATCCCGATCGAAACGAGCAGGATCAACAGCCCGGCGAAGGCCACCATGGAGGCGTACACCTCGAACGTTTCCTGGTCCATACGTCGAGCCTAGGGACGGGCCGGCGCAGCCGGAAGAGAAAGCCGGATGAACTCCCGATGGCCGCAAGCTCACCCAGGGCGATCTCCCCGGGCACCCTCTACCGCGACGGGGCGCGCACGTGAGGTGGAGTAGAGGAAATAGACCGGGATCGCCACGAAGAGCAGGAGGGAGATGACCGGGTTGAGGAACGCGACCCCCAGTGCGGCGATGACCGGGGTACCCGCCCACGCGACCTCGGCGACGCTGCGCCGCATCCAGGCGGCATCGCTCGGGCGTCTGAGAAGGTGCGGCCGGCGAGCGAGAACCCGCGTCATCGCCAGCCACGCGATCATCACCACGAGCGCCGCGGCCGCATACGCCACGCACGCGATGACTCCATCGAGGTGATCGGTTCCGCGGATCGACTGGGACAGGAGCGCGGTCGGCCACGGGAGGAGGGAGACCCCGAGAAGGAGCAGCAGGTTGAACACCACGATCACCGGCTCGACGCGCTTCACTCTCGCGAAGACCGTGTGGTGATGAACCCAGATCCCCGCGATCGTGAGGAAGGCCGCGAGGTAGGCGACGAACGACGGCCAGGCGGCCAACAGCTCTTCACCGAACGACCCCGACGTCGGCACCGGCAGATCGAGCACAAGAAGCGTGATGGAGATGGCGAACACCGCGTCGCTGAACATCACGACTCGGGCGGACGTGAACGACGGGACCTCCCTTGCCCGCTGCCGCCCCGCCCTCTCCCGCCCCACCTCGCCTCCCCTTGCGTGGAGAGTAGCGCCAACCCCACCGACGGCACCACCCTGCCCCGGCCCGGGCCGCCTCGAGAGGGAAGGGCATGAAGAAGGGGGCGGATGCCGCAGCATCCGCCCCCTTCTTCGACTCGGCTCAGAAGTCCCAGTCGTCGTCTTCCGTCGCCTCGGCCTTGCCGATGACGTAGGACGAACCGGAGCCGGAGAAGAAGTCGTGGTTCTCGTCGGAGTTCGGCGAGAGCGCGGACAGGATCGACGGGCTCACATCGGTCACGGACGACGGGAACATCGCCTCGTAACCGAGGTTCATCAGGGCCTTGTTGGCGTTGTAGTGCAGGAACTTCTTGACGTCCTCGGTCAGACCAACGCTGTCGTAGAGATCCTGCGTGTACTGCACCTCGTTGTCGTAGAGCTCGTACAGCAAGGAGAAGGTGTAGTCCTTGATGTCCTGACGCTCCGCCTCGGAGACGCGCTCGAGGCCCTTCTGGAACTTGTAGCCGATGTAGTAACCGTGCACGGCCTCGTCACGGATGATGAGGCGGATGAGGTCGGCCGTGTTCGTCAGCTTCGCCCGCGACGACCAGTGCATCGGCAGGTAGAAGCCGGAGTAGAACAGGAACGACTCCAACAGGGTCGAGGCGACCTTGCGCTTGAGGGGCGAATCGCCGCGGTAGTACTCCATGACGATCTGCGCCTTCTTCTGAAGGTACGGATTCTCCACCGACCACCGGAACGCCTCGTCGATCTCCTTCGTCGAGCACAGCGTCGAGAAGATCGAGGAGTAGCTCTTGGCGTGCACCGACTCCATGAACGCGATGTTCGTGTAGACGGACTCCTCGTGCGGGGTGATCGCGTCGGGGATGAGCGACACGGCGCCCACGGTGCCCTGGATCGTGTCGAGCAGGGTCAGCCCCGTGAACACGCGCATCGTCAGGGTCTGCTCATCGGGTGTCAGCGTGTTCCACGACTGGATGTCGTTGGACAGCGGCACCTTCTCGGGCAGCCAGAAGTTGTTCACCAGGCGGTTCCAGACCTCGAGGTCCTTGTCGTCCTGGATGCGGTTCCAGTTGATGGCCTGGACGTGGTCCAGGAGCGGGAGCTTCTCGCTCATCGTTCGTCCTTCGTTGCCGGTCGGATGATCAGAGCGTGCAGCTGACGCACTCGGTCATGTCGGTGCCCTCGAGCGCCATCTGGCGCAGGCGGATGTAGTAGATCGTCTTGATGCCCTTGCGCCAGGCGTAGATCTGAGCCTTGTTGATGTCGCGCGTGGTCGCGGTGTCCTTGAAGAACAGCGTGAGCGACAGGCCCTGGTCGACGTGCTGCGTCGCCGCGGCGTACGTGTCGATGACCTTCTCGTAACCGATCTCGTACGCGTCCTGGTAGTACTCCAGGTTGTCGTTCGTCATGAACGGCGCCGGGTAGTAGACGCGGCCGAGCTTGCCTTCCTTGCGGATCTCGACCTTCGCGGCGATCGGGTGGATCGAGCTCGTGGAGTTGTTGATGTACGAGATCGAACCGGTCGGCGGCACGGCCTGCAGGTTCTGGTTGTAGATGCCGTACTGCTGGATCGACGCCTTCAGCTCGGCCCAGTCCGCCTGGGTCGGGATGTGGTGACCCGCGAACATCTCCTTCACCTTGTCGGTCTGGGGAACCCATTCCTGCTCGAGGTACTTGTCGAAGAACTCCCCCGAGGCGTAGGTCGAGTCCCAGAAGCCGTCGAAGACCGAACCACGGTCGATCGCGATCCGGTTCGACGCCCGCAGCGCGTGGAACAGCACCGTGTAGAAGTAGATGTTCGTGAAGTCGATGCCCTCTTCGGAGCCGTAGTACACGTGCTCGCGCGCCAGGTACCCGTGCAGGTTCATCTGGCCGAGGCCGATCGCGTGGGAGCGGTCGTTGCCGTCCTCGATCGAGCGCACCGAGCGGATGTGGCTCTGGTTGCTCACCGCGGTGAGGGCCCGGATGCTGGTCTCCACCGTGCGTCCGAGGTCTCCGCCGTCCATCGCCAGGGCGATGTTGAGCGAACCCAGGTTGCAGGAGATGTCCTTGCCGATCTGGTTGTACGAGAGGTCTTCGTTGTAGGTCGTCGGGGTGTTGACCTGGAGGATCTCGGAGCACAGGTTCGACATGTTGATCCGGCCCTTGATCGGGTTGGCCTTGTTCACCGTGTCCTCGAACATGATGTACGGGTAGCCCGATTCGAACTGGATCTCGGCGAGGGTCTGGAAGAACTCGCGAGCCTTGATCTTGGTCTTCTTGATGCGCGCGTCATCGACCATCTCGCGGTACTTCTCGGTCACCGAGATGTCGCCGAAGGGGACGCCGTAGACCTTCTCGACGTCGTACGGCGAGAAGAGGTACATGTCCTCGTCGTTCTTCGCCAGTTCGAACGTGATGTCGGGCACGACGACGCCGAGCGACAGCGTCTTGATGCGGATCTTCTCGTCAGCGTTCTCACGCTTGGTGTCGAGGAACCGCATGATGTCGGGGTGGTGCGCGTTGAGGTACACCGCGCCCGCGCCCTGACGCGCGCCGAGCTGGTTGGCGTAGCTGAAGCTGTCTTCGAGCAGCTTCATCACGGGGATGATGCCGCTGGACTGGTTCTCGATCTGCTTGATCGGGGCGCCGGCCTCGCGGATGTTCGACAGCAGCAATGCCACGCCGCCGCCGCGCTTGGACAGCTGCAGGGCGGAGTTGATGCCGCGGGCGATCGACTCCATGTTGTCTTCGATGCGCAGCAGGAAGCACGACACGAGCTCGCCGCGCTGCGCCTTGCCGGTGTTGAGGAACGTCGGGGTGGCGGGCTGGAAGCGGCCGGAGAGGATCTCGTCGACGAGTTCGAGGGCGAGCTTCTGGTCGCCGTCAGCGAGACCGAGAGCGGTCATCACCACGCGGTCCTCGAAGCGCTCGAGGTAGCGCTTGCCGTCGAACGTCTTCAGGGTGTAGCTCGTGTAGTACTTGAACGCGCCCAGGAAGGTCTCGAAACGGAACTTCTTACCGTAGGCGAAGTCGTTGATCTCCTGCAGGAACTCGAACGGGTACTGCTCGAGCACGGCGGGCTCGTAGTACTCCTTCTCGACGAGGTAGTCGAGACGCTCCTTGAGGGAGTGGAAGAACACCGTGTTCTGGTTGACGTGCTGCAGGAAGTACTCGCGGGCAGCGCGCTTGTCGGCGTCGAACTGGATCTTGCCGTTCGCGTCGTACAGGTTGAGCATCGCGTTGAGGGCGTGGTAATCCATGCCCTCGAAGCGGGCCTGGGTCGCCAGGTCCATTTCCTTCAGTGCTGCTTCCACCATTGATCCAATCCTTCGCCGACGCGGTCCACGTCTTCGGGCGTGCCGAACAGTTCGAGCCGGTACAGGTGCGGCACGGAGCACTTGCGGCTGATGATGTCACCGGCGAGACCGAAGTGCTCACCGAAATTCGTGTTGCCCGCGGAGATCACTCCGCGGATGAGGCTTCTGTTGTGTTCGTCGTTCAGGAAACGGATGACCTGTCGAGGAACGGCACCCTTCTCCTCGCCGCGCCCCTGACCCCCGCCGTAGGTGGGGGTCACGAGCACGAAGGGTTCGTCGACGTGGAGCTCGGGATCGCTCGGCAGAAGAGGGATTCGCGCGGCCCGCATCCCCAGCTTCTCGATGAAACGTGCGGTGTTGCCCGACACGCTCGAGAAGTAGACCAGGAGCAGCGAAGCGTCGGCGCTGGATCGCACCGGATCACCGACCGCGACCGCGGCACTCATCTCCACGGCCCCGAACCCTGTCTCTCGATCAGGCCAGTCGCGAAGCGAGTTCGTTGATCTTGTCGGGACGGAAGCCCGACCAGTGGTCTTCGTCGGTGATGACCACCGGCGCCTGGAGGTAACCCAGGGCCTTCACCTGCTCGAGAGCGCCCGCGTCCTGCGAGAGGTCGAGCACCTCGTATTCGATCCCCTTCGAGTCCAATGCGCGGTACGTCGCCGTGCACTGCACGCACGAGGGCTTCGTGTACACCGTGATAGCCATAAGAACCGTTTCTCCCCTCAAAACCTGTGCTGTGCCCGGTGGTACCCCGCCGGGAGCTCAATACTACATATGGGTGCCGACATCGGAAGTCACCACAAGGGGTAGTAGTTACATTCGTGTAGTTTTCCACCGCTCTCCCCAGATACAACACATGTTGTCCACCGATTCATCCACAGGCGGCAGCTTTTCTCGCAGGCCCTGCAGACGCCGAATCCCGCGGTTTTCGCGGCGCCGTCGCAGATCCATCCACAGGGGCGACGGTACGAGCACCCTCCGACACCGGATACCTGTGGAATCGGACGCCTCGGCGTGTCGCCGCGACGTGTCGCCGCGTGTCCCCGAGGAGGGGTCGAAGTCGGTAGCGTGGACAGGTCATGGCTGGGTACAAGGATCTGCTGCAGACGCGGGGCATCGCGCGGATCATGGCCGCGCAGCTCACCGCTCGTTTTCCCAACGGGATGACGAGCCTCGCCATCCTGCTGCACATCGAGCAGGTCACCGGCTCGTACGGCGCTGCCGGCCTCGTGCTCGCCGCCACCTCCGTCGGTCAGGCCATCTCCGGACCCATCACGAGCCGGTGGATGGGTCGGTGGGGCATGCGCCGCGTGCTCGTGCTGACCCTCGTCGTCTGCGCGGCCGCGATCACCGCGCTGGCGCTCGTGCGGCTCCCGGTGCCGGGGTACATGGCCCTCGCCCTGCTCGCGGGACTCGCCACGCCCCCCGTGCAGTCAGCCGTGCGCACCATCTACCCGAAGATGGTGTCCTCGCGCCAGCTCACCCCGCTCTTCTCCCTCGACGCCTCCCTGCAGGAGATCATCTGGATCGTCGCCCCGGTGGTGACCACATTCGTGGCCACCCAGATCGGCACCGTGGAGGCCCTGCTGCTGGTGGTGGCGATCCTCATCGGCGGCGGGGCGTGGTTCATCCTCTCCCCCGAGGTCGGTCGCGTCCGCATCCCCCGCAGCCGCCGCGGCATCGGCCGCGTGCTCGCCAAGCCTCCCGTGCTGCTGGCCACCGTCACCGGGTTCCTCCTCATCGGGGCGTGCTCCGCGGTCGAGGTGGGCGTCGTCGCCACCTTCGGTCACGGCGGCGCCGAGGCCGGCATCATGCTCGCGATCTTCTCGATCGGCAGCCTCACCGGCGGCCTGAGCTTCGGCCACATCCCGATGGGGCCGTGGGCGATGGCCCGACGCCTCGCGATCGTCGCCGCCGGCCTCGCGCTCACCCTCTTCTCGCTCGACATCTGGTGGCTGGGCGGCACGCTCTTCCTCGCCGGGATCGGCATCGCCCCCGCGCTCGCGGTGATCTTCGCCATCACCTCAGCCAGCGTGCGCTTCAGCGAGACGGCCGAGGCGTACGGCTGGGTCGGTACCGGACAGCTCATCGGCGCCGCTGCCGGTTCCGCAGTCGCCGGGTTCCTCATCGATGCCGGTGGCGCACCGGGCGCTTACGTCGCGGCGGTGGTGTTCGCCGTGGCCGGCGTCGTGGTCTCGGTCGTCTTCGTCCGCGGCTTCCCCGACCTCCGTGGTCGCGACGCTGCCCCCACGCCCGACACCGAGCCGGTCCCCACGATCACCTGAGGCACTGCTGGGTCCGGTGATAGCTGCCGCATAGGGCGGTGACGTTGGGTGGTCGCATCGACCGGAGGAGAGCCCATGACCGACCCGCGCTGGACAGACGAGAACGGCCGCGAGATCGACGAGGACCACCGTGGTCTCGTCTACGACATCCAGACCCTTGTCGGCCGGCGCCGCGCCCTCGGCATCTTCGGTGGCGTCGCGCTCACCACTCTCCTCGCGGCGTGCGGAGCCACGACGAGTACAACGGATGCTGCGACCGCCCCGACCGACACGGCTTCACCGAACGCGACCCCGACCGCCTCCCGCACGGCGAGCGCGGCAGCATCCGCCGCTGTCGACGAGGTGCCGGACGAGACCGGTGGCCCTTATCCCGCGGACGGCTCGAACGGAGTGAACGTGCTGGACGACTCCGGCATCGTGCGCAGCGACATCCGCTCCTCGTTCGGTTCGTCCACCACCGTCGCGGGCGGGGTGGCGCTCACCATCGCCCTCACGGTGCGCGACGCGACGAGCGGGGAGGCCCTCGCCGGTCGCGGCGTCTACCTCTGGCACTGCGACCGCGCCGGCGACTATTCGCTCTACAGCTCGGGGGTCGAGAATGAGAACTACCTGCGCGGGGTGCAGCAGACCGACGCGAACGGCACGGTGACCTTCACCTCGATCTACCCCGCCTGCTACAGCGGACGGTGGCCCCATATCCACTTCGAGGTCTACCAGGACGTCGCGACGGCCGTCGCGACGGGCCCCATCGTCAAGACCTCGCAGATCGCACTACCCGCCGAGACGAACGACCTCGTCTACGCGACGGCGGGATACGAGCAGAGCGTTCGCAACCAGGCGCAGGTCTCCCTCGCTGGGGACATGGTCTTCGGCGAAGACGGCGGAATCCATCAGATCGCCTCGATGGCCGGTTCCGTGGGCGCCGGATACACCGCGTCACTCACCATCGGGGTCTGATCCCGCGGGGCCGATCGACGGCGCTGATTCGGCGGCGTTACCGCCGTGTAAACGTTCCCACTCGCATCTGGCGCTCGGCCCCGTCCCCTCCCCACACTGACTTGGTCAGTTGTACAACTCGGAGGCGGGACGATGGAAAGCGATATCCGGCAGGTCGCCGCAGCTCTCAGCGGGATGACGAGCTGATGCGCCGCATCCCGCCCCAGCAACGCCGGGAAGAGCTCGTCGCGGCAGCGATCCGGGTGATGGCGCAGAGGGGCGTCCCCGCCGCGACCACCCGGGCGATCGTCGCCGAGGCCGACATGCCCCTCGGCGCCTTCAGTTACATCTTCGGCACGCAGGACGAACTCATGCACGCGGTCATCGAGACCGTCACGGAGCAGGAGCGGTTCGCCGCGCAAGCGGGCTCGATCGCCGCCACCTCGGTGGAAGCCGCCATCCGCAACGGTCTGAACGCCTACATCGACCTGCTCGTCGCGCACCCCGAGCGCGAGTTGGTCTCACTCGAACTCGGACTGTTCGCCGCTCGGCATCGCACGGTTAAGGAGCCGACGCAGTGGGAGACGTACTTCTCCTCCGGAGCGCAGATGCTGCAGTACGCGGCCGACCTCACCCGAACGCGATGGACCGCGCCCACGGCCGAACTCGCGCGCCCCCTGGTGGCCTTCATCGACGGCATCACCCTGGCATGGCTTGCCGATCGCGACACCGACGCCGCGCGGCGGACGGCTGCGTTCGCCGCCGCGTCCATCGCATCCCACAGCCGCCCGCTCCGAACCCAGGAAGTACGAGATGCTCACTGAAACCGACCAGAAGGTGTTGGCGTCGATCAACCTGCACGCCGTCTTCGGGGCGCTCCCCCGCCTCGCCGAGCTCGCGCCCGAAGCCCGCGAGCTGCTGGCAGGCCTGGGCGCTCCGGTCTCGCTCACCCTGTCGGTCGCCGGAGGCGACTCGACCCGGCTCCACTGCCGCCGCGACGGCATCTCGGCGACCGACCCGACCCCGGGAGCGACGAAGGCGCGGCTGCTGTTCCGCTCCGCGCAGCACCTGAATGCCGTGGTCACGGGCACGGCCCAGCCGATCCCGCTCGCGGGGCTCGCCGGGCTGCGCTTCCTGACGAGCGTCTTCACGCCGCTCACGGTGCTGCTCGGCCGCTACCTGCGACCCTCCGCCGACGACCTCGCCGATCCGGAGTTCGCCGATACGAGTCGGATGCTGCTGCTCGACGTGGCCGTCTCCGCCATCGCCGTCGTCGCCAACGACGATCGCTCGGGCCGCTTCAGCGCCTCGCACATGAGCGACGGCGACCTCGACATCACCGTCGGCGACGCCCTCCGCTACCGCCTGCGTGTCCGCGACCACGCGATCACACGCGCCGAGGTCACCGATTCCGCCCCCCGTGCCGTGTTCGGTTTCGCCGACCTTCGAACGGCCGGCGACGTCCTCGCCGGCCGCGAGAGCGCCCTCGCCTGCGTCGGCGACGGGCGCATCGCGCTGCGCGGTTACATCCCCCTCGTTGACAACACCAGCCGCATCCTCGACCGTGTCGGTCAATACCTCGGAAAGTGAGCACCGAATGAGCATCGCCTCCGCGCCAGCATCCACGACCGCCCCGTTCGACTTCACCCGCAGTCTGGAGACCTTCGCGCGGGCCCGCCGCGTGATCCCCGCGGGCATCCCCGGGCACCTCGGTCCGACCGAGGGGCTGCACCTGCCCTACGACAAGTTCCCGAAGTTCTCCCGTCGCGCCGAGGGCACCCGGTTCTGGGACATCGACGGCAACGAGTTCATCGACTACATGTGCGGTTACGGCCCCAACATCCTGGGCTACAACGACCCCGACGTCGTCGCCGCCGCGGTGGCGCAGGCCCGGCTCGAAGACGTCGTGAGCCTGCCGTCCGACATCATGGTGGATTTCGCGGAACTCCTCGTCGACCAGGTGGCGAGCGCCGACTGGGCGATCTTCGCGAAGAACGGCGGCGACACCACGACTCTCGCGATCATGACCGCCCGCGCGGCCACGCTCCGCAAGAAGGTCGTCTTCATCAAGGGCTTCTATCACGGCGTCGCCCCGTGGACCCAGAAGCTCGATTACCCCGGGGTGCTCGAGGAGGACGTGGCGAACAACCTCTACGTGCCGTGGAACGACATCGCAGCCCTCGAGACCCTGCTGTCGGATCACCGCGGCCACGTCGCAGCCCTGATCGCCACTCCTTACATGCACGGCAACTTCCTCGACAATGCGCTGCCCGCCGACGGCTACTGGCAGGCCGTGCGCAGGCTCTGCGACCTGCACGGCGTCGTGCTGATCGTCGACGACGTGCGCGCGGGATTCCGCCTCGACCTCGCCGGCAGCGACCACTTCTTCGGCTTCGAAGCCGACCTCATCTGCTTCTGCAAGGCCTTGGCGAACGGCTACAACGTCTCGGCCCTGATGGGGAAGGATTCGCTCCGCGAAGCGGTGAGCGCCATCACCTACACCGGCAGTTATTGGATGAGCGCCGTGCCGTTCGCCGCTGGAATCGCCACGCAGCGGAAGCTTCGCGAGATCGATGCGCCCGCCCTGTTCCAGCGCTTGGGGACGCGCCTCACCGACGGTCTGGTCGACGCGGGCGCCAGCCAGGGTTTCGAGCTCGTCGTCTCCGGCGCCCCGGCGCTGTTCTACCTGCGCATCGCCGACCCGGCCGACTCGCTCTTCCTGCACCAGGAGTGGATCGCCGAATGCGTGCAGCGCGGCGCCTACCTCACCTCCCATCACAACCACTTCATCAACGCCGCCCTCACCGACGCCGACATCGACCGCACCGTCGAGATCGCGCACGAGGCCTTCGGTATCCTCCGCGACCGCCACCCCGAGGCGGTTTGATCATGGCGACTCCGGTCCTCACCCCCACCCGTTCCCGCGCGATCGCCGTCGGCGGGGTCTTCGCCCTGCAGGGCGCGGGCTACGCGGTCGTGGTGACGGCCCTGCCGTCGTTCCAGTCCCGGATCGGTTTGGATGCTGCGGCCCTGTCGATCATCCTGCTCGGCGTCTGCGTCACCGCGGCGCTCGGCTCGGTCGTCGCCGACGCCGTCGCGATCCGCCGCAACAGCAGGCAGGCCGTCGCCCTCGGCTTCGCCGTGCAGGCCGCGTCGTTGCTCGTGATGGCGACCGCGTCGCTTCCGGCCCTCTTCATCGGTGCAGCGTTGATCTACGGTCTCGGACTCGGGATCGTCGACGCGGCTTCCAACATGCAGGCGGTCCTCGTGCAGCGCGGACACGTCGTGCCCCTCCTGGGCCGCTTCTACGCGGCCTACACGGCCGGCGCCATCCTCGGCGCGATGACGATGTCGGGGGCGTTCGCCGCCGGCATGGGAGCGATGGCCGCCTTGATCGCCGCGGCGGTGCTGCAGATCGTGCTGGTCGTCGTCGCGACCCGCCACCTCGATCCCGAGCGGGCGGCACGCGCCCCGCGCGAGGCGAGAACAGCGCGGACGCCCCTTCCTCGCCGAGCGATCGTGGTGACGGGTTTGGTCGTGCTGGCCGCATTCACGATCGATTCGGCCATCAGCTCGTGGGGCACCGTGCACCTCACCGGCCTCGGCGCCGCCGCCGCCCTCGCTCCGGTCGGGTACGCGGTCTACCAGGCGGCCGTTCTTCTCGTGCGTCTCGCCGCCGACTTCCTCGTCCGCTGGGTCGGCACTCCCCTCGTCCTGGCCGGTGCGGTCATCGCCGGGGCGCTCGGCGGCCTCGTGGTCGCGTTCGCCGACGCGCCCACGGCAGCGATCGCGGGGTTCGCCCTCAGCGGGCTGGCCGTGGGCGCACTCGTGCCGATCGCCTTCACCCGAGCGGGCGGCATCGATCCCGCCCGCAGCGACGAGGTGATCGCGCGCGTCAACCTCTTCAACTACGCCGGCGCCGTCTTCGGTGCTGTCGGGGTGGGTCTGGTGATCGACGCGGGCGGCGCCTCCCTGGCTTTCCTGCTCCCCGTTCTGCTCCTCGCGACCGCCCTCCCTGCCGTGATCGCCTCACGCCGCTAACCTCGTCGCATCCCATCCGGATGCGCACCCGCCCTGCCGCCCTCGTCCGAATGGAGGTCTACCGCCGCACTTCCACCTCGACCCGAGGAGTCGACCATGCGAATCTCCGACCCGCCGACCCCGGCGACGAGCGATGCACCTCGGCGCGGATGGGTGGCCGCGCTCCTCACGGCGGTCGTGGGTGTGGCCATCGGCTGGTTCGCGCCCATCTCGATCCTCCTTCCCGCGCAGGCGGCCACGCTCGCAGGTGATGGCGGGAAAGAGGCTCTGCTCGCCCTCGTGATCGGGTCGGGCGCCGGCGCCTCGATGCTCGCGAACCCCGCGTGGGGCGCACTGTCGGATCGGGTCCGCGCGAGGACGGGAAGCCGGACTCCCGTACTGCTGGCCGGCACCGCCGTCGGCCTGGTCGGACTCGTCCTGCTCGCCGTGGCGACGGCTCCTGCCGTGATGCTGACGGGATGGATCGTCACCCAGATCGGCCTGAACGGACCCTTCGCGGTGTTGGCTGCTTCGATCGCCGACCGGGTCCCCGAGCGGCGTAGAGGATGGGTGGGTTCGCTGTTCGGCGTGGCGCAGCTCGTCGGGACCGTGGTGGGCACAGCACTGGCGACGGTCACCGGTGGTGGAGCGATCGGCTACATCGCCGTGGTGATCGCCGTGCCGCTGCTCGTGCTGCCGATCGTCTTCACCCGTCCGGGTTCCCCACCGGTGGCGGCGGAGCGCGTTGCGCCGGCAGCCGACGAGGGCCGGATCTCGTGGCGTGTCAGCGGCACCTTCGTGGCTGCCTTCCTCCTGCGCTTCCTCATCAACCTCGTGAGCGCCCTCGGGCTGTTGTACCTCTTCTTCTTCCTCACCGACCGTGCAGGCATCGACGTTCCCGACACCTGGGTCCTCGTGCTGACCGTCTGCTACGCCGCCGTCGCGATGATCAGCGCGGTGGTCGGCGGCGCCCTCTCCGATCGTTATCACCGTCGGCGACCGGTGATGGCGGCAGCATCCCTCCTGCTCGCTCTCGGAGCCGTGGCCATGGCCTTCGCCGTCGATATCCCGTTCATCATCGCCGCGGTGGTCGTGCTCGGTATCGGCTACGGGGCGTTCCTCGCCGTGGACGTCGCGATCGTCACCGACGCGCTGCCCGACGCCCGCACCCGGGGTACGCTGCTGGGCGTCGCGAACCTGGGCAGCTCGCTGCCCCAAGTACTCGCCCCCGTCATCGCGGCACCCGTGGTGACCGGGGTCGGCGGGTACACCGCCCTCTATCTCGCCACTGCGGTGGTCGCCCTGCTCGCCCTCCCCTTGATCCCGCTGCTGCGGGGCATCCGATGACCGCGCTCCCCACCCCTCAGCTGAACGGAACCTCCCGCCGGTGACCGACGACCCCGTCCGCGCGACCGACCTGACCCTGCTCGAGCAGGCCGCCCTCCTCAGCGGCGCCGACGTCTGGGAGACCCGCCCGATCCCCCGGCTCGGCGTTCCCGCGATCTGGATGTCGGATGGACCGCACGGACTTCGCAAGCAGGAGAGCGACGCCGACCACCTCGGTCTGGGGCAGAGCGAACCCGCCGTGTGTTATCCGACCGCGGCGACGATCGGAAACACGTGGGACGAAGACCTCGCCACCGAACTCGGGAAGGCTCTCGGGCGGGAAGCGGCCGCCAAGGGCGTGCAGATGCTCCTCGGACCGGGCCTGAACATCAAGCGGAGCCCCCTCGGGGGTCGTAATTTCGAGTACCTGTCCGAAGACCCGGAGCTGGCAGGCCGGATGGCGGCCGCCTACGTCCGCGGCATCCAGTCCGAGGGCGTCGCCGCGACGCCCAAGCATTTCGCGGTCAACAGTCAGGAGCTGCGCCGCCTCGTGTCGGACTCGGTGCTCGATGAGCGCACGCTGCGAGAGCTGTACCTCACGGGATTCGAGATCGTCGTCCGCGAGTCGGCACCGTGGGCGATCATGTCGGCGTACAACCTGGTCAACGGAACGTACGCGCACGAGAACGCCCACCTCCTCACCGACATCCTCCGGGGGAAATGGGGCTTCGACGGGGTCGTCGTGTCGGATTGGGGCGGGTCGAACGACCCTGTCGCCGCGGCGGCGGCCGGCGGCACCCTGGAGATGCCCTTCCCGGGGTTCGCGTCGGTGCGCGCGCTCGTTTCGGCGGTCGAGAACGGCACCCTGGCCGCGAGTGATCTGCAGGCCCGCGTCGACGAGATCCTCACCCTCACGCGCCGCGTGAACCCGCGCGAGACGTCGGTCGTGGTGGACGACGACGCCCACCACGCGCTCGCGCGGCGGGCGGCCGCGGAGGGGATCGTGCTGCTGCGCAACGAGAGCGACGTCCTTCCGCTGGCGCCCGCCACCCGGGTCGCGCTCGTGGGCGCTTTCGCGGACGCACCGCGGTATCAGGGCGCCGGATCGTCGGTGGTGAACCCGACGCGGTTGACGAACCTCCGTGACGCGATCGCCGAGACCCCGCTCGCGCTCGCGGGGTATGCGCCCGGCTACCGACCCGACGGCACGACCGATGACGGGCTGCTCGCCGAGGCCGCACGGCTCGCCGGCGGCGCGGACGTGGCCGTCGTCGCGCTCGCGATCCCCGATGCCGATGAGAGCGAGGGGCGCGATCGTCCCCACCTTCGGCTTCCGCAAGCGCAGATCGACGCCCTGCGCGCCGTCGCCGGGTCTGGAACGCCCGTGGTCGCGGTGCTGGCCGGCGGCGGTCCGGTCGAGATGCCGTGGCTGGGTGACACGGCCGCGCTGCTGCACACCTACCTCGGGGGCCAGGCCGGTGCCGAAGCGGTCTGGGACGTCGTGACGGGCGCCGTGAACCCCGGTGGGCGTCTGGCCGAGACCCTCCCCGTCGAAGCAGGCGACACCCCCGCATCGCGGGCGTTCCCCTCCGACCACCGCACGGCCGAGTACCGCGAGGGGCTCTACGTCGGCTACCGCTACAGCACCAGCGCCGGCGTGGCGCCCGCCTTCCCGTTCGGATTCGGGCTGAGTTACACCCGATTCGCGTACAGCGAGCTCGCGCTCACCGAGTCCGAAGCATCCTTCACCGTCACCAACACCGGAGACACCGCCGGCTCCGACGTCGCTCAGCTCTACGTCGCCCGCACTTCGCCCAGCGCGGTCTACCGGCCGGCCCGAGAACTGAAGGGATTCGCGAAGGTGCGCCTCGCCGCCGGAGAGAGCACCCGGGTATCCCTCCCCTTCGGCGAGCGCACCTTCCGCTTCTTCGACGTCCGCACCTCCGACTGGGAGGTCGAGGCGGGCGACTACGAGATCCTCGTCGGACCGAACAGCGCCGACCTGCCGCTCCGGGCGATCCGCCACCTCGACGGCACCGTCCCCGCGGGCCACGGCGACCCGGCCCTGGCGGCTTACGCGGCGGCCGACGTCGGCCAGGTAGCCGACGCGGCCTTCGCGGCGCTGCTCGGACGAGCCGTGCCCGAACGCGAGTGGATCTCTCCCCCGTTCGACCGCAACACCCCGCTCGATCAGCTGCGCCGCTCGCCGAGCCGACTGGTGCGGTTCGCCTTCGGCTTCGTGGAGCGCGCGAAACGGCGCGCGGACGCGCAGAGCTATCCCGACATCACGATGGCGTTCATCTTCACCGCGCCGTTGCGCACCCTCGACAAGCTGACCATGGGAACCTTCACCCCGGTGTTCACGGACGCCGTGATGCGCATCGCCGACGGTCGGGTGATCCGCGGTCTCGGGGGAGCGGTGCGCGCCTTCCTCGGCGGACGTCGCGCCGACCGCCGCACACGTCGACAGGTCGCTCGAGCGTCGGGGAGCAAGGCGTGAAAGCTGCGCGTCACAAGAGCGCAGCGACCTCGGGGCGAGCGCGGCCGCTCAGGCGAGTCGGCTCAGGAGCGCCGCCACGGCGAGGGCGTACGCGTCGGACGGCTCGGGGTGGCGGAAGGTGAGGTTGTCCCCGCCGATCACCGCTTCGACCTCGTAGGTGTCATCCAGGCGGCGGAGGGCCCGGAACCCGCCGCGCAGCATCTCGCGCAACTGCTCCTCGGTCGGCAGCCAGAGCGCGTCCTGCAGCGCCACGGAATCCAGGGCCCACTCGGTCGTGCCGTTGAACGCGAGGATCGTGCCCGTCGAATAGGCACGCGCCTCGATCGTCATCTCGCTCACCGTGAACACGTCGGCGTCGAATTCGGGCTCGTCGAGCTGGAACCGGTCGCCCGAACGCGGCCGCCACACCAGGCCGGCGTCGCGCAGGGCTTGAGCTGATTCCGTCGAGATCATCCCTCTATTGTGCCGACCGCCACGCGGGCCGGCCGCGTCACGGGCGATGAATAGCATGGCGGTATGCCATCTCCCCTCTCGCTCCCCCGCCTCACCTGGGGCGACCCCGCAGCGGAGCGCTCGGCCCTGCTCGTGCACGGGCTCGGCTCCAACGGTGCGCTCATGTGGCGCTACGGCACGGCGCTGGCCGACGCCGGCTGGCGCGCGGTCGCGGTCGACCTCCGCGGGCATGGCACAGCACCCCGCGCGCTGGACTACACGATCGAGGCGTACGCGAGCGACGTGGCCCGCACGCTTCCCGACGGCGCGGGCACCTGGGACCTCGTACTCGGCCACTCGCTGGGAGCCGCCGCGGCCACCGTCGCCGCGGCGCGCCTGCCCGAGTGGACGCGCAGCCTTGTACTGGTCGACCCGGCGATCATGCTCACCGACCGGGACCGCGCCGCCGTTCGGGAGGGACTGGAAAGCGCCTTCGACGATTCCTCGCTCGACGCCGTGACCGCCGCGCACCCGCACTGGCACCCGCAGGATGTCGAGCTCAAGGCGCAGGCGACCCGTGAGGCCAGCCGATGGGCGGTGGAGCAGACCAGCGAGCAGAACGCCCCGTGGGACGTCCGCGCCGATGCCGCCCGCCTCGAGGTGCCGACCCACGTCATCGCCGCCGACCCCGCCGTGCACTCGCTGTTCACCGGCGGGCTGGCCGACGAGGTGCTCCGCAACCCGCGCATCACGATGGAGGTCATTGCGGGCGCCGGTCATTCGGTGCACCGCGACCGCCCCGAGCAGGCCACGGCCGCACTTCTGGCCGCGCTCGCTTGAGCCCGTGCCCTCCCGGCGGAGGACAATAGGCAAGTGACCGACTTCGACCCGACCGGGATCCTCCCCGACGACCTCCTCGACCGCTTCCGCGAGCGTGCGGCGGTGCACGACCGGGACAACACCTTCCCCGAAGACGACCTGCGCGACCTGCAGGCAGCCGGGTACCTGGCGATCCTCGTGCCGACCGACCGCGGCGGTCTGGGGCTCGGGCTGGCCGAAGCATCCGTTCTCCAGCAGCGCCTCGCCACCGCCGCGCCGGCGACGGCGCTCGCGATCAACATGCATCTCGTCTGGACGGGCGTGGCGAAGGTGCTGCGCGACCGCGGCATCGACGACCTCGCTTTCGTGCAGGAGGGCGCAGCCGCCGGCGAGGTGTTCGCCTTCGGCATCAGCGAGGCCGGCAACGACC
This sequence comes from Microbacterium hanjuni, assembly GCF_043556395.1. Lineage (NCBI taxonomy): Bacteria > Bacillati > Actinomycetota > Actinomycetes > Micrococcales > Microbacteriaceae > Microbacterium > Microbacterium hanjuni. The sequence goes on from NZ_JBIGIK010000003.1 coordinate 243,054, forward strand.
TCGTGCTCTTCGGCAGTGACACGGATGCTGCTCCCACCCCCGAGGGCGGCTACGCCTACACGGGGACGAAGATCTTCACGTCGCTGTCACCGGTGTGGACGCAGCTCGGCGTGCACGGCCTGGACACCACCTCGGCCGACGCCCCGAAGCTCGTCTACGGCTTCCTCCCCCGCACCGACGCGGTCGTCTCCCGGGAGGACTGGAACACCCTCGGCATGCGGGGCACCCAGAGCCGAACGACCGAGCTGCACGGGGCGGTCGCGCCCGCCGACCGCATCGTCCGGCGCGTCTCGCCCGGACCCCAGCCCGACCCGATCGTCTTCGGCATCTTCAGTGTGTTCGAGATCCTGATCGCCTCGGTGTACACCGGCATCGCGCGTCGGGCCCTCGACCTGGCGGTGGCAGCAGCATCCGGTCGCCGTTCGAAGAAGACCGGCAAGGCGTACAGCCAGGATCCCGACATCCGCTGGCGCGTCGCCGACATGGCTCTCGCCTACGACGCCCTCCCGCCCCAGGTCGCCGCGTTGGCCGCCGACGTCGACGGGCAGGTCGATCACGGCTCCCGGTGGTTCGGCCTCCTGTCCGGGGTCAAACACCGCGCGGTCGTCATGGCCAAGCAGGTCGTCGACGACGCCATCCTGGTCGCCGGCGGCTCGGCGTATTTCGCGTCGAACGAGTTGTCCCGGCTGTACCGCGACGTGCTGGCCGGCATGTTCCACCCCTCCGACCCCGAGTCGGCGCACTCCACGCTCGCGAGCGCGTGGCTCGGTCCGATCGAGCCCTAGCCGCTCATGCGAGGATGACGACATGCCCCCTACCCCCACGGCGCTGCTGAGCCCCGCCGATCAGGAACGGCGCCGTGCGCTGCAGCGGATGAAGGCAGTCGCGCTCGGCGCGCTCGTGCTCATGGCGGTGGTGTTCGCCGTGGCGTTCGTGCTGCAGACGCGCTACCCCTGGCTGCAGTGGGTGCGCGCCGCGGCCGAGGGCGGCATGGTCGGCGCCCTCGCCGACTGGTTCGCGGTGACCGCCCTGTTCCGCCGGCCCTTGGGGCTCCCCATCCCCCACACCGCGATCATTCCGCGCCGCAAGGACGAGATCGGAAGCTCGCTGGGCGAGTTCGTCGAGACCAACTTCCTCTCGGGACAGGTGGTCCGCGAGCGGCTCGAGTCCACGCCCCTCGCCGCCCGCCTCGGCGCCTGGCTGCAGCAGCCCGCGCACGCCGAGCGCGTCGCCACCGAGGGCGCGACCGTCGCCACCGCGGTGCTCAACGCACTGAGCGATGACGACGTCGGAGACCTCATCGAAGACCTCGCCCGCGAACACCTCATCGCCCCCGACTGGGCTCCGTCCCTCGGCGGCTGGCTCGGCAAGGTCGTCGAGACCGGCGCCCACCACGGCGCGGTCGACCTCGCTGCCGACCACATCTCCACCTGGCTCGCCGACAACCCCCAGACCTTCGACGGACTCGTTTCGAAGCGGCTGCCGTCGTGGGTGCCCGGCATGGTCGTGCGCCTCATCGACGACACCCTCTACCGCGAGGCCGTCTCCTTCGTCGCTGCCGTCCGCGCCGACGACGACCACCCGGCCCGCCGCGCGATCGACGACTACCTCGCCCGACTGTCCGACAGCTTGCAGCACGACCCCGAGACCATCGGTCGACTGGAGGATGCGAAAGCATCGGTGTTCGACAGTCCTCGCGTGCGCGGACTCGCCGCCGAGGCCTGGGAGACGGCCAAGACCGGGCTGCTCACCGCCCTCGCCGACCCCACCAGCGGCCTGCGCGTGCGGGCGGCGGCCGCCCTGGTCGAAGTCGGCGACCGGTTGACGACGGACGCTGCCCTGCAGCGCCGCGTCGACGGCTGGGCGATCGGCGCCGCGGTCTTCCTGGTCGAGCGCTACCGTCACGACATCGCCTCGATCATCACCGACACGGTGCAGCGCTGGGATCCCGCCGAGACGACCGAGAAGATCGAGCTCATGGTGGGGCGCGACCTGCAGTACATCCGGTTGAACGGCACGATCGTCGGCGCCCTGGCCGGCGTGACGATCTTCACTCTCGCCCACCTCGTGCTCGGCGGGGCGGTAGCCTGAGCGCGTGGCCGCAGCCTTCGCCGACCAGGCGCTCTTCTCCTACGGCACACTGCAGCGCCCCGAGGTGCAGCTCGACACCTTCGGCCGACTCGTGAGCGGCGAGAGCGACGTGCTCCCCGGCTTCCGACTGGTGGACATCGAGATCACCGACCGCCGCGTCGTCGCCGTGTCCGGCTCCGCCGTTCACCCGGTGCTCCACGCCACCGGAAGCGACTTGGACAAGGTCGTCGGCACGGTGCTGATGATCACGGAGGACGAGCTCGACGCGGCCGACGAGTACGAGCTCGAACGCTACCGTCGGGTGCTGCTCCCGCTCGCGAGCGGACGCGACGCCTGGGTGTACATCTCAGCGGACGGGGCAGGCGAATGATCCAGCTCGTGCTGGTCCGCCACGCGTCCGCCGAACACGGCGGGGTGGACCTCGACGATCACGAGCGTCCGCTCACCTCGCGGGGTGTGCGCGACGCGGTGGAGTCGGCGAAACGCACGCTGCGTTCGGGAGCGCGCCCGGAGGTCGTGCTCGCCAGCACAGCGGTGCGGGCCCGCGACACCGCCGCGGCCTTCGGCGCCGCGTTCGGCGCGGACGTCACGGAGCGCGCCGACCTGTACGCCGCCCCCGCCGCCGTGATGCTCGACGTGGCGCGCGCGAACGGTGCCGCCGAGATCGCGATCGTCGCCCACGACCCCGGCATGAGCGCCCTGGTGAGCGAGCTCACCGGCGAGGACATCCCGATGGCCACGGGTGCCGTCGCGATCCTGACCTGGAGCGACGGCGACTGGGACGACGTCGGCATCCTCCCGCCCGACGAGGTCACCCTCATCAGCCCGAACTGACCTCGGGGGCTCCGCCCGGGTCTGTCGCGTGCGGGTGGTCGGGCGTAGCCTCGGTGCCATCGAGCGAGGAGGCAGGATGAGCGACATTCTCGACCTGGGCGGTGCGAAGGACGAAAAGGCCCGCCGCATGCTGGAGACCGACGAGATCGTCTGGTTCGCAACCGTGGGACGCGATGGCGAGCCGCACGCGGTGCCGGTCTGGTTCTACTGGTTCGACGGGAAGGTCATCGTCTTCAGCGAGCCCGACACGGTCAAGGTGAAACACGTCCGCGAAGGCTCACCCGTGCTCGTGCACCTGCAGGCGGGGGGACCGCACGCCGACGACGTCGTGATCCTCAACGGGCGCGCCGAGATCTCCGAGCGAGACGCAGCATCCTGGCTCGACGAGTTCGGCAACGCCTACGTCGAGAAGTATGCCGACGCGGTCGCCGCCTACGGCTTGCCGCTGCAGGACATCGTGTCGAAGTTCTCCACGGCGCTGGTGTTCACGCCGCAGCGTGCGCTGACCTGGTGACGTCGCTGACCCGGTAGGCGCGCGTCAGCGACCGTGCGCGCCACCCTCCACCGCGACGATGCGGTGGTCGGCGTCATGAGTGAGTTCGGTACTCAGGAACAGCTCGTCGACGGGAAGATGCAAGTCGAACCGGGCGAAGGCTGCCAGACGCAGCTCCCCGCCGCTCACCGTCACGTCGAGCACGTGCCCGCCGATCGATCTGTCCTCCGCGAGGAAGTGCACGTGCAGGCCCGCGACGGTGATGCCCTGGTAGATCGTGGGCGCCCAGAACCCGACGAGGGTGCCGGCGCGCCGCGTCACGACCGTCTCCACCTGTTGACGGGTCACCTCGTCGAGTGGGGGAAGGGGATGCTGTTGGCGCGGCGTGACGCGAAGACGGACGCTCGCGACGACACCGTCCCAGCGCACCGCGTGGAACAGGTTCCGGCTCAGCAGGCGTGATTCCACCTCTGCCGTGAACCCGTCGAGGTCGACGTCCGCCACGGTTACGGCCGTCGCGGCCGGAAACCGGCAGACGTCCGCGAACGGCAGGACGGCGTCGCCGAGCATCCGAGACGGCGGCCCATCGACCGTGCACTCGAAGGCCTCCCCGTCGAGCAGCACCACCTCGCCGCCGAGGCGGTCGCAGCATCCGAGGCCGAATCCCCCGTGATCGAGGGCGTCGGACACCGTCATCCCGGTCTCGTACGCACCCGCGAGGAGAGCGTCGAGCACCGCGAACTGCGTCAGGGGGTGCGGAGAAAGAACGGTTTCGGCTGGGCGAGAGGTCACGTCGCAACCCTACGGCGGCGGCGGGTGAGGCCCCGGGAAAGGTCTATGCCGCTGCAGGAATGTGGGTTCCGCTGTCGCGCGCCCGCGCGAGACAGCCGGGCGGATGCGCGCTCGCGAGAGTAAGGCGCCGCACCGGAGAAGGCAACCCCCTCTTGAGGCGTCGGCGGCCCGCCTCTACTGGCGCCACAGCCCCGATTCCGAAGCGACTCGCCATATCGCCTCGGATGATGACCACCGTCGATCAGCGTCTGCCGCTTCTGAAAGCGACGCGGTGAGCTTCTCCCCCGACCCTCCCCGAGAAATGACGTCCGCATGGCGACCCTGTCCTCCGCGCTCTCCTTCTTCCCACCGCTCGACCTCCCCGCGGTCTGGCAGGCTCTCGAAGCGGGCTACGCCGACTTCTCCCGGTACTTCCCGCTCGCCATCGCCGGCATCATCGTCTGGGGCCTGTGGCTGTACCGCTTCATCCTGTCCCGACGCGCGGCTCCGATCGTGACGGGGTTCTCGACGTCGACGTCGGTGATCGTCCCGTCCTTCCACGAGGATCCCGACATCCTCATGAACTGTCTCGAATCGTGGCGCGCCCAGGGGCCGGCGGAGATCATCATCGTTCTCGACGAGGCGGACCTCGAGGCCTACGGGCGCATCATCGCTCTCGGCGACGCCTCGGTGCGGCCCATCCTCTTCCACCACGTCGGCAAGCGCTCGGCGCTCGGCGCAGGCATCCGTCTGGCCATCGGCGAGATCATCGTGCTGACCGACTCCGACACATGGTGGCGTCACGGGCTGCTCGCCGCGGTGCAGATGCCGTTCGCCGACCCCCTCGTCGGCGGGGTGGGGACTCACCAGAACGTCTTCCAGGCGCGCACCAGCGTCTGGCGCCGCATCGCGGACTGGATGGTCGACCTGAGGTACTACGACTACGTGCCCGCCATGGGCCGTGCGGGCGCCGTGCCCTGCCTCTCGGGGCGCACCGCGGCGTACCGCCGTTCCGCGGTGATGTCGGTCCTGGAGCACCTGGAGAACGAGTTCTTCCTCGGGCGTCGATGCATCGCCGGCGACGACGGCAGGCTCACCTGGCTGATCCTGGCTTCGGGGTACAAGACCGTCCACCAGTCCTCGGCCCGCGCGCTCAGCATGTTCCCCGACACCTTCCGCGCCTTCGTGAAACAGCGTGTGCGCTGGAGTCGCAACTCCTACCGCTGCTACCTCACCGCCGTGGGGAAGGGGTGGCTGTGGCACGTTCCCTTCATCACCAAGGTGACCGTTCTGCAGATCCTGCTCACCCCGCTGACGATGGGACTCACGCTCTTCTACCTGGTCTTCAGCAGGCTCGAACTGTCGACGATCGGCATCATCGCAGCGGTCGCCTGGCTGTTGCTCGGACGCGGCATCCGCGGCTTCTCGCACCTTCGGCGTAATCCGCGCGACCTGTTGATCCTGCCGCTCTACGCGATCGTCGTGATCTTCATCGCACTACCGATCAAGGCCTACGCGCTGGTCACGATGAACAAGCAGGGCTGGCTCACCCGTCAAGCCGATCAGATCGGCGGCGAGGGGCAGAAAGCCTCCTCGCTCGAGTCCTCGAACCGCGACCTCGCCCCGGCGGGCGCGCTGTGAGGGCCTGGACCGCCGTAGCGATCGCCGTCGTCGCCGCCCTCACCGGCGCGGGCGTCGCGGTCACGGCTGCCACCCTCGCCAACTCCACCGCCGAGCCCGAGGCCTACGGCCTGAACGAGATCGCTCGCAACGGCAACGTGCAGGGGATCCTCTACCCGGGCGACCCGGCAACCGAGGCCGCCCTCGTCCAGCAGGAGGACGAACGCATCGTCTACACCCGCCGGGTGGCCTCTGCGGCGTATTGGACGCTTTCCGTCGACGGACCGTACCGCTTCCGAACCGGCGACAGCTGGACCATCGTGCTGCCGGGCAGAGAGCTGCCCTACACGGTCGATGATCTGCGCTCCCTCGCTCCCGACACCCTCGTGCAGAATCCCGACGGCTCCTACTTGTTGCGCGAGAACGTCGCCGTGATGCAGGGCGCCACACTGTCGCTCAACAGCGTCGAGGTGCGTCTGGAGAGCACGGCTGCCGGCTTCACCTCGATCGTCGCCTTCGGCGGACACCTCGATCTGGCCGGCACGCGCAAGGCCCCCACGACGGTGACGAGCTGGGACAGCGTCACCGACTCCCCCGACGAGGACACCGCCGACGGGCGCGCCTACCTCCGGGCCATCGGCGGGTCGATCCGACTGTCGCACGCCGACATCTCCTCGCTGGGATTCTGGGGCGGCAGCACGGGCGGACTGGCCATCACCGGCAATGACGAGGCGGACGACACCACCCTCGCGAGCTCGATGGAACCGACGGATGACCCCCTTCCCGTCCCCGCGGGCGCCCCGGTCGTCGATGCCACGGCGGTGTTCGAGACGACTCCCCCCGAGGACGTCGAGGGGATGCAGACGGCCGCCTCGGCCGGCACCTCTGCGGCCCCCCGGGAGGACCTCGCAGACCTGGGACTGTCCACCGCCACGATCCTCGATTCGGAGATCACTGGCAACGCGTTCGGCATCTTCGTCTCCAGCGCGGAGAACGTCACCATCGAGCGCACCGTCGTGACCGACAGCCTGGTCGACGGGATCACCCTGCACCGGTCCGTCTCGAGCAGCCGGATCGCGGATTCGCAGTCGAGCCGGAACGCGGTCGACGGCATCTCGCTCGGCCGATCCACGGTGGGCATCCGCGTCGATACCGTGACCGTCGCCGAGAACGGACGCAACGGGGTGTCGATGGACGGTCAGTCGCTCGCCGACGGGCCGAGCGCCTCCGGAACCGCGGTCGAGAGCTTCGGAGACAACTCGGTGGTCGGCAGCACGATCGACGCGAACGGCCGCTACGGCATGGAGATCACCGGGGGCGGCGACATCGACGTCAGCGACAACCGGTTCACCGCCAATCCCGACGGACTGGTCGTGGACCGTGGGGCGGATGCTGTGTCCATCACCGGCAATCAGTTCCTCGAGCAAACCGCCGCTGCCGTCGCCATCCGCGACGACGTCACCGACGCGACGGTCCAGGACAACACGATCCGCGGCGGCGACACCGGGATCCACGTGCGCAACGCCGCGGCTGATGTCAGCGCGAACACGCTGTCGGACGTCACGAACCATGCCGTGACCCTTCTCGGCGACGTCGAAGGCACCGCGGTCGCGGGCAACGAGCTGGGGGGCACCGGTCAGACCGCCCTCTGGTCCGATTCCGGTTTCGGCGCCGTGATCGGGGAGAACGACCTCGATTCCTGGCGCCCCGCCATCACGCCCGCATCCGTCGTCGGTTTCGTCTTCCAGCCGCTCACCGTGGTCTGGCTGCTGCTCGCCCTGCTTCTGGTGGGGACCGCGCTCACCCGCAAGGATGGCCAGTACGGCAAGATCCGCGATCCCTACGCCGAGCGGGTGCCGCTGACCTCTCTCACCAGAGGCGTCGTATCGATGGACGGCAGTCAGGGGGCGAGCGTCCGATGACCCGCCGGAGCGTGACAATCGCCCTGGTCGGCGCGGGAACGATCGTGGTCCTCGGCGCCATCGTGATCGGTCTCGTGTGGGCATTCGGCCGGGGCTCCGTCGAGACGGCCCCCACGCCTGCGCCCTCGGCCAGCAGCGAGCCCAGCGCGCCGCCGGCGACCGGGCCGACAGCATCCACCGTCGACTGCACCGGCGAGGCGGTGACAGTGCGCACCTCCGCCGAGTTGCAGAGCGCCCTCGATGAGGCGGCCGCCGGTTCCCTCATCATGCTCGCCTCGGGCACCTACCCCGGCAATTTCGACCTCACCGCCAGCGGCACCGAACAGGCGCCCATCCGCTTGTGCGGGCCGGTCGACGCGGTGCTCGACGGCGGACGCGTCGACGACGGGTACGTGCTGCATCTCGATGGCGTCTCGTACTGGCAGCTGGCGGGATTCAGCATCCGCAACGGCCAGAAGGGACTCATGGCGGATGCGACGACCAACACCCTGGTCGAGGCGCTCACGATCACCGAGATCGGGGATGAGGCCGTCCATTTCCGAGCCGACAGCACCGACAACGTCATTGCGGGAAACGTCATCAGCGATACCGGCAAGCGACGGGCGAAATTCGGCGAGGGCATCTATATCGGTTCCGCCGAGAGCAATTGGTGCGACATCACCGCCTGCGACCCCGACCGGAGTGACCGCAACGTCATCCGCGACAACACCATCTCGGCGACCACCGCCGAGAGCATCGATGTGAAGGAGGGGACGACGGGCGGCATCGTCGAGAACAACTCCTTCGATGGATCCGCGCTGGAAGAGGACGACGCCGACTCGTGGGTCGACATCAAAGGCAACGAGTGGATCATTCGGGGCAACGTCGGGGTGAACTCCCCCGTCGACGGGTTCCAGACCCACGAGATCCTCGATGGGTGGGGCGCTCGCAACGTCTTCAGCTCGAACACCGCCGACGTCAACGGATCGGGGTTCGGCTACGCCGTCACGGACGACCTCGACAACGTCGTCGAGTGCAGCAATTCAGCCTCGGGAGCGGGTGAGGGTGTGAGCAACATCGACTGCTCCGCCGGCTCCTCCTAAGACCGCTCCCCCGTCGCCCGGGAACTGCAGCAGCCGCTGCAGTCTTCCGTCGACCCATCGACCCGCACCACACAGTCACCACCGACCAGGAGATCGACATGGAAACCAGCATCCCCGCCTCCGAGGCACCCATCACCGACCACCCCAAGATGACCGTGATCGGCACCGGCTACCTCGGTGCGACCCACGCGGTCTGCATGGCCGTCCTCGGCTTCGACGTGCTCGGCGTCGACGTCGATGAAAAGAAGATCGCGCTGCTCGCCGCCGGAACCGTGCCCTTCTTCGAGCCCGGACTCGACGAGCAGTTGCGCGCGGCACTGGCGTCGGGACGCCTGCGCTTCACCACCGACTTCGACGAGGCTGCGCGCTTCGGCGACGTGCACTTCATCTGCGTGGGCACGCCTCAGGCCGAGGGTTCGCACGCCGCCGACATGCGCTACGTCGACTCCGCCTTCACCGAGATCGCCTCGCGCATCGATCGCAAGGCCCTGCTCGTCGGCAAGTCGACGGTGCCCATCGGGACCGCCTCGCGCCTGACCGAACTCGTGCAGTCCGTCTCCCCCATCGGAAGCGAGCTGGAGCTCGCGTGGAACCCCGAGTTCCTGCGCGAAGGCTTCGCCGTCAAGGACACGATGCACCCCGACCGCCTCGTGTTCGGCGTGGCCTCGTCGTGGGCGCAGCGCCAGCTCGAGGCCGCATTCCGACCCATCCTCGACGAGGACACCCCGTCGGTCGTCACCGACCTCGCCACCGCCGAGCTCGTCAAGGTAGCGGCGAACTCGTTCCTCGCGACCAAGATCTCCTACATCAACGCCATGGCCGAGGTGTGCGAGGCCACGGGCGCCGACGTCAATCTGCTCGCGACCGCCCTGTCGTACGACAGCCGGATCGGGGGACGTTTCCTCAAGCCCGGGCTCGGGTTCGGCGGCGGATGCCTGCCCAAGGACATCCGGGCGTTCGTCTATCGCGCCGAGGAGCTCGGCGTCGGTCAGGCCGTCGGGTTCTTGAAGGAGGTCGACAAGATCAACCAGCGCCGACGGGTGCGCACCGTCGACCTCATCCGCGAACTGGCCGACGGCGACCTCGCGGGGAAGAAGATCGCGGCCCTGGGAGCTGCGTTCAAGCCCAACTCCGACGACGTTCGTGATGCCCCCGCCTTGGACGTCGCCCGCTTCCTCTATCTGGAGGGTGCCACCGTCATGGTCTACGACCCCGAGGCGAACGAGAACGCGCACCGTGCCTACCCCGACCTGAACTACGTCGACAGCATGCGTGAGGCGTTGGAGGGGGCAGACGTCGTCGCGCTTCTGACCGAGTGGGACGAGTTCCGCATCGCCGATCCGGCCGAGATCGGTGAGCTGGTCGCACACCGGAGGATCGTCGACGGTCGCCACGCCTTGGACGCCGACGCCTACCGTGCGGACGGATGGGTCTACCGGGCACTGGGTCGGCCGACGGATCCGCAGACCGTCGCGCTGCACGAAGACGCCCGCGACGACGCGGAGGCGCCCCTCCACCGCTGAGGGGGCGTGGTTGCTGCGACCGGGTGATCTCGCTCCGGTCGCAGCGGCCCACGCTGCGGTTACGGCGTGCAGGCGATGTTGCTCAGCCCTCTGCCGGCGGCCGTCGGACCGCAACCGACGACGGTTCCTACGGCGCCGGACTGCACCGACACCTCGAAGCCCGGCACTCCCCCGCGCACCAGGTTGCCCCGGAAGATGTTGTCCCGACCCCAGCCGACGATCGCCACGTGTACCTGGAACGCATCGAGCAGGGTGGTGGAGCCGGAGTTCCCCGTGATGCGGTAGCCGTTGCCCTTCACATCCATCCACGAGTCCCCGTAGTTCTCCCCGGAGTACCCGGCGTTGGTGAAGACGTTGCCCGACACCACCCCACCGGTCGTCCCCTCCTTGATGTCGATGCCCTCCGCCGTCGTGTTCACGATGGTGTTGTCGAGGATCTGCACGTAGTCGGACCGATCAGGCGACGACGGCGAACCCATGACCGAGGACCAGTTGCTCTTCGCGGAGCCGATGTAGATGCCTTCCCCGTAGGCGGCTTGGACGCGTCCGGTGTCATGCACGGTCGAGTTGCGAACGATCACCGAGACGCTGTTCTTTCGAACGTGGACAGCTTCGGCTCCGGTGTTTCCCACGTCGACACCGTCGATGATCGTGTGGGAGGCGCCATCGAGGACGATCCCCTTGGCCGCGGTGGTCACCGAGAACCCGGTGAGGTTCCAATACGTCCCCGTCACGTGCAGCCCGTACTCGGAGGAGACCTTCCCCGTGGTGAGAACGGCCCGGCGTGAACCCGTCAGCGTGATGGGCTGCGACGTGGTGCCCGCGGCAGCCGCGATGAACGCGCCGGTGTAGGTTCCGTCGGCCAGCGCAATCGTCTGACCGGGTTTCGCGGCCTTCAGCGCAGCGGTCAGCTGTGCGGTCGACGACACGGCGACACTGTTGCCGGACACCGGTGGGGTCGGGCCCGGCGTGGGTGACGTCGAGGCGGTGGGCGACGGTCGGGGCGTTGCCGACGGGAGGGGCGAGGACGGAGTGCTCGCGCCGACCGTGAACGCCACATCGACTTCCTGCCGACCCGCGTCGCCTTCCCATCGCACGTTCACCGTGTGAGCCCCCCTGTCGGCATGCACCGACCACGAGTAGGGCGCCGAAGCATCCTGCCCCAGATATGCGCCATCCAGCTTGAACTTGACCTTCGCTCCGTCCGGCGCCGCCACGTTCACCGTGAAGTCCCCGTCCTGCTGAATGCTTCCGGCGAGAGCGGCCCCCTCCGCCGAAACGACGGCCGGCGACAGCGCGGTCGCCATGGTGGGAAGCGCGGTGGCGCTGAGGGCGACCGCCGCGACGACGAGGACTGCTCGGAAGAGAGAGCTCCTCGTCTGGTTTCGAGTGTGCACTGTGCGTCCTTCGGATGGAGGACGGCGTGTTGTCGGGCACAACACGCCATGTCCCGTCAAGCCCCTTGTCGACAACGTCGCACTTTTCGTGGGCAGGGACAACTGCTTTCGGGTTAACCCGTGCAAGGGGCTTGCAAACCCAGTGGAGGTGTGGATCACCCAGGATGTCGGGACCGGACGGGCGCGAAAATGCCCCCGACGAAGCGGGGGCATTTCGGTGTCCTTCGGTGGACCTGAGGGGAATCGAACCCCTGACCTCCTCGATGCGAACGAGGCGCGCTACCAACTGCGCTACAGGCCCGAGAACTCACCAACACTATCACGGGCCGACTGGCCGACCCGGCTCGCGGTGACCGCTAGCCGACCGCTCGACGCGCCAATATCTGGCGCACGTGGGCCTCGATCTCGGCGTCGTCCACGTAGCCCATTCCCTCGTACTTCGACGCCCGAGCAACCCGCGCAGTGTCGATCGAGGGCGGAGCCTGCTGCTCGGCGATCTCGCGCAGCGCCTGCTCCCGAGCGGCCGCGCGGAGGGCCTCGCGAGCAGCCTGCTGGTCGAGCACGGCAGCGGCGCGCGAGCCCGCGGACGACACGAGCGCACGCGGCAACTCGCGCGGGGTCCAGGAGGTGACGCGTTCTGCGGGAAGGGCCACGTCTTGAACGGCCGACGACACCCGTTCGACCGGAACCGCGACGGCGTGCACCGAGGTGCGCGCGGCGACCCGAGCGAGGCGCTGCAGGACAAGTCCGCAGATCACGGTGACCGTGGCGCCGGCCCACACGAGGGCGGCGGAAGCTCCGACCGCTATCTGCCACACGCCGACGCCGGTGATAACGAGAGCGGCGACGGCGATCAGGGTCGTGGTGAGGCGGAACGCCCGGCGCGTCCGCGCCCGACGTGCGTTCGGCTCCGCGCGTTCGGCGGCTTGGGCGGCGCGGGCTGCGACGGCCTCGGCGCGCGCTTTGCGGCGGGCCGCTGCGGCCTCGGCGCGCGCGGTCTCGCGGGCGGCGGCGATCTCGGCGAGGGCGGCTTCGCGATCGGCGGCCGTCTGTTCTTTCTCGACCTCGAGCTGCGCTCGGGCGATCGCGAGCTCCGCCTGTTCTCGCTCCTCTTGGGCGCGACGAGCAAGCTTCTGCTGGGCGAGAGCGGTGCGCGCGGTGAGTTCGAGGTGTACTTCCCTCGGCGTCTCACTCGTCTCCGCGAGCACGCGGAGCGCCTGGTTCAGGCGCACGGCGTTGCGCTCGGCGGAGGTGTAGAGGTGCCGGCTGTGCCAGGACGGCAGCAGGTACACGAGCCACAGCACGACCGCCACCAGGACGATCACCCCGCCACCCCATACCTGTCCACCCATGCGCACCACGGTATGCGACAGCATCCGAATCGTCCGTCAAGGCGAGGCGTGTCGCGGGCGGATGCCTCGGATCCCCGGCCCGCGCACAACTTCGGAGTATTCGCGGCACGGGCGGCCGCAAGCATCCGTCCCCCAGCCTGTCGGCCAGAACCTCTGAAGTTGTGCGGAGAAGGAGCGGCGACGGAGGGGCAGGATGCTGCGGCCCACCCTCAGGGGAAGACGACCCGGCGCGGCGTCGAAACCCCGCACAAGTTCCGAGGTTCGAGCCACGGGCGGGTGACTCGGATCCCCGGCCCGCGCACAACTTCGGAGTATTCACGCCGCGGGCGGCCGCAAGCATCCGTTCTCCCGGCGCGTCGGCCAGAACCTCCGAAGTTATGCGGAGAAGGGCCGGCGACGGAGGGGCAGGATGCTGCGGCCCACCCTCAAGGGAAGACGAACCGGCGCGGCGCCGAAACCCCGCACAAGTTCGGAGGTCCGAGCCACGGGCGGATGCCGCGGATCCCCGGCCCGCGCACAACTTCGGAGTATTCGCGCCGAGCGCGGCCGCAAGCATCCGTCCCCCGGCGTGTCAGCCAGAACCTCCGAAGTTGTGCGGAGAAGGACCGGCGACGGAGGGGCAGGATGCTGCGGCCCACCCTCAAGGGAAGACGAACCGGCGCGGCGCCGAAACCGCGCACAACGTCGGAGTTTCCGCAGGCTGGCCCGCCCGAATCACCCGCTTCGCCCGAAACCTCCGAAGTTGTGCGGACGGACGGACGGATGGACGGACGGAGGGGCGGACGGACGGACGGACGGACGGCGAACGAACGGGCGCCGGCGCCGCAGCCGCTAGAGGGCGGCGAGGCGGGGAAGCACCAGCTCCGACAGGCGCGAGACCTGGCCGACTGGGTCGGGGTCGGTGGGGTTGCGCCCGACGACGACCTGGGTGATGCCGAGAGCAGCGAGCTTCTCCATGCGCGGCAGGAACTCCGGGCCGAAGGGATCGGTCCCGCCCGAGATGACCGTCTTCTCGATCGCGTCGTAGTCGGTGCCGAGCCGCTCGCAGTGGGCGCGCAGCACATCGAGCAGGTGCGCGACCTCGGCGGGGTCATCGGTGGTGAGGTTGACGATCTGCGCGTACTGGGCGACCAGGCGCAGCGTCTTCTTCTCGCCCTTGCCGCCGATCATGATCGGGGGGTGCGGCAACTGGATCGGACGCGGGCTGTTCAGCGTCTCGTCCAGCGAGTAGTGGGTGCCGCGGTACGGGCCGTCGTCGTCGCTCCACATCTGCAGCGCGATCTGCAGCGCCTCTTCGAGGCGTTCGAACCGCTCCGAGATGGCCGGGTAAGGCACGCCGAGGCCGCGGTGCTCCCGGTCGTACCAGGCGGCGCCGATGCCGAGCATCGCGCGGCCCTCGCTCAGCACGTCGAGCGTCGTGACGATCTTCGCGAGCAAGCCGGGGTAGCGGTACGTCACGCCGGCGACGAGCGGGCCCAAGCGGATCGTGGAGGTCTGCCCCGCGAGGAAACCGAGGGTGGTGAACGCCTCGAGCATGGGTTCGGATGCTGGAGCGGCGGACTCCATCTGGAACCAGTGGTCCATCACGGTGAACTGCGTGAACCCACCCTCCTCGGCGGTGCGAGCCGTCTGCGCGAGCACGGAGGGGAGGGCCTGGGGAGCGCCGGGAATCGTGAAGTTCCAGAAGTGGAAGCCTGCCTGCATGACGTCAGGCTAACCCGCGCCACAACCCGACGGACGCGTTGTCACCGGATGGTCATGTGTGGAGGCGATCGGTCGGCGGCACGGTCGCCGCGTTCCGCGGCGCCTGTCCCGAGACCCACCGTTCGAGCACGCCCTCGGGCACCTCTTCCTGCACGAGTGCGAAGGCGTAGTGATCGCGCCAATCGCCGTCGATGTGGATGTAACGGCGGCGAAGACCCTCGTAACGGAAGCCCAGCTTCTCGACCACGCGAAGACTGGCGTGGTTCTCGGGTCGGATGCAGATCTCCATCCGATGCAGCCGCAGTTCTTCGAAGCAGATGTCGGTCGCCATCGCCACGGAGGTGGGGGTGATCCCCCGCCCCGCGAACCGCTCGCTCACCCAGTAGCCGATCGTCGCCGACGCGAGCGAACCGCGGGCGATCCCCCAGACGTTGAGTTGACCGGCCACCTGGCCGTCGTACTCCATCACGAGGGGAACGCCCAGACCGTCACGGTGCTGTTGCAGCAGTCGCCGCACACCGACCCGCATGTCGAAGGAGACGGGCCCGTCCGGACTCGTCGCCTCCCACTGTTGCAGCCACGGGCGGTTCGACAGCAGCTCGTTCTGCAGCACCCGCGCGTCGCGGGCGCGCACGAGGCGCACGCCTATCGGGCCGTGCTGACGGGAGACCGAGAGATCCATGGCACTTCCCTCGTCCGGCGGCGTCAGAGTGTCGCCGCGAATTCCTTGAACCAGGGACGCAGCTGCGGGCCGAGGTCTTCACGGTCGCAGGCGAGCTGCACGATGGCTTTGATGTAATCCACTCTATCGCCGGTGTCGTAGCGACGTCCGCGGAAGACCACGCCGTACACGCCGCCGCCCTCGCCTCCGCCGTTGGCGAGCTCTTCGAGCGCATCGGTCAGCTGGATCTCGCCGCCCTTGCCCGGCTGGGTCTTCTCGAGGATCGGGAAGACGTCGGGTCCGAGCACGTAGCGCCCGATGATCGCGAGGTTCGACGGCGCGTCTTCCTTCGACGGCTTCTCGACGAGCTGCGTGACCCTGACCACGTCTTCTTCGTCGGTCGCCTCGACCGCGGCGACGCCGTAAAGGTGGATGTGCTCGGGGTCGACCTCCATGAGGGCGATCACGGTCGCGCCGCGCTTGTCGTACTCCTCGAGCATCTTCGTCAGCAGCGGGTCGCGCTCGTCAATGAGGTCATCGCCCAGCAGCACCGCGAAGGGGTGGTCGCCGACGTGACCGGCGGCGCGCAGCACGGCGTGGCCGAGGCCCTTCGGCTCACCCTGACGCACCATGTGGATATCGGCCAGGTCGGAGGAGTGCTCCACCTTGGCGAGCTTGTCGAGGTCGCCCTTCTGGCGCAGCTTCTCTTCCAGCTCCGGCATGGCATCGAAGTGGTTGGCGATGTTGTTCTTGTTGCGGCCGAGGATGATGAGGACATCGGAGATGCCGGCAGCCACGGCTTCTTCGACCACGTACTGGATGGCCGGCTTGTCTACGACCGGCAGCATCTCCTTCGGCATCGCCTTGGTGGCGGGAAGGAAACGCGTACCGAGTCCAGCGGCAGGGATAACGGCCTTGAAGGGCTTGTGCGACATGGCACCACAGTAGCGGGGTTCATGTGAACGGAATGTGACGCGCGGGCGCGCCTACAATCGACACCATGCTCGACAGCATCGACCAGGCAAAGCGCGCTCTGCGCGCAGACCTGCGTGAGCGGCGGAACGCGCGCTTGCAGACCGCTCGTCTCGACGCGTCACGGGGGATCCAGGAGCAGCTCGACGCGCTCGTCGATCGCCTCGGCGCCCGCTCCGTGTCCTGCTTCCTCTCCACCTCGACCGAGCCGGACACGCGCCCGTTCATCGAGGGGGCGATGGCCCGCGGCATCCGCGTCCTCCTCCCCATCACCCGCGACGACGGCCTACTCGACTGGTCGATCGCCACCCCGGACGGCGACATCGCCGAGGGCCTGTTCGGCCTGCCCGAACCGGTGGGCGAGGTGCTCGGCCCGATCGCGGTGAACGATGTCGATCTGCTCATCATCCCCGCGGCCGCCGTCGACCGGTCGGGCATGCGGCTCGGTTGGGGTCGCGGCTACTTCGACAAGACCATCGGCTCGATGGAACGCTGCCCTCCCGTCTACGCCGCGATCTACGACAGCGAGCTCGTCGACGAGGTTCCCCGCGATGTGCACGACCAGCCCGTCACAGGCGTCGTCACTCCGACCCAGACCGTCACGTTCGCCGCTGCGAGCCACCGCTGACCCCCAGGAGCTTTCATGCCCACCTACGCGTACGCCTGCAAAAATTGCGGACACCGCTTCGATGCCGTGCAGTCCTTCTCCGAAGCCGCCCTCACCGAATGCCCCACGTGCGGCGGTGACCTGCGCAAGGAGTACGGCTCGATCGGAGTGACCTTCAACGGTTCGGGTTTCTATCGCACCGATTCCCGCGCCGGGGAGACCAAGAAGGCGGATGCTGCCGCCTCGGGCGCGAGCTCCTCCCCCGCGAGTGGCGACTCCTCGTCATCTTCGACAGGATCGACCTCGGAAACGAAGACGACCACGCCGGCGTCAGGGTCGTGAGCCCGCGCGCGGAGGAGAAGGAGGACGCACTGTGATCAAGGGCTTCAAGGAGTTCATCCTCCGCGGGAATGTGATCGACCTGGCGGTCGCCGTCGTGATCGGGGCGGCCTTCACCGCGATCGTCAACACGATGGTGCAGGGGTTCATCAACCCCCTGATCGGCTTCGTCTTCCAGATGGGCGACCTGTCGGATTGGAACTGGACCGTGCGCACGCTCTCCGGCGGCGAAGCGACCTTCGCCTTCGGCACGATCGTCGTCGCCCTCATCAACTTCGTTGCCGTCGCCGCGATCGTCTACTTCGTCTTCGTCTTCCCGATGAACCGGTTCAAGCAGCGGGCTGCCGCGCGCGCCGGCGTCGAGACGGGAGCCGATCACACCCCGACGCTTCCCACCGAGCAGGAGCTGCTCATGCAGATCCGCGATCTGCTGGAGAAGCAGAACGGCTCTGCCGCGAAGGTCTGACGCAGCAGTCAGTAGTGCGGGGGGACGTCGCGAAGCATCCGCTCGTCGTTCGGGCCGGAGGCAGGTGAATCCGACGGCGTCCGGTCTCGGGCGTCGTCGTCGGCCGGTACCGGTTCGGCCGAGCTTCCGGGCGCGGGCGTCAGACGCGCGCGACGCGAACCGGGAACGCGCTCGATGCGCTGGCCGCCGGTCGGCGGCGGGTCGCCGGCCGACATCTCACTGAATGACGTCGATCGGCTGCGTCGTGGTGTCCGAGGTCGGCCGGTCGCCCTCGAGACCCAGCAGCGCGGCGATCCGAGCGGCCACGGCCGCCGGGTCGCTATATAGGTCGAAGGAGTGCACGCGCACGTAGTGCCAGCCCAGGCGGCGGAGGATCTGCGGACGCAACCGCAAGGACTCGCGCAGCGAATCGCCGATGGTCTCGGGGTCGCTCTCGGCCACGACCGCTTTGCCGCCGTGGTGCGCGACCAGCGGCAGCAGCCCGCGATAGTGCACGTCGACGGCGATGCCGAGACGCCGCAGCTCGCGGGCCAGCGCCAGGGTGAGCGGATCGGCCAGGTCTTCGAGGCGCGCGTCCCTGCCGCGAGCGGCGAGGTTGCCGAGGATGCCCATGAGGGTCGCTGCCCCGTACTCGAGGCGACCGTCGTCGAAGGAGGAGGGTCGGATCGAGGAGACGATCACCATCGAGCGGCGCGCGCGGGTCATCCCCACCGTGAGCAGCCGCTCCCCGTCGGGGGTGGACAGGTCGCCGAAGTCGCTCAGCACGCGGCCGTGCTTGGTGAGGCCGTAGCCGAGCGAGAAGATCACGCGATCGCGGCTCTCCGCGACCGACTCTTCGAGGGCGAGCACCGCGAACGGCTCCGCCGTGTCGCGCGAGACGAAGTCCGCGACATCGGAACGGCCGGAGAAGGCGGCTTCGACGGCGGCGCGCACGCGCTCGGCGTGGCGGGCGCTGGCGGTGACGACCATGAGCGACTCGTTGCCGCGGTTCACGGCGTGCTCGACGACGAGGGTCACGACGCGCGCGACCTCGGCGTCGGGGCTCTCGACCGCTCCCGAGATCGGATCGGGGGCGCCCGTGCCGCCTTCGACGTAGTCGACGCTCAGGCTGCCGCGACCGAGGTAGGACCCCGCCCACGGGAGCGAGACGATCTCGCCGCCGTAAAACGCGTCGTTGACGAGTTCGGCGAGGTCCTCGCCACCGGCGCGGTAGCTGCGCGTGAGCGTTTCGACGGGCAGGAGTTCGGCGAGGCGCTCGAAGACCGAGGTGTGGTCGAACGGCACCTCTTCGACGTCGTCCTCGTCGGCGGCGAACGTGGCGCTCACGCGGAACGGGGTCGGTCGCTGGGTCACGGGATCGCCGAACAGCACGACCTGCTGGGCGCGGCGCAGCGCGGGGGCGGCTTCCGCGAGGCAGATCGCGCCGGCGTCGGCGATGATCACGACGTCGAACGGGGAGGTGTCGGGGATCTCTGGCACCTCGTAGGGCGAGGCGAGCCAGACCGGGGCCAGCGTGCGCAAGAGGAGGGGAGCGGCGTCCGTGAGCTCGCCGGCCGTCGTCGCGCCGCGCTTGAGCGCGTCCTTGAGGGCGGTGGCCTCATCGGCGTGGTCGACCAGGCCGATCCGCCACTGCTGCGCGAGCTGGGCGGCGAGCAGGGGGCCGGATGCTGCGGCGTGAGCTTCGTCGACGAGTCGGAAGTCGCGTTCGAGCCGGTCGACGACAGCGGTGTTCGCACCCAGCAGGGCGCGATCGGTGCGCAGCAGGTGTTCGAGGGCCGACTGCCACCAGGCGAATTCCAACTCCGCGGCGACGCGGTCCTCGGGAACGTGACGGACGGACAGCTCGAGCAGCAGGGGTTCGAGACCCAGGTGGGCGAGTTCGCTGCGCAGCTGCGCGCGCTCGACCAGGTTGTCGAAGAAGGTGGAGTCGGCGGCGAGTCCCGCCAGGGTGCGCACGAGGCGCGCCACCGGGAGGGTCGCCAACCGCAGCGAGTCGCTCCGGCCGAGGATGTCGTCCAGTTCCTTCAGCATCGCGTCGACGCGCTGCCAGGCGACGTGCACGTCGGCGAGTCCGAGCGGAACCTCGGGGGTGACCCCCGCCTCGACGAAGCGCTGCCATTCGGTGCGCTGCTGCTGGATGCGCACGAGCGCCTCGTGCATGTCGGTCACGTGCACGCCCGGCCGGAGGTACTCGCGCGAGAGGCGCTTGAGGCGGCGGCGGTTCGGGCCGCTCATGTCGCCCGCGTCGCGCCGCGGCGCGTAGGCCTGGATGAGTTCGCCCAGTGGCCGCTCGAAGACCGTCGGGCTGAAGCGGTCGAGGGAATCCCGGATGCCCTGCAGCAGACGGAGGTACTCGCCCAGCTCGGTGATCGTCTGGAACGGGCGCATCCGCGTCTGCGCGATCAACTCGAAACCGCGCTCCAGCAGGCTGGGCACGTCCTGCTTGTGCAGCTTCCGCGCCAGCGCGTGTGCGGCGCGGGCGTCTTCGGTGCGGGTGAACGACACCCCGTACCAGGGCGAATCGTTCGGACCGAAACGGAACTCGCCGAGGCGGGCAGCAGCCGCCAGTGCTGCCCCGGCCTCCGCGCGGCGGTCGGCGAGGCGCTCGAGCGTGGCGACGTCGAAGCGCGCCGTCGTCGACGGTGCCGGTGACCGGCTCGCAAGCGTCGTCAGGGTGCGCAGCACGTCGAGGGCGGAGACACCGAGGGACGGATGCTGCACCGTGACCGAATTCCGGTAGTCGCGCAGCACCGTGCGCAAGCGCACGAGGGCATCGTCGACGTCGGAGACGCGGGGCTGCTCGGCCTTCTCATTGCGCCCGATCGCGCGGATGAGATCGCGGCGCACATGCGTGGGGGACACCGCGAGGCCGTCGAGACCGATGCCGGCCAGGCGGTGGCGGATCCCCTCGAGGGTCGAGCGTCGAGCGCTGACGACGAGTACCCGCTTGCCGGCTTGGACGAGCTGGCCGACGGCGTTGATGACGGTCTGCGTGCCGCCCGTTCCGGGCAGCGTGTGCACGGCGAGCGAGTGGCCGGCGGCGACACGAGCGAGCACGGATTCCTGCTCGGCGTCCGCGTCGAGCAGGAGGGTGTCCGAAGCCGGTGCGCGCTCGTCGGGGCCGGCGACCACGGGGGTCGCGCGGCGGATGGTGATGCTTGCGCGATCGGCGGGGTGGCCGGCGAGCGCGTTCAGCAGGGGGTGATCGAGATCGGCGGTGTCGCGCGCCATCGCCGAACCGACGTCGGCGAACGAGGAGATGACGAGCCTGGGGTGCACCACGAAGGTCGGCAGGTGCGTGGTCAGCGCGCGCAGGTGATCGATCACCGGCTGCGGCTTGAAGACGCCGCGGTCATAGGCGAGCCCCGCGAGCGCCGAGCTGTCGATCCGGATGCCGAAGTGGGTGCGGAAAGCCTTCGCCAGTTCGGGGTTGACCGAGAACGAGCCGTGCAGCTTCAACTCGAAGTCGCCGTGGTGGCGGCGGATCGCGAGCGGGCGCAGCAGCACGGGGGCCGACCACCCGACGCCGCCGACCCGCCAGGCGGCCAGGCCCACGGCCAGGTGCACGGGTTCGAGGCCGCGCGCCGTCCGCAGCTCGACGTTCTTGGCGGTGATGCGCTCGGCGGCCATCCGCGCGGTCCGAAGGGCCACCTCGTCGCGGAAGAGGTTCGACAGCAGCGTCGAGCGACCGGTGATGAACTGGGGCAGGCTGCCGGGGTGGGCCTTGGTGATGTCGATCCCCGCGTCGGAGGCGTCGTCGAACTGCAGCAGGGTCGAGCGGCCGCCGAGCACGGTCGCCTCGGCCCGCAGGCGCGCCCGTTCGGGAGCGGCGACGTGCATCACGGTCACACCGGGTTCCGAGAGACCGAGGTCGCCCGGGTTCACGGAAGACATCGATGCGTCACCCTCCGCACCCACGACAACGTCCTCAGCTCGCCACACACGAGCCAGACTAGGCGCGGGTGGGGGTGGTGCCCGGTATCGTGCGGCGAGTTTCGCGGGATTGGACGACACGCCGCATCATCGGCCGTTCCTCCACAGGCGGCCGGAGCGCAGCATCCGTCCCCAACCTCGTCCGAGCGATGCCGCGCCGGGCGTCCGCCCCCGAGGATGAGCTCATGACCCGATTCACCACTTCCTGGCACCCCACTCCGGTCGGCGACGTCCTGGCGGCGTTCGCCGACGACGCCCTCATCGCCGTGAGCCTCGAGCACGGTGCACGAGACGAGGCGATCGCCCGGATCTCGGGCGTGCTGGGCGAAGCGCCGGAGCACGACGACACCGCGGCGGCAGAGCTGGGCACCCAGCTCGACGAGTACTTCGCGGGGTCTCGCCGCACCTTCGACCTGCAGCTCGACTGGCGTCTCGCGAACGGCTTCACCCGACAGGCGCTCGAGGCGATCCGCGAGATCCCCTATGGCGAGACGGCGTCGTACGGAGAGGTCGCCGCTCTCGCGGGCAGCCCTCGAGCCGCACGCGCCGTCGGCGCGGCGTGTCGGACCACGCCCTTCTCCCTCGTCGTCCCCGTGCACCGCGTGGTGCGCGCCGACGGCTCGATCGGCGAATACGGCGGCCACCCCGAAGTGAAGCACGCCCTGCTCGCCCTCGAGGGCGTGGTCAGCGAGTAGGCCGCTCGCCGCGCACACGAAAGCCCCGGCGACAGGATCGTGGATCCCAGCTCGTCGGGGCTTTCGTGATGGCTGCTCGACTCAGTGGTCGGTGGCCTTCTCGGCTCCGAACCCGGTGAGCGAGCGCACCTCCATCTCGGCGGCGAGCCGCGGGTCCTCCTTGCGCGTCGAAGTCACGGAACCGAGCCAGCCGAGGAAGAACCCGACCGGGATCGACACGATGCCCGGGTTGTTGAGCGGCCAGATGGCCGCCCCGGTGTCTTTGAACACGCTGGTGGGCGTGCCCCAGAAGACGGGCGAGAGCACGATCAGGATGATCGCAGTAGCGAGGCCGCCGTACATGCTCCACACCGCGCCCCGGGTCGTGAACTTGCGCCAGAACAGGGAGTACAGGATCGTCGGCAGGTTCGCGGACGCGGCGACCGCGAACGCGAGGGCGACGAGGAAGGCCACATTCTGCCCCTGCACGCCGATCCCGCCCAGGATGGCCAGGACTCCGATGACGACGACCGTGCGACGGGCCACCTTCACCTCACCGTCGGCGGGCACATTGCCCTTCTTGATGACGTTGGCGTAGATGTCGTGGGCGAAGGACGCTGCCGCGGTGATGGTGAGTCCTGCCACGACAGCGAGGATCGTGGCGAACGCGACCGCCGAGATGAGGCCCAGCAGGATCGGCCCGCCCAGTTCCAGCGCCAGCAACGGGGCCGCGGAGTTCACGCCGCCCGGTGCCGCCTTGATGGCCTCGGGGCCGACCAGGGCTGCCGCGCCGTAGCCGAGCACCAGGGTCAGGAGGTAGAAGCCACCGATAAGCCAGATCGCCCAGACCACCGAACGGCGCGCCTCTTTGGCGGTGGGCACCGTGTAGAAGCGCATCAGGACGTGCGGCAGACCCGCGGTTCCGAGCACGAGCGCAAGCGCGAGCGAGACGAAGTCCCACGGGTTCTTGCCGTACTGCAGGCCCGGTCCGAGGATCGCGTCCTTCGGTTCGGTGATCGAGGCGGCCACCGCGCTTTCGAGCAGCGCGTTGAAGTTGAAGTTGTTGATGGCGAGCACCCAGATCGTCATCACCAAGGCGCCGCCGATGAGCAGGAACGCCTTGACGATCTGCACCCAGGTGGTGCCCTTCATACCGCCGACCAGCACGTAGACGATCATCAGGATGCCGACGATCGCGACCACCAGCGACTGTCCGAGCTGGTCGGAGATGCCCAGGAGCAGCGAGACGAGCCCGCCGGCTCCGGCCATCTGCGCGAGCAGGTAGAAGAAGCACACCGCGAGGGTGGTGAGGGCGGCAGCCATCCGCACCGGGCCCTGCTTCAGACGGAACGACAGCACATCGGCCATCGTGAACTTGCCCGTGTTGCGCATGAGCTCGGCCACGAGCAGCAGGGCGACCAGCCAGGCGACGAGGAACCCGACGGAGTAGAGGAATCCGTCGTAGCCGTTGATGGCGATCGCGCCGCAGATCCCGAGGAACGACGCGGCCGAGAGGTAGTCGCCGGCGATCGCGAAGCCGTTCTGCGGACCGGTGAACGAACGCCCGGCCGCGTAGTAGTCGGCCGCGGTCTTGTTGTTGCGGCTTGCCCGAATGACGATGAACAGGGTGATCGCGACGAACGCGCCGAAGATCGAGATGTTCAGGATGGGGTTGTTCTCCGTGGTCTCGACGGCCGCGCGCACGACGCCGCTCATGAGCGGTCTCCCAGCGATGCGGCTTCGAGCTCGTCGCGGATGGCTTCGGCCCGAGGGTCGAGACGCTTGTTGGCGTACCAGACGTAGGTCATGGTGATCACGAAGGTGGTGACGAACTGGCCGAGTCCGAACAACAGGCCGACCGTCACGTCTCCCCAGGCACGCTGCGCCATGAAGTCGGTGGCGAACGAGGACAGCAGCACGTAGACGAAGTACCAGAGGAGGAACGCCACCGCGAGCGGGAACACGAAGCTGCGCTGACGGCGCTTCAGGTCCTGGAACGGTGGCGACTCCTCGACCGCGATGTAGTCGATGCCGCCCGTGGGGGCGGCGCCGAGGCGAGAGTCCGACATGTGGTCTCCTTGGCTCATTGACCGGCGCGTCGCTGCACCGGTGGCGAGTGCCGAGGGCGTCGATGCCCCCGGTGGTATGGTCGACGCTACGAAGGCGGCGACGGTGCCGTCACCCCCGGAAGTAGGTAGTGCGTGGGCGCACGAACGGGCAACGACAGCGATCAAGCGCTTCTGACGCGCGCCGTGAGCGACCTGGCCCGACGTACCCGCTTCCCCATCGCCTTCGGGGGTTTCGAACACGCCGGCGCGGTGCACGTCACCGCCATCCACGGGGCGCGTACGCGCAGCATCGAAGGTCTCGTCGTCAAGCCGCACCGCGGCCTCGGCGGACGCGCGCTCGTCGAGAAGCGCCCCCGGCTCGCCCTCGACTACCGCACCGCGCGGGGCATCACCCACGACTATGACCGCGCGATCCTCGGCGAGGGCGTTGCGACCCTGTTCGCGGTGCCCATCGTCGTCGCCGGCCTCGCCCGCGGCGTGCTCTACTGCGGGTCGTGGGTCGAGGCGCCGGTCGGCGACGTCGTGGCAGGTCCTGCGTTTCGCGTCGCAGAGGAGCTGGCCACCGAGGTTCGGGTGCGCGAGGAGGTCGACCGCCGCCTCACCGCCCTCCCCTCCCCCTCTCCTACGCTCGCCGCGGGAGCGCGCGAAGAGCTGCGCGAGACCTACGCCGAGCTGCGCAGCATCGTCGCGACCGTCGACGATCTCGGTGTTCGAGCGCGTCTGGAGAGCCTCGAGCATCGCCTCGCCGCCCTCTCGGGTGACGCGACCCCTGCCCGCACCGAGCCGCTCGACGTGCGGCTGTCGCCGCGCGAACTGGACGTGCTGGCGTGCGCTGCGCTCGGCTCCACCAACGCCGAGATCGGCGCGACGCTCGCCCTGCGCGAAACGACGGTCAAGTCGTATCTCGCCTCGGCGATGGCGAAGTTGGATGCTTCGACCCGTCACGCGGCGGTCACCCGGGCGCGGCGCGCCGGAATCTTGCCCTGACCTGGCCTGCTCAGTCAGTAGGGTGTGTCCATGGCCCGAAGAATCGTGCACCAACTCGTTGATGACCTGGATGGCACCGAGCTCGAGGTGGGGACCGGAGAGACCGTTCTGTTCTCCCTCGACGGCATCGCTTACGAGATCGACCTCACCGAGGAGAACGCGGCGGCCCTGCGCGACGCTCTCGCACCCTATGTAGAGGCCGCCCGCTCGATCTCGCGCACCTCGGGGGGATCAGCATCCGCCCGCCCCCGTCGACGCACCGGCCAGCGGGACTATTCCGCGATCCGTGCGTGGGCGAAGGAGAACGGACACAGCGTGTCCGAGCGCGGTCGCGTGCCGGCCGCCGTCCTCGAAGCGTACGACGCCGCGAACTGACCCGCCGCGCCGCTCCTCATCCGGGCCGTCACCCCGGTCGTCGCCCGCGGGTGGGCACGATCGAGCGCGCCGATAGACTGACGTCCTGGCCTCTGTAGCTCAATGGAAGAGCAGTTCCGTCCTAAGGAAAGGGTTGGGGGTTCGAGTCCCTCCAGGGGCACTTCCGGATGGTTCTCGCGACAGCGAGAAACCCGCTGCACACCCCCTTGACGTTTCTGTCATCGCCGAGGAGCGTCACAGGAAACGGACGCCCCTCACCCTGCGGCCTCTCGCATCCTGATGTCTCAGGACGCCGCGCGATGGGGAGGTGTCAGGCCGGAGGCCATCGTGGGGTACTTCACGTACGACAACGACACCAAGACGGAGATCGAAGATCGCCTTCTCGCGCATCTCCAGATCGTGATGGGCACCAAGCTCCGACGCGCGGAGAGCTTCTTCTTCACCTGGAGAGACGACGTCAGCCTCGGCTCCGGCCGCACCACTGTCTGGATACACCCGGGCGTCGGCCTCAAGTTCCGCTTCGCCGGCAGCAGGCAGCCCGCGATCAGTCATGCGTGGCTGAACGCCCTGAGCTACGCGGCCAACATGCCGGGCGGTCTGTACGCGGTGCACGAGCCGGCAGCGGTTTCAATGCCGAGCGACGACCTGGCCACGGCGGTCTGAGCGCCCATGGGTGAATTGATGATGTCGTCCGGGGTGACCCTGCTCACCACCGACGCGGTCGGTAAAGCCGTCATCGAGTACGCCTCGGCCTTGGCCGCGGGCAAGCTCACCGATGTGATCCGCATCCCCGTGGTCGTGAGCGGCACCGCCCGCATGTGCGATGTGCTGCTGCAGCCGACCGCGGCGATCGCGCACATCAACGACGGGGCCTTCGAGACGACGATCGACGGCGCCGACATGGCGGTCGAGGACATCCACAACCGGATGCGGGCTCGACCCGACGTGTGACGGCGGCGCCGCTTTCCGTCGCGACCTAGATGCCGTCGAACTCCGACCAGCCGTCGCCGGGCTGGATGGGCGGGAGGGCGTCCTGGGGCGTGGAGGTGCCATAGCGGCGCAACCGGTCGGACTTGCCGGCCAGATCCGCCACGAGTCCTTCGTCGATCAGTTCCTCGCAGCGCGACTTCTCCTCGTCGGCGATCAATTGACTCGAAGGCCCGACCAGCACTTCGGAACGGCCCGCCCCACAGTTCTCGTCGAGCGTCGGGATGCTCACCGTGTCGGCCGATCCGGCCTGCGCGAGCGCCCGCGCGTAGTCGAGCAGGCCGAGCGCGATCGCGCTGCCCGTGAGGATCGAATCGCCCGCGTAGTGAATCCTGTGCATGCTCCACATCTACACCGCGGCACCGCACTTCCTTCTCACCCTGTTGCCGAACGGTTCCGTCGAGTAGGAGAAGACAGATCGTCGCGGTGGGTGGCCGAACGAAGGGGGCTCTAAACTGAATCGTGCCCTTCGGAAGATGCGAAGTCGCGGCACACCATGCAGAGGAGCGGCAATGGGCCATTTGATCTACGGGACTGCTCCCGCCATCAACATCGATGACCGAGGCCTCGAGCACCTGCGCGTCGTGATCATCACGAAGCTGCGACGCGACGAGAGCTTCAGCTTCAACTGGGATGACGAGCCCCGCGTGCACGGCGATGATGCCCTGAAAACGCCGGGACTGCGTGGCACGGTCTGGATCTCGAAGAGCTCGTCGCTGTACTTCGCCTTCGACGGACCGAACGAGCGCCCGTTGAATCGCAAGTGGCTGAGCGCGCTGGCCGATTCGGCGAACAGCGGATCGGGCCTGCGGCTCGTCCCCGAGCCCGAGTAACGCCGGGGCTCAGGCCGCGGCGTTCTCTTCGAGCACCTCGAGGAAGGCGTCCTCGCTCATCGGACGTGCGAACAGGTACCCCTGCGCGCGGTGACACCCGATCTCGCGGATGCGCGCGAGATGCTCCGGGGTCTCGACCCCCTCCGCGACGAGTTCGATGTCGCGGGCGTGAGCGTAGTCAGCGATGGCACGCAGGGCTTCCTCGCCACCCGGGGAGAAGTCGTGCACCATCGACATGTCGATCTTGATCTCCGACACCGGGAGGTCCTCGATCCGCTCGAGCGACGAGTAACCGACGCCGAAGTCGTCGATCGACACGTGCGCCCCCATCGCCGCCAGATCGCGGAGCCGGGCGGAGGCGGTCTCGATGTCGCCGAACAGTTGCGTCTCAGTGATCTCGAGCGTCAAGCGCTGCGCGTCACCCGGGCCGCCCGCAACCATGCCGGCGACGGCGTCGTCGAGCAGATGCGTCGCGAGCTGCAGGGCGGAGACGTTCACCGAAACGCCGACGGCATGACCGGCGGCGCCCCACCGCTCGGTGGCCTGCCAGGCGGAACGCAGCATCTGAAGGCCCAGGTCTTCGATGAGCCCGGTCCGTTCGGCGACAGGGATGAATTCGTGGGGCGGAACCTCACCCAGCACGGGATCCGTCCACCGCGCGAGTGCTTCCGCACCGACGATCCGTCCTGTGCTCACGTCGACGAGCGGCTGGAACACCGCTCCGAGAACGCCGTCGGCGACGGCTGTGGGCAGCAAGGTGTCGATCAGGGTCTCAGTGGTCATAGGCTGCGCCCGGGTCATCGCGCGGTGCGGTGGCGTCCGTTCGCTCTCTGGCACGGTACAGGGCGGCACCGGCTGCGTCCAGCGGGCTGCGGGGTCAGCGCTTCCCCGCTTCATCGTCGGCGCGGGCACGAGCGCGGGCCAGCAACTGTCGCCGCCAGTCGCCCGGCACACGTCCGAGCGGCCCGGGCGAGGGCTGATCCTCGGGCCTGCTGGTCGGCTCCGCGAGCGCCGGACCCTCGACCGGGGTCTGGGCCTCGTAATCCCACCACCAGTCCTCGCCGGGCTCGAAGCTTTGGATGAAACGGTGGCCGCTCTCCTGCCAGTGCGCGGTGGCGTGCTGTCCGAGGGAGTCGTCGCAGCATCCGATGTGTCCGCACGCCGCGCACCGCCGCAGATGCACCCACCACCCGTCGAGCTCGTCGCATTCCGGGCAGCTGGTGCCCGACGGTGCAGCGGTGGTGTCGATCTGATCCGTGCTCATCGCCGTCCCCTCGGAATCAGCCGAGTCTAACGAGTGCGCCCGCGGTCAGCGGAAGTCCCGCGACGCGTGCGCCACCCCCACCTGCAGGTCGGTGAATCCGTCGGCGAGCACGTTCGTGACGCCCTCGACCGAACGTTCCAGCATCCCCCGCACGATGAGCGCCGGCGAATCGCGCACCACCCGTCGATAACGGTCCCAGACTCCGACCGAGCAGATCACGTTGACCAGACCGTGCTCGTCTTCGAGGTTGAGGAAGGTGATTCCGGATGCTGTCGCCGGTCGCTGTCGGTGGGTCACGAGGCCCGCGACCTCGATCCGGCGACCCGATTCGTGCGCCTGCAACTCTTGAGAGGTCAGCACGCCTCGGGCATCGAGCTGGGAGCGATAGTGCGCGAGCGGGTGATCGTCGGTGGAGACCCCGGTCGCCCAGAGGTCGGCGGCGAGAACCTCATAGCTGCTCGGGTCGGTGAACAACGGCGGCTGCACGGAGACGAGGGAGTCGGGCAGGTACTCCGCCCGATCCTGCGCGGCCGAACCGGCCAGCCAGATCGCCTCGCGTCGACTCAGCCCGAGGGACTCGAATGCCCCCGCGGTCGCCAGCGACTCCAACTGGGCGGCGGTGACGGCGGCGCGGCGGACGAGGTCGCGCATGTCGCGATACGCTCCCCCGCGCTGCCGCTCGGTGACGATCCGACCG
Organism: Microbacterium hanjuni; assembly: GCF_043556395.1. Lineage (NCBI taxonomy): Bacteria > Bacillati > Actinomycetota > Actinomycetes > Micrococcales > Microbacteriaceae > Microbacterium > Microbacterium hanjuni. The sequence goes on from NZ_JBIGIK010000003.1 coordinate 272,707, forward strand.
GCGACCGCGTCACCGATGCCGTGCACACCGGCGAGCCCGAGCCGTACGACGAATCCCCCGTCGCGCCGGTGGGCCGCGTACTCGTCGGGTTCACGCCGGTCGAACTCTCCGACCGGCGGCTGGTGCGGGTGCGCGCACGCGTCGAGCCCGGTCGGTTCCGAAGCGCCCGGGTCGCCGAGCGGCTCGAGCGTGGCCTGCACGTCGGAGCGCAGCAGATCAGGGCGACGCACCTCGACGCCGTGCCGGCGCGCGTCGGCCGTCAGCGTCGCCGGCGAGTAGAACCCCATCGGCTGGGCCCGCAGGAGCCCCGCGAGGAAGGCCGCCGGGTAATGGAGCTTGATCCACGAGCTCGCATAGACGAGGAGGGCGAAGGAGAGCGAGTGCGATTCGGCGAAACCGAAGTTCGCGAACGCCTGGATCTTCGCGTACAGGTCGTCGGCCACCTGACCGGTGAGGTTGTTGCGCGCCATCCCCGCGTACAGCTTGTCGCGGAGGCTCTCGATGCGCTCCAGCCCGCGTTTGGACCCCATGGCCCGACGCAGCAGGTCGGCGTCCTCGGCCGTGCAGTCCCCGATCGCCACGGCCATCTGCATGAGCTGCTCCTGGAAGACCGGCACCCCCAAGGTCCGGGAGAGGACGGGCTCGAGCTTGGGGTGCACATAGGTGACCTTCTCCTGCCCCAGCTTGCGCCGGACGAAGGGATGCACCGCCCCGCCCTGGATGGGACCGGGCCGCACCAAGGCGATCTGCACGACGAGGTCGTAGAACCGTCGCGGCTGCAGACGGGGAAGCAACCCCATCTGCGCGCGGGATTCCACCTGGAAGACGCCGATCGAATCGGCGCGGCAGAGCATGTCGTACACCGCCTTCTCCTCCTTCGGCAGGGTGGCGAGCTCCCACTCCTCGCCCGTGGCCTCGCGGATGAGGTCGAAGCAGTACTGGAGAGCCGCCAGCATCCCGAGTCCGAGCAGGTCGAATTTGACCAGCCCCATCCACGCGGCGTCGTCCTTGTCCCACTGGATGACCGTGCGATTCGCCATGCGCGCGTGTTCGATGGGAACCACCTCGCCGACCGGGCGATCGGTGAGCACCATGCCGCCGGAGTGGATGCCGAGGTGGCGGGGCGCCTTGAGCAGCTCGGAGGCGAACTCGATCACCTGATCGGGGATGTCGTGATCACCGCCGGTCTCCAGCGATGCGCCCCACCGCTCGACCTGCTTCGACCACGCGTCCTGCTGCCCGGGGGAATGGCCCAGCGCTCGGGCCATGTCGCGCACGGCGTTCTTGGGGCGGTACTGGATGACGTTCGCGACCTGGGCGGCGCGCTCCCGGCCGTACTGCTCGTAGACCCACTGGATGATCTCTTCGCGCCGGTCGGAATCGAAGTCCACGTCGATGTCGGGCTCTTCGTCGCGCAGGCTCGAGAGGAAGCGTTCGAACGGCAGCTTGTAGAAGATCGAATCGACCGCGGTGATGTCCAGCAGGAAGCAGACGGCGCTGTTGGCGGCGGAACCGCGCCCCTGACACAGGATGCCGCGGCGTCGCGCTTCTTGAACGATGCCGTGCACGATGAGGAAGTAGCCGGGGAAGTCCTTCATCTCGATCACCCCGAGCTCGCGTTCGATGCGATCGTGATCCTCGGGCGTCAACCCGGGATACTTCCGCGGCACCGCCTCCCAGACGAGGTGGCGCAGCCAGGTCATCGGGGTGTGCCCCTCCGGCACCTTCTGTTTCGGAAGAGCCGGTTTCGCCCGCCGGAGAGGAAACGCCAGTTCGTCGGCGAGCGAGACGGTGCGCGCCACCGCTCCGGGATAGCGCGCGAAGCGGCGGGCCATCTCGGCGCCCGATCGCAGGTGCGCGCCGGCATGGGCGGGCAGCCACCCGTCGAGTTCATCGAGCCCCCGGTTGGCACGGACGGCGGCGACGGCTGCGGCGAGCAGTTCGCGCTGAGGGGCGGCGTAATGCACGTTGTTCGTCGCCAGCAGCGGTAGTCCGCGCTCGGCGGCGAGGGCTGCCAAGGTGTCGTTCGTGCGCGAATCGAGGGGATCGCCGTGGTCGATCAGTTCGACATGGACGGCGTCGACGCCGAACAGGGCGACCAGTCGATCGAGCTCACGGGCCGCAGCATCCGTCCCCTCCGTCGCCAGCGCACGACGCACCGCCCCCTTGCGGCACCCGGTCAACACGGCCCAGTGCGGGTCCGTCGGTCCTCCCGAGCGCTCTGCGAGCTCGTCGAGGTCGTAGACAGGGCGACCCTTCTCCGCTCCGCGCAGTTGAGCGGAGGTGAGCGCGGCCGCAAGGCGGTGGTACCCCTCCTCTCCCCGGGCGAGCACGAGCAGGTGCGCGCCGGCCGGATCGGCCTCTCCGTTCTGGGGTTTGGGCAGTTCGAGACTCAACTCTGCCCCGAACACCGTCTTGACCTTCAGGTGCTCGGCGGCCTCGGCGAAACGCACGATCCCGTAGAAGCCGTCGTGGTCGGTGACGGCGAGAGCGTGCAGCCCCAGTCGCTCGGCCTCTTCGGCGAGCTCTTCCGGTGAGGAGGCGCCGTCGAGGAAGGAGTAGGAGGAGTGCGCGTGCAGCTCGGCGTAGGGCACCACCTCGGCCGGGCGCTCGATGCTCGGCGGCACATAGGCGCCGCGCTTGTGCGACCAGGCGGGACTGTCGCCGCCGTCGGCGCCCGCGGGGACGTCGCGCGGGCGCCGCGTGTCGCTGAGCATTCGTTCGAGCTCGGACCATTTGACGGGGGGATTGTGCCAGCCCATCAGATCCTCCCCCTGCCGGGTCCCATGACGAGCTCAGTCATAGCGACCCTCCGCCCGCCACTCGCCCTGCTCCCAGATCAGCAGCCACGCCACCCCGTCGGTGTCGACGACCTGGAAACGGTGGGCGCGACGCTGCCGGAGCGGATCCCAGCCGCGCTCACTGATCGGCCACGGACCCGCCCAGGCGTCGATGCGTCGCCGCCTGCCCGCCGCGTCCAACACCGCGGGAGGCGCGCTGAGCACCTCCCGCTCGCCCACCGACACCGCGGCTCCGGCGAGGTCGGTGACCTCGACGAGGCGCGGCTCGGGGTACACGGTCGTCGGCAGCGGGTCGGGAAGACTGCCCGGCCAGGGCCGTGAGCGCTCCTTCGCCGTGACGGCGCGATCCCCCCACGGCACGACGACCTGCCGCTCGGCCAACCACCGACCGCCCCCGATCACCGGCGTCGCAACGCTACGGTGCCCGAGCATCGCCTGCACGCGGGACAGCGCGTGGTGCACGCGTTCTTCGGGACCCACACCGAAAAGTCCGATCGCGTGATGGGAGGCGTCATCGACCGCCTCGGGAGAGATGCGCACCTTCGCCACCCCGCTGCCGAAGATGCCCTGGCCGTCTTCGGCCAGCTGCCACCGCACCCGATCGATCACCGCCGCCGCATCGAAGGACCCGGGATGCAACCACACCCGCTCGCTGCGTTCCCCCCGGTCACCGACCAGTTCGACGCGCAGTTCGGTGCAGACCAGATCGACGGCGCCGAGGCCGGCGATGAACTCATCGGCGGCGATGCGCATGCCGAAGGCGATCTGCTCGGCGAGTTCGAGCGGGGGTTCGAAAGCGATCTCCCGGTGCAGCTCGGGGGGAGGCGTGCGCGCCTGCACCGGTCGGGAGTCGCGGCCGGAGGCGAGGGCGTGCAGCCGCACGCCCTGCTCGCTGAACCGCTCACGCACGCGATCGACGTCCATCCCCGCGAAATCCCCCAGGGTGTGCACGCCGAGGCGGGCGAGCAGGTCGGAGAGCACTTTCGCGCCCGTCGAGTCTGTGCCCGCGGTGGGCGAACCTGTCGCCGGGTCGAGCACGGCCACCGACAGCGGCGCGAGGAACGCCGCCGACTCTCCGGACGGCACGACGCGCACCGGATCGTCGCCCCGCGCGGCGCGAGCGGCCTGCTCGGCGGTGAACGGCCCGTCGGCGACACCCGCCCGCACGTCGGCGATCCCGTGCTCGGCGAGCGCGGCCAGAAAGACCCGCGCGGCTTCGGCTTCGCCGCCGTAATAGCGCGCCGGACCGCGGGCGCGCAGAGCGCACAGGCCCGCACGCATGACCTGCACGCCCGGGGCGAGCTGCTCGATGACCGAGACCACGGGCGAGAAGGCCCGGTGATCGCGCATGTCGTCGGCGGCGATCACGGCGAGCCCCGGGCACGCGGCCTGCGCGTCTCGACGCCGCTGGCCACGGCGCACGCCGCGAGCGCGCGCCGACGCCGAGCAGGCGACGACGATGTTGCGGGCGAACACCGCCACGGGCGTTTCAGGGCGCGCGGATGCTGCCGCCTCGCGGTGGTGCGCGATGACCGGCCAATCGGGAAACCACAGCACGAGGCTGCGGGTGGGGGCGTCCATCATCCGGCCGCCGCCGTTTCGTACGCCTCGGGGACGGCGCGCAGGCGCGCACGTTCGCTCGGCTGACCCAGCAGGGTGACGGATCCGTCGGCGGCGGGTAACAGCATCCGCGCCTTCCGCGCCCCGGGAGAGCGGCGATGCGTCACCGTGACGGTGAGCTCACGCCCCGCGAGATAGCCGTGCCCCGCCCCGAGTCCCTCCCACCGCGGGTCGGCGACGTCGATGGTGGCTTCGACCTGCGGCCAAGCGCCCTGCACGAGCAGCACCGTGCCCCGATCGCGCAGCCGCGCCGACAACCGCGCCACCTCGGCATCGGTCACCCGCGATGGTGGCCGCACCGCGACCACGGGGAGAACTTCGGCGATCGTGGCGGTCACCGCCAGCCACCGGGGTCCGGGGTCGGGGATCAGCACGAGTCGCTCGAGGTCGAGGCCGTAGCGTTCTGCCGCCTCGATGCCGAGCTCGGGCATGCCGACCGCACCGCACCACAGTCCGTCTTGAGAGGGCCGGGCCATCAGCGCGAGCAGCAGAGAGCTGGAGGGGGCCAGTGCGTAGGCGGCACCGGGACGCAGACCGCCGCCGGGCAGCAGCGAAGTGAAGGCCGGATGCGTGGGGAGCACCGGTGCATCGAGGCGGCGCCCCTGCATCCGTTCGAGCTGCGCGCGCAGCTCGTGGATGTCACTCACCGCCTCAGCGCCTGTCGCCATGATCGCCCTCATCGAATCAGGCTAGAACTAATGTTCTAGCGGATCAAGATGAGATCAGCGTATGGAGCGCCTCCGACATGGCCTTCGGGCGATATTCGCTACTTATGTTCGAGACTCGGAGACCAGCTCGGCGGTGGTCGCCATCCGCGCGAATCCGCCGCCCTGCAGCACGAGAGCGGTCGCGGCCATCAGCTCGTCGGCCGTTCGGTGCACCGTGCCCAGGCCCGGGATATCGGCGACCAGATCGAACGTGCGCGTCGCGTCGAGCGCGACCGTGACGTCGTAGCCGAGATTGCCGGCCATCCGCGCCGTGGTCTCCACGCACATGTTGGTCTGGATGCCGCAGATCACGAGGGAATCGATGCTGCGCTCCTGCAGCCAGGCGTGCAGGTCGGGCTCACCGTAGAACGCGGAATTGACGTGCTTGGTGATCAGCACCGCTGCGGGGGCCGCTGCGACCTCGTCGATCAGCGCGTTGCCGGCAGCATCCGGATGAAGCGGCGACCCGGGCGACGTCGAATCGTGGCGGACGACGACGATCTTCTCCCCCGAGCGCTCCCACGCCTGGACGAGGGCGGCGACGTTCGCCGCGCAGGCGGGATTCGTCGTCGCTCCCCAGAACCCGAGGTCGTCGAAACCTCGCTGCATATCGATGACCACGAGCGCACGAGACATGCCTCCAGCACATCACACCCCACCGACGGTGGTCGCCGGATTGCTGCCACGACGGCGACGCAATCCCGTCGAATCAGCGCGTCGATGGCCGCCGGTCACGCCGCGAGAGCGAGATAGGGCTCCCAGCGGGGATCGGCCCGCTCGGTGCCCCGCACGGTCCACTGGGATCCACGGGGAGCCTGCGGCACCAGCCGCAGCTCCCACGCCATCTCCTGCGGGGTGCGATCGCCCTTGACGTTGTTGCACCGCAGGCAGCACGCCACGAGGTTCTCCCACGTGTCCTTACCGCCGCGCGAACGCGGTTGCACGTGGTCGATCGTCGACGCGGCCTTGCCGCAGTACGCACAACGATGCGCGTCGCGCCGCAGCACGCCCCGCCGCGTCACCGGCACCCGGCGAGCGCCCGGCACGCGCACGTAGCGCGATAAGACGATGACCGCGGGCCGGTGGTAGTGGCCGGTGCTCCCCCACACCGGATCCCCCTCCACGTGCTCGACGACGGTGGCCTTGTCGTTCATGACGAGCACGAGGGCTCGTTTGAACGACACCACCGCGAGCGGTTCGTAGCCCGCGTTGAGTACCAGAGTGCGCATTTCAGCATCCTCTCGAACGGTCCGGGACGGCTTCCCGGGTTATTCGACGTGCGGCGCGTGCGATGGCGGAGGGTATGAAAAAAGCGCTGTCTTCACAGACAGCGCCAGGGCGCTGCGGCCGGGCCGCAGCATCCGCTCATACGATGCCGAAGGACAAGCAGACCGAGCGCATCCATGGTGCGGATGCGAGGTGTACTGCCCATCGGCGTCCTCCGCTTCTCTCAGCGTCGAGGAAAGGGTAACCCACCCCGACACGCCCGAGGTACACGGTTCGGCGAACGAAAAGCGGCGTGTCGGAGAACAATCGTCCCCGACACGCCGCTTCGACGTGAAGACGTCAGCTGGCGTTCTGCTCCAGCCAGGCCCACGGGTCGACGACCGCGTTGTTGATGTGCACCTCGAAGTGCACGTGGCACGCCGTCGAGCTGCCGGTGCTGCCGACGAGGCCGATCAACTGTCCGGCTTCGACCGTCTGACCGGAGGTGACCTGCCGGCTGCCGTAGGTCATGTGCCCGTAGAGCGTGCTGACCCGCTGACCGTTGATGACGTGATCTATCGTGACGGCGACGCCGTAGCCGCCGAAGCTCTCCTGCGAGACGCGCACGACGCCCGCGGCCGCGGCGAAGAGCGGAGTACCGCACGACGCGAGGAGGTCGACGCCCTGGTGATAGCCGGAGTCGCCCAGGCCGCGGCCCTTCTTGAAGCCGGAGAGGGGCCAACGCACTTCGCCCGAGCCGGGGGCGGTCATGGTGAGGTCGATCGGGGTCGAGAAGGTGGAGGGCGACGACGACGTCGAGGTGGTCGTGACCCGGGCGGCGAGCTGACGGGCGCGCTCTGCGGCGGCCTCGGCGGCCTTCTTCTTCTCGATCTCCTCGGCGGTCGTCGCCGAGTAGCTGCTGCGGTCGAGCTGGGCGGCGGCGGCATCGGAGGCCACGACGAGCGACTGCGCATCGTCGGCGGCGGCCTGCTGCAGGGTCATCGTCTCGGCTTCGGGGCGCCAGGCGGCGTAGGCGGGGAGGGCGACGGTGGCGATGAGTCCGACCACCATGGTCACGATCACGGCGCTGCGCACGGGCTTCAGCCGGGCACGAGCGGATGCTTTGGGCACGGTCACGCGCTGGACGGGAGCCGTCGGGCGCGGCACCGCCCGCGGTGCGCGGGCGCGGCCCGTGACGCGATGGGTCGACGTGCGATGGGTCGACGTGCGCACACGGCTTCTGCGCGTGAGATCCGTCGCGTCGGGCTCGGGTGCGCTCGCGACGGAATCAGTGTTTTCAGCCAAGCTTTTCCTCCGGCGCCTCTGCGCACACGGCGCTGGCTCGTCGACACTCAGTGTGGGGCACGATGTGCGGGTACCCCCTGCTGACGACGAGCCGATGAGGCAATCTGCGGGGGGGTCCGATGGCGGGCTTCTCGGCCTCTGGACGTTCTCAAGCTACCTGAAGGTAACGAATAAGTCACGCTCAGGCGGCGCCCCTGGGGATAACCCCCTTGCGCCCGGCGACTGGGGAGGAGCGCTCTCAGCGCTCGTCGACGAGGAAGATGTGCGACGCCACCTCGACGGGCAGCTCGAGTCCCTCGTCGTTGCCGTCCATCTGAACGAGCACGTAGCCCTCATTGAAGCGGTAGTCGCCGGAGGCGCCGGGCATGACGCCGGCCTGCTTGAGCTGCTGCAGCAGTTCCGGGTCGACCTGCGCCGGTTCGGCGAGTCGCCGCACGGTGCCCGTGATCGGCGCACCCGCTTCGTTGAGCGCGCGGACGAGTCCGACGACGCCCTGCTCGAACGTCTTCGCGGGGTGATCTCCGAGCTGGTCGAGCCCCGGGATCGGGTTGCCGTAGGGCGATTCCGTGGGGTGACCGAGAAGCTCGACGAGGCGCCGTTCGACCTGCTCGCTCATCACGTGCTCCCACCGGCAGGCCTCTTCGTGCACGAAGGCCCAGTCGAGGCCGATCACGTCGCTGAGGAGGCGCTCGGCGAGGCGATGCTTGCGCATGACGTCGACGGCCTTCTGCCGACCCGGGTCGGTCAGCTCGAGACGGCGGTCTTCCGAGACCACGACGAGTCCGTCGCGCTCCATGCGTCCGACTGTCTGCGACACCGTGGGGCCGGAGTGTCCGAGCCGCTCCGAGATGCGCGCCCGCAGGGGAACGATGTTCTCCTCCTCGAGTTCGAGGATCGTGCGGAGGTACATCTCAGTGGTGTCGATGAGGTCTGTCATGGGGCTTCCTCCGCCGGGCGAACATGCTTGTTCAGCCTATCCGCTGGGGTGGACGCCCGGTCCGGGGCGCGCACCCGGCTCCGGGTCGCGCACCCGGCTCCGGGGCGCGCACCCGGCGGACTCTAGAGTGGAGGCCATGCCGCACGTGCAACTGCCCACAGAACTGCTCCCCTCCGACGGCCGCTTCGGCTGCGGACCCTCGAAGGTGCGCGGCGCCCAGCTCGAAGCCCTCGTCACGCGCGGCGCGAGCATCCTCGGCACCTCCCACCGGCAGGCCCCCGTGAAAGACCTCGTGGCCAGCGTGCGCGCCCAGCTTGCCGACCTCTGGCGCATCCCCGAGGGGTACGAGGTGATCGTCGGCAACGGCGGCTCGACCGCGTTCTGGGACGCCGCCGCCTTCGGCCTCATCGAGCGCCGCAGTCAGAACCTCGTCTTCGGAGAGTTCGGCGGCAAGTTCGCGGCCGCGGCGAAGACCCCGTGGCTCGAAGCGCCCGACGTACGCAAGGTCGACGCCGGCACCAGTGTCGCCGCGACCGCGGTCGAGGGCGTCGACGTGTACGCGTGGCCCCACAACGAGACCTCCACCGGAGTCGCGACCGCCATCACCCGCGTGGCCGGCGACCCCGGCGCCCTCACGGTCATCGACGCGACGAGCGCGGCCGGCGGCATCCACCTCGACATCGCTGAGACCGACGTCTACTACTTCGCCCCGCAGAAGAACCTCGGTTCCGACGGGGGCCTCTGGTTCGCCATCGTGTCACCCGCCGCGATCGAGAGGATCGAGCGGATCGCAGCATCCGGTCGTTACATTCCGGAGTTCCTGAGCCTCAAGAACGCGCTCGACAACTCGCGACTGCAGCAGACGCTGAACACGCCCGCCCTGACGACGCTGCTGCTGCTCGACGACCAGCTCGCGTGGATCCTCGGCAACGGCGGACTCACCTGGGCCGACGCGCGCACCCGTGAGTCCTCCGACGCGCTGTACGCCTGGGCCGAGGCGTCGAGCATCGCGACGCCGTTCGTCAGCAACCCGGCGGACCGCTCACCGGTCGTGGTCACGATCGACTTCACCGACGACATCGATGCGGCGGCGATCGCGAAGAGCCTGCGCGCGAACGGCATCGTCGACACCGAGCCGTACCGCAAACTCGGCCGCAATCAGCTGCGCGTCGCGACGTTCGTCTCGATCGAGCCCGAGGACGTGCGTCAGCTCATCCGCTGCATCGACTTCACCGCCGAGCGCCTCTGACCCCGGTCGGAGATTCGCGCCATCGTCGGAGCATGGCGCTGGAATGCTCCGACATTCGTGCGATTCTCCGACGCGGGTGAGGCGAGCGGATGCTGCCGCGCGAGCGCGCGGCGACCGCTCCTGGGTGGGGATGCGCCCGGTCGTCCTCGTCGCCCGAGTCGACCTCAGCGTTGTCCGAACCTCTTACCCCGGTCGGAGATTCGCGCCATCGTCGGAGCATCGCGCTGAAATGCTCCGACATCGGTGCGATTCTCCGACGCGGGTGAGACGAGCGGATGCTGCCGCGCGAGCGCGCGGCGACCGCTCCCGGGTGGGGATGCGCCCGGTCCCGCTACCCCGGTCGGAGATTCGCGCCATCGTCGGAGCATCGCGCTGAAATGCTCCGACATCGGTGCGATTCTCCGACGCGGATGAGGCGAGCGGACGCTGCCGCGCGAGCGCGCGGTGACCGCTCGCGCGGACTAAGCCCGGTCGTCCTCGTCGTCCTCGTCGTCCGAGTCGACCTCAGCGTCGTCCGAGTCATCGTCGTCGTCGACCTCAGAGTCGTCCGAGTCAGCGTCGTCCGAGTCGGCATCGGCGGGAAAGATCGAGTCGTCGAGTTCGTCGATGTCGACACCATCCACGTCGCCGGCGTGCAGGCGCGAGGAGACGACCACCTCGTCGAGGTCGTCGTCATCCACATCGGCATCGTCGTCGTCAGCGTCCTCATCGAGGTCGGCGTCGAGCTCGCCGTCGAAGTCGTCGTCTTCTTCAGCGTCCTCGCCGACGGCGTCCGCGGCCTCGGCGAGCGCCGACTGGGCGGCGGTGTAGTCGGCGAGCCGCACGGCCCACGGCACCCAGTCGGGTGCGACGAGCGCGTCAGCGCCCGGAAGCAGCTCGACCTCGAGCACGGTCGGAGCCGCGTCGGCCACACGGGCGAGCGAGACGGTCCAGAACCAGCCGGGGTACCCGGCGAGACGATTCTCGAACCGCAGCGACACGACGCCGTCGTCTTCGACGCTGTAACCGACGGGCTCGCCGATCGTCTGCGGCGGCGTCACCTCGCACAGGGCGGCGATGGCAAGGTCGTGCGCGGCGAGCAGCTCGGGATCGGCCGACTCAGGCTTCGAAGTCATCAGCTACCTTGCGCAGCACGGCGGCGATCTTCTTCGCGTGCGCGCCGCTGGGGTAGCGGCCGCGGCGCAGGTCGCCACCGATGCCGTCGAGCAGCTTCACGAGGTCTTCGACGATGATCGCCATGTCGTCGGCGGGCTTGCGCGCCCGCTTGGCGAGGCTGGGGGGCGTGTCGAGCACGCGCACCGACAGTGCCTGCAGACCGCGCTTGCCGTCGGCGACGCCGAACTCGAGTCGCGTGCCGGCCTTGGGCGCCTCGGTACCGGCAGGGAGGGCGGTGGCGTGCAGGAAGACGTCCTGGCCGTCATCAGAGGTGATGAAGCCGAACCCCTTCTCCTCGTCGTAGAACCTGACCTTGCCGGTGGGCATCGCACAACCTCGCTGCGGAACGGATGTCCGCGCGAGACGCGGACGAGTGGAGTCGGGGCCGACGGGCCCCTCATCCAAGACTACGTCAACCCCGCCACGCGGTAGGCTGAGCCGGATGAGCACCCGCAGCCCCGGCGACATTCCCGTGCGCCGAATCGATCGCGTCCTGGCGTTCATGTCGCTGGGGCTTCTGATCGTCTCGGTCGTCTGCTTCTTCGCCGTGATCCTCGCGCAGCCCCTGGGTGTCACCGACTTCTCCCAAGGGCTGTGGCCCACGGTCATCGTCCTGCCCATGATCGGACTGCCCGTGGCATTCCTGCTCATGCTCACGGTGCTCATCATGAGCTTCGTGCGGAGGGGCCGGGCGAACCGGGGCCGGTGACCGTGCCTGCCGCCACCGACCAACGCGTGCTCGCTTCGATGCTCGCCACGCTCAGCGCGCCCGAACTCGCCGCGCTCCTCACGGCCCGCGGCATCTCCCCCACCGTCGGCTGGCGTGATTTCTTCGATGCTGCCGACGGGATGCTGGAGCCCACCGCCGTCTCCCGAGCGCTCGAGTCCCTTCCCGCAACGCCCGCCCGCGCCCTCTCCGCCGCCGTCCTGACCGGCTCCGCCCTGACCGACGCTGCCGCGGCCGACCTCGCCGGGCGGGCGTTCGCCGGCACCGACGGGCAGATCTTCGACGCTGTCGCCGATGCCGTTCGCCAGGTGGGCGCCCTCGCGCCCCCGACCGCTCCCGCAGCGTCGACGAACAACGCGAGCGACGACGCCACCGCGGCGGAACGGGCCTTCACCTCGGCGGCCTCGCTCGCGGACATCCTGCTGCTCTGCCTCGAGACCCCGCTCGGGCGCATCGGGTCGGGGAGCCTCGGCGCCGTCGACCGGCGACGCCTCCTGGAGGCCGGCGCGATCCCGGCCGTCGAGGACGCCGACCTGCTGGTCGAGATCGCCGAGACCGGCGGCCTTCTCACCGGGCGGGAGCGCACCTTCCTGGTGTCACCGGTCGGTCGCGAATGGCTGCGCACCACCACGGCCGCTCGCTGGGAGAGCATCGCGCTCGCGCTGCGCGACGCCCTGCCCGCCGGTCTTCGCGAACCGACGGGCGGCTGGATTCCGGCCCCCGAGTGGCCCGATGCCTACCCGTTCGACCGCTCCTGGCCCGCCGTGGCCACCGAGTGGCGGCGACGGCTGACCGCCTGGGGACTGCTGACCGACGAGGGCACCGAGCCCACGTGGGCCGCACCTCTCGCCCGCGGCGCGCACGCCGACACCGCTTCCTGGGAGCGGATGCTGCCGCCCGAGGTCGATCGGGTGTACCTGCAGAACGACCTCACCGCGATCGCGCCCGGCCCGCTCGCGCCCGAGCTGGACGTGCGGCTGCGCACGATGGCTCGACGCGAATCGCGCGCACAGGCGTCGACGTACCGGTTCACCGCCGATACGGTCGCGGCGGCCATCACGGGCGGCGAGACCGCGGAGTCCCTCCGCGACTTCCTGCAGAAGCTGTCCCTGACGGGCCTCCCCCAGCCACTCGCCTACGTGATCGACAGCACCGCCGCCCGGCACGGCCGGGTGCGCGTGCACCGCGATGCCGACACCGGACTGACCCGGGTGACCAGCGCTGACCCCGCCCTGCTCGCCACGATCGCGGTCGACCAGGCCCTGCGCCCGCTCGGACTCGTGGACGACGGCGACGAACTCGTCTCACGCGCCGCGCACGACACCGTGTTCTGGGCGCTCGCGGACGCGAAGTACCCCGTCATCGCGGTCGACGCCCAGGGCGCGCCGCGCACGCTCGATCGGGCCCGCCTCGCCGGCGATTCCCCGCTCGATGCCCCGGTGCAGCGTTACGCCGCCCTCCTGGAGCGTCTCCACGCCTCGGCGAGCGACGGCGACGAGGCGTGGTTGGAGCGCGAACTCGACCACGCCGTGCGCGCCCGCGCGATCGTCGACGTGGATGTCGCGCTCCCCGACGGCACGACGCGCACCTTCCGGCTCGAGGCGACCGGCCTCGGCGGCGGCCGGCTGCGGGGGCGCGACCGCGGCGCCGACGTCGAACGCACGCTGCCGCTGACCAGCATCGTGAGCGTGCGCCCCGCCGGTTGATCCCCGCCACAGGAGCCGCCGTACGCCCGGACCCCGGTAGAATTTAGCGTTATGGCTGATGGCCCCCTGATCGTGCAGAGCGACCGCACCGTGCTCCTCGAAGTCGCGCACCCCGATGCCGAGAGCGCCCGCCACGAACTGGCGGTGTTCGCCGAACTCGAGCGCGCCCCCGAGCACATCCACACCTACCGGGTCACTCGCCTGGGCCTGTGGAACGCGCGCGCCGCGGGCCACGACGCCGAGACGATGCTCGACACCCTCGAGCGCTGGTCGCGCTTCCCGGTGCCCGCATCCGTCTCCATCGACATCCGCGAGACCGTCGGACGCTACGGCCGCCTCGTCATCGAACGCGACGATGAGGGCGTGCTCGTGCTGCGGTCGACGGATGCTGCGGTGCTGGCCGAAGTTGCCCGCAACAAGCGCATCCAACCGCTGCTGGTCGGTCAGCCCGCCCCGGGCACCTTCGCGATCGACGCGTGGGCGCGAGGCCAGATCAAGCAGGAGCTGTTGAAGATCGGCTGGCCGGCGGAGGATCGCGCCGGCTACACCCCCGGCACGCCGCACCGCATCGACCTCGACGAGGCGGAGTGGGGCCTGCGCCCGTACCAGCGCCAGGCGGTCGACACCTTCACCGAAGGCGGATCCGGCGTCGTCGTGCTCCCCTGCGGTGCGGGTAAGACGCTCGTCGGGGCGGGCGCCATGGCCGAGACCAAGACGACCACGCTCATCCTCGTGACCAACACCGTCAGCGCGCGGCAGTGGCGCGACGAGCTGCTGCGTCGCACCTCGCTGACGGCGGAGGAGATCGGGGAGTACTCCGGTCAGGTCAAAGAGGTAAAGCCCGTCACGATCGCGACCTACCAGATCCTCACCGCCAAGCGCGGTGGTCAGTACGCGCACCTCGCCCTGCTCGACGCCCTCGATTGGGGGCTCATCATCTACGACGAGGTGCACCTCCTGCCCGCACCGGTGTTCAAGCTCACCGCCGACCTGCAGGCCCGTCGCCGCCTCGGCCTGACCGCCACCCTGGTGCGCGAGGACGGCCGGGAAGGCGACGTGTTCAGCCTGATCGGACCCAAGCGCTTCGACGCGCCCTGGAAGGAGATCGAAGCACAGGGCTTCATCTCCCCCGCCGCCTGCTACGAGGTGCGCATCGACCTGCCCGACAACGACCGCCTCGAGTACGCGGCGGCTGCCGACGACGAGCGCTACCGCATCGCGGCCACCGCGCCGGCGAAGATCAGCGTGGTGCGCGGTCTCGTCGACCGGCACGCCGGCGAGCGCATCCTCGTGATCGGGCAGTACCTCGACCAGATCGACGAACTCGCCGAAGCTCTGGGCGCTCCCAAGATCACCGGCGCCACTCCGGTCTCCGAGCGGGAAGAACTCTTCCAGGCGTTCCGCGTCGGAGAGATCTCGGTGCTCGTCGTGTCGAAGGTGGCGAACTTCTCCGTCGACCTCCCCGAAGCATCCGTCGCCATCCAGGTGTCGGGATCGTTCGGGTCGCGGCAGGAGGAGGCCCAGCGCCTCGGCCGGTTGCTCCGCCCCAAGAAGTCGGGCAACACCGCGAGTTTCTACACCCTCATCGCGCGCGACACGGTCGATCAGGACTTCGCTCAGAACCGCCAGCGCTTCCTGGCCGAGCAGGGGTACGCGTACACGATCCTCGACGCGGACAGCATCACAGCGGCGCAGCCGGTTTGAGGCCGTGCGGGTCCGTGCTGAGCCAGCGCAGCGCGTCGAACTGAGGACGCGGACAGCATCCTCGCCCCGGCCGCCTGAGCGCCGATCCGCCCGATATCCAGCCTGTACATGGTTTGAGTCACGATAATGAGGCCATGACCGCACCGCGCATCCTCGTCGTGGACGACGAACCGAACATCCGCGACCTGCTCATCACGAGCCTGCGTTTCGCGGGCTTCCAGGTCAAAGCCGTCGCCAACGGCGCGCAGACCATCTCCGCCGTGCTCGAGGAAGAACCCGACCTCATCGTGCTCGACGTCATGCTGCCCGACATGAACGGCTTCAGCGTGACCAAACGTCTGCGGGGGGCGGGCTACACCGCGCCGATCCTCTTCCTGACGGCGAAGGACGAGACCGAGGACAAGATCACCGGTCTCAACTCCGGTGGTGACGACTACGTCACGAAGCCCTTCAGCCTCGACGAGATCGTCGCCCGCATCCAGGCGATCCTGCGTCGCACGATGCAGGCCGACGAGGAGTCCGTCATCCGCGCCGGCGAGCTCACGATGGACCAGGACACCCACGACGTCACGATCGGCGACGTCTCGATCGACCTGAGCCCCACCGAGTTCAAGCTGTTGCGCTACCTCATGCTGAACCCCAACCGCGTGCTGTCGAAGGCGCAGATCCTCGACCACGTCTGGGAGTACGACTTCAACGGCGACGCCGGCATCGTGGAGAGCTACATCTCCTACCTCCGTCGCAAGATCGACCCGCACTCCACCGAGTCGCTCATCCAGACCAAGCGCGGCTTCGGCTACATGCTGAAGGCCGGCAAGACGGCCTGAGCGGAGGCTCCCCCTGCCCGACTCCCTCGACGCGGTCACCCGATGGTGGCGCGGTGTCAGCCTGCGTGCCAAAGTCACCGGGGTGACCGTCGCGTTGCTTGCGATCGGGCTGTTCGCCGCGGGTGCGGGCACCATGGCGTTCCTGCGCTCGACGCTGATCACGAACCTGGACGCTGCGCTGGAACAGTCGGTCTCCGGCGACATCGCGAGCACCGTGTTCACCATCGACACCGAGGACGGCGCCGTCCGTTTCCGTGCCCGCGAGGATGCCGGTCAGACCGGCAACCTGATCGTGGTGTACAGCCCGGAGGGGGCGATCCAGGCCTTCTACGACGGGACCAAGGATGAGGCCGAACCTCCGATCCCGGAGGTGTGGACCCTCGAGAAGACGTACTTCTCGATGAACGAGCCGTTGTCGATGCGCGACCCGAAGACGGGCGCGGAGTTCCGCGCGGCCGTGGCGCCACTGCCGATCGAAGGCATCTCTCAGATCTACACCCAGATGGTCATCCAACCGCTGGAGCCGACGGAGCGGGTGGTCGGCACCTTCCTCGGTATCTACAGCATCCTGGCCCTGCTCATCCTCGTCGCGAGCGCCGTGCTCACCCGCTACCTCGTGACCCTCACGTTCCGGGGGCTCGGTCAGGTCGAGGAGACGGCGATGTCGATCGCGGCCGGCGATTTCAGCCAGCGCCTGGCCGACGTGGTGCCCGGCACGGAGGTCGGGCGCCTCAAGGCGGCGATCAACGCGATGCTCGGACGCGTGGACGCGGCCCTGCGTCAACGAGACTCCACCGTTCGGCAGATGCGGCGTTTCATCGGTGACGCCAGCCACGAGCTGCGCACCCCGCTCGTCACCGTGCGCGGCTATGCGGAGCTGTACCGGATGGGCGCGATCCGCAGCGACGAGGATATTGCGCAGTCGATGGAGCGCATCGAGAAGGAGGCCATCCGCATGGGCGTCCTGGTCGAGGACCTGCTCGCCCTCGCGCGCCTGGACGAGCGGCGCGACGTCGAGATGACGCCGGTGGATCTGCGCCCGATCGCGCGCGATGCCGCCCTCGACCTGCGCGCCACGGCGCCGCAGCGCGAGGTCACGGTCGATGACACCACCGTCGGCGCCGAGATCTTCCTCATCGAGAGGGTGACCGCCGAGACGGAGGAGCAGACCGACCCGCCGGCCGGTCCCGCGCCCGACGACATTCCGGCGGCGCCCGCCGACGGATTACGGCGCCGAGGATCGCCCGCGACCTCGGCGATCGCGATCGCCGGGGCCACGATCTCGCGGCTGCGCCGCCGCCAGCGCGGCGACGGGACAGCCGACACGACCGTGGCCGGCCCCTTGGGCGAGCCCATCGAGGTCGTCGAACCGGTCGTGCTGGGCGATGAGAACCGCATCCGTCAGGTGATCGCCAACCTCATCGGGAATGCCCGTCGGTTCACGGCCGAGGATTCACCGATCGGTCTGCGCGTCGGTGCCGACCGGCAGTCCGGTTTCGGGTGGATCGAAGTGATCGACCACGGTGACGGTGTTCCCGAGCAGATCCGCGATCAGATCTTCGAGCGCTTCTGGCGCGCCGACAACTCGCGCACTCGCGAGACCGGCGGCTCCGGCCTCGGTCTGTCGATCGTCGCCTCGATCGTCGACGCGCTGCGCGGACGCGTGACGGTGACCGAGACGCCCGGCGGCGGAGCGACATTCCGCGTCTCGCTCCCCTTGGCGGAGGAACAGGATGCTGTCGCGGAAGCGGCGACCGACACGACCCCGCAGCAGACTCGTTCCGAGTCGTAGCCTCTCCTCCCCAGCAGCAGTCGGACCAGGAGTCCTGCACAGCGGGCAGCGAACCTGCGGCGCGGCCCTCGAGCGGGACGTAGCGTGGCGCGCATCCTCCCGAAAGGAAGCCACCATGGCCATCTTCTCCGTCGACAGCGACGCCGTCCTCTCCGCCACCTCCGCCGCTCAGGGCACCGTGAGCAGACTCGAGGCGGAATCCTCCGCCCTGCTCTCCCAGCTCTCGAGCCTCCAGGGTTCCTGGACGGGCACGGCCGCGGTCGCCTTCCAGGGCGTCCTCGAGCGCTGGCGCGCCACCCAGCACCAGGTGGAGGAGGCCCTTGCCGACATCAGCGGCGCGCTGACCGTCGCCGGCCGCCAGTACGCCGACGTCGAGCACGCCAGCACGAACCTCTTCCGCTGACCAAGGCCCGGAGCGCCTCCGGTCCCCGACGCGTCTGCACGAGCGCAGCGATGTGCCCGTCGGCGACGCTGGCATCGGGACTGGCGGGGCGACGGCCCCGGGCCGCCGCCGGGCATGCGTCCCCGAAGGGCACGTCGCGGAGCGGCATCGAACGGGCCTGCGCGAGCGCAGCGATGTGCCCGTCGGCGACGCTGGCACCGGGACTGGCGGGGCGACGGCCGCAGGCCGCCGCCGGGCATGCGTCCCCGACGGGCACGTCGCGGAGCGGGCGGAAGACGGAGCGGGCGAAACACAGAACGGCCCCTCCCGAAGGAGGGGCCGTTCCGATGATTCAGCGAGGGATCAGAAGTCCATGCCGCCGGTCGGGTCGCCGGCCGGAGCCGCCGCCTTCTCGGGCTTGTCCGCCACGACGACCTCGGTCGTCAGGAACAGACCAGCGATCGATGCCGCGTTCTGCAGGGCAGAGCGCGTCACCTTGGCCGGGTCGATGATGCCCTGTGCGAACAGGTCACCGTACTCGCCGGTCGCGGCGTTGAGGCCGTGACCCAGCGGGAGACCGGCGACGGTGTTCGCGACGACACCCGGCTCGAGACCGGCGTTGAGCGCGATCTGCTTGAGCGGAGCCTCGATGGCGACGCGCACGATGTTCGCACCCGTTGCCTCGTCACCGGTGAGGTTGAGGCCACCCAGAACGGCGTGACCGGCCTGGATGAGCGCGACGCCACCACCGGGGACGATGCCCTCCTCGACGGCTGCCTTCGCGTTGCGGACAGCATCCTCGATGCGGTGCTTGCGCTCCTTGAGCTCGACCTCGGTCGCCGCACCCGCCTTGATGACGGCGACGCCGCCGGCGAGCTTGGCCAGACGCTCCTGCAGCTTCTCGCGGTCGTAGTCGCTGTCGGTGTTCTCGATCTCGCGACGGATCTGGGTGACGCGACCCTCGATCGCCGACGCCTCGCCGGCGCCCTCGATGATCGTGGTCTCGTCCTTGGTGACGATGACCTTGCGAGCGCGGCCGAGCAGGTCGGTGGTGGCGTTCTCGAGCTTGAGACCGACCTCCTCCGTGATGACCTGACCACCGGTGAGGATGGCGATGTCCTGCAGCTGGGCCTTGCGACGGTCACCGAAGCCGGGAGCCTTGACGGCCACCGACTTGAAGATGCCGCGGATCTTGTTGAGCACGAGCGTCGCGAGAGCTTCGCCCTCGACGTCCTCGGCGATGATGAGGAGTTCCTTGCCCTCCTGGATCACCTTGTCGACGATCGGGAGAAGATCCTTGATGTTCGAGATCTTCTGGTTCGCGATGAGGATGTAGGGGTCTTCGAAGACCGCTTCCTGGCGCTCGGGGTCGGTCACGAAGTAAGGGTTGATGTAACCCTTGTCGAAACGCATACCCTCGGTGAGCTCCAGCTCGGTGCCGAACGTGTTCGACTCCTCGACGGTGACGACGCCTTCCTTGCCGACCTTGTCGATCGCCTCGGCGATCAGGGCGCCGATGGCGGGGTCAGCAGCAGAGATCGATGCGGTGGCAGCGATCTGCTCCTTGGACTCGACCTCCTTGGCGCTGGAGAGGAGCTCGTCGGTGATGGCCTTGACGGCCTTCTCGATGCCCTTCTTGAGCGAGATCGGGTCGGCGCCGGCCGCGACGTTGCGCAGGCCTTCGCGAACGAGCGCCTGAGCCAGAACGGTGGCCGTCGTGGTGCCGTCACCGGCGACGTCGTCGGTCTTCTTGGCGACCTCCTTGACGAGTTCCGCACCGATCTTCTCGTACGGGTCGTCGAGTTCGATCTCCTTGGCGATCGAGACGCCGTCGTTCGTGATGGTGGGGGCACCCCACTTCTTCTCGAGCACGACGTTGCGGCCACGGGGGCCCAGCGTCACCTTGACGGCGTCGGCGAGAATGTTGAGGCCGCGCTCGAGACCGCGACGGGCCTCCTCATCGAAAGCGATGATTTTTGCCATGGGTTGTCGTCCCTCCCGGACGTTGGGTAAACAGATCTTTAGCACTCAACGGAGTCGAGTGCTAATGCCCATCTTGGCACTCTGCCAAGGCGAGTGCAAGCTGCACGCGCCGCTCCCGGACGCAGAAACGCCGCAGCATCCGACGACGGATGCTGCGGCGTGAAGCGGATGCTGCGGGTCAGACCACGCGAACGGATTCGGCCTGCGGACCCTTCTGACCGGTACCGACCGTGAACTCCACGGCCTGCCCTTCTTCGAGCACGCGGAAACCCGTCATGTCGATGTTCGAGTAGTGGACGAAGACGTCCTGCCCATCACCTGCGGTGATGAAACCGAAGCCCTTTTCGGCGTTGAACCATTTGACGGTGCCCTGGGTCATGCTGCTCTCCTGATGCTGTGGGACGCCGCCATCGTAACCACGCGGCGCGACGCCGATCAGGCCGCACGGGCAACTGTTGACACGCGTGCACCGAACTATTTACCGGCCCGAAACACAGTGCCCTCTCGGGGGCGCGAGCGCGGCGGTGCGCCCGTCCGGCAGCGCTCAGCCGGCCGTCTGCTCGACCGTCGGAGTCTCCCCCGTCGCACGATCGGCGCCCACGACCACCACGAAGCGCAGCGCATCCGTCTCGTTGGTGTCGGTGTCAGGATCGTCCTCGACCGGGTAGGCGTCGTACACGCTGCTCTGCTGCACGTCGGCGCCACCGATGGCCTCGGCGACTCCGGCCGCAGCCGCCTCGTCCTCGGGCAGGGAGTAGTAGACCGTCGTCGTGTCGAATCCCGAGCTCGCATCTCCGGGGAACACCGATTCCGCGGGCCACCCCGCCGAGACGAGCGTGTCCTTGACGGCGGTCGCGAGTCCGGGCTGACCAGAGGCGTTCAACACGATCACCGTGGAGGTGGTGTCCAGCACCGGCACGACCACGGGGGCGGGCGCCGCCGTCGGCTCGGCCTCCGGCGTCAGCGAGATGCGGCCCGAGATGAGCAGGGTGGCGAAGATGCCGGCGACCGTCAGCAGGACGACCGCGGCGACCGCCCAGAGGAAGATCGCGCCGCCGCGCATGCGCGGATTCTCGGCCCGATGAGCGCCGACCCGGCCGCTTTCGTCCGCGAGATCGTCGAAGCGGTCTCGCGGGAAGGTCGTTTTCGGCACCCGACGATGCTACCCGCCAGGGTGCTCGCGCCGTGTCAGCGCGAGCCCGCGCGCGTCACGCGGGCAGCGCGTGTCGCCTCGCGGGCGTCGCGCAAGCGGCGCAGGCGCCGCACCAGCATGGGGTCGTGCTCGAGCGCCTCGGCGGTATCGATGAGCCGGCCCAGCAGTTGGTAGTACCGCGCGGGCGGCATCTCCAACTCGGCGCGGATCGCTTCCTCTTTCGCGCCACCCTGCCGTCGCCACTCCGCCTCGAAGGCGAGCAAGGCGCGATCACGGTCACTCAGGGGCACTTCGTCACGCTAACCCCCGAACTCCTCCCCACCGCGGAGCCACACCACGCGCGAGCCCAATGGATCGACCGACGCGAGGATCTCACCGTCCAGCGCGAGGGCGAAGCCCGGCGGCCAGGGGTCGGGCACACCGCGCCACCCCTCGTGCAGCCCCACGTCATCGAGCGTGATCCATCGTCCGGCGGCGCGGGCAGCCGCGATGAGAGGGGCCCGGTTCGCGCGCGCCACGTGGGCGAGCACTCCCGGCGTGGTGACCACCAGCGTCGCATCGGCGGGTGCGAGCGCCGCGAGGTCGGCCAGGCCCGCCACCGCGTCGCCCGCCACCAGCAGCGGCGGATCGGACGCGGCGATGTCGAGCGCCGCGGTCATCCGCTCGGCTCGACCCTCCTCCCCCGGCCACACCAGCCCGGTGATCCACGCCCGGTCGGCGGGATCGGCGGCCGATCGGGGCTGCAGGTCGATCCCCGCGCGCCAGACGATCTCGGGCAGTGCCATCCGCGGTGCCCCCACCAGGGTGCTCTCCAGCACCACCGCGCTCACGCCGTCGACGGGATCGAGCGCCACCACCGCGTCGGAGGCGTCGTATCGATAGGAGTACCGGTCGGGGAACAGGCAGAGTCCGGCGCTCGCTCCCACCTCCAGCAGCGCGATCGGTCCCTCGATGAGCGACAGTGCGGGCAACAGCGCTGCGCACCGGAGGGGTTCGTTGGTCTGGATGCTGCGCGCACCGCACTCTTCGACGACCTCGTCCGCGTGGGCGACCAGCCATCGGGACCACGTCGGGAAGTCCGCCTCGGGCGCACCGAGGAGACGGGTGACCGCGAATACCAGCGGAGGCTGGCGATGCGTCGCCGGAATGCGTGCCAACACGGCCTGCACCACGCGAGAGCCCGCGACCCCGTCGGCCCACGCGGCGTAGAGGTCGGAACGCCCCGGCGCCTCGAGCTCGGCGAACCGGCGGTACCGGGAAGCGACCGCGGCCGCAGCATCCTCATCCATCCCGCCCATCATCCCTGCTGGAACGGCTCCGGCGCCTCTGCAGTCGGGTTGAATAGAGGGGAAAGGAGGAGCACATGACTTACGCCGTGAACAAGACCGACGAGCAGTGGCGCTCCGAGCTCGATCCCGACCAGTACGCCGTCCTCCGCCAGGCGGCCACCGAGCGCGCCTGGACCGGGGAACTGCTCGAGGAGGCACGAGCAGGTCTGTACACTTGCGCGGCCTGCCACGCCGAGCTGTTCCAGAGCGGCACGAAGTTCGATTCGAACTGCGGATGGCCGAGCTTCTACGAATCCGTGCGTCCCGAGGCTGTCGAACTCATCGAGGACCGCTCGCTCGGAATGGCCCGCACCGAGGTGCGCTGCGCGACCTGCGGCTCGCACCTGGGCCACGTCTTCCCCGACGGATACGGCACCCCGACCGGTGACCGGTACTGCATGAACTCCCTCGCCCTCGAGTTCGCTCCGGGCGACGAGGCGTGACAGGCGCGCTCGAGGCCGTCCGAGCCCGACGGTCGTGGTCGAAAGTCACCGACGAGGCACCCACGCGGGCCGAGATCGAGACCTTCGTCTCGGCTGCCGGGCGCGTGGCGGATCACTCCGCCCTGCGGCCGTGGCGGGTCGTCGAACTGCGCGGCACCGACCGGGAGCGGCTCGGCCGCGCGATCGCCAAGGCCGAGGGCGAGAAGGGCTTCTCGACCAAGCCCATGCGGGCGCCCCTGCTCCTGGCGATCGTGGCGAGCTACCGACGCACCGACAAGGTGCCGAAGTGGGAGCAGGAGGCGGTCGCCTCGGGCGTGGCCCACATGCTCAGCCTGCTGCTGGACGACGCCGGGTGGGGCGTGCTGTGGCGCACCGGCAGCTACACACGCAGCAAGGCGGTCGCGAAAGCGCACGGCCTGGAGAAGAACGAAGAGTTGCTGGGGTGGCTGTACGTCGGCGGCAAACCGCCGGTGCGCCGCCTGGCCCGGCGCAAAGCGGTCGACGCGCGCCGGCACCTCTCGCGGATGCCGCGCGGCAAGAAGGCGCTCGAGCTGGAGCAGACCGACGACGAGTGAGCAGGATGCTGCGACCGCCGTGCTGTGCGGTCAGAGCGTCAGGCGTCCGGCCGTGATGTCGGCCGCGATGTCGCTGAGCCGGGACTGCGTCGAGCGCGCGTGGGCGCGGATGAGGCGGAACGCTTCGTCCATGTCGAGGTCGTGGCTCTGCGCGATGTAGCCCTTCGCCTGCTCGATCACGACTCGGCTGTCGAGAGCGCGCTGCAGCTGCCCCTGTGCGACCACGGACTCTTCGACGAGACGGTGTTGCAGGATGCTGATCGTCGCGATGTCGGCCAGCGTCTTCGCTGCCGCAGCGTCGGTGGCGTTCAGTTCACCGACACGATCGCGGAAGAGGTTCAGCGATCCGATCACCGAGTCGCGGAGGCGCATCGGGATGGCGTGGATGGAGGCAAAGCCCGATCGGAGAGCATCGGCGGCGAAGTCCGGCCAGCGGTCGGTGATCTTCGCGAGATCCGCCACCGATACGACCGCGCCCGTTGCCACGGCCTCGACGCACGGGCCCTCTCCGGCGCGCAACTGCATGAGCCCGACGAATTCACTGCGCTCGCTCGTGGAGGCGATCACTTCGAGAACACGATCCTGGCTGACCAGGAGGATCCCCGCCGCCGTGGCGTCGAAGATGCGGGCGCTTTCTTCCACGAGAAGCTGAAGGAGATCCACGATGTCGAAGTCGTCGACGAGGGAGTCGGCCAGCGTCGACACTGTCTGCAGAAGCTGATCTTCGCGAGTGGCCATAGTCCGAGTGTAGGTCGCGGGGTCGGTCAGCGCTCGAAGACCATGCGCCGAGCGACGACGTCGGCCGCCACCTGTGCGACGGTGAGTCCCGAGGAGAACGCCCGCCCGCGCAGCACGAGCATCGCGTCGTCGACGCTGAGGCCGAGCTGGGCTGCGACCATGCCCGACGCCTGATGCACCTCTCGCCGCGAATGGGGCCCGTCGGCGAGACCGTCGTCCACGTTCTCGAGATCGTCGAGGGCGGTACGAAGCAGGCGCCGTGATGCGATGACCGCCAGGACTCCGGCGTCATCGACCGCTCGCTGCGACAGCCGGTGCGGGGTGGGTGAGTAGAGGTCGACGGAGCCGACGCTGAGCTCCCCGACGTACAGGGGGAAGGCGTACAGCCCGCCGATACCGAGTCCGCGCAGGGCCTCGCGTGCGAGGGGCCATTCGGCGCCGCCGGCCGCCTGCAGGTCGGACTCGAGGATCGGGCGCCGCATCTTCAGGGCACGCCAGCCCGGCCCTTCGCCCAGGTCGATCTGGATCTCCGCGATCCGAGCCGCAACGGTGTCGCTGGCCGAGAGGGTCTCGCTGCCGAGCGGCCGCCCCAGGGTGGAGATCGCTGCTCCGCTGACGCCCACGACATCGACGAAAGGCGTGCAGAGATCGTCGCCCGCCCGCGCTCCGGTGACTCGGGCGAGCGCCGCGGAGAACGCAGCTCGATCATCGCCCGGCAAAGGCCTACCCATGGATTACCGCCTGTCCTCATCGAGTGACGTGGCGCTGGGTCCTGGTGCCGTCACTCCGAAGCTAACATCCTCTGCTGAAATGCAATCAGGACGGGGAGGGCGTTGTGGGATGTCGTCTCGGCGTGTAGCTTCGCAAGTAGTTGCCCCAGACCCCGGTCGACGCTCATTCATTCGCCGCGTCACGTAAGAACTGGGAAGTCGGGCCATGGGGTATTTCACGTACGACAACGTCACCAAGACCGAGATCGAAGATCGGCTCCTTGCGCATCTGCAGATCGTCATGGGGACGAAGCTGCGCCGATCGGAGAGCTTCTTCTTCAGTTGGAAAGAAGACGTCAGCCTCGGGTCCGGTCGCATCATGGTGTGGATCCACCCGGGCGCCGGACTAAAATTCAAGTTCCACGGCAGCCGTCAGCCCGCCATCAGCCATCCGTGGTTGAAGGCCCTCACCTATACGGCCAACTCCCCCACGGGCCTCTACGCCGTCCGCGAGCCGGCCGTCGACGCACGCACCGCTGTCAGCGAGGATCTCGCGGTCCTGGTCTGACCTGGGCGGCGGTAGCTGCAGGACGTGAACCTGCAACCCCCGTATGACAACGTGCGGGTCGACGCCCCTGGTGCCGGCTACAGGACGTGAACCCGCAACCCCCGTATGACAACGTGCGGGTCGACGCCCGTCGTGCCGGCTACAGGACTTGAACCTGCAACCCCCGTATTACAAGTACGGTGCGCTACCAATTGCGCCAAGCCGGCAGAACCGCCAGTCTATCCGGCGGTACGAGCGGGCTTACGGCGTGGCGGTCGGCGGCGGTACGAGCGGGCTTACGGCGTGGCGGTCGGCGACGGTGTCGCGGTCTCGGTGGGCGTCGGCGTCGGGGTAGCCGTCGGCGTCGGGGTCGGGCTGGCGGTGCGGTAGTACGCGTCGCTGGCCACAGCCGTCACGAACTGCTGGAACTCCTTCGGGTCATCCAGCGCACCGACGTACGGGGTGCCGTTGACCAGTACGACCGGCGTCCCCGTGAGGGTCATACCGTCGGTGCCGGGGATGGACTTCAGGGCGCGGTCCGTCGCCGACTTGGCCCAGGCCGCGAACGATTCGTCCTCGATGCAGGTGCGGGTCGCGTCGGGGTCCTCGGCGCTCGAGCCGATCGCCAGGTTCGCCAGGTCTTCGTCGGTCAGGCCGTCGGAATCGATGCCCGGCTGCGCACGCAGGAGTTCGTGGTTGAAGCGGAAGAAGGTGTCGGGCGAGTAGGTCGCAACGCACGCGGCTGCACTCGCCGCACGCAGCGAGTACTTCGTGCCGTTCGACTTCGCCGTCAGCATCGCCACGGGGTAGTAGGTCAGGGTGGCCGTGTCGGCCTCCACCCACTTCGTCAGCTGCGAGGCGTTCGCGAGTTGGAACTCCCGCGCACCGGCGGAGAGGTAGTCGACGTAGACGCGGATGTCGACGGGCGGCGCAGCCGTGGTGGTGGGGCTGGGCTCGGGAGTGGGAGTCGCCGACTCCGTTCCGGGCGTCGGCGTGGCCTCGTCGGGGTTCGGGGCGACTCCCGCGTCGGCAGAACCGGCCACGGAGGTCACGAGGAAGCCGTCGGCGTCGGCGTTGTCGGGCTGCAGCACGGGCCGCGACGTGGCGGAGGTGACCGCCCAGCTCACCGAGACAGCGGCAACGCCCACCACGACGAGGATGGCGACGCCGAGCAGCACGCGCCGCAGCACGCGCAGGCGTGACTGCTTCGTCTGAACCTGCTGCGCCTTCTCGCGCACCGCTTCGCGGCGGTCGCGCTTGGCGGGCACGTTCGATGGGTCGTCGTTGGGCATGAAACCTTCTGGGAGAGCACACGCCGAAAGAGCTTCGGCGGGCCGCACGGGAACGCGGTCGTGTCTCGATGCTAGCCAGGCAGGCTGGGAAAAGCCCAGACGACGGGATGCGAGAGACCACCCGTGCGGGAGGACGCCGTGACATAATGACCCTGCGCCCAATGGGGGGCGCCGGGGCATGCCCCGCTCATTCCATCACTACGGATCGTCCGGCACGTACCTGCCGGTGAAGGAGAAGAGAACATGGCGTCCGTCACGTTTGACAATGCAACCCGCCTGTATCCCGGCGGCACCCGCCCCGCGGTCGACAAGCTGAACCTCGAGGTCGCCGATGGCGAGTTCCTGGTTCTGGTCGGCCCCTCGGGTTGCGGAAAGTCCACCTCGCTGCGCATGCTCGCCGGCCTCGAAGAGGTCAACGAAGGACGCATCCTGATCGGGGATCGCGACGTCACCGACGTGCCCCCGAAAGACCGCGACATCGCCATGGTCTTCCAGAACTACGCGCTGTACCCGCACATGACCGTCGCCGAGAACATGGGCTTCGCGCTCAAGATCGCCGGCGTCGGCAAGGACGAGCGCGCCGCGCGCGTGCTCGAGGCCGCGAAGCTGCTCGACCTGGAGGAGTACCTGACGCGCAAGCCCAAGGCGCTCTCCGGTGGTCAGCGTCAGCGCGTCGCGATGGGCCGCGCCATCGTGCGTCAGCCCCAGGTGTTCCTCATGGACGAGCCGCTGTCGAACCTCGACGCGAAGCTGCGCGTGCAGACGCGCACGCAGATCGCTTCGCTGCAGCGTCGTCTCGGCGTCACCACCGTCTACGTCACGCACGACCAGACCGAGGCGCTCACGATGGGTGACCGCATCGCCGTGCTGAAGGACGGTGTGCTGCAGCAGGTCGGAACGCCCCGCGACCTCTACGAGAAGCCGAACAACGTCTTCGTGGCCGGCTTCATCGGCTCGCCCGCGATGAACCTGTTCACCGCCGACCTCGCCGAAGGCGGCGTGCGCTTCGGCGACGCCGTGGTCGGCATCGAGGCCGACACCATCGGCAAGGCGAACGGCTCCGAGGTCACCATCGGTGTGCGCCCCGAGGACATCGTGGTCTCGCCGGCCGACGGCAAGGGTCTGCGGGTCACCGTCGACCTCGTCGAGGAGCTCGGCGCCGACGGCTACCTGTACGGCCACACCGAGGTCGGCGGCAAGCGCACCGACCTGGTCGCGCGCGTCGACGGACGCAACCACCCCAACGCGGGTGAGTCGGTCGTGCTCGCGCCCGTCCCGGGACACATGCACGTCTTCGACGTCACCTCGGGCGAGCGTCTGACCGACCGGGCCATCGCCTCCGCCTGATCCGTTTTCGCAACGCCGCGGCGCGGGAAGTCAACCGACTCCCGCGCCGCGGCCTTTTCTCGGGGAGGTTTCTCGTGCCCGACGCCCTCAGCATCACCGCCAGCTCCGTCGATCCCGGTCTGCTGGCCCTCCCCTGGTCGTTGCCCCTCGCGGACTGGCCGAGCAGCACCATCGTCTCCCTCCCCAAGGGGCTCTCGCGCCACCTGGTGCGCTTCGCCAACCTGTCAGGACGGGTGGTCGCCATCAAGGAGACGACCGAGGAGATGGCACGCCGCGAGTACGACATGCTGGGAAACCTCCACCGCCTGGATGCGCCCTGCGTCGAACGCGTCGCAGTGATCGCCGGCCGGACGGATGCCGAGGGCGAGCCCCTCCCGGCCGCGCTCGTCACCGCTCACCTGCGCTTCTCGCTTCCCTATCGCGCCCTGTTCACCCAGGTGCTGCGTCCCCACACGGCGACGCGCCTCGTCGATGCCTTGGCCGTGCTGCTCGTGCGCCTGCACAACGTCGGCTTCTTCTGGGGCGACGTGTCGCTGTCCAACACCCTCTTCCGCCGCGACGCCGGTGCCTTCGCCGCCTACCTCGTCGACGCCGAGACCGGCGAACTGCACGAGGGCGGCCTGACCCCCGGCCAGCGGGCGCACGATCTGGACGTCGCCCGCACGAACATCGCGGGCGAGATCATGGACCTCGAAGCGGGCGGACGCCTCGAGGGCGGAATCGATGCCGTGCAGATCGCGGACGGCATCATGTCGTCGTACCACTCGCTCTGGGCGGCGCTCACCGACCAGGAGACCTTCGGTCTCGATGAGTCCTGGCGCATCACCGAGCGGGTGCAGCGACTGAACGCGCTCGGCTTCGATATCGGTGAGATGTCGATGCTGACCACCCCCGACGGCACCCGTGTCTCGATCGAGCCGAAGGTCGTCGACGCCGGACACCACCAGCGACGCCTGCTGCGCTTGACCGGCCTCGACGTCGAGGAGAATCAGGCCAGACGGCTGCTCAACGACCTCGACGAGTTCCGCGCACGCATCTCACGGCTGGGCGCCGACGAGGAGATGGTCGCGCACGAGTGGCTCACCCGCGTCTTCGAGCCCATCGTGATGGCGATCCCCTTCGACCTGCGCGCCAAGCTCGAGCCGGCCGAGGTGTTCCACCAGGTGCTCGAGCACCGATGGTACATGTCGCAGGCGCGCGGGCGGTCGGTACCGCTGGCGGAGGTGCTGACGTCGTACATCGACGATGTGCTGCGCCACCGCCGCGACGAGGCGACGGTGATCGGCCCCTCCACCGACACCCTGTCGCTGCCCGTGATCACCGGCAGCATCCCCACCGACGCCTCCGACGAGGTGAACTGGCGCGACCTGGTCTGAGCACCGCCCCCGGAGCGGGGCGGGTTCAGTAGCCGACGGTGAAGCGGTCTCGCGGATGCTGGGGCGACTCGATCTCGTCGATCACCGCGACCGCCAGATCGGCGCCGGAGATGTACGACTCGCCCTGTTCGTCGACGACGAGCACGTCGCCGCCGTCACGGTAGGTGCCGGTGCGCTCCCCCGGGGCCCACGCGCCGAAGCCGCCCGCCGGGTGGATGTAGAACCAGTCGCGATCCTCGGGCAGCGCTTTCAGGTCTTCGAGGATGTCCGCCGCCTCGAGGGCTTCCGGCTTGTATTCCTCGGCGAACTCCTCGGTGTCGACCAGGCGCGGTCCGTCAGCGGACGCGAGGCTGCCGCCGGCGCCGCCGATCACACCGACGCGCACGGTGTCGGGGAGAGTTGCAACCAGCTGGGCGACGGCGGGACGCACCTTGCCGAGCATGTCTCCGCGGCCCGGCACTGTCGAGACGACCACGTCCACGCCCTCCAACTCCGCGACGAGCCCGGGGACGTCCAGCAGCGTGCCCTCGAGGTAGGTCGCACCCTCGACGCGTTCGTTGGGAACGGTGCGGGCGACCGAGACGACCGTGTGCCCGCGGTCCACCGCCTCCGCCACGATGTGCCGGCCGGCGTAGCCGGTTCCCCCGATGACAGCGATCCGAGCCATGGTGTTCCTTCCGTTCGTCGTGCGGGACTACTCGCGGACTGCGCGCAGCGTGGCGACCTGGTAGAGCGCGACCGAGGCCGCGATCCCCGCGTTCAGCGACTCGGTGGTGGCGGAGATCGGGATGGACACGATCTGGTCGCACGTCTCGGTGACCAGGCGCGACAGGCCCTTGCCCTCGGAGCCCACCACGATCAGCACGGGCCGGTCGGCGAGATCCAGCGCCGGCAGCGACACGTCGCCGCCGCCATCCAGACCGAGAACGAAGACGCCCTGCTTCTTGAATTCCTTCAGGGTCGACGTCAGGTTCGGGGCGATCGCCACCGGCACGCGGGCGGCCGCTCCGGCGCTGGTCTTCCACGCGGCGGAGTTGACGCCGGCCGATCGCCGCTGCGGGATGATGATGCCTTGTCCGCCGAACGCCCCGGTGGAGCGGATGATCGCGCCGAGGTTGCGCGGGTCGGTCACGCCGTCCAGAGCGACGAGCAGAGGCGTCTCGCCCCTCGCGATGATCTTCTCGAGCAGGTCCTGCGGGTGCGCGTACTCGTACGGCGGCACCTTCAGAGCGACGCCCTGGTGCACACCGTCGAAGCCCGCCATGCGATCGAGCTCAGGACGGGTGACCTCGAGAACCGGGATGCCCCGGTTCGTGGCGAGGGCGAGCATCTCTTTGGTGCGATCGTCCATCTCCACGCGCTGCGCGATGTAGAACGCGGTCGCGGGGATCTTCGCCCGCAGCGCCTCGAGCACCGAATTGCGACCCGTCACGATCTCGGTGTCGTCGCTCTGCTTGGGGCGTCCGCCGCGGCTGGCGTTGCCGCCGGTCGCGCGCACGCCCGGACGACCGGTTCCCCCGGCAGCGGTGAACCGCTCCTGGGCCGCCTTGCGCTTGCCTGCCGGGTGCCAGGCGCGCTCTTCCGCCTTGGGTGTCGGTCCGCGCCCCTCGAGGGAGCGGCGGTTCTTGCCGCCGGTGCCCTTCGTGGGGCCCTTCTTCTTGCCTCGCCCGGCGGACGGGTTTCCGAAACTAGCCACGGTTCACACTCCAATGGGTCCCTTCGGGACCGTCTTCGAGGACGATGCCGGCCGCCGCGATCGCGTCGCGAATGCGGTCGGCCGCCGTCCAATCTTTGCTTGCGCGCGCCTCGGCGCGCTGGTCGATCATGGTGCGCACGAGGGCGTCGAGGGCGGATGCTTCCGACCCGGACGCTCGAGTGTCCTGCAGCGCGGTGAGGCCGAGCACCTCGAGCATGGCCGCCACCGCTTGCGCTGCGGTCGCCGCAACGTCGACGTCTCCGCCGTCGATGGCGGTGTTGCCGGTGCGAACGGTCTCATGGATGACGGCGAGGGCTTGGGGCACCCCGAGATCGTCGTCGAGGGCGGCGGCGAACGCGGCGGGAAGTTCACCCGGGTCGCCGAGAGCATCGCCGGAGAACTTCTCGGCGCGCTGCAGGAACGTCGCGATGCGCTCGAGCGCGCCTTCCGCCTCGTCGAACGCCTTGTCGGAGATGTCGAGGTTCGAGCGGTAGTGCGCGGCCATCAGGGCGTAACGCACCGCCAGCGGGTCGCGCACGGCAAGGACGTCGTCGGCCAGCACGAAGTTGCCGAGGGATTTCGACATCTTCTGCCCATCGACGGTCACGAGGCCGTTGTGCACCCAGTACCGCGCGAAGGCGTCGCCGGCCGCCGTCGACTGCGCGAGCTCGTTCTCGTGGTGCGGGAAACGCAGGTCGAGGCCGCCGCCGTGGATGTCGAACTCGGGCCCCAGGTAGCGGCGCGACATCGCCGAGCACTCGATGTGCCAGCCGGGGCGCCCGCTCCCCCAGGGTGAGTCCCACGTGGCGCTGGCAGGCTCCCCCGGTTTGGTGCCCTTCCACAACGCGAAGTCGTGCGGGTCGCGCTTGCCGCGCGGGTCGGCGTCCGTGGCCGACTCCATCGCATCGAGAAGCTGATGGGTCAGCGAGCCGTAATCGGCCCAGGACCGTACGTCGAAGTAGACGTCGCCCGCAGCATCCGTCGCCGGATCGGCGGCATAGGCGTGCCCGGCCTCGATCAGTCGGGCGATGAGTTCCTGCATCTGCGGGATCGACGCTGTCGCTCGCGGCTCGTACGTGGGAGCCAGGATGCCGACCGCGGCGTACGCCCGCGCGAACTCCAACTCCATGCGGTACGCGAGCGCCCACCACGGCTCGTCGACCGTGGCATTGGCCAGCACCTTGTCGTCGATGTCGGTGACGTTGCGCACGAACGTGACGCGCCCGAAGCGATAGGAGAGCCAGCGGCGGAGGACGTCGAAGGCAAGAGCCGCGCGAACATGGCCGATGTGCGGGCCGGACTGCACCGTCGGCCCGCAGACGTAGAGGGTGACATTCGAGGGGTCGAGCGGCTCGAAGTCGCGCAGGGTCTGCGCTTTCGTGTCGTACAGCCGAATGTTCACCTCGCAAGCCTACCCGGGGGCACCGGTTCCGATCCGGGCGGCCTCAGCCGCTAGAAAGGAAAGATGCCCGCCCTCCTCGCCGTGATCGCAGCCGCCGTGCTGTTCGGCACCTCGGGCACTTCGCAGGCCCTCGGTCCGGCGGACACCACACCCTGGGCGGTCGGCGCGGTGCGTCTCGTGATCGGCGGCACTGCCCTGGCCGTCATCGGCCTGTTCTGGGGGAGACGGATTCGACGACGATCGCCGGTTCACCCCCGATGCACCCCATCGGCCGTGGCGCTCATGGCCCTCGCCGGCCTCGGCCTCGCGGTATACCAACCGCTGTTCTTCCTCGGAACCGAGCGCAACGGGGTGGCCGTGGGGACGGTCGTCGCGTTGGGCTCGGCACCGGTGATGGCGGGGGCGATCGAGTGGCTGCTCACGCGGCGGCGACCGTCCCGCGTGTGGGCGTGTGCGACGACCCTCGCCCTGGCGGGGGTCGTGCTGCTCGCCCTCGGCGGGTCGACCGACGCAGGTGCCACCGACCCGCTGGGTCTTGCCGGGTCGGTGGGAGCCGGCGCGTCGTTCGCGGTGCTCGCGAACGCGCAACGCCGCTTGCTCTCGACCGGGTGGGACGCCTTCACCGTCGCCGGTGGCATGGGCGGTTTCTCCGCCCTGGCCTCACTCGCTGTGCTGCCGTTCGTCGGCCTCGGCTGGCTCGCCTCCGAGCGCGGCGTCGTGATGGCCCTGTGGCTGGGACTCGCCACCATCACCATCGCCTACGCGCTCTTCACCTGGGGGCTGCAGCGACTGACCGCGGCGACGGCCGCGACCCTGACCCTCGCCGAGCCGCTGACGGCGGGGCTCCTCGGCGTCGCGGTGCTCGGGGAACAGCTCTCGCCGCTCGCCGTGGCCGGACTGATCGTGCTCGGCACAGGACTGCTGCTGCTCGCGTGGGGTTCGCGAAGCCGACGCGACCCCCGACCGTTCGCCATGGAGGGATGAGATGACAAGCGTGGATATCCGGCTCGATGACCTCACGAGTGCGCCGACGCGCGCGCTAGTGGCGTTCCACCTCTCCGACATGTGGGCCACCTCGCCCCCTGAGAGCGTGCACGCGCTCGATATCGACAGCCTGCGTCATCCCGAGGTGACTTTCTGGTCGGCGTGGGTCGGCACCGAGGTCGCCGGTATCGTCGCGCTCAAGACGCTCGACGCCGAACGCGGTGAGCTCAAGTCGATGCGCGTGGCTGATCGCTTCCGCGGTGAAGGAATCGGACGGATGCTGTTGCGTCACGTGATCGCGGAGGCGCGCTCGCGCGGCATGACCAGCCTCTGGCTCGAGACGGGCTCGACGGCCCCCTTCGGCCCGGCACTCGGTCTCTACGAGCGGGAGGGGTTCACCCGCTGTCCGCCGTTTCCGCCCTACCGGGAGGACCCGTTCTCGTTGTTCCTCACCCGCGCGATCTGACGCTCAGGCGGGCAGCAGCACAGCGACGGCGACGGCGAAGACGCCCTCGCTTCTGCCGGGGAATCCCAGGCCGTCCGTGGTGGTCGCACTGACCGACACCACGGCACCGCCCAGGGCGCTGGACAGCGTCGCTTCCGCTTCGCGGCGGCGTGCGGCGAAACGGGGACGCTGAGCCTGCACCTGCACCGAGACGTTGCCGATGCGCCACCCCGCCTCACCGATCAGGCCGAGAGTGCGGGCGAGGAACACGTCGGCATGCGCACCGTCGTACTCGGGTCGATCGACCCCGAAGTGCGTACCGATGTCGCCGAGTCCAGCCGCGGCCAGAAGGGCATCGACGATCGCGTGCGCAACCGCGTCACCGTCGGAGTGACCGGACAACGCCTGCTCGCCCGGCCATTCGAGACCAGCCAGCCAGAGGGTGCCGGTGGGCGAGAACGCGTGGACGTCGGTACCCACCCCCACGCGCGGCTCGCTCGGCACGGGGTCGATGCTGACCTCGCGCGTCGGCAACGGCGCAACCAGGTGACGCGCTCGGTCGAGGTCTTGGGGGGTGGTGATCTTGAAGGCCAGCGGATCCCCCGCGACGACGGCCACCGGGTGCCCGGCGTCCGCCACCAGCGCCGCGTCGTCGGTGAACTCGCGGGAAGCCACCCGGTACGCGGTGACGAGCACGTCTCGCCGAAAGCCCTGCGGTGTCTGCGCCGCAACGATCTCGGAGCGATCGACGGCGGCGCTCACCGAGGTTCCCGCAATCCGTTTGAGCGTGTCGACCACGGGCAGCGCCGGGATCACGGCGGGTAGGCCGGCGTCGAGCGAGGAGATCACCCGATCGAAGACGGCGGGTGGGGTCAGGGCGCGGGCAGCGTCATGGACGAGCACGTACTCGACGTCTGCCCAGACGGCCGCGAGCCCCGCCGCCACGGAGTCCTGGCGGGCGCGTCCACCGGTGACCACGGTGATCAGCTCACGACGGTCGCCCGCCACGGCGAGCGCATCGGTCAGCGCGTCGCCTTCGAACCCTGTCGGGGTGACGATGACGACCTGCGCCTCGGGCCCGGCGAACACGTTCGCGAGGGCGTGACGAAGGATCGAGTCCTCGTCGAGGCCGATGAAGGCTTTCGGCCCTCCGGCGCCCAAGCGCGTGCCGGCACCGGCGGCGACGACGATGACGGCAAGGCGTGGGACGGGGAGCATGCTCACCACCCCACGCTAGCGGGCGGCCTCAGCTTGCGAGGACCTCGTCGAGCACCAATCCAGCGCGCTCCTCGTCGGTCTTCTCGGCCAGGGCCAACTCGGAGACGAGGATCTGACGGGCCTTCGCCAGCATCCGCTTCTCGCCGGCCGACAGCCCGCGGTCCTGGTCGCGGCGCCACAGGTCGCGCACGACCTCGCTCACCTTGATGACGTCACCGGAAGCGAGCTTCTCGAGGTTCGCCTTGTACCGGCGGGACCAGTTCGTGGGCTCTTCGGTGAAGGGGGCACGCAAGACCTCGAACACGCGGTCGAGCCCCTCTTTACCGATCACATCGCGGACACCCACCAGATCGACGTTCTCCGCAGGCACCTCGATGACGAGGTCTCCCTGCGTGACGTTGAGCTTCAGGTACTTCTTCGTCTCGCCCCTGATGATCCGGTCTTTGACCTCGATGATCGTGGCCGCCCCGTGATGGGGGTAGACGACGGTTTCGCCAACCTCAAAAAGCATGGAGTTATGTCCTTTCGGCAACGTCCAGGATACCACAGGCGGCTTTGCGCTAAGGTTCTCCACCCCCAGGCAGCCCTGTGGTGCCGGGCCGTCCGCCGCTCGCACCGGCGACCGCATAGACTGCAGGGGATGTCGTCTGCTCCGCTGGGAGGATCTGTGAATTCCCGCCTCATCGCGTCTGTCGCCCTGGGTGCCGTCGTCCTTCTCGGGACGTCAGGCTGCGCCCTGGTGTCCGAGCAGGCCACAGAGATCCCGTACTCGCCGGGCGACGGGGTCAACATCCCCGACTCCGGGCCGCTGCAGGTGCGCAACGCCTTGATCATCACGGATGACGAGGGCGAGACGGCCACCATGATCGCGGCCGTGGTGAACGCCACCGACGACCCCGAGACCCTCACCCTCGACATCGGCGACGGCTCGAGCGCCCAGACGGCCACCGTCCGCGTGCCGGCCAATGAGACCGTCAGTTTCGGCGCGCCCGATGAGGACACCGAACCCCTCGAGCTCGAATCGATCGGCGCCCTCCCGGGCGAGACGATCCCCGTCTACTTCCAGTCGGGTGACGCCGAAGGCGTGCTCTACCAGGTGCCGGTCCTCGACGGCCGCCTCGACTACTACAGCGACCTCCTGCCCTAACCCAGATGGGCTCCCCCCGAAGGGGAAGCCCATCGATCAGCGCCGGGTTCAGCCCTCGAAGCGGTAGCCGAGCCCGCGAACGGTGACGAGCATGCTCGGATCGCTGGGGTTCTGCTCGATCCGTGAGCGGATGCGCTTGATGTGCACGTCGAGCGTCTTGGTGTCGCCGAAATAGTCGGTGCCCCACACCCGGTCGATCAGCTGACCGCGGGTCAGAACGCGACCGGCGTTGCGCATGAGCACCTCGAGAAGCTCGAACTCCTTGAGCGGCATGCTGATCTCGCCGCCCTCCACCGACACGGTGTGCCGATCGATGTCGAGCATCACCCGCCCGCCGTTGAGCACGCGATCGTCGAGGTCGGCCTCGACCTGCGCGTAGCGGCGCAGCACGGCGCGCATCCGGGCCAGCAGCTCCCGCGCCGAGTAGGGCTTGGTCACGTAGTCGTCGGCCCCGAGTTCGAGGCCCACCACGATGTCCACCTCCGAGTCCTTCGCGGTCAGCATGATGATCGGCACCGCCGAGCTGAGCCGCAGCTGTCGAGCCACCTCGGTTCCCGGCATCCCCGGCAGCATCAGGTCGAGCAGCACGATGTCGGCTCCCCGCTCGCGGAAGGCCGTGAGAGCGATCGCGCCGTCCTCGGCGATCTCCACGTCGTAGCCCTCACGGCGCAGCAGATAGGCGAGCGGGTCTGCGAGGTCGGGTTCGTCCTCGACGATTAACACTCGAGTCATGCGGTGTCCCCCTTCACGGGTGTGGTGCGAACCGCCGGTGCCGCTTTGCGCGACTTCCGGCGGGCCTTGGTGCGCGGCGCCTCATGGTCGGGCGTCGCCGTCAGCGGGAGGCGGATGGTGAACGTGGAGCCGCGGCCGGGACGAGACCACAGCCGGACTTCGCCGCCGTGACGTTGGACGGCGTGCTTGACGATCGACAAGCCGAGTCCGGTTCCGCCGGTGCGGCGCGAGCGCGCCTGGTCGGCACGGTAGAACCGTTCGAACACGCGCTGCTGGTCGGCTTCGGGGATGCCGATCCCGCGGTCGGTGACGGCGATCTCCACGATCTGGTCGACGGCCTTGACCCCCACCCCCACGCTCGAACCCAGCGGAGAATAGGCGATCGCGTTGGCGACGAGGTTGCCCAGCGCCTCGCTGAGCACCTGCCCGTCGCCGCGCACGTAGAGCCCGCGGGTGCCCCCGCGGACGAGCGTCACCTGTGCGGAATCGGCTTGGAGGGTGTGGGCGTCCACGGCCGAGGCCACGACCTCGTCGATCGAGACGTCGCGCACCTCGTTGAGTTCGTCCGAAGCCTGCAGGCGGGAGAGGCTCATGATGCGCGAGGTGAGAGCGGCGAGGCGGGATGCTTCGGCGCTGAGGCGCGCGGTGAACACCCGCACCTGATCGGGATCGTCGGCGGCGGACTCGATGGCCTCGGCGAGCAGACTGACCGCGCCGATGGGCGTCTTCAGCTCGTGACTGGTGTTGGCGACGAAGTCGCGTCGCATCTCCTCCACCCGCTCGCGTTCGGTGATGTCGCGGATGACGACGAGCGTGAGGCGCGGCGAGATGACCGTCGCCCGCGCCGCGATCAGTCGCGCTTCGGCCGGTGCGCTCCCGCGTCGCAGTCGAAGGGTCTCGGTGACCGTGGCGCCGGTCGTGCGGGCCGAGCGCGCCAGAGTGCGCACCTCGTCGCTCGGGACGACCTCGCCGACCCTCATGCCGAACGCCTCCGCCGGGGCGGATGCGGCGAGCACCGTCGAGGACGCATCCGTCACGATGGCCGCATCGTCCATCGCGCCCAGAACTTCGCCGACGCCCTCCGGGATCTCGTCCGAGGTGGCGGTCATCGCGCGCTCGCGCATGCGGAAAGCGGTCACGACCAGACCGACGATGCTGCCGCCGATCACCACTCCCAGAAGAAGGGAGAGCAGCGCGAGCCGCGTCTGATCCATGGCTCAAGGGTAAACGGCGGGAGACGTCAACCCCCGCCTCCGGACGGTGGCGCGGCCAGGCGCGCCGTTAGTATTCACTCCTACGGCACCGCTCGTTAACCTCGGCTGGAGAAAATCGCAGAGTCGCGGGATGTAAACCGATGTGCCGCGACTCAGGAAGGTTAGTGCGATGCGCGAAGTATTCCACCAGTCCCTCGAGGACGTCCAAGGACGGCTGGTCGAGATCGCCGAGCTCGTCGCCGTCGCAATCGAGCGGGCGACGATGGCGTTCGCGAGCAGCGACGTCGCCCTCGCCGAGGCGGTCATCGAAGCCGACGCCGTGATCGACGATAAGGCCGCAGCTCTCGACGAGCTGGCGATCGAGATCCTCGCCCGTCAGCAGCCGGTCGCCCGCGACCTGCGGATCGTCGTGACGGCCCTGCGCGTCAGCGCATCACTGGAGCGCATGGGCGACCTGGCCGAGCACATCGCTCAGCTGGCCCGCTCGCGCTTCCCCGAGCGGGCGATCCCGCGCGGGCTCAAGTCCACCTTCACCCGCATGGGCGAACTCGACGTCACGGTCGCCCACATGCTCGTGGAGCTGCTGCGCACCGAGGACCTGAAGCACGCGGAAGAGATCCGCAACCTCGACGACTCGATCGACGAGCTGCACCTCAGCGTCTTCGAGAAGGTGCTGGGCGAGACGTGGAAGGGCGAAGCCGGTACGACCGTCGACGCCACCCTCGCGAGCCGCTACCACGAGCGCTTCGCGGATCACGCGGTCTCGGTCGCCAAGCGCGTGGTCTACCTCGCCACCGGCGACTGGGCCGGCGCCGACGAGAGCGTCGTGGTCGCCTGATCAGTTCGCCGTAACGAAAGAAGAGCGGATGCTGTCAGCATCCGCTCTTCTTCGTTTCACGCGTGAATTCAGCCCTTGCCCTGCGCCGCGACGGCCGCGGCACCCGCGGCGGCGGCTGCGGGGTCGAGATACTCGCCCTTGCCGAGCGGCTCGAGGTTCTCGTCGAGTCGGTAGACGAGCGGGATGCCGGTGGGGATGTTGAGCTCCGCGATCTCGTCGTCGCCGATGTTCTCGAGGTGCTTCACGAGGCCGCGGAGCGAGTTGCCGTGCGCGGTGACGAGCACCGTCCTGCCGGCGCGCAGATCGGGCACGATCGCGGACTCCCAGTAGGGCAGCAGGCGGTCGATGACGAGCTTCAGCGATTCGGTACGGGGGATGTCGCCGTCGATCCCGACGTAGCGGGGATCGCCCACCTGGCTGAACTCGCTGTCATCGGCGAGCGGCGGCGGCGGCACATCGAAGGAACGGCGCCACAGCTTGAACTGCTCGGGACCGAACTCCTCCAGCGTCTGCGCCTTGTCCTTGCCCTGGAGGGCGCCGTAGTGGCGCTCGTTCAGGCGCCACGAGCGCGTCACCGGGATCCACAGTCGATCGGCCGCGTCCAGCGCGAGGTTGGCCGTCTGGATCGCCCGGCTGAGCACCGAGGTGTGCAGCACGTCGGGAAGGAGGCCCGCTTCGGCCAGCAGCTGTCCGCCGCGCGCGGCCTCGGCCTTGCCCTGCTCGGTGAGGCGGACATCGACCCAACCGGTGAAGAGGTTGAGCTCGTTCCACTCGCTCTGGCCATGACGAAGAAGGATGAGCGTAGAAGGCGCAGTCATGGCGCCAGTCTATCCAGCGGGGGCTGGCATCATGGGGCCATGGGCGCGGCTGTGGTGGGGCAGGTCACGCGGGGCACCACCGGCACCAACCGGCTGCGCCGGGTCGATCGGTGGATCGCCCGGCACCCGGCCCTCCGCCGTGCCGACGACCCGCTCGTGATCGACCTGGGGTTCGGTGCGAGCGCCGTCACCACCCTCGAACTCCACGCCCGTCTGCGGCGAGAACGTGCTGATGTGCAGGTACGAGGCCTGGAGATCGACGCGGACCGCGTGGCACGCGCGCAGGAACAGCTGGCAGCGAGCGGCGTGACCGGCGTCTCCTTCGGGCGCGGCGGTTTCGAGATCCCGCTGCCTGCGGGCCGGCGCCCGGTGATCGTTCGCGCGATGAACGTGCTCCGTCAGTACGACGAGGCCGCCGTTAGCGATGCCTGGCGGCGGATGGCGGGGCGACTCGCCCCGGGTGGCGTGCTGGTGGAGGGCACCTGCGATGAGATCGGGCGGGTCGTGACGTGGGCGCAGATCTCCGCCGACACGGTGCCGCAGACGCTCACCCTGTCGCTGCGGCTGGCGGGCCTCGAGCGCCCCTCGATCGCCGCCGAGCGCCTGCCGAAGGCGCTCATCCACCACAACGTCCCCGGCGAGCGGGTGCACGCGTTCTTCGCCGCCCTCGATCGGGAGTGGGAGCGCGCGGCCGTGCAGTCGCCGTTCGGGCCGGTGGTGCGGTGGCGCACCGCGCTGGGCGCGATGGCGCAGTCGGGGTGGGAGCTGCGTGATCGGGCGCGCTGGCGGCTGGGGGAAATCACCGTGCCGTGGAGCGCGGTGGCGCCGAGCTGAGGGTGTGCGCTCAGATGCGCGGCACGACGCGACGGGCCTCGTCGTAGGTCATGCCGGTCGCCGTGAGCAGGTCGACCGCGAGCGGCCGCAGGGCCGCGATCAGGTTGTGTTCCCCGAGACTTGCGCCGGGAAGCACCGCTTCCGGGTCGAGGCGGGCGGCCACCGCGCGGACCGTCGCGCGCGCGGCGGGTTCGAGCGAGATGTCGTCGAGCGAGTCGGCCACCAGGCGCGCTCCGCGGGCGAGCTCGCCGAGCAGGTCGGCGGCCACCGGCCGGGCGACGCCGTCGTCGGAGAGGTAGAGGGTGCGCCGAGCGACCACTCGCAGGTTGCGCGTCGCGAGGTCCATCGATTGCTGCACCCGGGCGTGACGGGCGAGCTCCGAGCGCTGCCGGTGCAGGAACGGGGAGATGCGGGCGATGCCGATGCTCGATTCGAGGGTCGTCCGCCAGGCGTCGACGCGCGACTGCAGGGCGCGCGCTTTCTCGAGCCCCCGCTCGGCCCGCATCCGGTCGCCCCGCCGCAGGGCTTGCGCGAGGGTGGAAGCCGCGCTCTCGAAGCCGTCGAAGAGCGCGAGCGCGTCGCGCAGCTCGGTGCGGCGGGCCGTCCGCGGGACGAGGGCGGTCACCAGGAGCGCCACCGCTCCCCCGACGAGCCCGTCCAGGAGGCGGAGAAACGGGGGCGCTCCCGCCGCGATCGTCAGGGCGATGAGGGCCTGGATCGCCGCCGCGATCGCGAAGCCGGGTTGGGCGGAGAGCAAGCGCGCGACGATCAAGGTGACGCCGAGAGCAAGAGCGAGCTGCCACCACCCGCTGCCGGCGACGACGTAGATGATCTCGGCGATCAGAATGCCCACCAGCATCCCCACGACGGTCTCCGCGACGCGGCGAGGACGCGCGTCTCGGACGAGCCCGAGGCTCGACACCGTCACGGTCGCCGCCACGAGGGGCACGGGGTGGCCCAGCACGAGCTGGGCGAACGTATACGCGCCCGTGGCGGCGACGACGATCTGCACGATGGCGGTCGCGGAGTCACGCACCCGCGCCAGCGCCGGGCGGAGATCGAAGCGTGAGCGCCATCCGGTCGTGATCACCCCCGTGGTGGGGGTGGGCTCGTCAGCCGGCGGTGTCTTCTCAGGCGGTGTCACCACGGCCCCATGATCCGATCATGAGGCGGGGGCGCGGCGGCCCAGACGAGGAAGACGCGGGACGGATGCGGTGGCCCCGGCATCGGGCGGAACCACGACCTCCTGAGCCGCCGCGATCGGACCGTCCGCCGTATCGACCACGAAGTCGGCGTCGACCGGAGCGGAACGCTTGATCAGAGCGAGGGCGATCGGCCCCTCCTCGTAGTGCAGGGCGACCGAGGTCACCACACCGAGCACGGAGTCACCGTCGCGAACGGCGGCGCCGGGCTCGGGCAGCACGCTCTCGCTGCCGTCCAGGTGCAACGCGACGACGCGTCGAGGCGGGTGGCCCAGGTTGTGCACCTTCGCGACCGTCTCCTGACCGCGGTAGCAGCCCTTGGCCAGGTGCACCGCGGTACGCATCCAGTCGAGCTCGTGCGGCAGCGTCCGTTCGTCGACGTCGGCGCTCGCCCGCGGCCGCCAGGCGGCGATCCGCAGGGCGTCGACGGCGGAGAGGCCCGCGAGCGCGGCCTCGCCGCGCTCGGCAGCGGCGATGATCGCGTCGAGTTCGGCGAGCGGGATGATCGCCTCGGTCCAGTCCCGTTCGCGGCCCGGATGCGGCTCGACGAGGGCGTAACCGTGCCCGCCGGGTGCGACGTCGGGCCAGGGGTCGTGCCAGAACGCCTCCGCGCGGA
Source organism: Microbacterium hanjuni (assembly GCF_043556395.1). Lineage (NCBI taxonomy): Bacteria > Bacillati > Actinomycetota > Actinomycetes > Micrococcales > Microbacteriaceae > Microbacterium > Microbacterium hanjuni. Next base: position 315,463 of record NZ_JBIGIK010000003.1, read on the forward strand.
GCGCACCGACCGCGGCGGCGGTACCGCCCACGACGGCGAGCTCGTCGGCGCGGTCGCGCACCTCGACGCGGAGGCGGAAGCGCATCTTCAGGAGCCAGGCGAGGAGGCCCGCAGCATCCGTGTCGTCCACGATCAGCCAGGTCGTCGCGCCGTCGTCGACCACGGCGGCGGCGTGCTCGATACGCCCTTGGGGGTCGAGGATCAACAGCTCGGTGCTCACCCCGGACCCGAGGTGGCTGAGCGCCTGCGACGACAGCGAATCCAGCCAGGTGAGTCGATCCTCGCCGCTGACGCTGATCACCCGGCGGTCGCCGAGCGGGGCCAGAGCGCGCCCCTCGGCGAGCGTGCGCTGTTCAGCGAGAGGACTGCCGAGATGACGCAGCCCGCGTTCGTCCGCGACGGCGCCGGCGACGCGGGAGTAGTCCGCGCCCATCACTCCGCCCGCGCGAGCCGCGCGGAGGCGTGCGAACGCAGCTCCTCGCCGAAGGCGGCGATGTCCCACGCCCAGAGCAGGTGGCCGTCGACGAGCCCGTACAACCGGGTCGCTGCGGCATAGTCGCGGGCGCCGGAGGGGCGCACCACGGCGTCGGTGGCCAGGTCGATGCGGGGCCCCTTCGCCTGACCGAGGTAGAGCTCGCTGATGCCGTCGGAGTGCACGAGTGACACCTCGATGTCGAAGGCGCCTTCCGCATTGCGCAGAGCTTCGACATCGTCGGCGGTGCGGATCGCGCCCGAGGTGCGCGGCGGGAGCAAGCCCGGGCCGGCGTCGGTGTCGGTGGCCGGGCGACTGAGCCGCCAGTAACCGATCTCGGAGACCAGGGGAATCGGACCGGCGTCGGATTCGAGCCACGCGGTCGCGGAGTAGTTGAGGTGTGCGCCGCCGTCGTGGCTGAAGCTCACGCGGTGGGCGAACTCACCGGTGTAGCGGTGATCGGGGACCTCGTAGTCGATGACCCCGGTGCCCTCCCAGACTCCGACGAGCCACGAGAGGGGAGCCAGGTCGGCGGGCAGATCGGTCGGCAGGTCGAACATGGCCGTCAGCGCTGACCGCGGTAGAGGTTCTTGATCACCACGCCCGAGACGAAGGCGATGGAGAGCGACGCCAAGCCGAGCAGGCCCACGTAGAACACTTCGAGCGCGAGGAGATCCATGCGCCCATCCTACCGGGGCAGGATCGCCGCGAGCCCGATCCCGGCGCTGATGACGCCGAGCACGACCAGCGATCCGAGAACGCTCGCGGCCACCCGCTCGACGAACTGCTGCGACCGCCCGTAACCGAGCTGCACGATGAAGGAGAGCACGATGCAGCCCCCGAGTCCGACGATGAGCCACTGCGCCTGGCCGTCACCCGGGACGAAGACGGCGATCGCGATACCCAGGAGCGCCGCGACGACCCAGACGGCGATGACTCCGCCGACCGTGCGACGTGGGACGAGCTCCGGAACGGCCATGCGCATATTGTCGCGCACGGCGGGCGCGCAGCGCACCGCGAACGCCGGTGAGTTCCCGGCGCCCTAAGATGGGCACGTCGCGGGACGCCGCGACATCGGAGGTCCTGGTTGGCACAGCTTCTTGTTCTGAGCTCCGCCCACGGCGGAGGTTCCGTGCTGCCCTCACTCGAGTTGCTCAGTCACCGAGTCAGGCAGATCCCCGCTGAGCCCGCGCAGTTGGTGAACGCCCCCAGCGCCGATGTGATCTTCGTCGACGCCCGTCTCGACCTGGTCGGGGCGAAGTCGTTGTGCAAGATCCTCAACACCACCGGACTCGACGCGCCCTTGGTGCTCGTCGTCACCGAGGGAGGCCTCACGGCGGTCTCGACGGACTGGGGCGTCGATGACGTGATCCTCGTCACCGCGGGGCCGGCCGAGGTCGACGCCCGCGTGCGCCTCGCGATCGGGCGCATGTCGAAGGAGCAGGTGTCCAGTCGCATCCAGACCTCCGGGATCTCGATCGACGAGTCGTCGTACTCGGCGAAGGTGCACGGCAAGCCGCTCGACCTGACCTACAAGGAGTTCCAACTCCTGCACTTCTTCGCCACGCACCCCTCCCGGGTCTTCACCCGCGAGCAGCTCTTGAGCGAGGTGTGGGGCTACGACTACTTCGGCGGCACCCGCACGGTCGACGTGCACGTGCGACGACTGCGCGCCAAGCTCGGCGACCTCGAGCAGCTCATCGGAACGGTGCGCAACGTGGGCTACCGCTTCAACGTGTACGAAGACGACCAGCCACCGGTCGCGCCCCGCACGTCCTGAGACGCACGGGGCGCGGAGGCGAAGCCTGGCTTACTTGCCGGTGAACCGGTCGAGGAAGCCCGCGACCGGGCGCTGCTGCTCGCCCTGCTGGGCTCCGAGGACGATGAGCACGCCGGTGAGGACCGGGATGACCCACTGCATCACCTTCTGCTTGCTCTGAGCCGCCTTGAGGGCGGACGAGGCCGTCTCGGAGGGTTCGGTGACGCCCTCGGCGCCCTCTGCCGCGTGCTTGCCGATCTTCGCGCCGAGGAGGGCGGAGTAAAGGCTCGCGCCGCCGGCGAGGGCGGTGACCACGAGCTTCACCGACGTATTGGTGCGGGCCTCGGACTGCGCGGCCAGACGTCCCTCGTTGCCGAGGATGAGTCCGATGCCGCCCACGCCGTGCACGACGATCGCGGCGAGCTGCACGGGGGCCCACTTCGCCCATCCGAGCGAGGACAGGCGCAGCCGCTCCGTGGGATCTTGGGCGGCGGCCGTACCGCCGTTGAGTCCGACCGCACCCATCAGAGTGCCGCCGAACCAGGCTGCGAGGCCGAGGTCGTGCAGGGAGCGGACCAGGGTGTTGCGTGATGACATCGTCTATCCGATCGGTTCAGGGAGGGCCCACCCCACACGCCGCCGAAAGCTCCGTCGAACGGGTTGACGCGCGGGCGAAAGGGTGTTCGGCCGCCCGGGCGTTCATCCATGTGTCACTTCACCCTGCAATGATGAAGCAATGATCGAACACGACGCCCTCGATTCGGGTCTCGGAGACGCGGATGACGACGACTTCGACGAGGCCGTGGAAGCGGCCGACGCACAGCTGCCGGAGAACCGCTACCTCGATCGAGAGCTGAGCTGGCTGGCGTTCAACCAGCGTGTGCTGGAGCTCGCCGAAGACCCCACGCTCCCGACGCTCGAACGGGCGAACTTCCTCGCGATCTTCGCGAGCAACCTCGACGAGTTCTTCATGGTGCGTGTCGCGGGCCTCGCCCGACGCATCCTCACCGGCCTCGCCGTCCCGACCAACGTCGGCCGTTCCCCGCAAGAGGTGCTGGCCGACATCTCCGCCGACGCGCACGCCCTCCAGCTGCGCCACGCCGCCACCTGGAACGACCAGGTGCGCCCGGCCCTCGCCGACGCCGGCATCGACGTCGTCACGTGGGGCTCGCTCGACGAGGAGGATCAGGGCCGCCTGACGACCTACTTCCAGACGCAGGTCTTCCCGGTACTGATGCCGCTCGCGGTCGACCCCGCGCATCCGTTCCCCTACATCTCCGGCCTGTCGCTGAACCTCGCGATCCGCGTTCGCAACGCACGCACCGGTCGCCAGGAGTTCGCGCGCCTGAAGGTGCCGCCGATGCTGCCGCGGTTCGTGCGGGTGGACGGCGGCGGCGATCGCGTGCGCTACCTGCCGCTCGAAGAGCTCATCTCCAACCACCTCGGCCACCTCTTCCCGGGGATGGAGGTGCTCGATCATCACCTCTTCCGCCTCACCCGCAACGAGGACATGACGATCGAGGAGGACGAGACCGAGAACCTGATCCAGGCGCTCGAGGCGGAGTTGCTGCGTCGCCGGTTCGGCCCGCCGATCCGCCTCGAGATCACCGACGACATGGACGACGTGACACTCGATCTGCTCCTCACCGAGCTCGACGTCACCGAACAGGAGGTCTACCGCCTCCCCGGCCCGCTGGACCTGCGCGGTCTGTTCGACCTGTCGCGCATCGATCGCACCGACCTGCATTACCCGGCGCACGTGCCGAAGACCGCGGCAGCCTTCCAGCCGGCCGAGCAGAACGGCCGCGCCGACCTGTTCGCCGCCATCCGCCGCGGCGACGTGCTCGTGCACCACCCCTACGAGTCGTTCGCGACGAGCGTGCAGGCCTTCCTCGAGCAGGCCGCACGCGATCCGCACGTGCTCGCCATCAAGCAGACCCTCTACCGCACCTCCGGCGACAGCCCGATCGTGCAGGCCCTCATCGACGCGGCCGAAGCCGGCAAGCAGGTGCTGGCCCTCGTCGAGGTGAAGGCGCGCTTCGACGAGGCCAACAACATCGTCTGGGCTCGCAAGCTCGAGAAGGCCGGCGTGCACGTGGTCTACGGCCTCGTCGGACTCAAGACCCACTGCAAGCTCGCGCTCGTCATCCGCGAGGAAGAGGGCGTGCTGCGTCACTACAGCCACGTGGGAACCGGTAACTACAACCCCAAGACGAGTCGTATCTACGAAGACTTCGGGCTGTTCACCGTGGACGACCAGGTCGGACGCGACCTCACCCGCCTGTTCAACGAACTCAGCGGTTACGCGATCGAGAAGAAGTTCAAGCGTCTGCTCGTGGCGCCGCTGCACCTGCGCAAGGGATTGCTGCGCCTCATCGAGAAGGAGCGCCAGAACGCCCAGGAGGGTCGACCGGCGCGGGTGCGCATCAAGGTCAACTCGATGGTCGATGAGCAGATCATCGATGCTCTCTATCGCGCCAGCCAGGCCGGCGTCGTGGTCGAGGTGTGGGTGCGCGGCATCTGCTCGCTGAAGCCGGGCGTGCCCGGACTGAGTGAGAACATCACCGTCCGAAGCATCCTGGGTCGCTACCTCGAGCACTCCCGCATCTTCGCGTTCGACAACGACGGCGACCCGCAGGTGTACATCGGCAGCGCCGACATGATGCACCGCAACCTCGACCGGCGCGTCGAAGCCCTCGTGCGGGTGATCGCCCCGCTGCAGCTCACCGAGCTGCACGACCTCTTCGATCTGGCCATGAGCCCCACGACGAGCTCGTGGCACCTCGACGCCGACGGCGAGTGGTACCGGCACAGCACCGACGACGAGGGCAAACCGCTCGTCGATATGCAGGAGCGCACAATGGCGAACATTCAGCGGCGTCGACGTGCGCGGGCGGTGCGGTGACCGACTCGACCGTCTTCGCGGCGGGCGGAGTGGTGTGGCGCCTCGTCGACGGCAAGCTGCGCGTGCTTCTCGTCTCGCGGGCGAGCTACCGTGATCTGACCCTGCCGAAGGGCAAGGTCGAGGCGAACGAGACGCTCATGGAGACGGCCGTCCGCGAGATCCGGGAAGAGACCGGCATCCGCGTCTCGCTCGGAATCCCGGTCGGCGTCTCGCACTACCGTCTGCCGAACGGGCGCGAGAAGATCGTGCACTACTGGGCCGCCGAGGCGACGGATGCTGCGATCCAGACCTCCACGTTCACGCCCAACAAAGAGATCGCCGCCGTCGAGTGGCTGAGTCTGAAGAAGGCGCGCGCTCGGCTGAGCTACCCCGTCGACCGCGAGATCCTCGAGTCGTTCGCCGCGCGCGTGGACGAAGGGGTGCTGCGCACCTTCCCCCTTGTGGCGCTCCGCCATGCGAAGGCGAAGGCGCGCACCGAGTGGGAGGGCACGGAGGGCGAGCGTCCGCTGACGACCCGCGGGCGTCGACAGGCGAACGCCCTCGTCGCCCCCTTGCTGGCGTTCGGGGTGCGCCGCATCTGGTCGAGCCCCGCCGAGCGCTGCGTGAGGACCGTGACCCCGCTGTCCGCCGCCCTCGGCCGCCGCATCGAACGCACGGAGCTCATCAGTCAGGAGGCGTGGGAGATCGGCGCCTCGGATGCGAAGACCGTCGTGCGCGCACGGGTCGCTGCGCGCAAGCCCGTCGTGCTCTGCAGTCACGGACCGGTGCTGCCCGACATCATGACCGAGTTGGCGTACACGACCGGCACGATGCCCGGGGCCTACCTCGGCAGTCCGTCGAACCTGGACACGGCGGCGTTCTCGGTCGCCCATCTCTCGGTCGATGACCCCGGTTCGGGCATCATCGCGATCGAGACGCACGATCCCCGCTTCTGAGTCATGACCGAGACGGTCCACCTCGTGTGGGCGGCAGTCGCCGACGGCGACGACCGCCGGGACGTGGCGTGGAGCTTGATCCGGACCCTCGTCCCGGCCGCGCGCATCTCGAACCCCTGCCCCTTCTGCGGCGGCCCGCACGGCCCGGTACGCCTCGATGACGCCCCGCTGCTCGCCTCGGTCACGTACGCCGGCGTCTACGCGATCGTCGGCCTGACCGCGCGGGCGAACGCCTCCCGACTCGGCATCGACGCCGAACCGCTCGTCGACGGCGTGCGCGACCGCGCGGGCCTGACCGGCGTCCTCGGCCGCGGCCGCCCTGCCGACGTGCGTGCCTGGACCCGCGTCGAGGCGGCGCTCAAAGCCGACGGGCGCGGCCTTCGCATCGAGCCCGCCGAGGTCGAGGTGACCCGTGGAGCCTCGGGGTGGGCCGCCCGGGTGCCCGGGCGCTACGCACCGCTGAGCGGCTTCGACCTGACGGGCCCGCCGGGGATCGTCGTGTCGGCAGCGCTCGTCACCCCCGCAGCGCTGCTGACACCCGCAGCGCTCTTCGCATCCGCAGAGCCGCTCAGCGCGGCAGCGGCGGCAACGGAGCCCGATCGATCCACGCGCTGAGCACCGCGGCGGCGGCCATTCCCCCGGCTCGGGTGACGGCCGCGCGGAAGTCGTCGGTGACCACTGTCGCGTGGCGGTAGGTGTCCGCCCATTCCCGCAGCAGCGCGAAGAAGCCCCCGTCGCCCAGCTGGATCCGTAGCGCGTGCAGGGCGAGCGCCCCGCGCTTGTACACGCGGTCGTCGAACATGAGGTCGGCGCCCGGGTCGGCGATGACGAGATCCTGCGGCTGAGCGAGCAGACCGGCATGCGCGGCTGCGGCGAGGACCGCGGCAGAGGCGGAGCCGGATGCTTCCGACCAGACCCATTCGGCGTAACAGGCGAAGCCCTCGTTGAGCCAGATGTCCTGCCATCGAGCAAGGCCCACGCTGTTGCCGAACCATTGGTGGGCAAGCTCGTGTGCCACGAGTCGCTGGGCCGCCGGCACCAGGTGGTTGGCACCGAAGACCGCGAGACCCTGTGCCTCCAGCGGGATCTCCAGCACGTCGGCGGTGACGACGAGCGTGCAGGTGTCCTGCGGGTACGGACCGAACGCGGCATCGAACGCTGCGAGCATGCGCGGTACGGCGGCGAAAGCCGTGGCGACCCGCGCCCGCAACGCCGGGGGTGCGGTCACCCGCACCTGCGGGATACCCGCCGACCCGGTGCCCGGCAGCGTCGACGTGCGATAGCGCCCGATGTGCACGGCCGCCAGGTAGCTGGCCGTGGGGGTCGAGGAGGCGAAGGTCGTGGTGACGGTGCCGCCTCGGCGGACCACCCGGCCGGTCATCCCGGTGGCTGCGACCTCGTACCCGTCGTCGGTGGTCACCTCGAGACGGTAGAGGGCGCGGTCGCTCGGACGGTCGTTGCAGGGGAACCATGTCGGAGCTCCGGTCGGCTGACCGGCCACGATCACCCCGTCCTCGAGCTCTTCCCAACCCACCGCCCCCCACCGCGAGCGCCGTGGCGCAGGCTGGCCCGCGTAGACGATCTCGACCGTGAAGTGCGCACCGGCCGCGATGGTCTGCGGCGGGGTCACGCGCACCTTCCGCGGACCCTGCCGGTACGCGGTCTTGGCCGCCCCGTCGACCCGTACGCGGCTTGCGCGCAACCCGACGAGATCGAGGGTGAAGGTACGCAGCTCGGTCACGGCCACCGCCTCGAGGACGGCGACGCCCTCCAGGCGGTTGGTGCGCACCCGATAGTCGAGGCGCAGGTCGTAGGAGGCGACGGCGAACGTCGGGTCGCCGCTCTGCGGGGTATAGGAGTCGGGGAGGATCGGAGTCACGCTCTTCCGGTTCGGCGAGGTCAGCGGTGTGACGGCTGAAGAGATCATTGGGTGGACTGGTAGGCGCGCGCCTTCACCGCGCGCCAGGGTCCGATCGGGTTGCCGCTCCACCGCGTGCCCACCGGCACGGTCTCACCGCGCATGACGAGGGAGGCGGGACCGACCGTCGCGTGCGCGCCGACGGTCGCGGCGGGCAGGATGACGCTGTGCGGGCCCAGGGTCGAACCGGCCTCCAGTTCGACAGCATCCAGACTCATGATGCGGTCGTGGAAGAGGTGCGTCTGCACGACGCAGCCGCGGTTGACCGTCGACGCGTCGCCGAGGGTCACGAGGTCGGGTTCGGGCAGCCAGTAGCTCTCGCACCACACGCCGCGACCGATGTGGGCGCCGAGGCTGCGCAGCCAGATCGCCAGGGCGGGCGTGCCGGTGGCCGCGCGGGCGAACCAGGGTGCCGCGAGCATCTCGGTGAAGGTGTCGGAGACCTCGGTGCGCCACACGAAGCTCGACCACAGGGGGTGCTCCCCCGTGCGGATCGGGCCGACGATCGCCCATTTGGCGAGAGTCGTCACCCCGGCGGCCACCGCGCCCGCCGCGAGCAGCACGAGACCCGACAGCAGCAGGGTCCAGACCGGACCCACGCTCACCCACAGGCCGGCGAGCGCGAAGAGCACGAGCAGGCCGAGCCCGCACGTCACGACAACGGGCACGATGCGGCAGAGCTCCCAGAGGGCCCGCGCCACGCGCAGGCGCGTGGTCGGACGGTAGGTGCGCGATTCGTCGCCCTCCGCCGAGAGACGGCGCAGGCGCACGGCGGGCGAGCCGAGCCACGACGACCCTGCCTTCGCCCGCAGGGGGGCGGAGGACAGCACCGCGACCAGGCCGTCGCGCGGCACCCGGTGACCGGGCGCCGCCATGCCCGAGTTGCCCAGGAACGCCCGCTTGCCGATGCGCACCTGTCCGATGCGCAGCCACCCGCCGTGCAGTTCGTACGAGGCGACCATGGTGTCGTCGGCGAGGAAGGCGCCGTCCTCGATGCGCGTCATCGAGGGGATGAGCAGGACGGTGGATGCTTCGACATCGCGCCCGACGCGGGCGCCCAGCATCCGCAACCACACGGGGGTGAACAGGCTCGAGTACAGCGGGAAGAGGATCGTGCGGGCGGAGTCGAGCAGCCGCTCGATGGTCCACGCCTGCCAGGCGACGCGACTGCGCACGGGGTGGGTGCCTTCGTGCAGCCCGAGCGAGAGGACGCGCACGAGCACGACCACGGCGCCGGCGAAGACGACCCCGGCGACGAGGACGGCGGGGATGAGCCAGGCCAGGGCCGCAACCAGGGCGGTCGCCAGATCCGACGCGCCGCGAAGACCCTGAGCCAGCACGAGGCCGCCGACGGCGAAGGCTGCCAGGGGAAGCAGCGCGAGGACGACGGCGGAGGCGCCGTAGGCCCACAGCCACCGGTGCGGGGCGGGCGGGCGTCCGACGGGCCAGCCCTCGGCCGCACCGCCGACGCGCACGGCGGGCGAACCCGCCCAGTACTGGTCGGCCTTCACGCGGCCGAAGACCGCGGAGCCGGGGGCGATCTCGGCGCGTTGGCCGATCCGGGTGCCGGGCGCGAGGGTGCTGCGCGCGCCGACGGCGGCCTGGGCACCGATCCGCACTTCCCCGATCCGGACGAGGTCGCCGTCGATCCAGTAGCCGGTGAGGTCGACTTCGGGTTCGATCGAAGCGCCGTCTCCGATCTCCAGCATCCCCGTCACCGGAGGAAGGGTGTGCATGTCGACGTCGCGACCGATCTTGGCGCCCAGCGCCCGGCCGTAGTACGAGATCCACGGCGCCCCGGCGAGTCCGACGGCGTCGATCTGGTCGGCGATCTGCTCGGCGAGCCACAACCGCAGGTGCACGCTGCCGCCTCGCGGGTAGTCACCGGGGCGGACGCCCCGCAGCAGCAGTCGGGCCGATGCCGCTGCGATCGCCATGCGGCCGAACGGGGTGGAGAAGACGAGCAGCCCGACCACGAGCACTCCCCAGGGCGTGGCGGGGAGCACCTCGAACCCGGGGACGAGCTGAAGCAGGGCGCTGGCGGTCAGCAGGTACAGCAGCCAGCGGATGCCCGCCAGGATGAACAACGGTACCCCCAGCAGGGTCTGCGCCCACTGCGTCGAGCGCGGGGTCGGCAGCGGACGGTGAAACGCCGCCGCCGCGTCGTCCTCGTCGAGAGAACCGAGCGCCTTGGCCATCGCACCCAGACGCGGGACGTCGTAGATGTCGGCGACGGAGAACTCCGGCACTCGGGCGCGGATGCGCGAAACGAGTTGCGCGGCGCTGAGCGAGCCACCTCCGAGATCGAAGAAGTCGACCTTGCGGTCGGGAACCGCAGCTCCCAGCACCGCTTGCCACTGCTCGGCCAACCACGCCTCGGTGGGCGTGAGTCCGGCAGCCACCGGGGCGTCGACACCGGGGAGCGGCCAGGGCAGTGCCGCCCGGTCGACCTTGCCGGAGGTGCGCACGGGCAACTCGTCCACCACGGCCAGCAGCGGGATGGTCGCAGCCGGGAGCCGTTCGCCCAGCGCGGCGCGCGCTGCGGCGCGGTCGAGGTCTCCCCCGCCCTCCAGGACGAGGTAACCGACGAGGATGGGAACACCCGCCTCGGTGTGCCGGACGGCGACGGCGGCCGCGGCCACCCCCGGCAGATCCTGCAGGGCCGACTCGACCTCGCCCAGTTCGATGCGACGTCCGCCGACCTTCACCTGATCGTCGGCGCGGCCCTGGAACACCAGACCCTCGCGATCGAAGCGCACGACGTCACCGGAGCGATACGCCCGTTCCCACCCCAGCGTCGGCATGGGGGCGTACTTCTCGGCGTCCTTCGCCGGATCGAGGTAGCGGGCCAGGCCGACGCCGCCGATGATCAGCTCACCGATCTCGCCCTCGGCGACCCGGTGGCCCGCGGCGTCGACGACGGCGAGCTTCCAGCCGTCGAGGGGCAGCCCGATGCGGATGGGCACAGAGCCGTCCAGCAGCGCGGCGCACGCGACGACGGTGGCCTCGGTCGGGCCGTAGGTGTTCCACACCTCTCGCCCCTCGGCGACCAGTCGGGCAGCCAGTTCGGGCGGGCAGGCCTCGCCACCGAAGATGAGCAGGCGCACGTTCTCGATGGAATCGCTCGGCCACATCGCGGCGAGAGTGGGAACGGTGGAGACCACCGTGATGCCCTGCCGAAGCAGCCAGGGGGCGAGGTCCTCCCCCGAGCGCACGAGCGAGCGCGGAGCGGGCACGAGACATGCGCCGTGCCCCCACGCCAGCCACATCTCCTCGCACGAAGCGTCGAAGGCCACCGAGAGACCGGCGAGCACGCGATCGCCCGGACCCAGTGGAGCGTCCTGCAGGAACAGTCGCGCCTCCGCATCGACGAAGGCGGCGGCGGAGCGGTGCGACACGGCCACGCCCTTCGGCACCCCGGTCGAGCCGGACGTGAAGATGATCCACGCGTCATCGTCGACGCTGGGTGGGGCCACGACCTCGATCGCCCGGGTGCTCGGGTGGGGGGCTGCTCCCGCGAAGAGGGCGGCGCCGGCATCCGATTCCTGCTCTTCGGCCGGCAACGTCGGGGTGTAGGTGCCCCCGCCGGTGACGATCCCGACGACGCCGGCCTCGCCGAAGACCAAGCGGGCGCGGTCGTCGGGGTCGTCGGCGTCGACGGGTACGTAGGCGGCGCCCGCGGCGAGGACGCCGAGGATCGAGACGTAAAGCTCCTTCGAGCCCGACGGCATGCGCACCCCGACACGGTCGCCGCGACGCACGCCCGCCGCGTGCAGACGAGCGGCCGTCAGCCGGACGCGGGCCATCAGCTCGCGATAGCTGAGGGCGCCGGAGCCGTCGTCGATCGCCGAGGCCTCGGGATGGCGGCTCGCCACGGAGGCGAGGACGTCGATGAGGGTGCGCGGCGCCGGCGCCTCTGCCGAGCGGTCGAGTACCGCCTGTGCGGTCGAGGAGGCGGGGTCGGTCACGCCAAGCCGAGCAGTTCGACCAGTTGGCTCTTGGTCAAACGGGAGTACCCGGCCCGACCCTCATCGCGGGCCCGGGCCCGCAGCTGCGCGACCGTCCAGCTCTCGTGCGACACCACGACGGGTGCCGCCGCCTCGGCCACGAGCAGCTCGGCGACCTCGAGGGAGTCGGGGACGGCCCCGGGAGCCTTGACCGCGGGGGTAGGGGCGACCGACGGCGCCTCGGCCGAGGGCGTCACCGTGATGGGGGCCTTCTTGCCCTTGAGCACCATCGGGGGCCGGCGCTTGGCCTTCAGGGCGACCTCGGTGGCCGCCTCGGTCTTCGCCGTCACCTTCTCGGCTCGCTTGGCGACGCGTTTCGGATGCTTGCGCACAGCCTTCTTCGACAGGTCGGCGATCTCCGCCGCCTCGCTCGCGAGCTCCTTCAGGGCACGTGCCGGCTTGCCCTCGAGCGTCTTCGCGGCCTTCTTCGCGGTCTTGGATGCGTCCGCGGCATCTTTCAACGCGTCGAATGCCCGGCGCTCGGTTTTCGTCGTCTTAGCCATGACCCCATCCTAATCTTGCGGCCCGTTTACCCGCGGAATCCCGGGGCCGTTCACCTTCCGTTCACCTCTTCAGCCCGGGCCCTTAAGAGTGGCTGTCTAGCGTGCACTGCGAACCCTGCACCGGGTTTCGAACCCTTACCGGGTTTTCTCCTCCTTATCCGAAGGATTCACACAGTGAAGCTCACTCGTTTCGCCCAGCTGGGCGCCGTGGCTGCCGTCGCAGCCCTCGCCCTCGCCGGCTGCTCGTCCGGCAGCACGGCCGGCTCCAGCGCCGCCCCCAGCTCCTCGTCCTCCGCAGCCAGCGACGAGGTCGCCGCGACCATCGACACCAGTGGCACCGGCACCCTGACCGCGGGCGGTTCCAGCGCCCAGGGCAACGCCCAGAACGCCTGGATCAGCGCGTACAAGGCGCAGGTCGCCGGCGTGACCGTGAACTACGACCAGTCGCAGGGCTCCGGCGGTGGCGTCACCAACTTCCTGAGCGGCGCCTACGACTTCGCCGGCTCCGACTCGCCCCTGAAGGCCGACCAGACCGAGCAGTCGCAGGCTCTCTGCGAGGGTGGCATCAACATCCCCGTCTACCTCGACGGCGTCTCGATCATTTACAACGTCGAGGGCGTCACCGACCTCAAGCTCTCGGGCGCGACGATCGCCAAGATCTTCAACCTGCAGATCACCGACTGGTCCGACCCCGCCATCACGGCCGACAACGGCACCGCGCTTCCCGCCGGCGCCATCACCACCGTCGTGCGTTCGGACGGCTCGGGCACCACGCAGAACTTCACCAACTACCTCGCCGCTGCGCAGACGACCGACTGGCCCTACCCCGCCGCCAACGCGTGGCCCGTCACCGGCAACGTGTCGGCTCAGAAGGGCGGCTCGGGCGTCGTCAACACCGTGACGTCGGGTGCGAACACGATCGGCTACGCCGACCACTCCGCTATCGGTGACCTCAGCTCGGTCGCGATCATCCAGGACGGAACTCCCATCGAGTTCAGCCCCGACGCTGTCGCCGCAACGTTCACCGCCGCGGCGGTCGACGCCTCGAACGGCGTGACCGGCGACCTGTCGAAGAAGTTCGACTACTCGAAGCTGACGGCTGAGACCTACCCGATCCCGCTGGCTTCGTACGCGGTCGTCTGCTCCACCTTCAAGGACGCCGACCAGGCTGCTCTCACGAAGAGCTACCTCTCGTTCGTGACCAGCACCGATGGCCAGGCCATCGCTGCCAAGAACGCCGGTTCCGCTCCGCTGCCGACCGAGATCCTCGAGGCCGCTCAGGAGAGCATCGCCGCGATCAAGTAATTCAGATCTTTGATCTGAAACAGCTGTCCCCGGCCGAGGTTCTCCTCGGCCGGGGACAACACTGAGCGGGGTTGCCGAAGTCATTGCTTCGGAGGCCGCGCTGAGTGTCCGACCAGCTCATGCGCAACCCGACCACCCGGCGAAGCCCGACTGAAGGAGTCAAGGTGTCGACCCGTCACCCACAGGAGCGCAATGACTAACGCGACCGCCTCCGCCCCCACGCCCGCGAAGATCGCTGCGAAGCGCCGTCCGGGCGACACGATCTTCCTCGGCCTCTCCACCGCGTCCGCGATATCGATCCTCGTGATCCTGGCGGGCGTCGCCATCTTCCTGATCATCCAGGGTCTGCCCGCCATCTCGGCGAACTGGGTCGACAATCCGTCGCTGAGCGCTATCCAGAACCCCGCGCAGGTGCCGTGGGGAAGCTTCTGGGAGTACGTCGCCCCCCTCCTGTGGGGAAGCATCTGGGCCGCCTTCATCGCCATGATCCTCGGCGCTCCCGTTGCGATCGGCATCGCGCTGTTCATCTCGCACTACGCCCCGCGGCGACTCGCCGGCCCCCTGGGATACGTCATCGACCTCCTGGCGGCCGTCCCCTCGATCGTGTTCGGGCTGTGGGGCATCATCGTGATCCGCCCCCTGCTGCTGCCGCTGTCGCAGTTCCTCAATGAGTACCTGGGGTGGATTCCCCTCTTCGAAGGCCCCGTGTCCTCGACCGGCTCCACGATGCTCGCCGGTGGCGTGGTGCTGGCCGTGATGATCCTGCCGATCGTGACCTCGATCAGCCGAGAGATCTTCCTGCAGACCCCGCGTCTCAACGAAGAGGCCGCGCTCGCGCTCGGTGCCACTCGATGGGAAATGATCAAGCTGGCGGTGCTGCCCTACGCCCGTAGCGGCATGGTGTCGGCGACCCTCCTCGGACTCGGTCGCGCGCTGGGTGAGACGATGGCCATCGCGCTCATCATCTCGCCGTCGCTGATCTTCTCCGTGCACCTCCTCACGGACGGCTACAACTCGCAGACGATCGCCGCGAACATCGCATTGAACTTCCCCATCTCCGACGAACTGCAGCGATCCGCCCTCATCGGAACGGGTTTGATGCTCTTCGTCATCTCGTTCGGCGTCAACATGCTCGCTCGCTTCCTGGTCACCCGTAAGAAGGGCGATACCAAGCGCCGTAAGGAAGGAAAGCGCGCATGACCGCCACCACGACCAACACCGCCGACCCCCGTCAGCGCCCCGCGTCGAGCGCGTCGAAGCTCACGAGTGGTCAGCTGCCCCGGTTCATCGAGCCGGCCATCCTCGTGGGCACGGCCGTCGTCGTCGCACTCGTGCTGTTCGCGGTCACTCAGACCCTGAATATCGGCGTCTGGCTGTTCTTCACCGCGATCCTCTACCTGATCGCGATCGCGGTGGCGTCCGCCATCGTCGAGAGCCGCCGCAAGGCGACCGATCGCGTCATCCGCGGCCTCGTGACCAGCGCGTTCGTGCTGGCGGTCATTCCGCTGGTGTCCACCCTCTTCACGGTGGTGGCTCAGGGCATCTCGGTCGTGAACTGGGACTTCATCACGAAGGTCGGCGGCTCGCAGTTCAACCCCGACACCCTCGAGGTCGTGTACGTTCCCGGCGCCCTGCAGGCGGTCGTCGGCACGCTGATCATCACGGGGCTCGCGACCCTCATCTCGGTGCCCATCGGCATCCTGACCGCCATTTATCTGACGGAGTACGCGCAGCCGACCAACCCGCTGCGTCGTGCGATCACGTTCTTCGTCGACGTCATGACCGGCATCCCCTCCATCGTCGCCGGTCTGTTCGCGTTCTCGCTGTTCTCCCTCATCTTCGGACCGGGATCGTTCAGCGGTATCTCCGCGGCGGTGGCCTTGAGCGTGCTGATGATCCCGATCGTCGTCCGATCGACCGAGGAGATGCTGCGCCTCGTTCCGATGGAACTGCGCGAAGCGTCGTACGCCCTGGGCGTGCCGCGTTCGACCACGATCATCAAGATCGTGCTGCGCACGGCCGTGAGCGGAATCGTGACCGGTGTGGTGCTCGCTATCGCACGCATCGTCGGTGAGACCGCACCGATCTTCATCGCGGCGAGCTTCACCGACGCGCTGAACACCAACCCGACGTCCGGCCCCATGCAGACCCTCGCGGTCATGGCGTACACGAACTACAGCTTCCCGACGACCGACATCTCCGCGAGCCAGTCCCAGGCGTGGGGCGCCGCGTTCCTGCTCGTGGTCCTGGTCGTCATCTTCAACCTCATCGCCCGGATCGTCGCGACCGCATTCGCGCCGAAGACCCGCTAGCAAGGAAGGCACTCAGCGTGTCCAAGAGCATCGAAGTCAATGACCTGAACGTCTACTACGGCGACTTCCTCGCGGTCGAGGGCGTCTCGATCGAGATCGCACCGCGCAGCGTGACCGCCTTCATCGGCCCGTCGGGTTGCGGCAAGTCCACGTTCCTGCGCACCCTGAACCGCATGCACGAGGTGATCCCCGGCGCTTCCGTGCAGGGTGAAGTCCTCCTCGACGGCGACAACCTCTACGGCCCGGGCGTCGACCCCGTGCTCGTCCGCCGCCAGGTGGGCATGGTGTTCCAGCGTCCGAACCCGTTCCCCACGATGTCGATCCGGGACAACGTGCTGGCGGGTGTGCGACTCAACAACCGCCGCCTGTCGAAGTCCGACGCCGACGCCCTGGTCGAGAAGTCCCTGCAGGGCGCCAACCTCTGGAACGAGGTCAAGGACCGCCTCGAGAAGCCGGGTGCCGGTCTCTCCGGTGGCCAGCAGCAGCGTCTGTGCATCGCGCGGGCGATCGCGGTCTCGCCCGACGTCATCCTGATGGACGAGCCGTGCTCGGCCCTCGACCCGATCTCGACCTACGCGATCGAAGAGCTCATCTCCGAGCTCAAGAACCAGTACACCGTGGTCATCGTGACGCACAACATGCAGCAGGCCAGCCGCGTGTCGGACAAGACGGCGTTCTTCAACATCGCCGGCACCGGTAAGCCCGGCAAGCTGATCGAGTACAACGACACCAAGGCGATCTTCACGCAGCCGACCGTGAAGGCGACCGAGGACTACGTCTCGGGCCGCTTCGGTTGATCCGAACTCACTGAAGGCCCCCGCTCCGGCGGGGGCCTTCGTGTTTCCCCCTCCCTCTTCTGCCTCCTCC
The DNA here is from genome assembly GCF_043556395.1 of Microbacterium hanjuni. Taxonomy (NCBI): domain Bacteria; kingdom Bacillati; phylum Actinomycetota; class Actinomycetes; order Micrococcales; family Microbacteriaceae; genus Microbacterium; species Microbacterium hanjuni. Next base: position 332,446 of record NZ_JBIGIK010000003.1, read on the forward strand.
CCCCACCATCCGCACAACTTCGGAGCTTTCGCCCACGCCCCTCTCCGATCGGGGTTTCTCACGGGGTTTCGGCCGAAGCATCCGAAGTTGTGCGTGGACCGACCCCCACCCCCTTCCTTTCCCGCCCTCTTGCCCTCCATCCCTCCACCCGGCTCTCGCATCCGCACAACTTCGGAGGTTTCGCCCGAGACCCCCACCGATCGACGTTTCTCACGGGGTTCGGGGCGAAGCATCCGAAGTTGTGCGTGGACCGACCCCCACCCCCTTCCTTTCCCGCCCTCTTTGCCCTCACCCCCTCTCCCGGCGCTCCCATCCGCACAACTTCGGAGCTTTCGCCTACGCCCCCTCCGATCGGGGTTTCTCCCGAGGTTTCGGCCAAAGCATCCGAAGTTCTGCACGACGTCGGTTCCTCCACAGCCGCTTCGACCGGGCCGGTTGTGCACCGGTGAGCCCTGACAGGGCACAGCCGCGGGACCGACCGGCGAGGGTGGAGCCGTGTGCACGATCGACCGCGAGTTCTCGACGTATCGCGGTCTGTGCGCCGACGGATGGTCGCGGACGGCGATCGATCACGCCCTGGCCGAGGGGTCGCTGACCCGCGTTCGTCGGGGGATCTACGCCACCGACGAGGCGTGCGACGAGGCGACGGCTGCGGCCCGGCACGGTGGGACGCTCCACTGCCTGAGCGCGGCACGCCATGAGGGCCTGTGGGTCCTCGCCGACGGGGCGGATCTTCACGTGGGCGTGCGAGCCGGCGATCACCAGTACCCGCACGAGGAGGACTGCCGCTGCGTCATCCACTGGGACAAGCGGCAGACGATGGATGCTTTCGGGCTGCCCTCGATTCCACGGATCCTCCGCCAGATCCTGCGCTGCTGCGGGACGGAGGAGTTCTTCGTCGCGCTCGAATCCGCCATGCGGCTGCGTCGCGTCACTCGAAAGGGCCTGACCTGGCTGCGCTCGCACACCAACAAGGCCGGCCGCGAGGCCCTGAGGCTTGCTCGATGGGACGCTGACAGCGGTCTGGAGTCGCTCGTGCGGTGGCGGCTGCGCCGATATCGTCTCGTGGTGCGCACCCAGGTGTTCATCGCCAACGTCGGGCGTGTCGACCTCCTGATCGGCGAGCACCTCATCGTCGAGGTGGACGGGCGCGAGAATCACGACGGTGCGAACCTCCGCCACAAAGACCTGCTGCGCGACGCGCGCGCGGCCGCCCAGGGTTACCTCACCCTCCGCTTCGACTACGCCCTCGTGGTGCACGACTGGCCGTTGGTCGAACGGGCCATCCTCGCCCAGCTCGCCGCGGGCCGCCACCTCTGACCCGGGCGGGTGCCGGGGCCGATGCGCCGCGCCCGCGCGCACATAACTTCGGAGGTTCTCGTCCCAGCGCTCGGCTGACCCGCCGCTGTACGGCGTGTCGGCCGAAACCTCCGAAGTTGTGCGGCGCCGCGAAGGGGTCGCCCGGTGGAGGCGCGTCAGGGGAACGATCCACGGCGGATGCTGCGACCGACCCCGCGCGCACAACTTCGGAGGTTCTCGCCCGAGCGGCTCGGCTGACCCGCCGCCGAACGGCGTGTCGGCCGAAACCTCCGAAGTTGTGCGGAGACAGGGCGGGTCAGGGGCGCCCGGGGAGGGTCAGTCGCGGGGGGACAACAGGTAGGCGTTGAGCTCGGCGGTGAAGTCCCGGTCGACGGCGAGGGGAACCCCGTCGACAGCGGCGATCGGCGCGGCGAGGCGCACACTCGAGACGAGCCAGGCAGCGTCCGCTCGTCCGAGCTCGTCGGTCTCCACGGCGCGGTACTCCGTCGCGAAGCCGAGCTCGGCCAGGTGGGCGAACAGGCTCAACTGGGTCGTGCCGTGCAGGATGCCGCCTCCCGGCGCGGGAGTGACGAAGGTGTCGCCGAAGCGCAGCACGAGCGATGAGGTCGGCCCCTCGAGCAGGTACCCGTCCGACGACACGAACACCGCGTCATCGGCGCCGCGCCGTTTCGCCTCGCGGATCGCAGCCATGTTGACGGCGTACGACAGGGTCTTCGCGCCCAGCAACAGCCAGGGCGCGTCGACCGAGGCGTTGACCCCGTAACCGCGATCGAGGGCGACGACCCGCACTCCCTCCTCCCGGACGCGGGAGTTGTCCGCTGCGGGGGCGAGGGTTCCCCACGCCGTCGGAGCGGGTCCGTGTTCGACGCCGCGGCTGAGGATGAGTTTGATGACGCTCTCGCCGGGCTCGGCAGCATCCGCCAACTGCGCCACGGCCTGTCGCCACTGCGCGAGGTTCGGCGCCGGGAGGTCGCACAGCGCCGCCGAGTGCGCGAGGCGCTCGAGGTGGGGTCCGACCTCTTGCGGATGGCCGTTGACGACGCCGATCGACTCGAAGATGCCGTCTCCGCGCTGCGTGCTCAGCTCCCCCACGCTGAGCGCCGGGGCGGTCGGATCGATAGGGGTGAAGGTGTCCGCGAACTCGCTTCGCGGATCATCGGATGCTGCGGGGTCGATCACGAGAGCGAGACGCCAAGCCATGCCCCGAGCCTAGGCCGTGGGAATAGCCGACCAGCGCGCTTGTTACACTGGTGTAGCCGGGCCGCAGTAACCCCGGGCTCCAAAATTTGCCGCCGCGAGCGGCCATGCGCCGAGAGGCGTTTCTGCGGCCCGGCTTTTTCGCGCCCTCGCGCAGGTGCACGCGCGCTCGCACGGCGCGGCCGAGAACTCCGTCGAGCCAGTCGCGGCCGAAGAGCTCAGTCGAGCGAGTCGCGGCGCCGGAGGGCGGCGCACGCCGTGAGGTCGGCGCCGTACGTCGCCAGGCGGGCTGCCCGCGTCGTGAGGACGGACGCGCGGTCGGGCTCCGTGGCCTCGTAATCATCCGCGAGGTACGTCGCACCGGCGGCCTGCACGCGGCAGAACGCGGCGGCGCGGTCGAGGGCCACGGCGAAATCGCCTTCGAAGAGCCCGCGCAGGATCGTGTCGATCAACGCGACGAGTTCGTCGGGGCTCGCGGGCGTCGGCGCTCCCGCCACGACCGGATCCGCGGACGCGATCTCCACCCGCCCGCGTTCGTACAGCAGCGCCGCGGTCAGGGGATCGTCGTGGATCATCAGCTGCAGCAGGTACAGCCGCCACAACGCGCCCGGCAGCGACCGCGCCGGCGAGCGAGACCACAGCTCCGCGATGTCGTCGATGCCGTGGTCGTCGGTGAAGGCGACCAGTCGCTGAACGACGTCGGCGGTGGGGTCATCGCGCACCCGCGCGAGCAGGGCGTGCGCCGTGCTGTGCGCGACGCGTGAGACCTCGGCCGGGTCATCCCCCGAGAAGAGTCGGTCGAAGAGTTCCGCGGGCCGGCGAACCGGCTTGTGGTACTCCCGTTCGTCGTCCGTCACCCCTCCAGGCTAACCCGCGGAGGAGGGACGCGGATGCTGCGCACCCCCGCGCGCGGCAGGAGTCACGCCGTGGCGATCGCGAGGATCGGTTCGCTCGTCGGAACGCCCTCGGGCGCTCCGCCGGCGGGCTCCACGGTCACCGCGATGATGTCGCCCGACTGGTAGTCCGCCGCCAGCGCGGCCATTGCCGAACCGTCGTCGGTGGTGAAGGTTCCGGCGGCGATCGCGGCGTCATCGCGCACCAGCCACAGCTCGAACGTCTCGTCCGAGGCGAGCGAGGGCAGCCCGTCGGACACCAGCACCGCGTCGCCGAGCGAGGCCGACCAGTGCAGCGTCGCCGCTCCCCCGTCGGTGAGTTCGACGGTGGCGGATGCGGCGTCGGGGGCGTCTTGGATCTGATCGAGCGCGACCACCGCCGCGGGGCGCGCGAGCTGTTGGCCGATCACGACGGTTCCGACGCCCAGGGCGAGCACGACGACGATCGAGGCCGCGAGGGTGAACCATCGGCGGCGCATGCCCGCGCCCGCGCGGGTCGTGGTGGGCACCACGGGGGCAGGTCCTGCGGCGGCGTAATCCTCCTCGTCGATGGCTGCGGGCTGAGATGCAGCATCCGGAGTCTGCGGCGTCGACGCGATGCGCGCGAGCAGTGCGGAACGCACCGGTGCGGGCGGCATCACCGGGGCGACGGAGTCGGAGAGGAGAAGGACGGTGTCGGAGTCGGCCTGAAGGTACGCAGCCCATTCGGGGTGGGCCGCGAGAGCCGTCTCGAAAGCGTCGCGGTCAGCGTCGGAGAGCGCGTTCAGCGCATAGCCGGCCGCGAGTTCGGCGAAGGTGGTCTCATTCATGTCGTCACCCCCATCTGAGTTCTGAGGCGGGACAGACCGTCCCGCATGCGTGTCTTGATCGTTCCGAGCGGGGCACCCACGAGCGCGGCGATTTCGCTCTGACTGTATCCCCCGTAGTACGCGAGGGTGATGGCCTCGCGCTGCGCTGCAGGGAGCGTTGCGACAGCCTGCGCCACACGCTCACCTTCGATCGTCAACTCGACGGTCTCCGCGACGTGGTCGTGGGGAACATCAAGATCTCGGAAACCCACACGTATGTCGCGATCGGCACTCGCCTGTGAAGATCGCACGCGATCGACAGCCCGGCGGTGAGCGATCGTGAGTACCCACGACCTTCCCTGTCCCCTATTCGGAGCGAACTTGGCTGCGGATTGCCAGACCTCGAGGAAGACTTCCTGCAGCACTTCCTCGCTCTGCGAGCGGTCGACCAGCACGCGCAGGATGAGTCCGAACACCCGGGGGGACATCAGGTCGTACATGCGCGCGAACGCGCCCGCGTCTCCGCGCGCGACGCGCGCGAGCAGTTCGCCGACATGGTCGACGGGTTCAGCGCCATCCTCAGGCACGTCCACACCGTCGATTACCATCCCCCCAGCATGCCTCACTCGCCTGCCGGCGCCCGACTCCGTTGCGGTGAGCCGTCCCGTCGTGCATCACGGCGGGCCGGACGAGGTGAACGGATGCTGCGGGGCCGGGCCGCCGGCATCCATGCAATCCGATTCGCAACCCGTCCCGAACAGCCTGTACACCGCCTCAACGGTGCATCCCTCCCCCGCACCGGGGATGGGTACAGCAGTCCGATTCCCGGGCTCACGATTTCGGAGGAAGTCATGCTTACCAAGAAGAAGCACATCACCGGCGGTCTCGCTCTCATCATGGCGTCGGCATTCGCTCTCGCCGGTTGTTCGATGGGCTCGACCAGCTCCGCTGAGCCGTCCAGCGACTCGATGGAGTCCTCGGCTCCCTCGATGAGCGCCTCGCCCTCGGCCGACACCATGGACCCCATGGCCAACCTCGTAGGTTCCGGCTGCGCTGACTACGCTGCGGCCGTTCCGGACGGCGCCGGCTCCGTCGAGGGCATGTCGCAGGACCCGGTGGCCGTTGCCGCCTCGAACAACCCCATCCTCACGACCCTCGCGGCTTCGGTCAGCGGTGGCCTGAACCCCGACGTCAACCTGGTGGACACGCTCAATGGCGATGAGTTCACCGTCTTCGCTCCCGTTGACGACGCTTTCGCGAAGATCGACCCCGCGACCATCGAGACGCTGAAGACCGACAGCGCCCTGCTGACCTCGATCCTCACGTACCACGTGATCCCCGGCCAGATGACGCCCGACGAGATCGACGGCACCTTCACCACGGTGAACGGCGCTGACCTCACGATCACCGGTAGCGGCGACAACATCATGGTCGGCGACCAGGCCGCCGTCATCTGCGGTGGCGTCCAGACCGCCAACGCGACCGTGTACCTCATCGACACGGTGCTCATGCCCCCGACCATGTAATAAGGCCGGGCCAGCCTTCGGGCTGGACTACACGGCGGCCGCTGGAACCCAGGCGAGGGGTTCCGGCGGCCGCTTCTTCGTGCGCCCGGCGCGCGCGGATCGGTGCTTTCGCGCCGGGTAGGCTGGATGCTGTACGGGCCCCTAGCTCAGTCGGTAGAGCATCGGACTTTTAATCCGCGGGTCGTGGGTTCGAGCCCCACGGGGCCCACGCGAATCGGTTGCCCTTCAGGGCGTCCGATTCGGGTCAGCCGCGTGTTGGCGAGCAACCCGCCGGACAAAGACGCTTCGAGCCCCACGGGGCCGACGCGCCCTGGTGAGACGTCGGTCCACCTGCCAAGCTGATGCGGATGGAACGTAGGCAGACGATCACCCTGGCAGCCTGCGCCGTCGTCGTGGGCGGCCTCGTCGCTCTCGCTCTCCCGGCCGTCGCCTCGACCATCGCTCTTGCTTCGTCCTGGACACTCTTCGGTCCGGTTGTAACCGAATCGACCGCGACCACCGTGACCATGGACCAGGTCGCCCCGCTCGAAGATGACACGACGTTCGTGCTGGAGGACGGAACGCGCCTGCAAACCATCGACGGTCAGACCTTCTCGGCGGAAGGCCCCGGCAATTGCACGACGAACGCCGCGATCTCCCCGTACGGCGCAGGCGACCCCGACGCAGCCCTCCTCGGCGAGCTGGTGGACATGGGTGCGACCGAGCTAGCGGCAGGCGCGGTCGGTTACAACGCGGACGGCCAGATCGCCACGTACACCGTCGAGCCCGGCGATTCGCTGATCAGTATCGGCGAGCGGTTTTGCGTCGACTACGTGACCATCGGGGCTTACAACGACCGCTTCGGACCGAGCACGATCCAGCCCGGCGACGTCCTGATCCTCCGCCCCAAGAAGGGCGAAGCCACGGCGCAGTGAAAAGATGGGCGCGTTCCCCACGTCGCCGCCCTCTACCGCTACCCCGTCAAAGGTTTCACGCCCGAGCCGCAGCAGCAGCTCACGGTGCAGGCCGACGGCCGTATCGCCGGCGACCGAGTGCTGGCGTTCCGCTTCGCCTCCGACGTCGAGCCCCGAGACCGTGGCGGCCTGGACTACTGGCCCAAGAGCCAGGGCCTCGCCCTCATGGACTTCCCCTCGCTCGCGCGGCTGCGGTTGGCGTTCGACGGCGCAACCCTGCGCATCTCCGAGGGCGAACGCCTGCTCGTGGCGGCGCCGCTCGACGACCAAGGCCGCCGCGAACTCGAAGAAGCCGTGACCGCTTACGTCGCCGCCACGACCGATGCCCGCCGGCTCGACGTGGAGGGCGCGCTTCCCCTGCGCCTGGTCGGCGACGGACGCACCTCGCGATTCCAAGACCGTCCGCGGGGTTTCGTCTCGCTGCACGGTGCGGCATCGGTTCGAGACGTGGATGCTGAGGTCTCCGCGCCTGTGGATGACCGCCGCTTCCGCTCCAACATCGTGATCGAGGGCACCGAGCCGTGGGAGGAGCTGGGCTGGGAAGGCAGCATCCGCATCGGCGATGTCTTCTTCGACGTGCGGCAACCCATCGAGCGATGCGCGGCGATCATGGCCAACCCCGACACCGGCGAGCGCGACGCCCGCCTGCTGCGCCTGTTGACGACGACCTTCGGGCAGCCTGAAGCGACGCTCGGCATCCTGCTGCTGCCGACGCACGGCGAGGGGGTCGTGAACGTGGGGGACGAGATCGTGTTCGGTGGCCCAGCGGCGTGACGCACGCGCTCCGAGGTCAGTTGTTGACGAGGTCGAGGCGGAATGCCTCAGGAGCGACCCCGTACTCGCGTTGCCAGGCCCGGACGAAGTGCGCGCGGTTGCGAAACCCCCACTGCGTTCCGACGGCGCTCCAGCGTGATGCTGTCGCGGGGCCCGACTCCAGATCGATGCGCGCCCGTTCGAGCCGCAGGGCGCGGATGCGCGCCGAGAGCGAGATCCCGGACGCATGGAACCCCGCCTGCAGCGTGCGCATGGACACGCCCAACCGTCCGGCGATCTGCGCGCCCGTGAGTCCTGGATCCTGCATCCGCCCGTAGACGACCTGCATCGCGCACGCCACCACCCGGTGCTCGGGAGCGACCTGGCCCTCGTCGGCGTCGCTGCGCTCCACCGCGATCGCAGACAGCAGGTCACGGACGATGACCGCGAGTCGGCGCTGCTCGACGGCCGTGCCCGCGTCGGCGAGATGGGGAAGCAGCGCAGCCAGCACCGCCCCGGTGCCGTTGTGCGCATCGATCGGTCCTGCGGCGAGGATCACTCGCTCCGCGAGCGTCAGCCACACCACGGGCGCGATCACCGTCACCCCGGCGCTCGGCGTCTCCGCAGCCCAGCCGGGGCCGTGCGCCAGGATCCGAGCATCCTGCACCTCGATGGTTGCGATGTCGTCCAGCGCCCCCGCGATCACCACCGCCTCGGGGCCGCCCTCCGCCGTCGTCACGCGTCCACCGACTCGGTGTCGAGCGGGAGCGTGCCGAGACGTTCCCGGCGCCACTGGGCGGGAGTGGCACCGGTCGCCTCGCGGAAGGAGCGGATGAAGTGCGTCACGTCGACATACCCGACGGCGAGCGCCACCCGGCTGACGGTCTCGTTCGTCTCGAGGAGCAGGTGGCGAGCACGCTCGAGACGCAGACGGCGGATGGAGGCGCGGAGCGTTTCGGGCGCGTCCTCGAAAGCGGCGTGCAGGGTGCGCACCGAAACGTGCAGCTCGGCGGCGAGCGAGGCCGCGGTCAACCCGGGGTCCCCCAGACGCCCCCGTACCCGGTGACGGGCGGCGTCCAGCAGGCCCGCTCTCGTGTCGGCGGTTCCGAGGTGGGCCCCGGTGACGGGGCGGATCGCGTCGACGAGCGCTCGCGACACCGCCGCTCGCCCGGCGACGCCCAGCGTCTGTCCGTTCACGTCGATGGCCCGCGTCAGCGTCGCCAGCAGACGGTTCGCCGACGTGTCCGGTGCGGGCCGCTCGGACAGCGAGTGCAGGCGCGCCGGGGTCACCCCGAGAGTCGTCATGGGCACCTGCACGATGGTGGTGCGAAATTCCTCCGGGTACACGAACGAGAAGGGACGACTCACGTCGTAGATCACCATCTCGCCCGCTCGGACCATCGTCTGCCGGCCGTCCTGCTCGAGCACCAGGCGGCCGGTGTGCACGAGTTGCACCTGCGCACTGTTCGCAGCATCCGATGGCACCTCGTGGAGCTGGGCTGTCACCGTCTGCGCCACCGAGGCGATCCGCGACAACGCCAACTCGCCCAGATCGTGCCGTGACATGACCCGGTGGGCCGGCGCCTCACGCAACGTGCGAGCGCTCATCTGTACGAGCACGCACGAAGGATTGGTCGGCAACAGCACGGGTACCCCCTGACGCCTCGGATGAGCGGACCCCCCGATCATCTCTCCCGTCGCCGGGAAGGGCTTGCTCGGTTTGTCGAGGGAATCGGCTTTTTCTGCGTCGGATCGTCCGTTTGCCGAAATCCGGGCGATGCGGTGACGAACGAGCGGCACAGTGAAGGCGTTCGCACCCAGATCACCCCGAAAGGACCGCTTCATGGCCACCGCCTTCAGCCCGCTGGATTTCGCCATCGTGCCGCCACGCACCTTCGAGCAACTCGCTGTCGGCGAGGTGTACCGCGCCCCGAGCCGCACCCTCACCGACGCCCACGCGTCCGCGTTCCAAGCCGTCTCGGCAGACAACCATCCGGTGCACTACGACGAGGTGTGGGCGAAAGCGCACGGTCACAGCGCCCCGGTCGTGCACGGCCTGCAGGTGCTCGCGTTCACCGCACCCGGCGCCACACTCTTCCCCCACGAGATCGGCGAGGTCTTCATCGCCTTCACCGCCGTGTCGGCGACCTTCCTCGTCGAGGTGCACGCCGGCGACACCCTCTACTCGCAGCTGGAGATCACCGCCCTCACTCCCGACGGCGCGAACGGAATCGTCACCGCCGCCGTCACCGTGCACAACCAGCGTTCCGAGGTCGTGCTCACCGGCGAGCACACCTACCTCCTGCGCCGCTCACCCGCTTGAACGCCCTCCGCCCCCTCAAAGAAAGAAGCGACTCATGTCCACACCTCCCACCATCGTGCTCGTCCACGGCGCGTTCGCCGATGCATCCAGCTGGGCGCCGGTCACCCTGGCCCTGCTCGATCAGGGCTACACGGTGCTCGTCCCCCCGGTGTTCAACCGCAGCCTCATCGGCGACTCCGCCTACATCCGCAGCTTCGTCGAGCAGATCGATGGCCCCGTAATCCTCGCCGGCCACTCCTACGGCGGCGCCGTCATCACCGTGGCCGGCGCCGCGGACAACGTCGTCGGACTCGTCTACGTCTCGGGCTACGCGCTCGACGAGGGCGAGAGCCTGGGACAGCTGCAGGGCGGCTTCCCCGATTCCGATCTCGCGGCCAACCTCGTGTACTCCCCCTACCCGATCGAAGGCGCCGACCCCGGCACCGACGTCTCGGTCAAGATCGACGCGTTCCCCGAGGTCTTCGCCGCCGGGGTGCCCGCAGACACCGCCCGGGTGCTCGCCGTTTCGCAGCGTCCGCTCGCCGCGGTGGCGTTCTCCGAGACGGCGCCCGTCGCCGCGTGGAAGACCAAGCCGTCGTGGGGGATCGTGTCGAAGAACGACCACACGATCAACCCGGACGTCGAGCGCTTCGGGTACAAGCGAGCGGGTGCGCGCACGGTCATCGAGCTCGATGCGCCGCACCTGGTGATGCAGACGAAGCCCGCCGAGGTCGCGACCTTCATCATCGACGCGATCGCCGACCTCGGCTGAAAGCGGAAGGGGGCGGATGCTGCAGCATCCGCCCCCTTCGTTCCTTCAGGCCTACGCGGGCCGGACCTCGGCGCCGGCGGCAGCGAGCTCGGCGAGAGCGGCGGCGCTGGACTCGGGATGGACACCCGCCACGAGGTCGCTGAACACCCGCACGCCGCGGCCCGCCGCGAGCGCGTCGAGCGCTGAGGCGCGGACGCAGTAGTCGGTCGCGAGCCCGACGACGTCGATGTCGTGGATGCCGTGCTGCTCGAGCAAGGCGGCAGCAGTGACGCCGTCGTCGCCGACCCCCTCGAACAGCGAATAGGCGGGCTTGCCCTGCCCCTTCTTCAGGTGGTGCGTCACGGCGGTGGTGTCGAAGCCCTCGTCGTAGTCGGCCCCGAACGTGCCTCCGACGCAGTGCACCGGCCAGGTGTCGATGAAGTCCGGGCCCTCGGGGGCGAAATGCCCGCCGTTGTCGTTGTCGCCGTCGTGCCAATCCCGCGACGCGACGACGATCTCGTACTCGCTCGCGTGCGCGTCGAGGTAGCGCGAGATGCGCTCGGCGACCTCGTCGCCCCCGGCAACGCCCAGGGCGCCGTGCTCGGTGAAGTCGTTCTGCACATCGACGATGAAGAGGGCGCGCGTCATTACTCGAGGGTACGACCCCCGACGCGGACACAACTCCTCCAATCCGGGCGGGATCCACCCCCGAGCGGGCCGATTCGACGCCGGCGAAGCAGGATGGGAGGAGTTGTGTCCGCCGGCGGCGACGAGCCCATTCGGCCGAAGTGCGAGGGTACGACCCCGACCCGGACACAACTCCTCCAATCCGGGCGGGATCTACCCCCGACCGGCCCGATTCGCCGCCCGCGACGCCGGATCGGAGGAGTTGTGTTCGGCGGGCGGCGAAGAAGTCGCCCGGTCGAGCTTCGACGGCCACCAGATGTGCCGGCCGAGGTCGTACGACAGGGCAGGCACGAGCAGGGAGCGCACGACGAACGTGTCGAGCAGCACGCCGAAGGCGACGATGAACGCGATCTGGGCGAGGAACAGGATCGGGATGACACCGAGCGCCGCGAACGTCGCCGCGAGCACGAGCCCCGCCGAGGTGATCACGCCGCCGGTCGCGACGAGGCCGCGGAGGATTCCCGGTCGCGTGCCGTGCTTGAGCGACTCCTCCCGCACGCGCGACATCAGGAAGATGTTGTAGTCCACGCCCAGGGCCACGAGGAACACGAACCCGTAGAGCGGCACCGCGGGGTCGGCTCCGGGGAAGCCGAAGATGCCGTCGAAGACGAGCGCGCTGACACCGAGCGACGCGGCGAACGAGAGGATCACGGTGCCGATCAGGATCACCGGCGCCAGCACCGAGCGCAGCAGCAGCATGAGGATGATGAGGATCACCGCCAGGACGACCGGGATGATGACGGTGCGATCGCGGATCGAGGTGGCATTGGAGTCGACGTCGGTCGCCGTCACTCCCCCGACCAGGGCGGTGCCGTCGCCGAGTTGCGCGGTGAGGTCGCTCCGCAGCTGGCGGACCGTGTCCTCCGCGGCGACGGAGTCGGCAGCATCCGTCAGCGTGGCGCTCAGCAGCACGTCGCCGTCCGACACGGTCGGCGCCGGGGCGGGGCCACCGGGCGGCCCGACCGCCGTGTACACCGGCGCGCCGTTCTCGATCGTGACGCCGGCTTGACCGGTCGGGGAGTCGGCGGATGCTGCCGCCACCGCGTCGATCCCGTCGGACGCATCGAGCACTGCGACCGCGTCGGCGACCCGGTCTTCAGGGACGAGCACGTAGACGGGGCTGCCCGATCCGGCCGGGAAGTGCTCGGCGAGCACGTCCTGGCCGTCACGGGCCTGCGAGGTGCCGAGCACGAGATCGCTCGAGGGCACGCCGTCGGCGCGTAGTTGGGTGACGCCGACGGATGCGCCCAGCAGCACGATCACGCAGATGATCCACACCGGCCGGGAGTGACGGGCGACGAACCGCGCCAGGCGCGGCCAGAGGCCCGACACCGGCTGGGCGAGGTCCTCCGGCACGTCGTGCGAGCGGGGCTTGGGGAAGAAGGGCCAGAACGCGGCCTTGCCCGTGAGGGCGAGCAGCGCGGGCAGGAAGGTCAGCGCCGAGAGCACCGCGAAGGCGATCCCGATCGACGCGATCGGCCCGAGCGCCCGGTTGGTGGCGAGATCGGACAGCAGCAGGCACAGCAGACCCGCGATGACCGTGCCCCCCGACGCGAGGATGGGCTCGAACGCCCCTCGCCACGCGCGCGTGGTCGCCTCCCACCGCGCCGAACCGTCGGCCACGGCTTCGCGGAAGCGGGCGACGTACAAGAGCGCGTAATCGGTGGCGGCGCCGATCACGAGGATGAACAGGATGCCTTGCACTTGGCCGTTGAGGACGAAGATGCCGGCCTTGGCGAGCCACCACACGGTCAGCAGCGCGACGCAGAGCGCGAAGGTCGAGGTGAGCAGCACCAGGATGGGCAGGAGCGGGGAGCGGTAGACGACGATGAGGATCACGAAGACGGCTGCGAGGGCGACGATCAGCAGCAGGCCGTCGATCCCCTGGAAGCCGGCCACCAGATCAGCGGTGAACCCTGCCGGCCCCGTCACCCACGCCTCGGTGCCGTCGGGGATGGTGTCCATCACCAGCTGTCGCAGTTCGGCGACGCTCTCGGCGACCTCGCCGGAGCTGTCGACCGGCACCAAGATCTGGGCGGCTTCGCCGTCGTCGGAGATCACGGGCGGCGAGACGTCTCCCGAGACGTTCCCCGACGAAGCGATGTCGTCGGTCAGATCCTGCAGCGCCGCGATCTGCTGATCGGAGAGCGTTCCCTCGTCCGCGGTCACCACGATGAGGGCGGGGAGGGTGTCGTCCCCCGTGAACGCGGCGAGTCGCTCGCTCACCTGCGTCGCGTCGGCGGATTCCGGGAGGAAGGACGACTGGTCGTTCGTCGCGACCTCATCGACTCTGCCGAAGTAGGGTCCGCCGACGGAGCCGCCGACGAGCCAGACCAGCACCAGCAGCGCGGGAATGCCCACCCGGAGCCAGCGGGTCGGACGGCGAGAGGACCTACGCGTAGTCGACATATCGCTAGCTTATCTAGCGATAGCACCGCGCGGGATAACGATTGCGCTTCACCCTCGGGCGAAGAGCGTCACGACGGAGATGATCGTCGCCACCAGGCCGACCCCGATCAGTCCGCCGGCGAGGAGTGCAACGGAGCGCACGTTCGGGGATCGGCGTGTCAGTCGCATCCGATCGAGAGACCCCTGGCGCACGAACACGTCGGCCGCGTCGGCGTCGCCGATCTCGTCGCGTTGCGCCGCGGTGAGGTGGGCCTCGCCGACTCCCCCGTCAGCGTCGAACCAGCGCGCGACCCGGTCGTCGCCGTGGTCGTCGATCATGGCCCGCACGGGCAACCACGTGCCGTCGGCGACGTAGAGGATGAAAGCGATCCCCGCCAGCAGGGCGCCGGCGCCGAAGCCCACCCAGGTGAAGATCTCGACGATCGCATCGACGGCGTTCGTCATGAATCCTCCCGGGGTACGGGAAACGGGCCGCCGGAGCGACCCGTCATCCGGAGCCACCTAAGGGAATCGAACCCTTGACCTATTCATTACGAGTGAATCGCTCTGCCGTCTGAGCTAAGGTGGCGCGCGCCGCTTGCGCGATGCACGATCATCGATCCTACCCGCTCGGGACGGGCACCGCGAACACGCTTTCGATCACTCGCAGCGGACGTCGCCCGAGGGCACGGTGCCGTCGATCAGATAGGCATCCACGGCGTCGTCGACGCACGTGTTGCCCTTGTTATAGCCGGTGTGTCCCTCCCCCACCCGAGTGATCAGAGTGGCCGTTTCGAGCTGATCGGCGAGGGAGACCGCCCATTCGTACGGCGTCGCCGGGTCGCTCGTCGTGCCGATGACGAGGATCGGCGCGGCATCCGGCGCCGACGCCGGCTCGCGCGTGCCGGTGGGCGGGTAGGGCCAGTCTTCGCAGACGTCGGGGCCGAGCAAATACTCCGCGGCGAGGGGCGCGACCTGTGCGAGGTCGGCTGCAGCCTCGTCGTTCTGCTCATCGGTGGAGAGCGGATAGTCCATGCAGTTGTAGGCGGGGAAGGCCTCCTCGGAATTTCCGAGGTACTCCCCGCCCTGACGGTCGCTGTACGAGTCGGCGAGCGTGAACGCGGGCGCGGGATCGCCGTCCTGCGCCGCGGTCAATGCCTGTGCAAGGAACGGCCAGTTGCCGGGCGAGTACAGCGCGGTGAGGATGGCCGTCATGAGCGTGTCGGCACCGAGTCGGCGGCCGTCCGCCGCCGTGAGCGGGCGAGCGTCGACGGCCGCGAGCAGCGCATCGAGGTCGGCCTGCGCATCGTCGACGGTGCCGCGGAACGGGCAGTCCTGACCCTGGAGGCAGTCGGCGAGGAACGCGTCGAGGGAGCGTTGGAACCCCTCCATCTGCCCGACTCCGACGAGGTAGCCGGGAACGGAGGGATCGAGCGCGCCGTCGAGCACCAGCCGCCCGACCCGGTCGGGGAAGAGCTCGGCGTAGTCGGTGCCGAGCGCGGTGCCCCACGAGTAGCCGAGGTAATCCAGTGACGACTCCCCCAGCACCGCGCGCAGCACGTCGAGGTCGCGCGCCGCGTTCTGGGTGGACACGTAGGGCAGGATGCCGTTGCTGTTGGCCTCGCACGCCTGGGCGAACGCGGCGTTGTGCGCCTCGAGCTCGGCCTCCCAAGCATCCGACCCCCGCTCGGCCTGCGGGATGTCGAACAGATAGGCGTCGAGGTCGGCGCCGTCGTAACAATTGACCGCCGTGGACGATCCCACGCCGCGCGGGTCGAAGCCGACCACGTCGTAGGCATCCTCGAGCTGAGCGTCGACAAGGCTAGCGAGGGAGGTGCGCACGAAGTCGACACCGCTGACGCCGGGGCCGCCGGGATTGACCAGCAGCGAGCCGACCGGAGCGCCGTTTCCCGCGCGGTGGCGGATGATCGCGATCTCGATCGAGGCGACGCCAGGGTTCTCCCAGTCGCGGGGCACCTGCACCCGCGCGCAGTCGAAGTCGGCACCGTCGGCACCGCACGACTGCCAGTCGATCTGCTGGCCGTAGAACGGCAGGAGGTCGGCGGACGCCCCCGAGA
This sequence comes from Microbacterium hanjuni, assembly GCF_043556395.1. Taxonomy (NCBI): domain Bacteria; kingdom Bacillati; phylum Actinomycetota; class Actinomycetes; order Micrococcales; family Microbacteriaceae; genus Microbacterium; species Microbacterium hanjuni. The sequence goes on from NZ_JBIGIK010000003.1 coordinate 348,082, forward strand.
TGTCCGGCGTCGCGGAGGGCGCCGGCGGAGCGGGCGCGAACATCGAGCATCCGCTCAGCGCCAGCACGGCGGCCGCGAGAGCCGCGACCCACGCTCGACGCGCCCCGATCACGGGGCGGTACCGTTCGCGACGGTGATGAGCATGCTCTCCAGGGCGAGGGGCGGTGCCACGTTCTGCTCCATGTTCTTGCGGGTGGCGGCGATCCGGTCAAGGACCGCCAGGGTGCGTTCGGGCGTCCACGCCGCGGCCACCGCTCGCAGTTCGCTCTCGAGTTCGCGGTTGATCAAGTCGGCGTCCCGGCCGAACTGCAGCACCACGACGTCGCGATAGAGGGCCTGCAGATCGGTGAGCACGCGGTCGATGCCGTCGCGGAGGCTGCGTGTGGCCCGCCGCTTCTGGTCGTCTTCGAGTGCGTTGAGCTGCCCGCGCACCGCTGGAGGCACGGCCGCACCCTCGGGCACACCGAGTGTGCGCAGCAGCGAGGAGCGTTCCTGCTCGTCGCGAGTGGCCGTCAAAGACTTGGCGTCCTCGGTGGCGACCCGCACGATCTGGCCGGCGACCTCCACCGCGTCGCCGACACCGCGCACGCGCAGCACGGCACTCAGCGTCTCGGCGCGCCGCGCTCGCGCGTCGGCATCGGTGGCGAGGCGCTGGGCCATGCCGATGTGGCGCTGCGCGTGGCGGGCCGACTCCTCGGCGATGTCGTGGGGAGCGCCCGTGCGCTGCACGATCAGTGCGGCAACGTCCGAGACCTCGGGCTCGCGCAGGCGCAGCATGCGCACGCGCGAACGGATCGTCGGCAGCAGATCGGCGTCGCTGGGGGCGCACAACACCCACACGGTGTGTTCGGGCGGCTCTTCCAGAGCCTTGAGCAGCACGTTCGAGGTGCGCTCGGTCATGCGGTCGGCATCTTCGACGACGATCACCCGGTGCCGCCCCAGGGAGGGGGCGAAGTACGCCCGCTCGACGAGCCGGCGTGCCTCGTCGATGCGGATGATCACCTGCTCGGTGCGGAGGGCCGTGAGGTCGGGATGCGTGCCCGCGAGCACTTGACGGACGGCCGCCTCATCTCCCGGCTCGGCGATCAGCGCCGCGGCGAAGGCGCGCGCGAGTGTCGAGCGCCCCGACCCCGGCGGGCCGGTCAGCAGCCAGGCGTGCGCGAGTGTCGCCGGGTCGGCCGCAGCCGCCCGGAGCGTCTCGACGGCCTCGCGCTGCCCCCAGACCGCATCCCACGGCGAACCGAGCGGCGATTCGGCCAGGGCTGCGGACATGGGTTCCACCCTAGACGGGCCCGCCGACAGCATCCGCTCTGCTCCACAGCCTCCGCTCGCCCGCGCAGGCGGGTCAGAGGAGGGGGGCGATCCGCTCGCGCACGGCGGCGGCGAGCTCCGTCACAGGGAGCGCGGCGTCGAGCACCAGGAAGCGGTCAGGCTCCGCGGCGGCGAGGGAGAGGAACGCCGAGCGGACACGCGCGTGGAAGTCCGCTTCCTCGGCCTCCAGCCGGTCGAACGGCTTGTCGTCGGCGTCGAGGCGCACCCGCGCCGCTTCGGGGTCGAGGTCGAGCAGCACCGTGAGATCGGGCAGCAGCCCGTCGGCGGCCCACAGCGAGAGTTCGCGGATCTCCTTGGCATCCAGCACCCGCCCCGCCCCCTGGTACGCGACGGAGGAGTCGAGGTAGCGGTCCTGGATCACGACGTCGCCGCGGTCCAGGGCCGGACGCACCAGCGTCGCGACGTGCTGGGCCCGATCGGCGGCGTAGAGCAGCGCCTCAGCTCGCGGCGCGACCTCGCCGCGATGATGCAGCACGATATCGCGCACGAGTACGCCGACCTCGGTGCCCCCGGGTTCCCGGGTGCGCACGACCTCGCGGCCGCTCCCGCGCAGCCACTCCTCGAGCAGGCGCGCCTGCGTGGTCTTGCCCGCGCCGTCGCCGCCTTCGAACGTGACGAACAGTCCCGTCGTCACGACGTCTTCTTCGGCGCCGCCTTCTTGGGCGTAGCCGGCTTCTTCGGCGCCGCCGCCTTCTTCACGGGGGCCTTGCGTGCCGTGGTGGCGCGCTTGGGAGCCGGCCCCTTCGCGCGCTTGTCGGCGATGAGCTCGACGGCGCGGTCGAAGGTGATGTCCATCGCGACCTCGCCGCGCGGGATCGTCGCGTTCGTCTCCCCGTCGGTGACGTACGCGCCGAAGCGGCCGTCCTTGAGGCGGATCGGCTTGCCGCTCACCGGATCGTTGTCGAACTCCTTCAGGGCGCTCGAGGCGCGCCGAGCACCGTACTTGGGCTCGGCGTACTTCGCGAGCGCCTCCTCGAGGGTGTAGTCGAAGATCTGCTGTTCGGTGTCGAGCGAGCGGGAGTCGGTGCCCTTCTTGAGGTACGGACCGAACCGGCCGTTCTGCGCCGTGATCTCCTCGCCCGATTCGGGGTCGACGCCCACGACGCGCGGCAGCGTCAGCAGCTGCAGCGCGGTGTCGAGGTCGATCTCGTCGACGGACATCGACTTGAACAGCGAAGCGGTGCGCGGCTTGGGGGCGACCTCTTTCTTCGCCCCGCGCTTCTTCGGCGCCTCCACGACCTCGCCGGTCGACTCATCGACGTTCTCGGGGTCTTCGGGGTCGACCTCTTGCACGTACGGACCGTAGCGGCCGTCCTTGACGACGATGAGCTTGCCGTTGTCGGGGTTCTCGCCCAGCACACGGTCACCCGCGACCGGGGCATCGATGAGCTCCTGCGCCTTATCGGGCGTCAGCTCGTCGGGTGCGAGGTCGTCGGGCACGTTGACGATCCGCGGCTTGGCCTCGGGGTCTTCCTTGTTCGCGATCTCGAGGTACGGGCCGTATTTGCCGAAGCGCAGGGTCGCAGCATCCGTGATCCGTGTCGAGTTGAGCTCACGCGCATCGATCTCGCCGAGGTTGTCGACGATGTTGCGCAGGCCCACCTGGTCGTCGGAGCCGAAGTAGAACGAGCGCAGCCAGGCGCCGCGTCCCTGCTCGCCGCGGGCGATCGAGTCGAGGTCGTCCTCGAGCGCGGCCGTGAAGTCGTAATCCACCAGGTCGGCGAAGTGCTCTTCGAGCAGCCGCACGACGCTGAACGCGAGCCAGCTCGGCACGAGGGCCTGCCCCCGCTTGGTCACGTACCCGCGATCGAGGATGACGTCGATGATGCTCGCGAACGTCGAGGGGCGGCCGATGCCCTTCTCCTCGAGCGCCTTGACCAGGCTCGCCTCGGTGTAGCGGGGCTTCGGCGAGGTGGCGTGCCCCTTCGGCTCGACATCCTTCACGGCGAGCACATCGCCGACGGTGACGGCCGGCAGCGACTGGTCGTCGCTGGAGTCCGAGGCGTGTCGCTTCTCGTCGTTGCCCTCTTCGTACGCCTCGAGGAATCCCTTGAAGGTGTAGACGGTGCCGGATGCTGTGAACTCGGCCACCTGGTCACCGGCCTGCACCGCGAGCGTCACCGTGGTGGTCTCGTACTTGGCGTCGGACATCTGGCTGGCGACCGTGCGCTTCCAGATGAGGTCGTACATGCGCTGCTCGTCGCGGTCGAGCGAGCCCGAGACGGACGAGGGGGTGCGGAAGTGCTCGCCCGAGGGACGGATCGCCTCGTGCGCTTCCTGCGCGTTCTTGGCGTTGTTGCGGTACACGCGGGGATTGGCCGGCACCGCCTTGTCGCCGTACAGCGCCACGGCCTGCTCGCGGGCGGCGGAGATCGCCTGGCCCGACAGAGCGGTCGAGTCGGTACGCATATAGGTGATGAAACCCTTTTCGTAGAGGCGCTGGGCGACGCTCATGGCGTGCTTCGCACTCATCGAGAGCTTGCGACCCGCTTCTTGCTGCAGGGTCGAGGTGGTGAAGGGGGGCTTGGGGCTGCGCGTGCCGGGCTTGGCTTCGATGCTGGTGACCTCCGCCTTCGCGGCTGCCGTGACAGCGTCGGCGAGTCGGCGCGCGGCGGCCTCGTCGAGCACGACGACGGCCTTCTTCAGCGTGCCGCGGTCGTCGAAGTCGCCGCCTCGAGCGAGCGGAGCACCGCCGACGCGGGCGAGGCGGGTGGTGAACGACGCGGTCCCCTTGGCGGCGAGCGCCTCGACGTCCCAGTACGACGCGGAGACGAACGCCATGCGCTCCCGCTCGCGCTCGACGACCATGCGGGTGGCGGCGGACTGCACGCGACCGGCGCTGAGCGCTGCGCCTTCGCGGCCGGAGCCGACCTTGCGCCAGAGAACGGGCGAGACGTCCCAGCCGTAGAGCCGGTCGAGAACACGACGGGTCTCTTGCGCGTCGACGAGGGCCAGGTCGAGTTCGCGGGTGTTCTCGGCGGCGGCGCGGATCGCATCCTTCGTGATCTCGTGGAAGACCATGCGCTTGACGGGGACCTTGGGCTTGAGCACCTCGAGGAGGTGCCACGCGATGGCTTCGCCTTCGCGGTCTTCATCAGTGGCCAGCAGCACTTCGTCGGCGGTCTTCAGGGCGCGCTTGAGTTCAGCGACCGTCTTGGTCTTGCGGTCGTTGACGACGTAGAAGGGGTCGAAGTCGTTGTCGACGTCGATGGAGTACTTCCCGTACGCCTCTTTCTTCTCGGCGGGGATGTCCTTCTTGCTGGCCAGATCGCGGATGTGTCCGACCGAGCTCAGCACCTCATAGTCGTCTCCGAGGTAGCCCTGGATCGACTTCATCTTCGTCGGGGACTCGACGATGACGAGCTTTTTGCCGTTTGCCACTGAGGTCCTTTCGTTCGTTGCACACCATACACACGAGATCCGAGGGTCGGCTCCTCGCCGCGTCAGGGCGCACCGCGAGTCGGAGGCCCGGCGCGGGCCTGGACGGCGGCGGGGAACACCCCGAACGGTGCGGAAACCGTCACGGTCGCGATGAGACCCACGAGCTCGCACGCGGTCACCTCGGCGCCGGCGGATGCTGCCACCACGGCCGCGCTTTCGCACGGCACCCCCGCCACCGCCCCGCTGGCGGCGTCGGCGGCCGCGAGGGCTGCAGCGTCCGCCGCGCCGGCCAGCCGTTGACCGTGCACGGACGCCGCCGCGACCGAGCCGAGGGCCACCGTCAGCGTGAGCGCCGCGGCGATGACCCCGACCGCCGCCGTGGTCGCGGCCATCAGAGCCCTCCCGCGAGCGCGCAGGACGAGGCCGTCACATCGGGCAGCGGCAGTGCGATCGGCGCCGGGGCGCGGGCGAGCACGCACACCAGGTCGCCCCGCAGCTCGATCGACGCCGTCGCCCCCACCGCCGCCACGAGCGCGTGGGCGCGCCCGGGATCTTCGCCGCGCGAGACGAGGCGAGCGGCGTCGGCCGCAGCATCCTGCAACCGCACCTGCCGTGCTCCGGCGCTGAGGGCTCCCACCCCGAACAGCACCACGAGCACGATGGCCGGCAGGACGACGGCGAACTCCGCCGCGACCGATCCCCGCTCGCCGAGCTGCCGGGATCGGGAGCACCTCATTCGACGGTGAGCGCGCGGCGCACGAGGTCGCTGAGGATGCCGCGCACCTCGTCGGAGCGCATGATCACCACGAGCATGCCGGCGAAGGCGACAGCCGCCATCGTGGCGATCGCGTACTCGGCGGTCGCGGCGCCGGTGTCGTCGCCGAGCAGGCGGGCGGCCCGTCGCCGGGTGAGGCGCGGCAGGACTTTCGTTCGGGCGGAGTGGGTCATGGCGGGTTCCTTCTCAGTCGGTGGGCACGCGTGTGGGGCGGAGGGCACGGTCGGTGGGGTCGCATCAGATGGCCAGGACCCCCGAGGAGAAGATGCTCAGCATCATCGGGGCGACTCCCAGCAGCAGGAAGGCCGGCAGGGTGCACACCCCCAGCGGCAGGAGCAGTCGGGAGGAGAGGGATGCTGCGCGCAACCGTCCTTCGGTGCGCGAGCGATGCCGGGCCAGCCACGCGGTCGAGCGCAGCAGGTCGATCGCGGGCACTCCGGCGGAGCGGGACAGCGCGAGCGCTCGATCGACGTCGCCGCCGGCATCCTCGGGGCGCGCTTCGCGCACGAGGGCTCGAGCCCGCTCGATCGACACTCCGCCGCCGAGCGCGATCGCGGTGAGCTCGGCGTCCATCCCCGGTACACCCGGTGCGGGCTGCGCCCGCCGGACGAGAGCAGCCGACCACTGTCGGGAGGCCACGATGAGGGCGGCGCCCAGGGCGAGGCAGACCATGCCCACCGGGTTCGAGGCGACGGCGAGCGTGTCGAAACCCAGCGCCACCCCGAGTCCGACGGCCACGAGCGGAAGCCAGCTCATCAGCCGTGCGGTGGCGGCGGGTTCGGCGAGGGCGACCCGAACCTCGTCGGCTGCCTGCTGCCCGTCGCGCAGGGCCTCGGCCACGTCGTGCAGGCTGCCGGCGAGCGGCGCGCCGACCGTGGTGGCGACCCGCCACGCCGCGCCGACGTCGGGCCACGGATCACCGGCGTCGGCGAAAACGGCGCGCGGGTCTGCGCCGGCCGCCAACACCGAGCGCACCCGTTCGGCGATCGGATCACCCGCGTCGGCGAGATAAGTCCATGCGCGCAGCGGCGCGACACCGGCGCGCAGCAGCACCGACAGCCGCAGCACGCTGTCTGCGGCGAGCGCGGCGTCGCTGACCGCGGCGGAGCGACGCCACTTCATGAGGCGCCCGCCGGAGAGAGGGGGTGCATCTCGAGCCGGTCGTCGCGCAGGGCGGGACGGGCAAGACCGACCACGCGGCGCACGCCGTCGGCGCCCCGTGCGAGATGCACGACGCAGCCGATCGCGCTGACCACTTGGCGCGCGAGCGCCCTGTCATCGAGCCCGGCGAGCGCGCCGAGCGCCTCGAGGCGGGCGGGCACGTCGGCCAGGCCATTGGCGTGCAGGGTTCCCGCGCCGCCGTCATGGCCGGTGTTCAGCGCGCTCAGCAGTTCGCGCACCTCCGCACCGCGGCACTCCCCCACCACCAGCCGGTCGGGGCGCATGCGCAGGGCCTCCCGTACCAACTGCGCGAGACCCACGCCGCCCGCTCCTTCGAGGTTCGGCTGGCGTGCTTCGAGGCAGACGTGATGCGGATGCTGCGGGCGAAGCTCCGCGACATCCTCGATCGTGACGATGCGATCGGTGGCCGGGGCGCGCGAGAGCATCGCGGACAGCAGGGTGGTCTTGCCTGCGCCACCCGCGCCCGTGACCAGCACGTTGGTGCGCTCGCGCACGAGCCGCTCGAGACTCTCGAGCCCCGACGCGTCGACGAGACCGGCGCGGGCGAGGTCGTCGAGACCGGGCACCGCGAGCCGCGGCACCCGGATCGAGATCGTCGTACCGCGTTGCGCGATCGGGGGCAGCACCGCGTGCACCCGCATCCCACGATCGAGGCGCACGTCGACGCACGGGGTCGCGTCGTCGATGTGCCGCCCGCCGAGGCCGATCAGCGCGACGGCGAGGTCGCGGACATCGCTTTCGGCCGCCCGCCATTCCCGCACCCGTTGGGCGCCGCTGCCGCGGTCGACGAACAATCCGTCGCCGCCGTTGACGAAGAGGTCGGTGACCTCGGGGTCGTCGAGGTAGCGCCCGAAGGATTCGAGAGCCGGGTGTCGCCCGGGCTCGACGCCGGCCGCCGCGCGGTGCCGGCCGGCCTGGGCGCCGGAGGGGCTCGGGAACCCGGCGCCCTCCTCGTCATCCGGCTCCATCGGGGCAGCCGGAACGTCCACGACCGTCTCGCTCGACGGGGCGTCGCCGGGGCGTGCACGCGGAGCCACGACGAACGGTTGAGCCATGCCACGACGGTAGGTGCCAGCATCTGCCTGATCACCGGCGGAACGGCCCGCGGTGGACAACCCGCCGAGGTCCGAGGTTGGGGAGGACCGCATGCCGGAAAAAAGAGTGGCGGCATCCCAATGGGGGGATTGGGATGCCGCCCTGCGACACCCACGATTGGGGGGGTGCGGGTGGCGCAGATGCCGGAATCGAAGTTCGGGCTGGAATCAACTTTACGCGTCTGTTGCTGGGCGTCCAATCGGAGGGCGGCGTCACGGCCGACCAACTAACGGAGGTAGCCCTCCCCGGCTGCGGCTGGCTAGATTTGCGCGTGTCCGACCGGCCGCCCCAGAGGGAGGGCCGCGGGCACCGGAACCACGCGAAGGAGCGCCCCGTTATGAGCAGCCAGATCGACCACCTGCTGAGTGAGACCCGGCGGTTCGCGCCGTCCGACGACTTCGCCGCCGCCGCCGTCGGCACGGCCGCGCTGTACGAGAGCGCCGCGGCCGATCGCGAAGGGTTCTGGGCTGATCAGGCCCGCGAACTGCTGCACTGGCACACCCCTTTCACGCAGGGCCTCGACTGGTCGAACCCGCCGTTCGCGACGTGGTTCGCCGACGGCGCGCTGAACGTCGCATACAACTGCCTCGACCGCCACGTCGAAGCCGGCAACGGCGACCGGGTCGCCCTGCTCTGGGAGGGCGAACCCGGCGACGAGCGCCGCATCACCTACGCCGAACTGACGGAGGAAGTGAAGCGGCTCGCCAATGTGCTGACCGACCTGGGTGTCGTGCGGGGCGACCGCGTGGCCATCTATCTGCCGATGATCCCCGAGGCGGTGGCGGCGATGCTGGCCGTCGCGCGGATCGGAGCCATCCACTCCGTCGTGTTCGGCGGGTTCTCGGCCGACAGCCTGCGCGCTCGCATCGACGACGCTGCGGCGAAAGTGGTCATCACCGCCGACGGTGGCTACCGCAAGGGAAAGGTGTCGCCGCTCAAGCCCGCCGTCGACATGGCCCTCGCCGACCGCAACGGCGCCGGCCCGCAGGACACGGTGGAGCACGTGATCGTGGTGCGCCGGGGCGAAAACGACGTGGAGTGGACCGAGGGCCGCGACCTGTGGTGGCACGAGGTGATCGCGGATGCTGCGCCCGACCACACGGCGGAGGCGTTCCCCGCGGAGAATCCGTTGTTCATCCTTTATACGTCGGGCACGACGGGGAAACCGAAGGGCATCCTGCACACCTCCGGCGGCTACCTCGCCCAGGCGACGTTCACCAACCGGGTGGTGCACGACATCCACCCCGAGACCGACGTGTACTGGTGCACGGCCGACGTCGGCTGGATCACGGGCCACACCTACGTCACGTACGGCCCCCTCGCGAACGGGGCGACCCAGGTGATCTACGAGGGCACCCCTGACACCCCGCACCCGGGGCGCTGGTGGGAGGTCATCGAGAAGTACGGCGTCACCGTCTTCTACACCGCTCCGACCGCCATCCGCTCGTTCATGAAGATCGGCCGCGAGGTGCCGCAGAAGTTCGACCTGTCGTCGCTGCGGCTGCTCGGCTCGGTCGGTGAACCGATCAACCCCGAAGCGTGGATGTGGTACCGCTCGATCATCGGCGAGGAGACCGCTCCGATCGTCGACACCTGGTGGCAGACCGAGACCGGCGCGATCATGATCTCGGCCCTGCCGGGCATCACCGAGACCAAGCCCGGCTCGGCCCAGGTGCCGCTGCCCGGCATCACGATCGACGTCGTGGACGACTCGGGCGAGCCCGTCGGCGAGGGCAACGGCGGCCTGCTCGTCGTGACCACGCCGTGGCCGAGCATGCTGCGCGGGATCTGGGGCGACCCCGAGCGGTACAAGGAGACGTACTGGGAGAAGTTCGCCGACAAGGGCTACTACTTCGCGGGCGACGGCGCACGCCTCGACGACGACGGCGACGTGTGGCTGCTCGGGCGGGTGGACGACGTCATGAACGTGTCGGGGCACCGCCTGTCCACCGCCGAGATCGAATCGGCCCTCGTGGGCAATGAGGCTGTCGCCGAGGCGGCCGTGGTCGGTGCGTCCGACGAGACCACGGGCCAGGCGGTGGTCGCGTTCGTGATCGTGAAGCAGAGCTTCCTCAAGGCGCACTCGGCCGAGGGACTCGCCCAGACCTTGCGCGGATGGGTGGCCGAGCAGATCGGCCCGATCGCCCGGCCGCGCGACATCTATATCGTGGGCGAACTTCCCAAGACGCGTTCGGGCAAGATCATGCGGCGCCTGCTGCGCGACGTGGCGGAGGGCCGCGAAGTCGGCGACACCACGACCCTCGCCGACACCGCCGTCATGAGCGTGATCAGCGCCCAGGTGAAGTAGCCCGCAGCATCCGCTCGCCCCGTGCGCCATCGCGCACAACTTCGGAGATTCGTGGCCGTCCCGGCCTGTAAAGGGCGGTCACGACGGCGTGTCGCCGGTTGATTCCGAAGTCGTGCGGGGCGGATGCTGCGGCCCGCCCTACCGGAGCGGCGTGGCCGGGTGCGGACGGTGGCCGGAGGTGGACGGCGGTTGCGACGATTGTCGCGTGTGCACCGCTCGTGGGTCGGATTTACTCGACGTGCGTCGATCGACGCACCTCTCCTGAAGCACGACCATGAAGGGCCTCATGTCCACGTCTTCACCCCGCCGCCGCAGGGGCCGCCGCCTCCTCGGCGCCGCACTCGCCCTCGTGCTCGCGAGTGCGCTCACCCCGGCCGTCGCGTCCACCGCGAACGCCGCCAGTGCCGTTGCCGCAGTCCCATCTGCGCCCGCGGCCGCCGCACCCGCGATCGCCGCGGCAGCCGCCGTATCCGGCCCCGCCGCCATCGTCGGCACGCAGTCGAACCGCTGCCTCGACGTCATCGGCAACGTGCAGACGGTCGGCGCCGGCATGAACATCTACGACTGCAACTCCCAGGCCAACCAGGCGTTCACCTACACCACCGCGGGCGAGCTCACCCTCTACAACGGCACCCGCTGCCTCGACGTGGTCGGCCAGTCCACCGTCTCCCCGGCCGGCGTGCAGATCTACGGCTGCAACGGCGGTACCAACCAGAAGTGGAAGATCAACGCCAACGGCACCATCACCGGTGTGCAGTCGGGCCTCTGCCTCGACGTGAAGGGCGCGGCCACCGCGAACAGCACCCTCGTCACCCTCTACACCTGCAACGGCGGCGCCAACCAGAAGTGGAAGACCACCCTCGGCACCGTCGACGCCCAGGCCCCCACCGTGCCGGGCTCTCCGCGGGTCGCCAACCTCTCCTGCGAGTCGGTCGACTTCGCCTGGAACGCCTCCACCGACAACGTGGGCGTCGACTTCTACGACGTCTACCACGACGGCCAGCTGATGAAGTCGGTCCCCGCCACCTCGCTCTCGACCACTCTCACCGTCGTCGGCGGCGTCACCTGGGGCCTGTACGTGAATGCGCGGGATGCCGCGGGCAACGTTTCCCAGGCCAGCACCACCGTGAAGATCTCGCCCCCCAACTGCCAGGCAGACACCACGCCGCCGACCGCGCCCTCCGCCCTGACGGCCCGCGCATCCGGAACCACGGTCACCCTCACCTGGACGGCGGCCACCGACAACCTCGGTGTGCGCGCCTACGACATCTACCGCAACGCGGTGAAGGTCGGCTCGATCACGGGCACCGCCACGGTCACCCCCGCCACGACCTTCGTCGACAGCGCGCTGGCCGCCGCCACGAGCTACCAGTACTACGTGGTCGCCCGCGACGGCCAGGCGAACGTCTCGCCGAAGAGCAACAAGGTCATGATCACCACCGGCACCGGTTGCGCGCAGTCGGTCTGCGGCGTCACTCAGATCGGCACCGACACCGACATCCCCTGGGGTCTCGCGACCCTGCCCGACGGCAGCATCCTCTACACCCGTCGCGACGCGCAGGACATCGTGCTCCTGAACCCCACCACGGGGGCGAAGACCACGGTCGGCACGGTGCCGAACGTGCAGGGCACCGACGGGGAGGGCGGCCTGATGGGTCTCGCCATCGCTCCCGACTTCGCGAGCACGCACTGGCTGTACATCATGCACACCTCGCCCTCCGACAACCGCATCGTGCGCATCAAGCTCGAGAACAACGCCCTCGTGCTGAGCAGCGAGCAGGTGCTTTTGAGCGGCATCCTGCGCAACAAGTTCCACGACGGCGGGCGGCTGCGCTTCGGCCCCGACGGCAAGCTCTACGCCACGACGGGCGATGCCCAGTTCGGCGACAACGCGCAGAACCTGCAGTCTCTGAACGGCAAAGTGCTGCGCCTCAACCCCGACGGCTCGGTGCCCTCCGACAACCCGTTCGGCAACTACGTCTACAGCTACGGTCACCGCAACCCGCAGGGCATCGCGTTCGACTCGCAGGGCCGACTGTGGGAGCAGGAGTTCGGCAACAGCGTGATGGATGAGACGAACCTCATCGTCAAGGGCGGCAACTACGGTTGGCCCGCCTGCGAGGGCACGTCGGGCGCCTGCGGGACGGCCGGGTACATCGCTCCGAAGAACACGTACCTCACCTCCGACGGGTCGTGCGCCGGCATCGCCATCGTGCGCGATGTGCTCTACGTGGCGTGCGAACGCGGTACGCGCCTCTACCGGGAGGTCATCTCGGGCAGTTCGCTCACCAACGTGCAGATCTTCTTCGCCGGCACCTACGGGCGCCTGCGCACGGTCGAGCCAGCACCGGATGGCGGCCTCTGGCTCACCACCAGCAACGAGGGCGACAAGGACAGCATCGCGAACAACAGCAACGAGAAACTGCTGCACGTCACCCTCGGCGGGTGAGCGTGCGCTGATTCCCGCGGCACCAGCAGACGGCGAGGGCCCGACCGGTACATTCCGGTCGGGCCCTTGCCCCATTCGTGGGCAGTTCGACGCTGGCGCCGGCGATCCGTGCGCTGGCGGCCCCAGCATCCGCTCTGTTCCTGTTCCTGTTGCTGTTTGCTGTTGCTGTTGCTGTTGCTGTTGCGTCGCGCACAACTTCGGAGGTTTCGGCCGCGCAGTGGCCCGCCGGGGCCTCCGCCACGGCGTGTCGCCCCGACAGCTCCGAAGTTGTGCGCGACATCTCCGAAGTTGTGCGCGGCACCTCCGAACCTGTGCACGACGGAGGGGACGGATGCTGTGGGCCCTGGCCCCACCGCCGCCCGGGCCCTTGCCCTGGTGCGACCCGCACAACTTCGGAGGTTTCGGCCCGCATCGGCCCGACCGGGCCTCCGCCACGGCGTGTCGCCCCGGCAGCTCCGAAGTTGTGCCCGACGGCTCCGAAGTTGTGTGCGACCGACGGAGTTGTGCGCGACCTCACCGAAGTTGTGCGCCACGGAGGCGGGCAATGGATGCTGGCGCTCAGTCGAGCGTGAAGACGACCTCGACCTCGACCGGGCTGTCGAGTGGCAGCACGGCCACTCCGACGGCGGAGCGCGCGTGGCGGCCGGCATCGCCGAAGACGTGACCGAGCAGCTCGCTCGCGCCGTTGATCACGCCGGGCTGACCGGCGAAGGCGGGGGCGGATGCGACGAACCCGGTCACCTTCAGAACGCCGGTGAGGCGGTCGACATCGCCGACCGCGGCGGCGGCCGCTGCGATGGCGTTCAGGGCGCAGAGGCGCGCGTACTCGCGGGCATCGGCGGGGTCGATGAGGTCGCGACCCTCCCCCACCTTGCCGGTCGCCGGGAGGACGCCCGAGATGAGCGGCAGCTGCCCGGCGGTGAACACGAGGTTCCCGTGCACCTTCGCCGGGATGTAGGCGCCGGCGGGCGTGGGGACGTCGGGCAGCTCGATGCCGAGCTCGGCGAGGAGGCCGGAGACGGTCACGAGGTCTCCCCGAACTGCTGCGCGGCGGTGGCCGCGGCGCCGAGTCCCTCGTTGGCCGATCCTGCGCCGACCGGACGCTTGAGGTAGGCCACGAGGCCGCCCTCGGGGCCGGTCACGACCTGCACCAGTTCCCAGCCCTGCTTGCCCCAGTTGTTGAGGATCGCAGCGGTGTTGTGGATCAGGAGGGGGGTGGTCAGGTACTCCCACGTGGTCATCGCGGCTCCGGCTTCGTCGAGGTGAGCGGGGCATTCCGACCCCGCGGCAGGGCGGGCCTATCGAGCCTTCCCCCAGGGTTCTCCCTTAGCATCAAGCCTATGCCTGACAAGAATCGGACGCCTACCGGCGCGCTCGGGGGACTCCTGGGCCTGGTCGGACTGAGCGTCGTCGCGGGTGTTCTCGTGACCGCTACGGTGACCCCCGCCATCGCGGTATCCGGTGCTGCTGCGTCGAGCGCCATCACGCTCTTCGACAACATGCCGAGCATCCTCAAGATCGACGAGCTCATGCAGCCGACGACCATCGTCATGGGCGATGTGCGCACCACCTTCTACGACCAGAACCGCGAGCCGGTCGACTTCAACGAGGTCGCCCCCGTGATGTACGACGCGATCCTCTCGAGTGAAGACCCCCGCTACTACCAGCACGGCGGCGTCGACCTGATCGGCACGACCCGTGCTCTGCTCAGCAACGCGCAGGGCGGTCAGACGCAGGGTGGTTCGTCCATCAGCCAGCAGTACGTCAAGAACGTGCTGATCCAGCAGTGCGAGCGGGATGCTACCGACGAGGTCGCCGATGACGGCACACTCATCCGTTCCCGCGACGTCGTCCTGCAGGACTGCTGGATGGAGGCCACGAACGCCACCGGCGCCGAGGGCTACGAGCGCAAGCTGCAGGAGATGCGGTACGCGATCCAGCTCGAAAAGGAGTATTCGAAGAACGACATCCTTCTCGGATACCTCAACATCGCGAACTTCGGACGCACGACGTACGGCATCCAGGCCGCCGCGAAGTACTACTTCAACGTGCCGGCCTCGGAGTTGACGCTCGGCCAGGCAGCGACTCTCGCCGGCATCGTGCAGAACCCGAACACGTACAAGATCGACAGCCCCGACAGCACCTCCAACGGCCAGCCCGACGGCGTCGTCGACGCTCCCGCGGGCACGCTGGCGGCGCTGGACTCCAAGCTGCAGGCGGGCGCCATCACCCAGGAGCAGTACACCGCGGCCGCCGACGGGTACAGCCTCACGAAGGGCCGCCAGCTCTACGTGCTCAGCCGCTTGCTCGACGACGGCAAGATCACGCAGGAGCAGTACGACGCTGCCATCCTCGAGCCGATCTCGCCCACCATCACCAACCCGCAGACCGGTTGTGAATCAACCGGCGCCATGGCGTACTTCTGCGCCTATGTCGTCTCCACGATCCAGAACGACGTCTCGTTCGGAGCCACCCCGGAGGACCGCACGCGCGCCCTCCGCCAGGCCGGCCTGACGATCTACACGACCCTCGACCCCCGCATCCAGGCCGCGGCGGAGAAGTCGATCTCGGATTACGCCCCGCAGTCGATGCCGAACACGAAGTACGGCGCGACGATCGTCAACCTCGAGTCCAAGACGGGGCGCGTGCTGGCGATCGCCCAGAACACCGTGTACACGGCCGGCAGCTCGGACGATCCGAACGCCTCGTCGATCGTCTACGCGGGAGACCCCGTCTTCGGCGCATCGGCCGGGTTCCAAGCCGGGTCGACGTTCAAGCTGTTCACCCTCATCGACTGGCTCGAGAAGGGCCACTCCGTCAACGAATCGGTGAACGGTCGCAGCACCGTCATTAAGAAGTTCAACAGCTGTGACGGGCCGATCTACAACTCCACGTGGAAGGCGAACAACTTCGACCGCGGGGGCGGCTACACCGGAACCCCGATGCGTTTCACGAAAGAATCGCTCAACTCCGGCTTCGTGGCCATGGCTGCGCAGCTCGACCTGTGCGACATCGGCAATGTCGCGAGCCGGCTCGGCGTCGACAACGGCAGCCTCGGCGGCAGTGTGCTCAACGACACCGCGACCCCCATCAAGCTCGCCGGCCCCGCCGGAGTGATCGGTGACGCTGCTGTCTCGCCGATGGCGATGGCCGGGGCTTACGCCACGATCGCCAACGGTGGTTCGTACTGCAAGCCGCAGGTGATCGACCGCGTCACGAACGCTGACGGCGCCGACGTGCCCGAGATGATTCCGGCGCGCGGCTGCACCCAGGCCATCACCCCCGAAGTTGCGGCCACCGCGGCGTACGCGCTTCAGGGCGTCATGGTTTCGGGAGGCACGGGCTCGCGCGCGAACCCCAACAACGGCGTCCCGGTGCTCGGCAAGACGGGTTCGCACGAGTTGAAGCAGACCTGGATGATCGAGTCGAGCACCAACGTCACGACGGCCGTGTGGGCGGGCAACGCCAACGGCGACCTGAACCCGTTCAAGAATTACTACCGCGGGCGCGTCCTCTCTGACATCCGGTATCCGCTGGCCAAGGACGTGCAAGCGGTCGCGAACGACGTCTACGGCGGCGACAAGTTCCCCGCGCCCGACACGAACCTCTCCCGCGAGATCCAGAAGGATGTCCCGAATGTCGTCGGCCAGACCATCGACCAGGCGCAGGCCACCCTGTCCGA
This sequence comes from Microbacterium hanjuni, assembly GCF_043556395.1. Taxonomy (NCBI): domain Bacteria; kingdom Bacillati; phylum Actinomycetota; class Actinomycetes; order Micrococcales; family Microbacteriaceae; genus Microbacterium; species Microbacterium hanjuni. Next base: position 364,286 of record NZ_JBIGIK010000003.1, read on the forward strand.
CGCCGGGTTCGAGGTGCAGGTGGGCGACCCCGTCGACTCCAACCAGCCGACGAACGTGGTCGCCGCACAGAACCCGTCGGGCCGTGCGCCCGCCGGGGGGACCATCACGATCAGCCCCAGCAACGGGGAAGGTGTCGCGGTGCCCGCGGTGAGCGGCAACCCCGGCCAGGCGGCCCAGCAGTTGCAGAGCGCCGGCTTCACGAACATCGCGATCGGTACCTGCGCCGAGGCCGGAGATGCCCCGGCGGAGGGTGCCGTCACGGGCACCAACCCGGGCACCGGCACGGTCGTCAACCGTGGCACGCAGATCGCGCTCGACATCCGCGCGCGGGACTGCCCGTAGTGGCGGCATCCGTGGCCAAGACCGCCCTCACCGCCCTCTCGGCGGTGGGGGCGGTCGGTGTCGGCGCTGCGGTATGGGGTATCGGCATCGAGCGCTACCTCTTCACCGTGCGCTACCACGCCCTGCGCGTGCTGCCCCACGGCTCCGACGCGATCCGGGTGCTGCACCTCTCCGACGCGCACATGGCGCCGTGGCAGCACCGCAAGCAGCAATGGATCGCGAGCCTGGCGAGCCTCCGGCCCGACTTCATCGTCAACACCGGCGACAACCTCGGGCATCGCGACGGCCTCGACGGACTGCGCGAGGCGTACGCGCCCTTCGCTGGTATCCCCGGTGTCTTCGTCCACGGCTCCAACGACTTCCAGGGTCCGTCTTTCCGCAACCCGCTGCTGTACTTCACCGGCCCCTCGAGCAAAAAGCCCGAGGTCGAGCAGATGGATGTCGATGCGCTCGACGCCTACCTCTCGGACGACCTCGGGTGGACGCCCATCGACAACGCCGCCGCGGCCCTCGAGGTGCGGGGTACACGCGTCGGCGCGCTCGGCGTCAACGACGCCCACCGCGACTGGGACGACCTCGGCATCCTTCCCGACGCCCGCGCCTCGCTCGGTGAGACCGACCTGCTCCTGGGCGTCACGCACGCGCCCTATCGGCGCGTGCTGGACGAGTACGTCGACCTCGGCGCCGACCTCCTCCTGGCCGGTCACACGCACGGCGGTCAAGTGCGCATCCCCGGCAGCCGAGAGGCGCTCGTGGCGAACTGCGACATCCCGCTCGACCAGGCGCGCGGGCTCAGCGAGTGGACGCACGACGGCCGCACCGCGCCGCTCAACGTGAGCGCCGGCATCGGCCACTCGATCTACGCGCCGGTGCGCTTCGCGTGCCGTCCCGAGGTCACCCTGCTGACCCTCCTCCCCCGCTGAACCTCTCCTCCCCAGACCCGGTTGACGGGACGGTTGTCCACAACGACCCGCCCGCAGCTTTTGAGCACGCTCTCGCATCCGACGATCGACGAAGAACACGTCGAGAGGATGCTGAAAATGACCCCCGTGCCCGTATCTCCCCGGCGCCGACGGCGAGGCCTCGTGGCCGCGCTGGTCGGCGCCCTGCTTGCCATCGCCGGCATCGCCGTCGTCGCGCCCCCCGCCCAGGCGGCCGATCAGGGCTCCGGCTTCGGCACGTGGGCCCCGTTGTCGGCACACGGCTGGCACGGCTCGATGCTCGTCGGCGGGGTGCACACCTACTGCATCGTGCCCGGACTGCCGCTGCCCACCGGCGGTACCACCGACCACGGTTCGTCCGACTCCGCAGCCGGGCTCTCCCCGCATCAGCTCGCCGGCATCAACATGCTCGTCAGCACCTACGGCCAGACCGCCGACCCCGTGCAGGGTGCGGCTGTGGGCTGGGCCGTGAAGGCGATAGCGAACCGCACCGAGACGCTGCACGCCTGGGGATACCGAGGCGACTCGCTCGCCGAGGCCGTGCACTGGAGCCTTGCGAGCATCGCTCCCGAGCATTCCGGGGCGGTGGGGAGCCTGGCCGAGAGCTACTACGCCGAAGCCCTCGCCGTGGCGGTCCCGACCACGACCGCCACGCTGAGCCTGTCCACCGATCCGGCAGACGCCCGGCGGGGCTCGGTGGCCTTCGACGCAGCCGGGCCGGGCACGATCACACTCACCCACGCGGTGTTCGCCGACACCGGTGCCGCCGAGCTCGCCGGCGCAGCGCCCGGTATCGCGTACCCCATCACCGCCGTCCCACCGACCGACGACGGTACCCCGTTCAGCGTGCAGGCCACGGTGCACGGCAGCGCCGGGTGGGCTCCCGCGGTACGGCACTTCACCACCCCGGGGCAGCAGGACACCGCAGGCCCGGCGGGTCGCGTCGACTTCGCCGCGGAGGCGAGGGATGCGGCTCCCCGACCGGTGGTGTTCTCTCCGGGACTGTCCACCCAGGTCGCCGAGCCGGAGGCGCAGGGCGGCCCGTTCATCGACGACGTCGACCTGCAGGCGATCGAGGGGGTCTGGCCACGCGGGGCGGACGGCGCGTTCGTCACGATCTCGGCGACCGCCCGCGTCTATCGCACCGAAACGGTGCTCCCCGAGAGCGGCGACGTGCCCGCCGAAGCCCAGCACGTCGGCGACCTGGCACTCACGACCAACCCCGCTCAAGGGCCGGGGGTGTACCGCGTCACATCCGACTGGGCGCTGCCGGGGCCGGGGGTCTACACCGCCGTGTGGCAGATCGACGCCGGCTCTCAGGCCGAGGCCACCGTCCCCCACCTCGAGCCGGGCTACGTCTGGCAGGAGAGCTTCGGGGTCGCCACCCAGATGGTGACCGTAGCGGCGCCTCCTCCGCCGCCGCAACCCGAGCAGCCGCCCGCAGCCCAGCCTCCGGCGCCGCTCGATGAGCGGCCGCGCGCCCTCGCCGCGACCGGACCCGACGGCTCCACCGCCCGCCTGGGCGGGGCAGGCGCCGCAGCGGTGATCCTCGGGGCAGCGCTCCTCGCCCACCTGATGCAGCGCCGCCGACGGGCGGAATCCTCGCCCCGGTAGGGCGAGCCTCGAGCGACCCGCCGACGTCGGCCCACCCGGCCCGCAGATCCGACGTCGGCGGGTTCGTCGCATCCGCGTTCACAAGGTAGACTCGAACGGTTGCTCCGGGGTGTGGCGCAGCTTGGTAGCGCGCGTCGTTCGGGACGACGAGGCCGCAGGTTCAAATCCTGTCACCCCGACCACATATCATTCGAGAGGCTCCGTCTACGGCGGGGCCTCTCGTCACGTGTACGCCACTCGCCCCGACAGGAGCCTCGTGCCCGACTTCACCCCGCGCCTCATCGCCTTCGACCTGGACGACACGCTCGCTCCTTCCAAGAGCGCGATCGACCCCCGCATCGGCGACCTGCTGATCGCCCTCGCCGAACGCGTGGAGGTTGCGATCATCTCCGGCGGACAACTGGCGCAGTTCGAGTCCCAGGTCGTGGACCGGTTGCCGGCAGCGTCCGCCGACGTGTTGAGCCACCTGCACCTGCTCCCCACGTGCGGTACGCAGTACTACCGACTGACGCCCGACGGTATCGAGACCCTGTACGCCCACTCCCTCACCGACGACGAGAAGACGCGGGCGCTGGACGCGGTGCGCGAGGAGGCGCAGCGACTCGGCCTCTGGGAATCGGAGACCTGGGGCGACATCCTCGAGGACCGGGGCTCGCAGATCACCTTCTCGGCTCTCGGGCAGCGGGCGCCGCTCGAGGCGAAGAAGGCCTGGGATCCGACAGGCGAGAAGAAGAACGCCCTGCGTGAAGCAGTGGCCGCACGCATCCCCGATCTCGAGGTGCGTTCGGGCGGTTCGACCTCGGTCGACATCACCCACCGCGGCATCGACAAGGCGTACGGCATGAAGCAGCTGTCCGACGCCACCGGCATCAGCCTCGACGACATGCTGTTCGTCGGTGACCGCCTCGACCCCGACGGCAACGACTACCCCGTGCTCGCGCTCGGCGTGCGCTGCCAGGCCGTGGAGGGCTGGGAGGACACCGCCGCATTCCTCGACGAGCTGCTTCCCACGCTGCCGGCCCGCTGAACCGTCAGACGGCCGCCGCCTCCTGGTAATAGCCGGCGATGTGCTCGCGCACCAGCCGCTGAGCCTCCTCGGCGTCCCCGGCCCGCACCGCCGACACGATGGCGCGGTGCTCGGCCACGAGCCGCAGCGCGGTCGCCGACCAGTCGGGCACACGCGTCGCGCCCGCCTCGACGTACGCGTCGATCGCGGTGCGCAGCCCGACCATGATCGCCGCGGCGACGGCGTTGCCGGATGCTTCGGCGAGCGCGAGGTGGAACTCCCGGTCGAGGGCGAGGAACTGGGCGATCGGAAGATCGGGGGCGGCCATCGCATCCGCGCTGTCTACCGCCGCTCGCAGATCGGGGCTCTCGGCCCCGGCGAGGACGGTGACGACGTCGGACTCCAGGGTCACACGCGTGCGCACGACGTCATCGATCTGGAAGCCGTTGGCCGCCAGCTGCAGCCGCAGCAGAGCCGACAGCCCACCGCGGGGCGTCGCGACGATCGTGGCGCCCGATGTCGGACCGGAGCCGGTGCCCGTGCGCACCAGGCCGAGCACTTCCAGCACCCGCAGAGCCTCGCGCACGCTCGAGCGACCCACCCCGAGCTGGGTGGACAGGTCGCGCTCTGCGGGGAGACGATCGCCGGGCGTCAGGCGGCCGGCGAGAAGATCGCCTTCGATCTTCTCGAGCACGACCTGCCAGGCTCGCGGTGCGGTGTTCGCCATAGCGCCTCCTCAGGACCCCGCCGACGATATCGCCTTTGGTCTGACCACACCGCGGGGGTTACTCTGATCCCGTGAATCCGCTAGGGATCGTGCTTGTCGTCGCCGGGGTGACGTGTCTCGGATGCTGGGTGGCCTCCCTCGTCACGAAGGACACCTCGTGGGTCGATCGCATCTGGTCGATCGTTCCCGTCGTGTACATCTGGATCTTCGCCGGCGCCGCACTCGCCGACGGCGAGGATGCCACGCGGCTGTTGCTGATGGCCGTGCTCGCCACCCTGTGGGGCGCGCGCCTGACGTACAACTTCGCACGCAAGGGTGGCTACACCGGCACGGAGGACTACCGCTGGGCGGTGCTCCGCGGCCGGATGAGCACGCTGCAGTTCCAGGCGTTCAACCTCTTCTTCATCGTGCTCTACCAGAATGCCCTTCTCGTGCTGATCACCCTCCCCGCCTACGTCGGCTGGCAGCATCCGACCGCCCTCACCGGGTGGGACGTCCTGCTGGGCGCACTCTTCGTCGCCTTCCTGGTGGGCGAGACCGCGGCCGATCAGCAGCAGTGGAACTTCCACCGCGCGAAGAAGGCGGCCGGCGGACACCTCGCTCCCGGCTTCGTCACGACCGGACTGTTCCGCTACAGCCGCCACCCCAACTTCTTCTTCGAGCAGGCGCAGTGGTGGATGTTCTACCTGCTCGGCGCGGTCGCCGCCGTCACCGCCGGCGCCGGATTCTGGGGCGGTTTCATCAACGCCTCGATCATCGGGCCGGTGCTGCTCACGGTGCTCTTCATCGGCTCGACGATCTTCACGGAGTCGATCACGGCTCCGAAGTACCCCGCCTACGCCGGGTACCGCAAGACCACGTCGATGCTCATCCCGTGGCCGCCGCGCAGCAGCGCGAAGGTGAGCGCCTAGGCGGAGTAACCGCGGGGGTTGCGGCTCTGCCAGTTCCAGTAGTCCCGGCTGGCGTCGTCGATCGTCAACCGCGTGCGCCAGCCGAGTTCCGCCCCCGCCTTCGCGGGGTCGCAGTACGTGGCCGCGACGTCACCCGCACGGCGCGGGAGGAACTCCTTCGGAAGCTCACGACCGACCGCCGCCTCGAAGGATGCGATGAGCTGCAGCACGCTGACGGGCACACCGGTACCGAGGTTGTAGACGGCGAGGCCCGGCTGGGCCTGCTCGAGCGCGACGACGTGGCCCTCGGCCAGATCGACGACGTGGATGTAGTCGCGCAGGCCCGTGCCGTCGGGGGTGTCGTAGTCGTCGCCGAAGACACCGATCCGATCGAGCGTGCCGATCGCCACCCGGGACACGTACGGCATGAGGTTGTTCGGGATGCCGGTCGGGTCCTCGCCGATGAGGCCGCTCGGGTGCGCACCGACCGGGTTGAAGTACCGCAGGATCGTGACGTTCACGTCGGGGTTCACCCGGGCGACGTCGGCGAGGATGACCTCGTTCATGCGCTTGGACTTGCTGTACGGGTTGGACAGGTCGACGCTCGTCGTCGAGTCCTCGGTGAACGGCAGGTCGGCCGGGTCGGAGTACACGGTGCCGGTGCTCGAGAAGACGAAGGAGCGGATGCCGTGGGCCAGCCCCACGCGCAGGAGCGCGAAGGTCGAATCGAGGTTGTTGGCGTAGTAGTCCAGCGGCTTCTGGGTCGACTCGCCGACCGCCTTGAACGCGGCCAGGTGCACGATCGCATCGATCGGGCCGTGCTCGGCGAAGACCGCCTCAACGACTTCGTCGTCGGCGGCATTGCCCACCACGAGGGGCGCGGCTTTGCCGGTGATGGTCTCGACGCGCTCGGCGGCGACGGCTTGGGTGCCCGAGAGATCGTCGAGCAGCACCACTTCGTGGCCGGATTCCAGCAGGGCGACGGCGGTGTGCGCGCCGATGTAACCGGCACCACCGGCAAGGAGAACTCGCATGCCTTCAGCGTAGCGAGCCCACCCGGGGCTCGAAGCCGTGGCGACCGCTCGGGACGACTCAGCGACCGTCGAGCCGGCCGCCCGATTCGGTGAGGTAGCAGACCGCGCACATCGACTCGTAGGTGACCTCGCCCGAGGTCTGCCCCTCGTCGATCGCCACCTGATCGCCGTCGAAGACGAACCGACCGTCCACCAGGCGCGCGTTGAAGATGGCCTTGCGGCCGCAGCGGCAGATGGTCTTCAACTCTTCGAGGCTGTGAGCGAGCTCCATCAAGCGCGCCGACCCGGGAAAAGCCTCGGTGCGGAAGTCGGTGCGGATGCCGTATGCCAGCACCGGAATGTTATCCAGCACGGCGATCCGCAACAGGTCGTCGACCTGACCGGGGGTGAGGAATTGCGCCTCGTCGATGAGGAGGCACGCGACCGGGGCGTCACCCGCGGCCGCGCGAAAAGCATCCCGAGCATCGTCTTCGGGTCCGATCAGGAAGTCGACCGTGCGGCTCACGCCCAGGCGGCTGGCAATCTGGTCAGCGCCCTTCGTGTCGATCTCGGGCTTGGCGAGCAGCACGCGCTGACCACGCTCTTCGTAGTTGTACGCGGCCTGCAGCAGCGCGGTCGACTTGCCGGAGTTCATCGCCCCGTAGCGGAAGTACAGCTTGGCCATGATGCGCCGCTTCAGGCAGTGAGCTGCAGCACGGCCGCCGTCTCGGCCAGCTCTTCGTGGGCTGCCTCGGGACGGGTGTTCAGCGACGTGCCGTAGCTGGGGATGAGTTCGCGCAGGCGCGGCTGCCAGGCGTCGATCCTGTCGGGGAAGCAGGTCTTGAGCAGCCCCAGCATGATCGACACGGCCGTCGAGGCACCGGGAGAAGCACCGAGGAGCCCCGCGATCGTGCCGTCTTCGGACGTGACGACCTCGGTGCCGAACTGCAGCACGCCGCCCTTCTTCGGGTCGCGCTTCATCACCTGGGCACGTTGACCGGCGCCGAGCAGCTCCCAGTCCTCGTCCTTCGCCGACGGCATGAATTCGCGCAGGCTGTCGACCTTCGCGGCGTGGTTCTTCAGCAGCTCGCCGACGAGGTACTTGATGAGGCCGGGGTTGTCGACGGCCACCTTCAGCATCGGGAAGAGGTTGTGCGGACGCACCTGGGTCACGATGTCCCAGACCGAGCCGTTCTTGAGGAACTTCGGGCTGAACGTCGCGAACGGACCGAACATCAACGAGGCTTCACCGTCGACGACGCGCGTGTCGAGGTGCGGCACCGACATCGGCGGCGCCCCGACGGCCGCCTGCGAGTACACCTTCGCCTTGTGCTGGGCGACGAGGGCCGGGTTCTGGGTGCGCAGCCACTGTCCCCCGATGGGGAAGACGCCGTAGCCCTTGATCTCGGGGATGCCCGAGCGCTGCAGCAGCTTGAGTGCCCAACCACCGGCACCGACGAAGACGAACTTCGCGCGCACATGACCGGGAGTGCGTCCGATGGTCTCGCGCGTCGTGACCAGCCAGGTGCCGTCCTTCTCCTGCTTCAGACCCCGAACCTCGCGGTTGGTGGCGACGTCGACGCCCTTGTCCTTCAGGTTGGCGAACATCTGGCGGGTGAGCGAGCCGAAGTCGACGTCGGTGCCCGCGGGAACGCGGGTGGCGGCGAACGGCTCGCCCTTCACGCGCTTCTGCATCAGGAGTGGCGCCCACTCGTTGATGACGCGGGAGTCGTCGCTGAACTCGATGCCGGCGAACAGGGGCTGCTCCTTGAGCACCTCGTACCGCTTGCGCAGGTACTCCACATTCTTCTCCCCGGTGACGAACGTCATGTGCGGGGTGGAGTTGATGAAGGTGGACGGCCCGTCGAGCACGCCCTCGTCGACGAGGGACGACCAGAACTGACGGCTCTGCTGGAACTGCTCGTTGATCGTGACGGCCTTGGCCGGGTCGAGCGTTCCGTCGGGACCCTCGGGCATGTAGTTGAGTTCGCACAGCGCGGCGTGGCCGGTGCCGGCGTTGTTCCACGCGTTCGAGCTCTCGAGCGCGACGTCGCTCAGCCGCTCGTAGACGGCGATGTTCCAGTCCGGCTGGAGATCCTTGAGAAACGTGCCCAGGGTGGCGCTCATAATGCCGCCACCGATGAGCAGCACGTCGATGTTTTCGCTCACCCGACAATCCTAGGGCGGTCGGGACCCTCCCCCGCCCGCGCGCCGGGTCAGGCCGGGGTGAGCAGGCGCTCGGCGACGAGCTCGGCGATCTGCACGGCGTTGAGGGCGGCACCCTTGCGGAGGTTGTCGTTGCTGACGAACAGCACGAGCCCCTTCCCCTCGGGGGCGGACTGGTCGGCGCGGATGCGGCCGACGTAGCTGGGATCGGTGCCAGCGGCCTGCAACGGCGTCGGCACCTCTTCGAGCTGCACGCCGGGAGCCGAGGCGAGCAGATCGCGGGCCTGCTCGGGGGTGATGTCGCGGGCGAACTCGGCGTTGATGCTCAGCGAGTGACCGGTGAACACCGGCACGCGCACACAGGTGCCCGCGACGCGGAGGTCGGGCAGTTCGAGGATCTTCCGGCTCTCGTTGCGGAGCTTCTTCTCCTCGTCGGTCTCGTTGAGCCCGTCGTCGACGAGGTTGCCCGCGAAGGGGATGACGTCGAAAGCGATGGGCGCGATGTAGATGTCGGGGCCCGGGAAGTCCAGGGCGGAACCGTCGTGGACGAGACGCTCCACGTCGCCCTGGGCCATGACTCCTTCGATCTGACCGAGGAGTTCCTCGGTGCCCGCGAGGCCGGAACCACTCACGGCCTGGTACGTGCTCACGATCAGTCGCTCGAGGCCGGCCGCAGCATCCAGCACCTTCAGCACCGGCATCGCCGCCATCGTCGTGCAGTTCGGGTTGGCGATGATGCCCTTGCGCGCCTCGGCGATCGCGTGCGGGTTGACCTCGCTGACCACGAGCGGCACGTCGGGGTCCATGCGCCAGGCGCTGGAGTTGTCGATCACGAGGGCGCCGGCTTCGGCGAAACGGGGCGCGTGGGCGCGGCTGCCGGTGGCGCCGGCCGAGAACAGGGCGACATCGATGCCGGCGGGGTTCGCGGTCGCGACATCCTCGACGATCACGGTCTGACCGCCGAACTCGATCGCGGTGCCCGCGGAACGAGCCGTCGCGAACAGGCGCAGCTCGCGAATGGGGAACGACCGCTCGATCAGGATGTCGCGCATCACGGTGCCGACCTGGCCGGTGGCGCCGACGACGGCGAGGGAGATTCCGGTATCGGAGATGCGGGTCATGACAGTACCTCGGGTGTTCGGGAGGCCGCCGCGCGACCGTCCATTCGTGTCTGAACCCTCAGATTAGTGGCCCGCACGCCCGGTCATCCCGTGTCGGCGAACACAACTCCGCCAAACTGCGACCGAAATCCGCCCCAACGGCCTCCGTGCCACCACCGGCGACCGGAATGGAGGAGTTATGTCCGCCTGCCGCCGCAGCCGAGGCGGTTCACCGACCGGAGGCCGGACAGCGGCTGCTACGTCAGCGGCCCGAGCCGGCGTACACGGTCGCTTCGCCGTCGCCGTCGAGGCCGTACGCGGTGTGCACTGCGCGGGCGGCGTCGGCGACGTCGTTGCCGCGCAGCACGACCGAGATGCGGATCTCAGAGGTCGAGATCATCTCGATGTTGACGCCCGCGAGACTCAGCGCCTCGAACAGCGTCGCGGAGACGCCGGAGTGCGTGCGCATTCCCGCTCCGACGACGGAGAGCTTGCCGATCTGGTCGTCGTGCACGAGGCTCTCGAATCCGACTTCGGCCTGCTCGGCGGCGAGAGCGCGCAGGGCGGTGGCCGCATCCGTCTTCGGCAACGTGAAGGAGATGTCGGTGCGGCTCGTCGCAGCCGCCGAGACGTTCTGCACGATCATGTCGACGTTCGCGCCGGACTTGGCGACGATCTTGAAGATGTCGGCGGCCTTGCCGGGCACGTCAGGCACCCCGATGACCGTGATCTTGGCCTGGCTCAGATCGGTCGCGACGCCGGCGACGATGGGCTCTTCCATCTGTTCTCCCTCGGGGACGAGATCGTAGTGTCGCGCATTGTCGAGCACCCAGGTGCCCTCGCTCGAACTGAACGTCGAACGGGCGTGGATGAGCACGCCGTGCCGGCGAGCGTATTCCACGGCGCGGATGTACAGCACCTTCGCGCCGTTCGCAGCGAGCTCGAGCATCTCTTCGCTCGACACGCGGTCGAGTTTCTGCGCCTTCGGCACGACGCGCGGGTCGGCGGTGTAGATGCCGTCGACGTCGCTGTAGATCTCGCAGACGTCGGCGTTGAGGGCGGCGGCGAGCGCGACGGCGGTCGTGTCAGACCCGCCGCGGCCCAGAGTCGTGATGTCGCGGGTGTCACGATTGAAACCCTGGAAGCCGGCCACGATGACGATCGCGCCCTCGTCGAGGGCTTCGCGCAACCGGATCGGGGTCACGTCGATGATGCGGGCGGCGCCGTGGGTGGCGTCGGTGATCATGCCGGCCTGGCTGCCGGTGAACGAGCGCGCCTCGAAGCCCATGGAGTGGATCGCCATCGCCAGCAGCGCCATCGAGATGCGTTCGCCGCTCGAGAGCAGCATGTCGAGCTCACGCGGGGCGGGGATGGGGGCGACCTCGTGCGCGAGGTCGAGCAGTTCATCGGTCGTGTCGCCCATCGCGCTGACGGCCACGACGACCTCGTGTCCGGCGCGCCGCGCGTCGACGATGCGCTTCGCGACGCGCTTGATGCTCTCGGCATCGGCGACGGACGAGCCACCGTACTTCTGGACGATCAGCGCCATGTGGGTACTCCCGGGAACGAGCGGGGCGGATGCTTCGCCCAACGCCCTATCTTACGGAGCGGCGGGCGCTCGCTCCGCGGTGTCTCCCGGTTGGCCACCGAGCTGCGCTCACGCGCAGGCCCCGGGCTGCTGCAGCGCGGGGTCGACGGTGATGCGCGGATCAACCTCGAACGACATCACGAGTTCGTTCTCGCTGAGGAAGACATCCGTGACGTGAAGGCCGGAAGGGATCGCTTCCGCGATGCAGGTCGACGTGGGCTGCATCCTCGCCGCGGCCCCGTCCCCGAGCTGACCCTCGACTTCTGCGGCGGTGATGGCGGTGCCCGCCAGGGTAAGCGAACTCAGGTCGGTCGTGAAGCGGCCGGCGTCGAATTTCGGGGTGACGGCGACAGTGAACGGGACGTTCTGCCCACCCACCCCCAGGTCGACGACGAAGGACATCTCGGTGCTGCCGAAGACGACGTCGACGGCGCCCGGGTTCGGGAAGAGCGCAGCCGCCTGCGCGCCGCTGATTCGGATTTCGCCGCTCAAGGCATCCATCTCGGACCCCGGGTCGAGGGAGACGCCGTGGGCAGTCATCTGGAAATCACCGCCCACCGGCCCGATGTTCACGTTGTCCGAGGAGATCGTGACCTCGTCGAACCGCTGGATGAGAAGCTGCAGAAGAACCGGGCCGCTGACCTCGACCTGCACCAACTGCGTGGAGGGTAAGCCGGATGTTGCTCGGAACTCGTCCGCGATCGTCCGCTCGACCTCCGACCGCGCGATCCAATCCGCGATGACAAGAGCCAGCACGAGGATCGTGGCGACCGAGAGGATGATCGTCACGATGATGGCCACCTGCTTCCGGACAGGGGTGTCAGCTGCCGGTGGCGGGGGCGGATCGTCGATGACCGCCGTCTGATCGAACGGCGACGACACATCGGGGTAGGTCATCCGAAGCGACCGTTGACATAGTCGTACGTGCGGGGGTCGATGGGCGAGCCGAACATGGCCTCGGTGTCACCGTGCTCGACGATGTGACCGGGCTGACCCTGGGCGGCGAGGAAGAACGCGCACTGCTGCGACACGCGCTGTGCCTGCTGCATGTTGTGCGTGACGATCACGATCGTGACCTCCTTCTGCAGCTCCCCCATCGTCTCCTCGATGACGCGCGTCGAGGTCGGGTCGAGGGCCGAGCAGGGCTCGTCCATCAACAGGACCTTCGGCTTGATGGCGAGCGAACGGGCGATGCAGAGGCGCTGTTGTTGACCGCCGGACAGTCCGCCACCCGGTGCGCGGAGGCGGTCCTTCACCTCTTTCCAGAGGCCCGCCGACGTGAGCGATCGTTCGACGAGGTAGTCCTTCTCGTCGCGAGAAGCCCGAACGCCCGTCAGCTTCAGACCGGCGATCACGTTGTCGTAGATCGACATGGCGGGGAACGGGTTCGGCTTCTGGAACACCATCCCGATGTCGCGGCGCGCTTCGGTGAGCTTGCGGCTCTGGTCGTAGATGTCCGCGCCGTCGAGGAACACCTCGCCCGCCAAGGATGCGGACGGGATCAGCTCGTGCATGCGGTTGAGGATGCGGAGGAACGTCGACTTGCCACATCCGGAGGGCCCGATGAGAGCTGTCACCACCCCCGCCGGCATGGTCAGCGAGACGCGGTCCAGCACCTGGTGATCACCGAACCACGCGGTGATGTTGCGGGCGTCGAGCGACGCCAGCGCGCCGATCTCGCGAGGATCCCCGACGGAGCCCGGAAAAGGTTCCGCGACGTCGTCGGGCGCGGTCGGGTGCGCGACATATCCGGCTTGATCGCGGCGTCGGCGGCTCGTCGGCTGGCGGCTGTCGTCGTGTCGCCGGTCGGGAACCGGATCGATGACGGTGGTGGTGTCGTCGGACATGAAGACGGCTTTCTACGTGAGGGGTCAGAGCAGATTCGGGAGGAGCCGCGTGGTCTGATCTGCCACGAGGAACCCGGCGAGGAGGAGCACCGGGAGAAAGACGATCCATGTCCGTTGCGCCCCGAAGCGCCGGAATGCCCACACGGCTGCGACCTCGATGACGAGCAGGAACTGGAGAGCGAAGACGAGGGCCCACACCGTGGTGGTGTCGGTGGCGAGTGGCTTCGCCTCGGGAGGCAGCGTGATCGGGGTCGTCTGGCGCGCACCCGCGTCCTGGGTCTCCGACACCAAGCGCGCGTCGACGTACGCGACGCCCGTCGGGATGTACGGCGCGCCGCGCGCCGTCATGAGGATCATCCGACTTTCACCCGGCACCGGGTTCGGCGGCGTCGGGTCGCCCGCGTATCGAAGGCCGAGCACCTCGAACTGTTGCAGTCCTTGCCCGGTCCTGACGGTGATCGTGTCGCCCGGGCTGAGTGACGAGATCCCCGAGAAGGGCCCGCCGTAGGCGGCGGCGCGTCCCGCGAGCTTCGTCACGCCGGACTGGCCCGGGAGAACCGTGTCGCGCTGGTGTCCGATGCCCGTCGCCGTCTCCGCCGACGAGGTGCCCTCGACGATCACCTCGTACATGCCGATGCTCGGAATCTCGAGGATGCCGACCGGGACACCATCAGCGAGGAGGACGTCGTTGAAGTCCCCCTCACTCACGGGGGCGGTCCCCGCGGCCAGCTGGGCCCGGAACTCGTCGGATAGCCGTTGCTGAGACACGAGGTGTTGAACGTGACTGAAAACGGTGAGATTCAGGATGAACATCACCACCATGACGGCGATCGTTGCAGCGATACTGCGCGCCAGTGCTTCCCCACGCGTGAGAGGTGGCCGGACGCGAGGCGGCTGCGGGGGCCGACGAGGCGGGCGAGGCGGCTTCGGCGGCCGGGGGGCGCGCGGCGGCGCCTGCACGACGGGTTTCGCAGCGGCGGGCGGCGGATCGAAGCCGGGCGCCGCCTCCGGAGGCGCTTCGGTGATCGTCACGCAAAGACTCCCGCGGGCTGCGTGGCTTCGCGGCGACGCAGGACCTGCACGATGGCCCATGTCGCCAGCCCCGCCGCGACGAGAAGCACGAACAGCCACGGCAAGGCGAATGCCGTGGCATCGCGCGTGAGCGGGGTCAGCGCGGTACCGTCGACGCTGTCGGGAGGTGTGAGGCGCGTGTGGGCGCTCAGGATGGACCACTGCCCCACTCCCGGCAATTCAGCACTGACGGTGCGCATCTCCCCTGGCTTGAGATCCTCGATGAGGACACCATCGGCCGTGGAGATGCGGTTTCCGAAGATGCTCTCCATCCAGAAGTCCGCCTTCGCGTCGATGGTGGACGCGGACACGTTGCGCACCGTGAACCAGAGCTGCAGTGTGCCGCCGAAAGGGTTGAGAGACGGGATGCTCGCGCTCGATACCCCGCCGACGTACATCACACCGCCCAGGTCGACCTCATCGCCGTTCGCGGCTGGGGTCGTTGCCGTGGGGGCGACGGTCGCCGGGACGTTGGAGGAAGAACCGCTCGAGAGAGACGAACCACTGTTGCCCGTCCCCGAACCCGTGCCGTTGGCAACCCCGCTCCCGGTGCCGTTGCCCGACAGAGAGCATGACGGGGTGCCGAGTACGGTGGCGGTCACATCGATGCCCTCGGCTGGAGGCTCGGTGGAGGGCGCCGGAGCAGACGCAGCGCAGTCCGTAGCGGCGGCGGCCCTGGGCGCCGACGCCATCGCGACGCCAGGGCTCCCGAACAGCATCGCGACCGCGACGATCACGCCGCTGGCAAGGAGCGCGCGGCGGCGGCGCGTGGGCAGCGGCCTCATGCGGGTCATCACGACCCGGACCGCAGTGCATCGCCCGAGGATGCGCCGACCGGTTCGCGGTCTTCCTCGGCCTTGCGGCGCGCCTCGGCCTCGGTGTACTCGATCCACTCCTTGGCCCGGCGGTCGTCACGGCGGCGGCTGAACCAGATCCACGCCCAGATAGCGAGACCGAGGAGGACGATGATGAGCAACACCCACGGGACGACGAACAGGATGCTGTCGCGGCTCACGCTGAGGAGCGGACCGGGGTTCTGCGCTGTCGGGTCGACCTGCGGGTAGAGCGTGACGACCGGGTTGAGGAAGACCCACTGGCCGACTCCCGGCACGACGGCGGTCACCGTTCGCGTGCTCCCGGGCAGCATCTCGGAGACGTCCTGCTGCACCGCCGAGGCGAGGCCGATGCCGAACAGGCCTTTCACCTCGGTCTTCAGCTGACCGGAGAGGGCGACGTTGCCCGCGTTCCGTACCGTGAAGGTCACGGTGGTCTCACCCGACAGGGGGTTGAGACTCGGGGTGTAGGAGGTGCTCATCCCGTCCACGGTGAGGCTGGGCTGCAGATCGCCCGGCACCCGCACGTACAGACGGGTGCCGAGGCGGCGGTCGACGAGAACCTGGCCCTCCGGGGATTGCAGCGACACGACGAGCCCGCCCGCGTGGTCACCCGGCGAGGCATCGGCCGGTACCTCCACCGTGAACGGGACGGACGACGATTCGGCAGGTTGCAAAGTGACCGAAACGGACGCCTCGGTACCGAAACGCACCCACGAACCCGCCCCGGTGGGCTGTACGCCGGTGTCGAGCAGCGCGAAGGATCCATCCTCGGTGTTGAACGCATCGGTCGCGAAGACGACATACGTCTGAGCGGTGGTGCCCTCGTTCGTGATGACATAGGCATCGTCGAGAGTCTGACCGGGGCCGACCTGATAGTCGAAGCGGGTGCGCACCGCCGTGCCACCCTCGCTCGCGGGTTGCGCGGACATGCTGATGCTGTCCTCGGCGGGGTCGTCTGCGGCGAAAGCAGTCGAAGGCATCAGACCGCTCAGGGCGACGGATACGCCGACGATCGCCGCCAGCAGAATGGCTGGCGTCATGCGGGCGTTCGGGCGCACCGCGTTCGGGAAAAGCTGCACGATACATCTCCGCAGAGTGCTCTTACCGACGCCCTGCGCGTCGCTGAACGACGCGTGAACGAGGGACGGATGGGTGGGGGGAAGCAAGGAGGGGGCGACGCTTGCGCGCCGCCCCCTCCTTGTGTGGCCTACTTCGAGACGAGCGTGAGCGTCATCGTCGAGGTGTAGGTGCCGGCCGGGGTACCCGCCGGAGCGATGAGCTTGAGGCCCGCGCTCAGGGTGGTTCCGGTACCAGCGGTCGTGCCTGCCTCGGCGCTGGCGAACGGTGCCGGGTAGACCGCGGAGCCCGCGGGCTGCGGTGCGGCGGGCGTGGCGCCCTGGGTGGTGTTGATGACCATCGGCGTGACACCGAAGTTCTTCTTGTCGATGGTGTTGGCACCGCTGACGAAGTTGTTCACCGACTGGGTCAGGTTCCAACCCTTGCGGTCGGCCGTCTTGCGCGTGTCGTCGACCTGGATGCCGGTGATCGAGCCGTTTGCCTCGGAGAGACCGGCGGCGTTGATGACCGGGGCGTCCAGCGTGACCGAGGTGGTCGGAACGGTGAGCTTCAACGCACCGTCTCCTTCGATGACGCCGGCGTTGATGTTGATGTCGGCGGTCTGAGCACCCTCGGCGGGCGGATCCACGATCGTGCTGTTCGAAGCCTCGTAGGTGTAGTTTCCACCGGGCAGAACCTTGATGTGCACGAAGGTCGGAGCCTCGACGGTGACGCCGGCGCCGGACGTGTACGCGATACCGAGCGAGTAGTCGCCACCGTTCGCCTTGACGTTGGCGAGAGCGGTACCGGCGGTGTCCTCAGGTGCGAGCATCGGGGTCAGGACCGTCTTGGCGGCGGGGTCTGCGAAGGCGTTGGGGCCGCGCGAGATCCACTTGGAGGTGTCGCGCTCTTCGCCCCGGTTGGAGAGGAAGACCGAAACGTTGGTCGCGGCGGCCGGTCCCTGGAAGTAGGTGTCGTACTGGTCGAACCCGGTGTTCTTGGGGTAACCGTAGATCCGCTGACCCCACTGCATGACGCCCGTGTTGTCGG
This sequence comes from Microbacterium hanjuni, assembly GCF_043556395.1. NCBI lineage: Bacteria > Bacillati > Actinomycetota > Actinomycetes > Micrococcales > Microbacteriaceae > Microbacterium > Microbacterium hanjuni. The sequence goes on from NZ_JBIGIK010000003.1 coordinate 381,534, forward strand.
GGATGAGGGTCTCAGAACCCTCGGTGCCGTCCCACAGGTAGATCTCTTCGGACGACTGGCCGGGCGCGGTGCCGACCTCGGCCTTGGCCTGTGCAGCGGTGACGCTGACACCGACCAGAGCCACAGCGATGACGCCGGCAACGGCGGCCTTCGCGGTGATGGACGTGAACATGTTCATTGTCGTGTTTCCCAGTCTGTTAGGGGTCAGCCCGCGGGGTACGCGGTGATGGCGGTGGTGGACAGCGGAGCGAGGAAGCCGAACTTGCGCTTGACGGCACCCGCGCTCGTCGGCGCGTTTCCGAAGTTCGTGAGCGACGTGACGAGGGTGGAGAGGGCCGGGTCGTACGGCAGCGAGCCGGTGTAGGTGAACGCCTGCTGCACGCGCGAGCGAGCAACGATCAGGTAGGTGTCCCGACCGAACGTGGTGTTCGAGTAGAAGCCCGAGTTGGGTACGAGCGCGGGAGCGGTGCCCGTGAAGGGTGCCTGACCTGCGACGGGCGATCCCAGGGACACACCCGTTGCCGTGGCGATGGTGTTGACGCCCGAGACGTTGTTCGCCTGGGCGATCCAGCTCGCCGCGGAGAACGGGATGATCTCGCCGTCACCGAGGACGGCGGCGTCGTTCTCGGGAACCGTGGTGTTCGACGCGTCAGCGACGCCGGCCGGGTTGGTGACCGCGATCGCGCCCAGGAAGAACGTGCGCGTGCCGGAGCTCGTCTGGGGCAGACGGGGCTTGATGTTGACGCCGTCGATGGAGGTCAGGGTGCCCTCGTAGATCGCCTTCAACTGCGCCGGGGTGATGTTCGCCCATGCTGCTGTTCCACCCTTGTACGCGTAAGCGACAGCGTCGCGAGCGTAGGGGACGTAGAGCAGACGGCCGTTGGCGTCAGTGGTGCCGGAGCCCGGTCCACCCGAGGAACGGGCGATGTCGACCTGACCCGCGATGGCGCGGGCGGGAGTGGTGTTGCCCTGCACGGCGAACGTGTTGCCGTCGAGCGAGCGACGCAGAGCGTCACGACCAGCACCCGATCCGTTCGGGCGAGCGAAGTACACGCCGTTCGGCTTCGTCTGGATGGCCGGTGATCCGAAAGCGTCGTAGTTTCCGACGCTCTGGCCGCCCGCGGAGATGCGGACGAACGTGCCCGAGGCGCTGGTGCCGTTGGTGAGGGCGTTCATCGAGTCCTGCAGGGTGTCCGAACCGACAGCCACGTAGCTGTTGGACACGGGCTCCGCGGAGGCTGCGGTGGCGAGGCCGACGCCCGAAAGGACGAGGCCGAATGCCGCGCTGAGTGCGGCAATCTTCTTGAGCTTCACTGAGTACCTATCTGGTGAGGTGTTGGATGGTTGTTTCGGGTGGTGCAGTGAGGTGAAGCGAAGGTCCGACGTCAGGCTCGACGTGGAAGTCGGGGAATGATGAGCACCGCCGCGGCGCTCAAGGCGCCGGCGAGCAGGCTCGCGGGCAACGTGGCGGCGAGTCCCGCGACGTCGGGGTCAGCGGGGGTTTCGGCGCCCGCGAGTGCCCCCGCCACCTCGCCGGACGCGGTGGGGTTGGTCTCCCCCGCCGCGGGTGCGGCCTGCGCAACGGGGGCGGCCGGTGCGGCACCCGCCGCCGAGGTCGTCGAGCGCGGTGTGCCGTTCGCGAGAGGCTCGCTCACCGGTGCCGATCCCGGCGTGGCCGCCGGCGGGAGGCCGTTCTCGAGCACGTTGGCCGCGACAGCCGCCTGGTCGCGCCAGGCTGAGGGGAGCGGGGCATAACCGGCGGGTAGATCGCCGATCTGCTCGCCCGGGTTCTGCCCGGTCGTGGAGGCGAAGCGGATGAACGAGGCGTAGCTCGCTCGCATGTCGGCGTCGCTCAGACTCGGGTTGGCCGCGGCGTACACCGGCATCGAGAGCGGGTAGGCGGAGCTCGCAGCCTGAACCGCGGGCGAGCCCAGGTCCAAGCCGAGAACCTGCGGCTGCGCGGCGCTGGCCGTCATGGCTGCTCCCGCCGCGGCGATGGAATCCGTCGTCGGTGCAACGAAACTCCCCGACGGTGTCTTGAGCGACGCCGTCACCAGCTGATACTTCTCGGCCGCTGAACTGTCCGTCACCGAGATGACCGCCTGAGACCCGGGGAGACTGCGGGTGACCTTGCTGAACCGCGGCGGATTTCCGAACGCGTCCCACGAACCCAGCGCTTGCGCGTCACCGCGGAGCGTGAGGTACCCGGACGAGTCGAAGTTGTTCGTGTACGGGCGCCACGTCACGAGGTTGATGGCGGTCTGGCCGTCATCCCGAGCGGCGACCTCGGTGGGATCGGCCTTGGGGAAACTGTCGCGCGGAAGGCTCAGACCCGTGCCGGTGGGGTTGATCGTCCCGTTGGTCGAGCTGTACTTGTTCACGACCATGCCCCACGGGTCGGGGTTGCCCTCGAGGAAGGCGCGGGCGTCAGCATCCGCCATCACATAGCGCCACAGCATCGTGGCGACGTCCGATCGGCCCTGCGGAATGAGCATGTCGGAAATACCCACCCCGGCGATCGCCTGTTGCGCCCATTCCGCGTCGTTGATCGCCAGGAAATCGGGGTCGAACAGCAGGTTCCGGGGATTGGGGACGTACTCGTCCCCCTTCTTGTGACCGAGGTGCGTGCGGTCCGCGTCGTTCGGCAGGGAGTCCCGATACGAGGTCGTCAAGAGCTTCGCGATGAGACGCGGCGTCAGCTTCATCGACTCGAACGGCAACCGCGCTTTGTCGAGCACCTCGTCGGGCACGGTCCCGTCCTGCTTGGGAAAACGGTCGATCGCGAACGCGACGGAGACGGCGGTCAGACCGATCGGTGCGTAGACGAGGTTGTCGGTGCCTTCACCGCTGTAGGGCAGCGAGGTCAGCGCCAGGGCGGAGGTGTCCGTCGCGAAATTGGCTGTCGCGACGGCGTCGCTCTCCGTGCCCGTGATGATCGTGTAGACGTCCCCGCCCGGGGCCGCACAGAGACTCGGCTGCCAAGACCCGACGGCCGTCGCGATGAGCTCGCTGCCCGCGATCTGGCGCTCCGCTGCGCCGATCTCGCAGTTGATCCCGACGGGACGGAAATCGAGCTTGACGGCGACGTGGTGCTTCCAGACATCCGAGTTGAGGCCGGAGGCGGTGATGGAAGCCTCACCGCCGTCGCTCGTGCCGCGCGGGATGGCGACCAACCAGCACGAAGCGCCACTCACGCTGCCGTCGGCGGCCGTGACGCGGGACCCGCACCCGAGACCCTGCGCTTGCACGACGGTCTGGACTTCGAACTTGGTGCTGCCGGTTCCGTCGGCACCTGAGCCCGCCCAGGGGATCTCATTGGAGGTGTACTGCGTGAAATAGGCATTGGTGTTGACGTTCACGCCCGGGACACGCTTGTTGTCGACGACAGCTGCGATGGTCTCGCCGTTGGCCGACTTGAACGGGATGGCCGTGTAGCCGGGATCGAGCGACCCGTTGTCGGGGGTGGAATACTGCTCGTCCTCCGGCGTGACGCTTCCCGGGGCTCGATTGCCGTCACGGGTGGCGCCGGGACTCACGAATGCGCCGTACTGGCAGGTCGTGCGGTCGGGGTGGCCGGGATTCGCCGGGTCGTCACCCCAGCACTGGGCGAACTGGAGGAAGTTCTCGCCGCCGGTCTGGCTGGATGGCGGCGTGGATTCCTTTCCACCGGTCCAGCCGACCTCGATGCCCTGGGAGATGAGTCCGCGCGTCTGGGAGACGGTGAGCTCGAGCTCCGGGAACGGGGAGTTCGCCGCATCCTTGTCGTAATCGGATGCTTTCACCGACGTCGCCGTCGAGTCGTCAGCAGCGGCGGGCTGGGCGGTCGCCAAACCACTCAGGGTCATCGTCGCGAAGACGAAAGCGGTGACGAGTACGCCGGTGACACCGGACAGAAAGCCTCTCGTCGACCGGCGCTCGGGGGCAGCCGTCGGCACGGTACTTCTCCAGACTTAGACGGCAGACGGGACCTGCCGACAACTCGAAATTATGGGCGGGCTCTGAAATCCAGATGAACAATCCATCAACGACGCCCCGCCTTCTCATGGCGCACCGGGGCGGGGTTCTTACTGCAGCAAGAAGTCCTGGTGAGAGGCGTTTTCGCACGCCAAGGGGAGCCGGGGTGTCGACCCCGGTTCCCGCCGACAGCTCAGGTGCGCTTTCCCGATCCGCGTCGAAGGCGTCGGGAAGTCAGTGGCGGAGCGATGATCGCCGCCAGGAGCAGAATCCCCGCCGCGAGCATGAGGATCTGAGGCGCTCCCCAGCCGCCTTCGGCGAGGGTGAACGGCGATGAGACTGCGGCAGCACCTCCCGCGGAGGCGCTCGAGATCAGGTTTCCATTCGCGTCGTAGAGCGGTGCTGCGGCGCTTCCTGCCGGCCCGGCATCCGCCGGCGCTGTTCCAGCTGCCGGCGTCCCAGCGGCGGCCGCATCGCCACCGGCGCTCGCTGCGGCATCCGTGGACGAGCCGCCTGCTCCGGAACCCGTCACCGGCGTGGTGCCGGGTGCGCCGGCCGTACCCGTCGTGCACTGATCCGGCCCCTGCTTGTCACAGGCCGCCGGCTGCTTGGCCGTGACCGCGAGCTGGTTGTTCGACGGCGAGTCCCCGGGCTTGAAAGTCGGGTTGTTGCACTTGTTCGTGTCGATGCCGCCCGTGTTCGCGCCGGGGATCCGCTTGATCTGGTCGGACCCGGCGATGACGAGGTTCATCGGGAGCGGCGAGTACCCCAGCTGCTCGGCCTGCTGCTGCCCCTCGCACAGCACGTACTCGGCGAAGGCGCCGAGAGTGCGCCCCTTGTCCTTCGTGAAGATCCCCGCCACCTCGGTCGGAACGATCATGTATGAGTAACTCGACAGCGGGTAGGTACGCGGGTCCGAGTTGTTGTACACGCCGTCGAGGATCTGGGTGAGGTCGGTGTTGATGCGCGCCTGCAGCATGGCGACCGCGACGGATGACGCGGTCGGCTCGATGTAATAGCCGGCGGAGTTCAGCACCTTCGCGACGGGGAAGCCCGACTTGAGAGCGTAGGAGTACTCGACATACGTGATGGCGCCCTCGCCGTAGTCCTGGCTGACGTACCCCGCGACTCCCAGCGAGCCGTTCTGCGCCTTGCCGTTGGCCGGGGTGGGGAATTGCGAGGTCATTCCCGTGTTCCACACCCCGCCGTGCTGCTTCGACATCCACAGCGTGAACTGGGCGGTGGAGCCCGAACCATCGGAACGGACGACGGGCACGATGGACCTGTCCGGCATCGCGAGACCCGGGTTGTCGGCCTGGATCGCACCGTCATTCCACTTGGTGATCTGACCCTTGAAGATCTTGGCGATGACCTCTCCGGAGAGCCGGAGGTTGGTCACGCGCTTTCCTCCGATCTTGAGGTTGTACATGAACGACGTACCACCGGCGACGATCGGCATGTAGGCGAACCCGGTCGTCGGTACCTCGGGTGCAGTGTTGTCCTCGGGCTTGGCCTGGAAGGGGATCTCGCTGACTGCGAAGTCGACCGTGCCGCTGATGAAGTCGCGCCGGCCGGCTGAGGAGCCGACACCGTTGTAATTGACGGCCATCCCGTAGTTGTTCTGCACATTGGTGCGCCACTGGTCCAGCGCGTTCTGCGACCACGTCGAGCCGGTGCCCGAGATGCGAGCCCAGGAGTCTGCCGCGACTGCCGCGGGCCCCACTCCCGACGTGAGTCCGGCGGCGACGAGGAGAGCGACGAGAGCGGTCGCGAGCAGGCGGGTACGTCGGCGGATCACGAGGGGTCCTTCGGAGAATCGGTGGGGTCGGGAGAGATGACTCGGGTGTGTTCGGATGCTGGCCCAGCCGCCGGTGGGGATGCTTCCGGCGCGTCCGATTCGTCACCGGCGATCGACGGCTCGAACTCACCCGAATCCGGCACAGCGACGGAGATCGGTGCCACCAGCGCGGTGGAGATGGCAGCGCGCATCTTCGTCCGCTGGTTGATGCGCTCGAGGTCGGCGATCGACGCGGCCGAGCGGGCGCGACGCTGCCGCGGGCTGAGTTGACCGGGCCCCTTGCCGCCGACGAGACGCGCGACGATGAAGAGCAGAAGCACGAGCAGGATGAGGGTGGCGGCAGCCCCGAACCCGCGCGCGATCATGTTCGGCTCCGGCGACTTGACGAAGTCGAAGACCTGGAGCGGCAGCGAGATCATCGGCCCGTGGAACGGGTCGAGGTTCCGGTACGCGGTCACTCCCGACGTCAGCAGCACCGGCGAGGTCTCGCCGACGCCGCGCGCCGTTCCCAGGATGACTGCCGTGGCGAGGCCCGAACGCGACGTCGGCAGCACGACCGTCCACACGGTGCGCCAGCGGGATGCTCCGAGAGCATAGGACGCCTCGCGGAGGTTGTTCGGGACGAGGCGCAGGACCACGTCGGAGGCTCGGATGATGATGGGCAGCATCATCACGGTGATGGCGAGCGATGCCGCGAAACCCGAGCGCTCGTGGGTGATGAGGATGATGACGGCCGAGTAGATGAACAGGCCCGCCACGATGGAGGGGAGCGCAGTCATCGCGTCGGAGATCGTGCGGACGAACCGTGCGAACCGGCCACCGATCTCGTTCATGAAAACGGCCGTCGCGATCCCGAGCGGAACCGCGATCGCCAACGCGATGCCGATCTGGATGAGGGTGCCCACGATCGCGTGGTAGATGCCGCCCTTGTCGAGCGAGTCGAGGGGACCGGTCGACTGCATCGTCTCAACGAAGAAGTTCAGGTGCACGATCGCCGGCAGGCCCCGGATGATGATGAAGACGACGACGAACACGAGGGCCGCGAGCAGGATCGCCCCGGCAGTGTAGAGAAGGGCCGTCATCACGCGATCCGCGACCTCGAGCCGGTCGGAACGCAGCGCGATCAGCAGGGCATAGATGGCGACGAATCCGAGGTAGCTGACCACCGCCCATCCGACCGCCCCGGTCATCGGCGTCAGCCAGCCGAACAACAGTGTCGCGACGGCCAAGGATGCCCCCAGGGCGCCGAGAACGTTGAACGACTCTTCTGCGGCGGCCACGCCGAGCTGACGACGGGGGCCGATCGGGGTGTCGCCCGGGCTGGGGAGGGCGGTCCGGGGGTAGTCGCGCCCATCCGCTGGATCCGCGAGAACCGAGGCGTCCGGCACGTCGGCCGGCTCGACGAAGGTCGTGATGGTGTCGTCTGCCGCGAGGGTCATCCGTCGCTCTCCGCTCCGGAACGCGACCGCGCCACGATGGACGACGCCGTGAAGTTGATGACGAGGGTGATCAGGAACAGAGCCAAGCCGGCGGCCATGAGAGCCGAGAGCCCGAACTCGTTCGCTTCGCCGTAGCGCAGCGCGATGAGGGCGGAAATGGAGTTTCCGCCCGTCTTCAACACCTGCCAGTTGATGGTGAAGATGGGCGAGATGATCATGTACACGGCGATCGTCTCGCCGAGAGCGCGCCCGAGCCCGAGCATCGTGCCGCCGATGATGCCACCCCGGCCGAAGGGCAGCACCACGGTGCGGACCATTCCCCAGCGTGTGGAGCCGAGCGCGAGGGCGCCCTCTCGTTCGCCGACCGGGGCCTGGGAGAACGCTTCCCGCATGACCGAGGTCTGCGTGGGCGCGACCATCAGCGCGACGACGATGCCCGCGATCAAGGCCGAGGAGGTGAAGGCGCTGGCATCGGTCAGCCGCTCGCCGTCCGGCCCCGTGACGGCGAAGAAGGGAATCCATCCGAAGTAGGTCGAGATCCACTGGGCCACGGGAACGACGGCCGCCTGGAGGAAGAACAGGCCCCACAAGCCGTAGACGACGCTGGGCACCGCGGCCATCAGGTCGACCAGACTCACCAGGACCGACCGCGCACGGGGGGCGACGATCTCGGAGATGAGAAGCGCAGTCCCCAGGGCGAGCGGAACGGAGACGCACGTCGCGATCAGCGCGATGGTGAACGTCCCGAACAGGACGGCGGCGATGCCGAACTGCCGCGTTTCCGGCGACCATTCCTGGGTCACCAGGAACGAGGGGCCGGCAACGCTGAGCGCTTCGCCGCCCCGGAGCGCGAGGAAGAAGCCGACCGCGAGCATGATGGCGACCGTGATGCCGCCGGCTGCGAAGGAAAGGGTGCGGAAGATCGAGTCGGATCGCGTCGGACGCGCCTTGAGCTCGCGCGCAGTGGCCCGATCAACCGTCGACGTACGCTCTGCCGGCTCGTCCGGCGGAGGGGTGAGCAGCTGTGTCAGGTCGTCGGGTTCGACGGTCGTCATGAGCGGGACTCACCGCAGGGGCCCGCGGGCAGGCGGAAAGCTCGACTCATGGGGCTTCCTGAGAGAACGACCGGCGGCGGGTTCCGGCCGGGTCTTGGTCATCGTGGGCGCCGAACGTGAACGGGCGGAGTCCCGCAGGCGAAGGACGACTGTCCCAAGCATGAGCGAGGGAGGTCAGGGCGTTGCCCCCGGCGTCGGGGTCAGCGAGGGTGACGGCGCGGGAGTCGGGGTGGACGGCGCAACCGGAGGGCTTACCGGCAGCGGTGTGGCGACAACCAGGACAACGGTGGAACCGAGGGGCACACTCTCCCCCGCCCCGGGCTGAATGGCGACGACCGTCCCACTCGCCGACGCGCTGGGCTGGGGACTGGTCGCGGGGATGAAACCGGCAGCGGCGAGTGCGTCGGCTCCGGACTGCTGTTCGAGCCCCATCACGTCGGGTACCCCGTTGGACCCGCTGGCCACGGTCAGCGAGACGACCCCGCCTCGTTGCAGCGAGGCACCCACCCCGGGCTCGCTCGCGAGGACGAGGCCGGCCGGCCGCGCCGAATCCGACGTCCTGACCTCACCCAACGAAAGGCCGGCCTCCTCGAGGGCTAAGCGGGCGGCATCCGCATCCAGTCCTTCCAGGGCCGGGACCGCCGCCGAAGCCACCTCGACCGGCGCGACGGACGGTGTCGCCGAAGGTTGCGGTGCGGACGTCGGTGTCGCCGCCGCCGTCGGGGCCGCGGTCGGTCGTGCCACCTGCTCGGGGCGTGCGGACGTCATGGCGAAGACGACTCCGACGACCAGGGCGACCGACACCAAGGCCAGCACCCAGATCCACGGCGACCCGGCGCGGTCCACCGGTTCGTCGTCGCCGACGGGCGGAACAGGAGCCGGTGGTGCGGGCGCCGCGATGACCCGTGTCCGCGTCGTGCGATCGACCGCGGCGGTGACGGCGCCCGTGCGCGTCACGGCAGCGGCGAGCAGCTCGGCGCGCAGGGCGTCCGCCGAGGCGAAACGTGCCTCGGGGTCCTTGAGCATGGCTCGCACGATCGCGCGATCAACCGCCACGGGCACCCCCGCGACCCGCACCGAGGCCGTTGGGGGTGTGGCGAGCTGGTGGGCCCGGATCGTGGCGGCGGAGGTCTCGCGCGGGAACGGAGGGCTGCCGACGAGCGCGAAGTACAGCACACCCGCGAGCTGGTAGAGGTCAGCCGCCGGGCCGACGCCCTCCCCTCGCAACAGTTCGGGAGCGGCATACTGCACGTTGCCGACGACGCCGTCGCCGTCCTCGCTCCGCAAGACGTCGCTGCCGCGGGTGGTGGAGCCGACCACATCGACGAGACCGAAGTCGATGACGCGGGCGTCGCGCAGGCGTCCGGCCGCATCCACGTCGATCACGATGTTCGCGGGTGAGATGTCGCGGTGCACGAGACCGGCCCGGTGGAGTTCGGAGAGACCGGCCAGCACGCGTGCAGCCATGTCGACAGCCGACGGGACCGACAGCGGCCCGCGCTCGCGGACGTGCTCGGCGAGCGTCATGCCGGGAGCCACCTCCCACGCCGTCCAGGCCTCCGCCTCCCCGTCGGTCGTCGTCTCGCCGAAGTCGATCACTCGGCAGAGGGACGGATGCTGCATGCCACCCACCGTGCGCGCTTCCCGCAAGAACGCGTCGCGGAGCGCACCCCTCTCAGCCAGGTGCGGGTGCAACACCTTCACCGCGACCCGCCCACCGTCGACCGTGTCGAGAGTTTCGTACACCGAGGCGGTCGCCCCGGAGCCGAGCAGGCCGAGAACCCGAAACCGTCCAGCGACGAGCCCCGCGGGGTCGACAGAGTTCCCGTCAGACAATCGGGTTCACAGGGACGATCTCGCGGCGCAACCGGCGTCCCGACTGGGTGCCGATGTTGACGCCGTTCGCGATGGTCGCGACGCCCAGCACGGCGCGTGCCGTGCGCGCTGCGGTCGCGGCCTCGGATGCGGATTCGTACCAGCGCGACGAGGTCATCACGGGCTCCCCCTCGCGGCGGAGCACCCAGCCGTGGGTCATCGGCGCCGACCCCCGCACCACGGCCGCGGCGAGCAGCGGGGCGTCTCGCTGCAAAGCCGTCACCGTCTGCATCGCATCGGTCGGCGTGGCGAACAGTCCGGTGCCCCGCCCCAACTCGCGATTGTTGGTGGCGAGGATGCGCCAGACCCCGTACCGGCCGGCACGGGAGCGTTCGCGATCGGAGCCGGCGGCGATGATGTCGGGGGGTGTCGCCGAGACGTCGGGCAGGATCTGCGCGCGAAAGACCAGCCACGAGTCGAGCATGGGGTCGTAGACCGAGCGGAAGGTGTCGAAGACGACACGGCCGCCGATCGTGGCACGCCGAGGGAGCGCCTCGCTCATCGTGCCCCCATCGTCCGGCCGTTCCTGTGAGTCCCTGATGAACGCGCTCGACCGTCGGACCTTGAAGCTGTCTGGTCCGCGTGTACGGCGACACATCGACAGGTGGCCGATCGGTATACGAGCGGTGAGCGTCTCGCGCCCTCCCCTCCCGGCAGCCCGAGCGCTAGCATCCGCTCATGGAGGCAGTGCAGGGCTGGAGCGAGTTCAACGTCGCAATGGTGGGCGCCACCGCAGCTCTCGCCGGCCTCGTCATCGTCGCCTCGAGCGTGAACATCGCCGTGATCGTCAAGGCCGCCACGGTCACCTCTCGATTGGCCGCAGCGATCGCCACCCTGGTGCTCGCGATCATCGTGGGGGGCCTGCAACTCGTCCCCGACATCTCGGCGACCTGGTTCGGTGCCGTTGTGCTGGCGGCGTCGGCGGGAGCAGCGGCCTTCGCGATCCATGCGGCGCGCGTGATCCTGCGCGACCCCGACCCGGCTGATCGCCTCCGGCTTCTGAAGGGGACCGTGGGATTTCTCCCGGTCGCGGCTTACGCGGCGGCGGGCATCGTCGTGTTCAGCGAGCCGGCGGCGGCTTTCGCGCTGGCGGCCGCCGGGTGCCTCCTGGCGATCGTGTCGGCGATCGTCACCTCGTGGGTCGCACTGGTCGAAGTGCTGCGCTGAGCGGGTTCCGGCGCCGGCATCCGCTCACCGAACTCGGAGAATCGGCTGAACTCGGTGCGAATTCGCCGGGATCGCACCGAGTTGAGCCGATTCTCCGAGTTGGCGATGCGACGCGAGCCGGCCGTCAGCCGGGCGCGACCGGCGGCGGCGCATCACGGGGCACGCGCAAGCGTCCGCCCGTCGCCGCGAGCCAGCAGCCGAGGACCACCAGCGGGAACCCGAGGAGCAGAGCGGGGCTGAGGTGCTCACCGAGCACGACGACACCGAGCAGGATCGCCACGATCGGGTTGAGATAGGTGAACAGCGGCGCCCGGGCAGGGCCGACGGCGCCGATGAGCGCAAAGAAGACCAGGAACGCCACGGCCGTGCACAGCACCGTCAACGCGACCACCGACACCACGCTGCGCGCCGTCGGGGCGGAGTGGGTGGTGAGCAGAGCGGCGGGTAGGTAGAGGACACCGACGATGAGCAGCGAGAGCGTGACCGAACCGAGCGCGGGCACCTCCCGCAGATGGCGGGTCACGACGAACGGCGCGATGGAGTAGCAGACCGCGACGAGCAGCACCTCGGCGATGGCGAGGGCGCCGAGGGGTCCGTCGCCGAAGGACAGCCCCGGGCCGGCGACGAGCACGGCGACGCCCGCGAACCCGACCACGAGCCCGGCGAGCCGCAACGGCTTCAGGGCACTCCGGTCGCCACCGGCGAAGGCGATGATCGCCGCGAACAGCGGCACCGTCGCCACGAGAAGCCCGGTGATCCCCGACGGCAGGGTCTGCTCGGCGTGGGCAAGGAGGAGGAAGGGCCCGGCCATCTCGAGCAGCGCGAACACGAGCACCCAGCGCCACTGCCGGAGAGCCGGGCGCAGCACTCCGCGCCGAAGAGCGAACGGCAACAGCAGGAGGGCGGCGCCGAGAGTGCGGATGCACACCACGGCGGGAGGCGACAGCGACTCCACAGCCTCCTTGATGAAGAGGTACGGCACGCCCCACAGAACGGCCATCGTGGCGAACAACAGCCAAGCGCGAGGGGTGAAGCGGGTCACCGGCGCGGTGCTCACGCCGTGCGGCGGCCCTCGAAGGCGCGACCGAGCGTGACCTCGTCGGCGTACTCGAGGTCGCCCCCGACCGGGAGTCCTGATGCCAAGCGGGTGACGTGGATCTCGAGGGTGTGCAGCAGGCGGCTCAGGTAGGTCGCGGTCGCTTCGCCCTCGAGGTTGGGGTTCGTGGCGAGGATGACCTCCTGCACCGTGCCGTCGGCGAGACGCTGCATCAGCGAGGTGATGCGCAGGTCGTCGGGACCGATGCCGGCGATCGGGCTGATGGCGCCGCCCAGCACGTGATAGAGCCCGCGGAACTCCCGCGTCCGCTCGATGGCCGCCACGTCTTTCGCGTCTTCGACCACGCAGATGAGCGCGGGGTTGCGGCGCGGGTCTCGGCACACGCTGCATCGATCCTGCTCGGACACGTTGCCGCAGATCTCGCAGAACCGCACCTTGTCGCGCAACTCCCCCAGCAGCACGGAGAGGCGCGAGATGTCGAAGGACGGTGTCTGCAGGATGTGGAACGCGATGCGCTGCGCCGACTTGGGTCCGATGCCGGGAAGGCGCCCGAATTCGTCGATGAGGTCTTGAACGATGCCGTCGTACATGGCTAGTTGAACCTCGTCGGAGCTTCGTAGGGCTCTTCACGCACGAAACGCGCGCTCAGCACTTGCCGCACCACGGGCTCGCCGTAGCGCTGTACGCCGGTACTGGTCGCTGCAATACGCGGGGCGACGACGGGCGGCACCGGTACGTCGAGCGGCTCCTCCGTCGGCGGCAGGTCGTCGGCGTCCTCGTCGACGATGGATGCTTCGACCTCGCGCTCGGGCAGAACGGCACCCTCGCGCACCGACGCGAGCGTCGCCGTGCGCGTTGCGGCGGGGGCTGCGTCTTCGGGTTCGTCGTCGACGGGGAACTGGCTCACGGACCGCGGCGCCGTCACCGAGCCGACGCCCGACGGGGGCGCATACGACGCGCTGGAACCCGAGTCGGGAAAAGACGGGATCGTGGCGACAGCCCAGTCGGTGACCGGCGCAGACGGCGCGGGCGCAGGAGTCGGGGCAGGAGGCGAGCTCGGAGCAGGCTGGCGATCTGCGGCGGGCGGCGTCGATGACGGCCGCTCGGGTGCCCCCGGGCCGTCACCGCCGTCGGACTCGCCGTCGTGCTTCGCGAGGTATTTCACGCGCAGGCCCAGCACGCCCATGATCGCCTGCCGCAGGTCTTCGCTGGGACCGGATCCGGCTGCGCGCTTCTTGAAAGCGGCGAGATCGGCGGCGCTTGCGAAGGCGAGCGTGAGCACGTCGTCGTCGAACGCGACGACCCGGGCAGCCGTGACGAGCAACCACGACGAGCGGCTCAGCGTCTCGAGCTGCGCGAGCACCTCGGGCCAGGCGTCGCGCATGCGCTGCACCGTGACGACCCCGGCGGGGGCCGCGGGAGCGAACGCGTCGGCCGCGGGCGGCGGCTCGCTCTCTTGCGGGTCGGCGATCGGGGGCTCTGCGACCGGGGGCTCGGTGTCGGCCGCGGGGCCCGGCTCGGCAGGCGCGGGCCGTGCGGGCTCGGTGTCGGCCGCGGGGGCCGGCTCGGGCCGCGCGGCCTCGGGGGCCGGGGCGCTCACCGGCGCGGGCGCCTCGGCGCGCACGGGCGGGGTCGGCGGCTGAGCCGCTGCGGGGGGAGGAGAAACGGATGCTGCCGCAGCCGCGGCAGGGGGAGCTCCGGCGTCGGCCAGCACGCGCGCGACGAGCAGCTCGAGGTGCAGCCGGGGCGAGGTGGCTCCCGTCATCTCGTCGAGCGCTGACACGACGAGGTCAGCCGTGCGGGACAGTCGGTCGGTGCCGTAGCGGGTGGCCTGGTCGGCCATGCGACGCAGCTCTTCCTCGGACGATCCGCGCAGCACGGCGGCGGCGCCTTGCCCGGTCGCTGCCACGACGATGAGATCACGCAGGCGTTCGAGGAGATCGTCGACGAAGCGACGCGGATCTTGGCCGGTCTGCACGACCCGGTCGATCGCAGCGAAGGCGGCCGCAGCATCCTTCGCCCCGAAGGCGTCGACGACCTCGTCGAGCAACTCGGCGTGCGTGTAGCCGAGCAGGGAGACGGCGCGCTCGTAGCGGACGGTGACGGTGCCCGACTCGGCCGCCACATCGGACCCGGCGATCAGCTGATCGAGCAGCGAGAGGGTGTCGCGCGGTGAACCGCCGCCCGCGCGCACGACGAGCGGCAGCACTCCGGCCTCGACGGCCACGCCCTCGGTCTCGGAGAGCTCTTGCACGTACGACAGCATGGCCGCGGGCGGCACCAGCCGGAACGGGTAGTGGTGCGTGCGAGAACGAATGGTGCCGAGCACCTTCTCGGGCTCGGTCGTCGCGAAGATGAACTTGACGTGATCGGGCGGCTCTTCGACGAGTTTGAGCAGGGCGTTGAAGCCCTGCTGCGTCACCATGTGCGCTTCGTCGAGGATGAAGATCTTGAAACGATCGCGCGCCGGCGCGAAGATCGCGCGCTCGCGCAGGTCGCGAGCGTCGTCGACGCCGTTGTGGCTCGCCGCGTCGATCTCGACGACGTCGAGCGATCCACCGCCGCCACGCCCCAGCTCGACGCAGCTGTCGCACGTGCCGCAGGGGGTGTCGGTGGGGCCGGCCGCGCAATTGAGGCAGCGGGCGAGGATGCGGGCTGACGTCGTCTTGCCGCACCCGCGCGGGCCCGAGAAGAGATAAGCGTGCCCGACGCGGTCGCTGCGCAGTGCCGTCATGAGCGGATCGGTGACCTGGGACTGCCCGATCATCTCGCCGAACGCCTCAGGGCGGTACCGGCGGTAAAGGGCTGTCGTCACCCCCATAGCCTACGGCGTGCCACCGACATCGCGCCGGGGAGAGCCGGCCCTGGGGACTTCTCCTCTCCGACGCGATGAACGCGCTCCGGGGCGACTGCTCCGAAGCGCGTTCATCGCGCATCACGCGCCGGGTGGAACTATTCCGCTGAGCGCCGGACCCGTCGGCCGTACACCGCCTGGGTGACGAGCGCGCCGCCCAGGAGGGTGAGCGCACCAGCCCCGAGGATCAGCCACGGAGCCGAGGCGTCGCCGCCGGTCGCGGGCAGCGTGTCGAGCCCACCGCGTCCGCCCGGGCCGCCCGGAATCCCGAATCCGGGGGTGCCGGGCCCGCCGGTACCGCCACCGGTTCCGCCACCCGTTCCCCCATCGGTTCCACCCGTTCCGCCCGTGCCACCCGTGCCGCCGCTGCCGTCGCCGCCGGTACCGCCGCCCGTGTCGCCATCCCCGTCACCGTCGTCTCCCCCGCCACCATCGGTGGCGCACCGGGAGTCGATGAAGGTGTTGGTATCGAGGGTGACCGAGCCGTTCAGCGCGAACGCGCGACCGGTGACAGTGGTGCCCGTGGTGACCGTGACCGAGGCGTCGGCCATGATCGTGCCGACGAACTGCGAGCCGGTTCCGAGGGTCGCCGATGACCCGATCTGCCAGAACACGTTGCACGCCGATGCGCCGTTGATGAGCGAGACGACGCTGCTGCTCGCCGTCGTGAGGGCGCTGGGGATCTGGAAGATGAACACACTGTCTTCGGATCCTTGGCCATCCAGCGTCAAGGTTCCCGTCAACCCTGCCGAGGAGCTCGACTCGTAGACGCCCGGAAGGAGCGTCTGGTTGCCGAGCTCCGCGGGTGATGCGGCGTCCGACGCCTGCCCGGCGGCGTTGTTGTAAGCAGTCAGAGCGGCAGCCTGCGCCTGGGCGGCGCTCTCGTCACCCGCGTGAATCACGCCGTTCTGAACGAGCCCGGGAGGAAATCCCGTGACGGTGGACGACGGGGACACGCCCAGATTGCCGTTGAGCACGCTGCTGCCGGTGTTGGTCACCGACGCCCCGCCGAGGACGACATAGGAATCGGCGACGCCCAGGCCGGGAGCGGAACCTATCGCCGAGGCGCTCGATGCGCCCGCGGTCATGGCGATCAACGTCGCGGCGAAGGTGGCGACGCCGAGTGCGCGTGGCCGACGCCAGCGCGGATGACGCGGCGATTCTGACGGAATGGTCGAATTCACGATAGCCCCCTCAAACCTCCCGAAATGCGGGAGGGCACAGCCCCGAATTGCATTACCTCAGAGTACCGAGGGGGGACTTGTTTCCCTATGAAAGAGGGTGATCAGAGGGTTATTTCGGGGCGAACCGCGTCTTTCCGCGTATCTGGTCCTCGCCGAATTGGATTGCCTCTTTCGCGTGACCTTGTGGACCGTTACTGTGTTCTGTCGATCGACACAATTCACCCCGTCGACGCGACAACGCGCCTCGAGACCATGGCCACGAAGCGCGTTGTCGCCTCTGCAGGATGACGCCTGTCAGGCAGCATCCGTCCGTCGGAGGTTGCGGCGAACGATCGCCTGGGTGATCAGCGCCCCTCCACCGACGACGGTGAGGGCGCCTGCCGAGAGAAGCACCCACAGGCTCGGGGTCTCGCTCCCGGTGGCGGCCAGCGTGTCCATCGAGCTGTCGGATGCTGCCACGCGATCCCGGAAGGAGAAGGGCGTCGACTCTCCCCCGGTGACGCTGGGCGTCGCCGGTGTGGTGTCCGGCGTTACGGGGGTGGCATCCTCTCCCCCGTTACCTGGGACGAAGAAACTGTCGCGGGGCGTTACGCCCGTTCCGCCACCGCCGGTGCCATCGGTGCCGCCGGTGCCGCCGGTGCCGTCATCGCCGGTGCCACCCGTGCCATCGTCTCCGCCACCACCGGTACCGTCATCGCCGCCCGTGCCATCGTCTCCGCCACCGCCGGTACCGTCGTCACCGCCGGTACCGTCGTCACCGCCACCGCCCGTGCCGTCATCGTCGCCGCCGGTGCCGTCGTCACCGTCGTCGTCGTAGACCACGTCGCATCGCGGCTTGACGAACGTGTTGTTGTCGAGCGTGACCGCGCCGTTGCGCGCGAGAGCCCGACCTTCGACCGTCGTGCCGTTCGTGACGGTGATGGAGGTCAGGGCCATGACCGTGCCGACGAAGACGGAACCGGTTCCGAGCGTGGCCGACTCGCCGACCTGCCAGAACACGTTGCACGGCTGGGCGCCGTTGGTCAGGGAGACGACGCTGCTGCTGGCGGTCGTCAAGCTCGAACCGACCTGGAAGATCCAGACCCCGTCGTTGCTGCCCTGACCGTCGAGGGTGACCGTGCCGGTCAGCGCGGCCGTCGAGGCGGAGAAGTACGTGCCGGCGACGAGGGTCTGGCCGCCGAGGTCCGCGGACACCGTCACGTCGGGGGCCTGCCCCTTGGCATTGTCGTACGCGACGACGAGATCGCTCTTCGCCTGGAGGGAATGCGCATCGCCCGCGTGCGTCGTGCCGCCGGCCACGAGGCCGGGCGGGAAGCCGGTGATCGCCTCGCCCGGGTTGACGCCCAGGTCGCCGTTCAAGACGCTGGATCCCGTGTTCGTCACGGTGCTTCCACCGAGCACGACGTAGGAGTCGGCTCCGCCCAGTCCGGGGGCGGTCGCGGCCGAGGCGCTGGACGCGCCGGCGGTCATGGCGATGAGGGTCGCGGCGAAGGTGACGACGCCGAGGGTGCGGGCCCGACGCAGCAAGCGCGAGGAGCGCTGCGGCTCGGTCGGGGTGGACGTGTGGATCCCCATGGGAACCGCCTCTAATCTCCCGAGATGCGGGAGAACACGGCCCGAAATGAGCCACCCTCAGTGTCCGCGAGAAGGAGCGCTCCGCCTACGCAAATGCGAGGTCAGGGACGCAATCCAGTAAAACCCCGGTAGAAACCGCATAGCCATTGCCCACCGGATTGGATTCCCTCTTCCGCGATCCCGTACCGACGGGTAGGTTGGTCGGCTCCGCGATCAGACATCCACCTCGACAGGCGATTCCCCGACGATTTCGGTCGTCTCTTCCGTGACGATCGGAATGGCCGCCGTCACCGTGGGCACCGAGGCGGACAGCAGGGTGCCGTCCTCCCGACGAGCGTCGGCGAACTGACGGAGGGAAGGCCGACCGGCGATCAACGGCCCCTGCCCATCGAGCGGAACGACGAGCGTCGTGCCGCCATGGACGGCGTAGCCGGTGCCGCGGACGGAGAAGTCGACGGGGTCGCCCTCTCCAGCCTCGACGGTCATCTCGGTGGCCGTGAGCGTGATGTTCAGCGGCGTGCCGTGCCAGTGCAGCACGTACGACAACGAGGGCCAGCCCTCGGGGAGGCGCGGATCGAAGGTGAGGTCGCCGAAGTGGTCGCGCATACCGCCGAAGCCGGAGACCAGCGAGGTCCACACACCGCCCGCCGATGCCACGTGCACGCCGTCGGAGGCGTTGTGGTGAAGGTCGGCGAGGTCGACGAACAGCGACTCCTTGAAGTACTCCAGTGACAGATCCTGATAGCCCACTTCCGCGGCGAGGATCGACTGCACCACGCCCGACAGCGTCGAGTCGCCGGTCGTCAGCGGGTCGTAGTACTGGAAGTCGGCGAGCTTCTCCGCGGCGGTGAAGTGGTTGCCCTGCAGGAACAGGGCCAGCACCACGTCGGCCTGTTTCAGCACCTGGTAGCGGTAGATAACCAGGGGGTGGAAGTGCAGCAGAAGGGGGCGCTGGTCGGCGGGCGTGTGCTCGAGGTCCCAGATCTCGCGCTCGAGGAACACGGCATCCTGCGGATGGATGCCGAGGGCATCGCTGTAGGGGATGTGCATCGCCTCGGCGGCGCGGTCCCACATCTCGGGCTCGGAGGGGTCGAGGTTCAACCGCTCGACCATGCTGAGGTAGGCGTCGTAGTCGGCCTCCTCCATCTCGCGCACGGTGCGCGCCGCGAAGCGCAGGTTGAAGCGCGCCATCACGTTCGTGAAGAGGTTGTCGTTGACGACGGTCGTGTACTCGTCCGGGCCGGTCACCCCGTGGATGTGGAACGTGTCGCCGTCGCCGTCGTGCGTGTTGTTGCTCGAGCGCCAGAACCCCAGCGTCGCCCAGAGGCGAGCGGTGTCGACGGCGATGTCGACGCCTTCGGAATCGAGGAAATCGACATCGCCGGTGACCCGGATGTACTTGGCCAGCGCGAAGCTCACGTCGGCGTTGATGTGGTACTGGGCGGTGCCCGCGGCGTAGTACGCGGACGCCTCCTCACCGTTGATCGTGCGCCAGGGGAAGAGCGCGCCGGCCTCGTTGAGCTGGTGGGCACGACGGCGGGCGGCCGGCAGCATGAGGTAGCGCATGCGCAGGGCGTTGCGCGCCCAGAGCGGCGTCGTATAGGTGAGGAACGGGAGGACGTAGATCTCGGTGTCCCAGAAGTAGTGGCCGCTGTAGCCCGATCCGGTCACACCCTTGGCCGGCACGCCCTGACCGTCGGCGCGCGCCGCGGCTTGGGCCACCTGGAAGAGGCACCACCGTGTCGCCTGCTGCAGGTCGGGGTGGCCCTCGATCCGCACGTCCGAGCGCTCCCAGAACGCGTCGAGCCATTCGCGCTGGCGCACGAACACCTTCTCCACCCCTTCCGATCGCACGCGATCGAGCGTGCGGCGGCAGCGGTCGATGATCTCGCGCGCCGGCACGCCGCGGGAGGTGTGGTAGCTCACGAGTTTGGTGACGGTCGTCGGCACGCCCGCCTTGGCCTGCACACGGAAGACGTTCTTGGCGATGTCGGGTTCGATGAGCCGGCGAGCGGTGTACTCGTTCTCGGTCTCGATGAGGTGATCGGCGGCGACGGCGAGCGTCATCCCCGATTCGGTCACGCGGTAGCTGAGCACCGAACGCTCGCCGTCCTGCCAGTACTCCTGCGGCTGCAGCACCCGCTCTTCGAGCTTGTCGGTGCGGCGCGGGTCGAAGCCCGTCTTCACCGTGCCGGTCATCGGACGACCGCCGTAGATGCCCTCGCCGTCCTGCCGGTTCAGCAGCTGGCAGCTGATGGTCACCGGCGCATCGGAGTTGAGCACGGTGACGGTCAAGCGCATCACCGCGAGGTGCTTCTCCTCGAACGACACGATCCGTTCGTCCACGATCTCGACGAGCTTTCCCGAGGGGGTGCACCACTGCAGGCGCCGGCGCAGCACGCCGTCGCGCAGATCGAGGGCGCGCTCGTAGTCGCGCACGTCCGCCACGTCGAAGGACAGCGGCTCGTCGTCGACGTACACCCGCATGATCTTGGAGTCGGGCGCGTTGATGATCGTCTGGCCGACCTCGGCGAAGCCGTAGGCCTGCTCGGCGTGACGGATGGGGAAGATCTCGTGGAAGCCGTTGATGAACGTGCCCGACTCGTACGCGAAGCGTCCCTCGGGTTGGTTGCCGCGCATCCCGAGGTAGCCGTTGCCCACCGCGAACAGGGTCTCGGTGACCCCGGCGTCCTCGAGCGTCCACTCGGTCTCGACGAGACGCCACTCGTCGACGGGGAACCGACCACGATCCATCATGTGATGCCTTCCGGTGAGGATTTTCGGGTTCCTCGAAACGTCAGTTTACGAACGCGGAAAGGTCGTCGACGACCACGGTCGCCCCGGCTTCGCGCAGCTTGTCCGCCCCGGCGCCTCGATCGACACCGACGACGACCGCGAAACCGCCCGCAGCGGCGGACTGCACGCCGCTGATGGCGTCTTCGACGGCGACCGATCGCGCGGGTTCGACTCCCAGCATCCGCGCCGCCTCGAGGAACACATCGGGCGCGGGCTTCGAGGCGAGGTGGTCGCGCTCGGCGACGACGCCGTCCATCACGACGGGGAAGCGATCACGGATGCCGGCGGCCTGCAGCACGTCTTCGGCGTTCTTCGAGCTCGACACCACGGCGATCGGAATGCCGGCGGCCTGCAGCTGCTCGACGAGGGCGAGTGAACCCGGGTAGGCCTGGATGCCGTCGGTCTCCAGCGCTTTCGTGAAGAACTCGTTCTTGCGATTGCCGATGCCGCTGATGGTGTCGGCGGTCGGCGCGTCGGTGGGCTCTCCCCACGGCACCTCGACGTCACGGCTGCGCAGCAGACCGGCGACGCCGTCATAGCGCTTCTTGCCGTCGAGGTATTCGAAGTAGTCGTGGTCGGTGTACGGGGGCGTGATGTGCCAGTCGGCGAAGAGCTGCTCGAACATCGACCGCCACGCGCGCATGTGCACCTCGGCCGTGGGGGTGAGCACACCGTCGAGGTCGAACAGCACGCCCTCGTACGACGCGAGGTCGGGCAGCGCGGTCAGTTCGTCGGACACGGGAACCTCCAGGATGAGCGGATGCGACGGCGCTCCCTCGTGCCGTGGGTCCAGCGTACTGGGCACGGCGATTGCCTCGATGCCGCGGTGTTTCCGAGCGGTGAGGCACCGGTGAACGGCGGAAGAACGGCGCAGCGGCGCGGGCGGTCAGGGGCGAGCGATGACCAGGGTCTGCCGAGCGATCTCGAGCTCCTCGTTCGTGGGCACGACCAGCACGGTGACCGGGGAGGCATCCGTGGAGATGACGCGGATCCCGCGGCCGCGGGCGGCGTTGCGGTCGGGGTCGATCTCGACGCCCGCGAAGCCGAGGGTCGCCAACGCCTCAGCGCGCACCTCGGGCACGTTCTCTCCCACTCCCGCGGTGAACGTGATCACGTCGACACCGCCGAGTTCGGCCAGGTACGCACCCGCGTAGGCGCGGAGACGGTGGATGTACACGTCCCACGCGAGCGTGATCGCCGGGTCGCCCGCTTCGACGCCCGCGCGAATATCGCGCATATCGCTGACACCGGCCAGCCCGAGCAGTCCCGAGCGCTTGTTCAGGAGCGCGTCGAGCTCGCCCGTGCTCATGTCGGCACGTCGCGAGAGCTGGAGGAGCACCGCGGGATCGAGGTCACCCGAGCGCGTGCCCATCACGAGGCCCTCGAGCGGGGTGAGACCCATCGAGGTGTCGACCGACCGTCCGCCATCGATCGCGGCGGCCGACGCGCCGTTGCCGAGGTGGAAGACGATCTGCTTGAGCTCGCCCAGCGGGCGGTGGAGGAACGCCGCGGCGGCCTCGCTGACGAATTTGTGGGACGTCCCGTGGAACCCGTAACGGCGGATGCGATGCGCCTCCGCGAGCGCGGCATCGATCGCGTACGTGTACGCCGCCGGCGCGAGCGTCTGGTGGAAGGCGGTGTCGAAGACGGCGACGTGCGGCACGTCGGGGAAGGCGTGTTTGGCCGCGCGGATGCCCGCGAGGTTGGCGGGGTTGTGCAGCGGGGCGAGCACGGAGAGCTCGTCGATGTTGATCTCCACGAGGGGGGTGATCAGGGTCGGCTCGAAGAAGCGCGCCCCGCCGTGCACGACCCGGTGACCGACCGCGATCGGCGGGTTGTTCTCGAGCGAGGGGCCGTGGGCGGCGAACGCATCGAGCATGACCTGGAAACCGACGGTGTGATCGGGGATCTCCCCCTCGATCGAATAGGTGGCATCCAGCAGCGCCGGCGACTCCCCCGGCCCGTCGGCCAGCGGGGTGTCCGTTCGGCGCAGGGCCGCCGAGGTGACCGTGTGCTTGGCCACGCCCCCGGGCTCGGCGCCGGTGGTCGGGCCGATCCGCTCGACGAGACCCGAGGCGAGCACCTCTTCGGTGTCGCTGTCGAGCAATTGGTACTTGAAGGACGACGATCCGCTGTTGACGACCAGGACGGCACTCACGAGGCGTTCTCCGTTTCGGGGACGGCGATCTCGCCCTGCGCCTGGATCGCGGTGATCGCGATGGTGTTGACGATGTCGTCGACGAGCGCGCCGCGCGAGAGGTCGTTGATCGGCTTGTTGAGGCCCTGCAGGATCGGCCCGATCGCGACGGCACCGGCCGAGCGCTGCACGGCCTTGTACGTGTTGTTCCCGGTGTTCAGGTCGGGGAAGACGAACACGGTCGCCCGGCCCGCGACGTCGGACTCGGGCATCTTGGCCTTGGCGACCGCGGCGTCGGCGGCCGCGTCGTATTGGATGGGGCCCTCCACCAGCAGCTCGGGGGCGCGCTCGCGCACGAAGGCGGTGGCGCTGCGCACCTTCTCCACATCGGCCCCCGAACCCGACTCGCCCGTCGAGTACGACAGCATCGCCACGCGCGGGTCGATACCGAACTGCTCCGCCGTCGCCGCGGAGGAGATGGCGATGTCGGCCAGCTGCTCGCTGGTGGGGTCCGGAACGACCGCGCAGTCGCCATAGACGAGCACGCGGTCGGCGAGCGCCATGAAGAAGACGCTCGAGACCACCGAGACACCGGGCTTGGTCTTGATGATCTCGAAGGCCGGACGGATCGTGTGCGCGGTGGTGTGCGCGGCGCCCGACACCATGCCGTCGGCGAGCCCCAGGTGCACCATCAAGGTGCCGAAGTACGACACGTCGGTGACGGTGTCGGCCGCTTGCGCGTACGTGACGCCCTTGTGGGCGCGGAGGCGCTCGTACTCCGTCGCGAAGCGCTGCACGGAGACCGCGTCGAAGGGGCTCAACACTTCGGCGTCCCGGATGTCGATACCGAGTTCGATCGCGCGGTTTCGCACCTCGATCTCCTCGCCGAGGATCGTGAGGTCGGCGATGCCGCGGGCCAGTACCGTGGCCGCAGCGCGCAGCACGCGGTCATCGTCGCCCTCCGGCAGCACGATGCGGCGCCGGTCGGAGCGCGCCCGTTCGACGAGGGCGTATTCGAACATGAGCGGGGTGACCACCGAGGGACGCGCGACGCCCAGGGAACGCGTCAGCTCGGACGTGTCGACGTGCTTCTCGAACATCGCCAGCGCAGTGTCGTAGCGCCGCTGCGAGTCGGCCGCCAGACGGCCACGGGTGTTCATGATGCGCACCGCGGTCTCGTAGGTGCCGAGGTCGGTGGAGATGATGGGCAACGACGAGCCCAGGCCGTTGATGAGCGTATCGACCGGCTCCGGCAGGTCGAACCCCCCGTTGAGCACGATGCCGGCCAGGGAGGGGAAGGTGCCCGAGGCGTTGGCGAGCAGGGCCGCGAGCACCACCTCGGTGCGATCACCGGGGATCACCACGATGGCCGACTCGGTGAGGCGCGGCAGCACGTTGACCATCGACATGCCGGCCACGACGACGCCGAGCACCTCGCGGGTCAGGAGCGCGGGATCGCCCTTCAGGAGCTCACCGTCGACCGCGCGCAGGACCCCGCGCACCGAGGGGGCGATGAGGAAGCGGTCTTCGGGCAGCGCCCACACCGGGATCTCCGCGGCCGGTGTCGCTGCGCGCACGGGCCCGTCGTCGACGACCGCCTTCACCGCGGCGATGATCTCCTCGAGGTGCTCGGGGTCGGCGCGGTTCGCGATGACGGCGAACAGTTCGGCGCGCTCGTGCACGAGTTCGACGAGGGCGAGGGCTGCGATCTGGCCCATCTCGGCGGGGGTGCGCGAGACGCTCGCACCGAGGTGCTCGCTGAGCCCCTGCTGGGCGCGACCACCCAGGACGAGAAGCACGGGCGCACCGAGGTTCGCGGCGATCCGGGCGTTATAGGTGAGCTCGGCGGGGCTGCCCACGTCGGTGTAGTCGCTGCCGATGATGACGACGGCATCGCACTGGGCCTCCACCGCCTTGTACCGCTCGACGATGCGCGCGAGTGCAGCATCCGCATCGCTCCGCACGTCGTCGTACGTCACCCCCACGCACTCGTCGTAGTCGAGGTCGACCCCGTCGTGCGCGAGCAGCATCTCGAGCACGTAGTCGCGTTCGACCGTCGAGCGGGCGATGGGGCGGAAGACGCCGACCCGCGGGGTCGCTCGACTCAACGCGTCGAGCACGCCCAGCGCGACGGTGGACTTGCCCGAATGCCCTTCGGCGGAGGTGATGTAAATGCTCTGCGCCACGCGATCAGCCTAGAGCGGGCACGCTCGGCGCCGGCTGGGTATGTCTCGACCGCGTGACATCGATCGGGTGAATTCCCCACCCCACGCGTCGTGGGGTCGCTGTCATAGAGTCGCTGCCGTGAGTGAGCAGACCACCGGCCGAGCCGGCATCGACATCCCCGATTCGCGCGGCCGCACGGGCCTTGACCGCACGGGCCTCGACCTCGACCGCAACCCGCGCGTCCGGGTGCGGGCCGTCGAGCTGCTCGCCTCGGGCTGGCACGTGCTGCGCAAGACGACGCTCGACTACCAGGACTCCGACGGCGAATGGGCGACGCAGCACCGCGAGACGTACGACCGGGGCAACGGCGCGACCGTGCTGCTCTACGACGCCGAATTGCGCACCGTGCTGCTCACCCGGCAGTTCCGGTTTCCCGTCTACGTCAACGATCACCCCGACGGGATGCTGGTCGAAACGGCGGCCGGACTGCTCGACGACGACGACCCCGAAACCGCGATCCGCCGCGAGGCGGAGGAGGAGACCGGAGTCACGATCGGCCGGGTCGAGCACGTGTTCGACGTCTACATGAGTCCGGGCTCCGTGACCGAGCGCCTGCACTTCTTCGCCGCCCCGTACGACGCGGCGACGCGCACCGGTGACCGCGGCGGTCTCGCCGAGGAGGGCGAGGACATCGAGATCGTCGAACTGGGCATCGATGAGGCGCGGCAATGGATCCGCGACGGACGCATCCAGGACGCGAAGACCATCATGCTGCTGCAGTGGTCGCTGCTCGAAGGACCCTTCGCCGCCCGGGGCTGAGTCGCCGCCAGGGCAAAGAAAAGACTCTCCGCGCACCCGGTAGAGCCTGGTTACCCTTGCTACGTTTCCGTCCTGGGGGAATTGGCCTGGATGCCGCCACGCGGAGAGCCGACGTCTACTTTACCCGAACGCGGTCAGCTTCCTCGCAGGCCCGGCAGAGCGCCCACGGGTTACGATCGGGTAACGGGCGCCGTCGCCTCCGAAGCCCCCCGCCACCCGAGGGATGCCATGACAGACACAGTGACCACCGACCAGCGTCTGCGTGGCCGGTCCGCCGGACGTGCGGCCGACGAGCCCCTCACCGCCGACGCCTTCGCGTCGCTGACCAGCGAGATCACCCGTTCGGTCGAGAGCGTGATCGACGGGAAGCCCGAAGCCGTCCGCACCGCGCTGGTCGCCCTGCTCGCCGAGGGCCACCTCCTCATCGAGGACGTGCCGGGTGTCGGCAAGACCATGCTCGCGCGAGCGCTGGCAGCATCCGTCGACGCGAGCGTGCAGCGCATCCAGTTCACTCCCGACCTCCTGCCCGGTGACATCACCGGCGTCTCGGTCTTCAATCCCGTCGCCCGCGAGTTCGAGTTCACCCGCGGTGCCGTCTTCGCGAACATCGTCATCGCCGATGAGATCAACCGCTCCTCCCCCAAGACGCAGTCGGCGTTGCTCGAGGCGATGGAGGAGCACCAGGTCACCGTCGATGGACGCACCCACGCCCTGCCCGACCCGTTCCTCGTGGTCGCGACGCAGAACCCGCTCGAGATGGAGGGCACGTACGCGCTGCCCGAAGCGCAGCGGGACCGCTTCATGATCCGCATCTCGATGGGATATCCGGATGCTGCCGCCGAAGCGCTCATGCTGCGCCAGCGCGACGCCGTGAACCCGCTGTCGAACATCCGCCCCGTCGTCGACGCCGATCGGGTGAGCGACCTCATCGCCTGGGCCCGGGCCATCCACATCGCCACGGCGCTCGAGGAGTATGCGGTGGCCTTGGCCGGCGCGACGCGCACGCACCCCGACCTCCGCCTGGGCGCCAGCCCCCGTGCCACCCTGCAGCTCGTGCGTGCGGCGAAGGTGCGGGCGGCGCTCGACGGACGCGGGTTCGTCATCCCCGACGACCTCACCGCGCTGCTGGTGCCGGTGTTCGCCCACCGACTCATCCCCACGCGCGCCGCCGCGGGCGGCCGCTCGGCGGCGGACGCGGTCACCGACGTGCTCACGCAGATCGCCGCAGGCGTGCGCGTGCCCCTCGCGCCGCGTCCCTGATGGGCCCGGCATGATCGGGGCGCTCCAGCGCAACTGGCCCCTCACCGCACGGGGTACCGGCGCCCTCGTGCTGGCGGTGGCCTGCTTCGTGGTCGCCCATGCGGCAGGCCTGGTCGAACTGGTCTACTTCGGCGTGCTGCTGGTCGGCGCCCTGCTCGCGGGATTCGTGTCGCTGTGGCTCACCCGGCGCATCGACGCGGTCACCCGCTCGCTGACTCCCGACGTCGCCACCGTCGATCGCGAGAGCATCGTCACGGTGCGCGTCGCGCTCCGCAGCGCCCTTCCCGCCGCCGCCAGCACCTGGACCGACGCCGTATCCGCCGGCCTCGACGGTGTCGGGCGCGGCGTGTTCCCCGCCCTGGGTTCGGGTCTGCGCGGCGAGGAACGCACGATCGACCTGCGGTACGGCGTCATCGGGCGCACGCGCGGCATCCATGCCCTCGGTCCGTTCGCTCTGACGGCGACCGACCCGTTCGGACTCACCCGCCGGCGCGTCCGCCGCGGCGGCAAGACTCCCGTGACGGTGGCACCCGCCGTGCTCGAGTTGACCAGCGTTCCCGCGACCGCCGGGGAGGCGGGAGGGATGCTGCAGACGGTCACCGCACAGCCCGGTCAGGGTGCTGACAACCTCGTCGCGCGACCGTACGCGCCCGGTGACTCGATGCGCCGCATCCATTGGCGCGCGACCGCCCATCGCGACACCCTGATGGTGCGCCAGGAGGAGCAGGAGGCGAGCCCGGGCGCCACCGTCGTGCTCGACCGGGGCGCCGCGCGCTGGGGTGCCGACGCCACGCGCGCCCCGGGCCTGGACCCGGACTTCGAAACGGCCGTCTCGATCGCGGTCTCCGCCGCCGCCCGACTCGTGCGCGACGGGTACGCCGTCGACATCCTCGACACGGACGGCACGGCCCTCGCCGAACGGATCCTCGGCGGTGAAGTGCACGAGATCGACGCCCTCGCGACCCAGTTCGCCACGCTCATCGCACGCGCGGGCGACGGACTGGCCCGCACCGCGGGCATGTTCGCGGGAACCCAGGCCGGTCCGGTCTTCGTCGTCACGGGCCGCGTCGATCTCGCCGAGATCGACGCCCTCGCACCCCTGACCCACCACTCCTCCTTCCCCGTGCTCCTGAGCACCCGGCCCGCGCCCGGCGTCGTGGCGCGCGCCGTCGGGCACGGGTGGCACGCGGCCGCGGTGCCGGCCGACAGCGACATCTCCGAGGGCTGGGCCGCGGCCCTGGAGAGATCGGCCGGTCATGGCTTCGCCTGAGGGAGGCGGCCGTCGCCGCTCCCGCCGGGTCGACCTCGCCCTCGCCGTCGGCGTGCTCGTCGCCCTGGGCGCATCGGCCCTCCCGCTTCTCCGGGTGGTCTCCGCCGGTCCGTGGGTGACGCAGGCGGCGATGCTGGTGATCGTCGTGCTGGCCACCGGTTTCGCCGCTCGAAGCCTGCGCTGGGCGGCGGTGGCCGTGAGCCTCGCCGAGATCGCCATCTGGGTCGCGGCGGTCATGATCCTCTTCGCTCGAGGCACCGGACTCTTGGTGGTCATCCCGACCGGCGACACCCTCTCGCTCGTGTCGTTGCTCTTCTCCGCGGCCGTCGAGGACGTGGCCGTCGGCGCCGCCCCCCTCAACGCCGGGGCCGCCCTGTCGTTCTTGATCGTCTCCGCGCTCGGAGCGCTCGCCATCGTGCTCGATCACGTCGTGATCACCGCGCGCATGCCCCTGCTCGCCGCGGTCGGGCTCGTGGCCGTGTCGCTCATCCCCTCGATCGCCGTCCCGGGCGATTTCGATGCCTGGGCGTTCGTGCTGTTGGCCATCAGCATCCTGTATCTCCTCCGCGTCGACACCCGTGCCCGCCAGCGCACTGCGGCCGCGGAGACTCCCCCGCCGCGGGGCACACTCGCGGTGCTGCCGCCCGCCGGTGCGGGAACCGCGTCGGCGACCGCACTCGGCATCGGAGCGGTCGCGGTCGTCATCGCTCTCGTGGCCGGCCCGCTGTTGCCCGCCCCTCTCGCCCGCGCCGGCGGGGGTGGCGCGAGCGCCAACGGCACCCTCATCGACGCTTCGCTCGAGCTCGGCGACGACCTCCGTCAGCCCGATCCGGTCGAGGTGCTGCGTGTCCGCTGGACGGGCGAGGGCGCGCCCTACCTGCGCGTGGCGACCCTGTCGGAGTTCGACGGCAGCGTGTGGGATCCTGACGAGAACCGCGCCCTCCCCCTCACCGCCGACGCCCCCGACCTGCCTGCCGTCGACGTCGATCCCGGCATCCAGGTGACGCCGCAGACCGCCAGGGTCGACGTCGTCGACCTGAACAGTCGGTGGGCTCCGGTGCCGTACCCGGTGACCGACGTGACCGGTCTCGACGGCGACTGGTCCGTCGCCCCGGCCAGCCGCACCGTCATCGCGGGAAACGGTACGGTGCAGGGTCAGGCGTACGAGGCGGTCACCGCGAGCCCGGTACCGAACCTCGATCAGATCCGGCTGCGCGACGCCAGCGGCACCGACGAACCCGACGTCTACGACCTCCCCGCCGAGATGCCGGCGGTCATCGCCGAGACGGCCGCCGAGGTCACCGAGAACGCGCGCAACGACTACGACGCGCTCATCGCCCTGCAGTCCTGGTTCCGAGGTTCGCAGTTCGAGTACTCCCTCGACTCCCCCGTCTCCGACGGGTTCGACGGCACCGGGGTCGACGCGATCGCGCAGTTCCTCGATGTGCGCGAGGGGTATTGCGTGCACTACGCCTCGGCTTTCGCCGTGATGGCGCGCACCCTCGGAATGCCCTCCCGCATCGTCGTGGGCTACCTCCCCGGCACGAGCACCGGCGAGAGCATCGACGGTCAAACCGTGTACTCGGTCGTCAGCACGCAGCTGCACTCCTGGCCCGAGGTGTTCTTCGAGGGCGTCGGCTGGGTACCGTTCGAGCCGACGAACAGCCTGGGTACGCCGACGAACTTCGCGGCCGCGCCCGCCACTCCTTCCGGAGCCTCCCCGTCCAGCGCTCCGGCGAACCCCTCGGCAACCCCCACTCCCACCCCGACGGCGAGCGCGGGAGGGTCACCGGCCGATGACCTCGACCCCGGCTCCACCGCCGCGGGCGGCGGGGCAGCATCCCGCCCCCTCTGGCCCGCCCTGCTCGCCCTGGTGGCCGCGCTCGCCCTGGTGAGTGTTCCCGGTATCGTCGGCGCTCTCCGCCGTCGCCGGCGTCGCGCGGAGGCCCGGGGCGGAGACGCCGCGGCGGCCTGGCTCGCCGTGCAGGAACGGGCGGTCGACCTCGGGATCCCCGTGCCGGCGTCCGAGAGTCCGCGCGCCTTTGGTTCGCGTCTGGTGCGCCAACGCGGGGCCGACCCCACGGCGATGGACACCCTCGTCACGGCGATCGAACGGGCGAGTTATGCGCGCGAACCCGACCCCGGGTCGGGGGAGCAGTTGATGGATGCTGTGGACACCGTGAGTTCTGGGCTGCTCGCGACCGTGTCGGGAACGCGTCGCCTCCTCGCACAGGTGCTGCCCCGTTCGCTCGCCGTGCGCCCCGGCAGCGCGTACGCCGGCACGATCTCGCCCACGGCATCGGTCTCGACGAGCTGAAGCGAGGGGCGTTCGTCCGGATGCCCCGCGCCGGGTAGGATGATCGTCGGCCCTCCGGGGCTCAGGAGGATTCGCCTAGTGGCCTATGGCGCACGCTTGGAAAGCGTGTTGAGTGAAAGCTCTCAGGGGTTCGAATCCCCTATCCTCCGCCACCGTGATGAGTTGCGACTCGTCTCACTCCAAGAGCCCGACCACTGGTCGGGCTCTTCTCGTTCGGTGCCGTTGCGGGCTGGTCAGGCGATGAGCTGCATCGATGCGTCCCAGAGCCGTTCCGCGGAGGCCGGGTCCAGAGCGTGCGGCACGACGCCGTGCAGGCCGTCGGCGATCTGCGCGACGACCGACGCGGGGTGGCAATCTTCGAAGTAGACAGGGCTGCCCGGGGTCAGGTCGGCTCTGGTGGCCGCGAACACCGAGGTCGCCGCCCCCTGGGCCGTGGTCTTCGTCGGATACCGCCTCTTCATGTCGGCGAGCACGGCCGGATCCCAGTGCCGCTGCAGGTTCGTCCAGATTCCTCCGGGCATGACGGCCGCCGTGGTGATGCCGTGAGTGGCCCAGCGCCGTCGCGCTTCGACGGCGAACAAAACGTTCGCCGTCTTCGACTGCCCATAGGCGAGACCGGGGTCGTAAGCATCCCTCTCGAAGAACATGTCGTCGAAGCGAATACCGCTCGACGCGTGGCCGCTCGAGCTGACGGACACGATCCGCGCGTCCCCCGCCTCGATCAGGGCCGGCAGCAGCGACGTCGCGAGGGCGAAGTGGCCCAGATGGTTGACGGCCATGTGCATCTCCCATCCCCGGTCGTTGCGCCGCTCGGGGAGGTGCATGACCCCCGCGTTGTTCACGAGCAGATGCAGCGGGCCCGACCACGCTTCCGTGAAGGCGTGCACCGAGGCGAGATCCGCCAGGTCGACCTCGGCGACGCGCACCTCGCCGGTGACCGTCGACGAGCGGATCGACGCGGCCGCACGCTCGCCCGCCGCGGTATCGCGGACGGCCAGCGTGACGCTGGCCCCTGCCGAAGCGAGTGCTCGCGCCGTCTCGATCCCGATACCGGAACTCGCCCCCGTGACGATCGCGGCCCGGCCTCTCAGATCGAGGCCGTCGACCACGTCGAGCGCGGTCGAATCGGCACTGAACGTCGGGCTCATCAGCCGACCCGCGTGTGGGAGATGCCGCCGTCGACGTCGAGCACCGAGCCGTGGACGAAGGCGGCCTCGTCCGACACCAGGTAGCGCACCCCGAAGGCGATGTCGACCGGACGCACCGGGCGCCCGGCCGGCGTCGCGGCGGTCATGCTCGCGAGCACGTCGGCGCTCTCCGCGTTTCCGGGTGTGCTCGTCGCGCCGGGTGCGACGGTGTTCACGTTGACCCCGCTCGGCCCGAACTCCGCCGACCACGTGCGGGTCATCTGCTCGATCGCCGCCTTGGACGCGGTGTACATCGCCCCGAACGGGACACCGACCCGCGACATCCACGAGCCGACGTTCACGATCGAGCCGGACCCCTGGGCAGCCATGGCGGGGGCGAGTTCGGCGACGAGCACGTGGGGCGCTCGCACGTTGATCGCGAGCATCGCGTCGAGGTCGGCGTCGGAGAGGTCTGCCGTGGGTGTCGCCGGGTAGATGCCGGCATTGTTGACGAGGATGTCGACGCGACCACCGAGCAGCCGCGTAGCGGTGGCCGCGAACGCTCGCAGGTCGTCGTAGCTACCGGCGAGATCGGCGGGCGCGGCGTAGGCCGTCCCTCCCGCGGTGATGATCTGGTCGGCCACCGCCTGGGCGCGAACTGCATCACGACCGCTGATGACTACGGCGGCACCGGAGGCGGCCAGCACGCGGGCGATCGATTCTCCGATCCCGCTCGTGGAGCCGGTCACGATCGCGGTGCGCCCGGAGAGGCGGCTATCGGTGGGGAGGGACTGGAGGACATCGTCGTTGGACTGCATGGTCCATTGGTATCACAGCCTGGACCGCACGGTCCATTCGCGTAGGATGGCGGAATGGAACGCGCCGAGATCACCGAGCGGGGACGCTTGACGCGCCAGCGGATCATCGAAGCCACGGGCGAGCAGATCCTGGCCTCGGGGATCGGCGGCACCACGCTGGATACCGTGCGGGCCGCGACCCTGACGAGCAAGAGCCAGCTCTTCCACTACTTCCCCCGCGGCAAGACCGAGCTGGTGCGCGAAGTCGCCGAATGGGAGGGACGCCAGCTGCTGGAGGCTCAGGAACCCGAGATCCACGACCTCGGATCCTGGGAATCGTGGGAGCGGTGGCGTATCAAGCTCGTGGACTACTACATCGACCGGGGCCGCTGGGCGTGCCCCGTCGGGTCGCTCGCGACACAGGCGGCCCAGACCGATGCCGAGCTGGAGAGCACCCTCGCGGAGAGCATGCGGGCGTGGCGCGATGCGCTGGCCGCGGGCGTTCGCCGGATGCAGATCGCGGGAGCCGTCGACGAGTCGGCCGATCCCGGCCGGATCGCAACGGTCATCCTCGCCGCGATCCAGGGCGGGCTGATCCTGAGTCAACCGGAACGATCCGCCTGGCCCTTGGAAGCGGCCCTGGACAACGCGCTCGCACCGCTGCACCAGGCGTCGATCGAGCCCTGAACCCGCCGGGTCGACAGCATCCGGTCAGATCTCGATGCGGGAGCCCATCAGGATCGTGCGGTCGGGTGGCAGGTTGAAGTACTGCGCCGCGTCGGCGGCTCCCCGCGAGGTCGCGATGAAGAGCACCTTGCGCCAGCGGGCGAATCCCGGCGCGTTGCCCCGATGCAGGTCGATCGTGGAGAGGAAGTACGAGGCGTTGTCGAGGTCGACAGGTATCTCGAGGCCCTCGGGGTCGAGCAGCGCGAGGGTCGCGGGCACGTCGGGTCGCTCCATGAAGCCGAACCGCGCCCGCACGAGGATGATCCCGTCGTCGGTGTGACGCAAGGAGTCCGGTGACACGCGCTCGCTGTCGGGAACGGTCGGCGTCTGCGCCGTCTCGATCGAGAGGATGATCACGTTCTGACTCAGCGAGCCGAGGTGTCTCACAGTGGCCTGCATCGCGAGCGGCGTGGTCGCCGAGCCGCGGTTGAGGTACACCGCGGTGCCGGGCGCGCGCACCACGGGCATGATGTGGTCGTGGAGCGATTCCAGGAAGGTGTCGAGCGAGCCTTCCTCCTCCTCGCGCTCCGCGGTGACGATCTCCCGCCCGCGATACCAGGTCGTGAGGATCAGGAAGGCGACGACCGCGATCGCCAAGGGCAGCCACGCGCCGTGCGTGATCTTCGTGAGGTTGGCGGCGAAGAAGAACGCCTCCACGAGGAGCAGCGCCCCACCCCCGACGACCACGAGCCAGAGCGGCGCGCGCCACGCCTTCCGCGCGTAGTACAGGTACAGGGTCGTCGTGATGAGGATCGTGCCGGTGACGGCCATGCCGAACGCGTAGGCGAGCGCCGAGGACTCGCGGAAGCTGAGCACGAGCACGATGACCGCGATGAGCAGGATCCAGTTGATGAGGGGCACGTAGATCTGCCCGATCGTGCGAGCCGAGGTGTGCTCGATACGCAGGCGCGGCAGGTAGCCGAGTTGCACGGCCTGTCGGGCGACCGAGAACGCACCGGTGATCACGGCCTGCGAGGCGATGACCGTGGCCGCGGTGGCCAGGATCACCATCGGGAACTGCAGCGGTCCGGGGATCAGCAGGAAGAACGGACCGTCGATGGCGGCGGGGTCGTCCAGCACCAGCGCCGCCTGTCCGAAGTAGCTCAGGATGCACGTCGGGAAGACGAGGATCAACCAGGCGCGCGCGATCGGCAGGCGCCCGAAGTGACCGAGGTCGGCGAACAGCGCCTCGGCCCCCGTGATGGCGAGCACCACGGCGGCCAGGGCGAAGAACGCGACCGAGGGGTTGGACACGGCGAAGGCGATCGCGTAGGTCGGCGACAGCGCCAGCAGGATCTCGGGGTCGCGAGCGATCCCCCCGATTCCGAGCGCCCCGATCGCGACGAACCACACCACCATCACCGGACCGAACAACCGGGCGACGGCGGCCGTGCCGAACCGCTGGAACGAGAACAGAATGATGATGATCACGATGGTGATCGGGATGACGAAGGCGGCCAGCGGAGGTGCGGCGACGCGCAACCCTTCGACCGCGGACAGCACCGAGATCGCCGGTGTGATCATGCTGTCGCCGAAGAACAGAGACGCCCCGAAGATGCCCAGGGAGACGAGCACCATCTTCGTGCGCGGGCGACCGGCGGCGGTCTTCTTCCCGACGAGGGTCAGCAGCGCCATGATGCCGCCTTCGCCCTCGTTGTCGGCCCGCAGGATGAGGCCCACGTAGGCGATCGTCACGATGAGTGTGACCGACCAGAAGATGAGCGAGGCGATGCCGTACACGTTCTCGGGAGACACCGGCACCGGGTGCGGGTCGGCCGGATTGAACACCGTCTGGATCGTGTAGATCGGGCTCGTGCCGATGTCGCCGAACACGACACCGAGCGCGGCGACCGTCAGGGCCGTCTTGGCGAACCTTCGCTTCTCTTCAGCTACCACTCGCTGATTATGACGGTATTCCGAGGGCCGCCGGGCGCCCTGCTGGGACCAGGAAGTACAGCCGCCCCCAGAGCACCTCGCGCTCCACCGCGCTGAGACTCGGATCGGCGTCCATGAGGTCGGCGACCGCGGATGCCGCGTCGAACACCGTGAGGGCGGCGAACTCGTCGTCGCTCGCGTCGTCCCACGATTCGGTGGCGGTCAGAGAACGGATGCCGGCGCGCAGGCGCCGAGTGAGCACCGACAGCAGTGCCCAGACCGCGAGTCCCCCGCCGAGCACGAGGCCGGCGAGCACCAGGGTGGACGTCACCTGCAAGAGCACCGCGATGATCAGCCCGACTCCCGCGCCGAGCGCCACCGAAAGATCGGCGAGCAGCAGCATCCGCCGCTCACCGTTCGAGGTTCCGGGCGGGTAGACACGGATGTGGCGGATGGCGCCGTCGGGGCGATACGCCTCGGCGATCGTGCCCCAGCAGGACCGGCGGGTGAGGATCGGCGCGACGGGGCGATAGACGCCCGCGAAAGGCGGCACGTCAGTTGTAGCCGAGGACGACGCCGCCGTCTTCGGTGCTCGCGGGGGTGCGCGACGAGGAGGGGGAGAACGGTGATGCAGAGGAATTCACCCAGTAATCGTGCGCCCGCCCGCGCCGTCCGAGACGGCACCTGACGCTTTTCATACGGGCGGGGGCGCGATCCGAACGGTACGCAGACAGAGACGCGATTCGGGCGTCGTCGGAGGGAGGGTCTGGCCGTACCTGTACCGACCGGCACTCCCGCGGCCATGCTGGGGGGTATCGGATGGACGCGAGCCATCCGGCACGAAAGGAACATCATGAGCACCCAGAAGCAGCCCGTTTCCGCCACCGTGAAGGGCCCCGAGGAGTGGTTCAGCGGTGACGTGTACTTCAACGCGTACTACCAGGGCGAGGAGCCCTCACGCGTGCGTCTGAACCTGGTGCGCTTCACCCCCGGCGCCCACACGGCCTGGCACCGGCACGCCGTCGGCCAGACCCTGCATGTCACCGAGGGGTACGGCTACGTGCAGAGCCAGGGTGAAGAGCTGATCGAACTGCGCCCCGGTGACACCGTCTCCACGCCCGCGGGCGAATGGCACTGGCACGGCGCGGCCACCGACGAGTTCATGAGCCACCTCGCCCTCTGGGAAGCATCGGGCACCGCGGACGAGCCCGAAACGGTCTGGGGCGAAAAGCTGACCGCCGACGAGTACCCGTCAGCATGAGCGCCTGGACGCCCGACGAGCTGCGCGCGATCGGCGGCGCCGAGGAACTGCGGCTCGCCTCCGCCCGCCCCGACGGGTCGCTGCGCCCGTTCGTGACGATCTGGAGCGGCGTGGTGGGGGAAGACCTCTACGTGCGCTCCGCCCACGGTCCGGAGAACGGGTGGTTCCGGCGCGCCCAGCACTCGGGCATCGGGCGAATCTCGGCGGGTGGGCTCGAGAAGGACGTGGCGTTCGTGGCCGCCGATGCCGATGTGGCCGACGCCCTCGACGACGTGCTGCACGCGAAGTACGACCGCTTCGGACCGGCCTTCGTCGACCCGATAACCGGCCCCGACACGGTCGCCACGACCTTGCGGATCGTCCCGCGCGGCTGAGCCGCAGCATCCGCCGGCCCCTCGGCGGACACAACTCCTCCATCCCGGCTCCGCGAGGCTCGAACACGCCGCAACAGGCCCCGGTCGGGCCCCGGAGTGGAGGAGTTATGTCCGCGCGGGGCGGGTCAGGCCCCCCGCGGGCGGCTCACCCGCCAGGCGGGGCCGAAAGCCGCGGGCGGACACAACTCCTCCATTCCGGCTCCGCGGGGCTCGAACACGCCGCGACACGCCCCGGTCGGGCCCCGGAGTGGAGGAGTTATGTCCGCGCGGGGCCGAAAAGACCCCGCCGGGGCGGCTTACGCCGCGCGGGGGGCTCAGGATGCTGGCGGGTCGGGCACGCGGCGCCAGGTGGCGCCGTCCCACTCGATCGCGCCGGCCGCGGCGAACTGCTCGAGCCAGCCGCCCATGGGCCACTCGCCCCAGCGGGCCGCGAAGGTCGCACCGTTGCGGAGGATGTCGTCGAGGTGCTGCCAGGGCGGCGCCGACGTCGGGTGCCACTGGTGGTACGCGTGGGCACCACCGACCCAGGCGAGCGGGATGCCGGCCGCGCGGGCCCGCCAGGCGAAGTCCGTGTCCTCGGCGCCGTACCCCTGATAGGCCGGGGAGAACCCGCCCGACGCCCGCCACGTCGCCGCGCCGACGGCGAACGACAGCGACCAGAACAGGTTGTAGTCCGCCGGCTCGGCGATCACGATCGCGCCGGGCTCGGGGTTCGGCCGCGCCGCGTGCGGGCGGGTGAGCGCGTCCAGATCTGCCAGGCCCGCCGGAGCGACCCCCTCCGCGAGATAGGTCACGGGTCCGCAGAGGATGCTGCCGGGCAGCGCGGCCGCCGCCTGCACGTAACGGTCCACGAGCTCGGGGCCGGGCAGGCAATCCGCGTCGAGGAAGATCAGCAGCTCGGCGCCCGCGGTGATCGCGGCGTCGGCGGCGGCGTTGCGCCCCTCCCCGACGCGCAGCCCGTGGTCACCGGGTGGAACGTGCAGCGCGGGCGGATCGGCGGGCGGAGGCTCGGGGTCGAGCCACGCTTCCGCACGCAGGAGACGCGGTCGGTGCAGAGCGCTCACGAACGCGCGCTGGCGGTACACATGCGCCGCGCGCGCCCGGGAGGCCACGGTCACCACGGCGGTGCGCACGCTCACCCCGCGACCGAGCCGATCACGCCGGCGGCGCGTTCGGGAGCGCCGTCGGTGCGCCACAACGTCCAGTCCGGCCGCAGCGCGCGTGCTCGGGCGAGCAGCGCGGGCAGGTCGCGGCCGGGCCACGCCGGTGCGACGACCGCGAGACCGTTTGCGGCGAGCGCCGCGGCGGTGCCGAGCTGCTCGGCGAAGGGGCGCTCCTGCGGAACGACGACCGCCCGCGAACCGGCGGCGGCGAGATCCGCCACGCTGTTCTGCCCCGCCGCGCTGATCACGACCTCGCTGGCGCAGAGCAGATCCCACGGGTCATCGAGCCACCCCGAAGCATCGCCTCCTACCGTCTGCAGCCTCCACCCGGCGGCCTCGGCGTTCGCTACCGCGGCGGTCACGGCACCCGGTTCCGCCACGCTGCCGAGCACCAGCACACTTCCGGGAACGGCGGTGCGGGTGCGCTCCCGCCCGGCGAAACGGGAGATGCCGCCCACCCACGTGACCTTGTCCCGGACGGCGTCGAGGGCGGTGGAGGCGACCATGCCCTCGGGCCAGGGGGCCAGGATGCGATCGGCCGCCCGGTAGGCGAGGGCGTGCGCGTCGTCGGTGCGCTCCCCCGGCTGCGTCACGACCACGGCCGGAAGACCCAGCAGGCGCACCCACAGAGCGACCTCCACCGAGACATCGACGACGAAGGCGTCGAGCGCGCGTTCGGTGGAAACCTGGGCGATCGTCGTCAGGCGCCGCCGGTGCCCGGGGTGCCCGAGGGGCGCCCAGTGCAGCATCCCACCCACCGTCGGATCCGCCGTGCGCGGGTCGACCTCGCGATCACCGGCGACGAACCGGCCGTCGTCACGGGGAAGGACCACCCAGGTCGTGTCCTCGGGCAGGTGTGCGGGGGCGGCGAGCGAGGAGAACACGACGACAGGCCCCGCGAGGTGCGGACGCACGGCGCGAAAACGCGTCAGGTGGCCGTGCCCGTGATGGTGCACGTACCAGCCGACACCGCTCACGCGACCGCCATGCGCTGCTCGTCGCCGACCCACGACCACATCAAGCGCTCGAGGTCGTCGTGGCGCCGATCGAGGGAGAACTGCAGGGCCGCTGCCGCGCGGATCTCGGCCCGGTAGGCGGGGTACTCCGCACGCGCGGCGAGCTCATCGGCCGCGAGCGACAGCGAGACGACATCGCCGCGCGGCACCACCTCGGTGCCGGGGAGGCCGCCGATGACTTCGCGCACCCCACCCGCGTCGAAAGCGGCGACCGGGGTTCCCGTCGCGAGCGCTTCGGCGAGCACGAGACCGAACGGCTCCTCCCACATCGGGGTCACCAGAACGACGGCGCTCCGACCGACGAGGCGGGCGAGGGCGCTCTGGCGGAGCGGCCCCACGTAGCGGGCGTGCGAGCCGAGCCGCGGTTCGATCTCGGTGGCGAAGTACTCGGCGTCGCCGACGCGGCCGGCCACGACGATCTTGCGGCCGGCGAGCCGCGCTGCGTCGATGGCGAGGTGCGGAGCCTTCTCCGGCACGATGCGCCCGAACCACGTCCACCGGTCGCCGCCGTGGCCGGGTGCCCAGCGTTCGGTGTCGACCCCGTTCGGAAAGACCGTCGCGTCGACGCCGACGTCGGCCCACTCGCCGGCGGTGTGCCGGCTGACCGCGTGGAAGCGGTGCCGGTCGCCCACGATGCCGCGCTGGGCGGCCAGCATGGCCGGCAGCGGGGGCGTGTGCAGGGTCGTCACCATCGGCAGGCCGATGCGGTCGCTCCACGACAACGGCGTGCCGTGCAGGCTGTGGTTGTCGACGATGTCGAAGCGGCGACGGTTGCGGGCGAGGTAGGCCATCGCGACCCCCATCGACCGTTCGATCAATTCGAGGTAGCCGTCGGGGTAAGCCGTGTCGGACGCCTCCGCGATCGTTCCCCACTTCGGCCGCGGGAGCACGAACTGCCGCGGTCCGGTGAGGAAGTCCGACCCCTCCGGGCCGCACAGGGTGACGCTGTGGCCGCGGGCCCGCAGCCCCCGTACGCGCTCCCAGACACTCGCTTCGAGACCACCCGGGTAGGGCTGGCGGATGGGATGGCGCGACGGCGCGATCACCGCGATCCGCAGTGCCTCTCCCTCGGGCAGGCTCCGACCGAGGGCGCTCATGCCGCGGCTCGCGGAACGAGCGAACGGTAGATATCGGTGTGGGCGGCACGCACCTCGGCCAGCTCGCTCTCCCGAGCGCCCGCCCGCGCAGCCACCTCGGCGGCGCGCGCAGCGGAGCCGGGCCGCGACCAGGCGGGCGTGGTCGCCCGTTCGATCGCCGCGGCGAGCGACACCGGGTCGCCGATGTCGAAACGGGCGTACTCCGCGGGGTGCTGGTCGCGGTAGTGCCCGACGCTGGGGCCCACGACGGGCACGGCGAGGTCGTGGCAGAGTTCGAGCCATCCGGAGTGGGTGCCGTACGCGTACGGCAGGATGCAGGCGTCGAGGTCGGCGAGAGCCGCCAGCAACTGCTCGTCGGGCAGTCGCGGCCCACGCACGAGGTCGATGCCGTCGTGCTCGGCGACGATCTGCTGCACGAGCATCGCGGTGTCCTCGTTGCGCACACGCTCGTTCATCTGCAGGGTCGCGCGCACGCTCGAGCCCGCCGCGCGCAGGCCCGCGACCGCGCGCACGAGGGTGGAGGCCACTCCGACGGCGTCAATGTTGGGGCGCAGGTCGCGCAGGTGCGTGCCCACCGTGATCACCGACGACGAGTTTCCGATCGGCAAGCGCTCGCCGGCGTCCCCGAGCCGGGGATGCGCGATGACGATCGCGTCGCGCCCCCAGCGCTGCGCGATCTCAGCGCGAGCACCGTCGGTGAGGGTGATCACCACATCGGCGGAGGGGACGACCACATCGAGCATCCGCTCGTGCTGCTCCTGCGAAGCGAGCTGGGGATTCTGGAGGTCGTGCACGGTGTGGACGATCGGCTTGCCCGCGCGCCGGGCGGCGGCGAACGCGGCGGCGACGTGCTCGGGCGTGTACGACTCCGCACCGAAGTGCAGGTGGAGCACATCGAACCGGGCGGCGTTGTGCACCAACCACCCCTCGTCGAGCACCTGCGGGGGCCACCACCGGCCGGGTTCCGCTCCGGGCGGGAGGGGATCGGGCAATACGGTCACGGTGTCGGGGTCACTCACGGCCCGGACGTAGGGATGCTGCGCGGGCACGGCGGCGAGCCGGATGCGGTCGACGGAGGGCGTCTGGTGAATGGTCGACCTCCTGGCGAGTGGGGTTTTCACGGGGGTACAACATCGAACGTATCTTGGCAACGGAGATACGCAGGACGACGGGTGGTGATGCTCTCGGGCTACGTTCATCACTATGGATCACACGACGCTCCGCAACCGACCGTTGCAAATGGAGGTCGGGCAGTGATAATGACCCCCGCCGCGGAGGCGCGGCGACAGCATTACGCCGAGTTCTACGACCTCGCCGAGCACCCGGCCGGTGCCACGATCGTCGTCGGCAACTGCCAGGCGGAGTCGTTGCGCATCGTGCTGCAGTCGCCCGAGTTCCCGACGGTGCGCATCCCGCCGGTCCACGAGCTCACCGCCGAAGACCTGCCGCACCTCGATCGTCTCCTCAGCGATGTGGCGTTCGTGATCTCCCAACCGATCAAGGACGACTACCGCGGGTTCCCCCTCGGCACGCGGCAGATCCTCGCCCGGATGGCCCCGACGGCACGCGGCCTCACCATCCCGATCGTCCGTTACACCGGTCTGCATCCGTTCCAGGCCGTGATCCGCGACCCCGCCCTGCCCGAGGCTCCTCCCGTCGTCGATTACCACGACGTCCGCGAACTCGCGCGGGCCGCAGGTCTCCCGTTGCCCGAATCGCTGGGCCGCGCCGCGGTGCGGGCGATCGGCGAGGATTCCCTCACCGAGCTCCGTCGGCGCGAAGAGGTCATCGACGTCGCGATCTCCGACCTGTTCGTCCAGCCGTCGTTCGACCTGATGCGCACGATCAACCACCCCGGCAACCCGGTGTGGCTCACCCTCGGCGAGCGCGTGCTGTCGGCCCTGGGCTCGGCGGCGACGGTGAACGACCCCGGCCGACCGCTGCTGTCGAGCATCATCGCCCCGCGGGAGAGCTGGGTGGCCGCTGCATGGGACCTCGATACCGAGACATCCCCCGATTGGGTGATCACCGGCGAACCGGTCACCGCCGATGCCGTGCAGTCAGCTCAGGCAGCGTGGTACCACGAACACCCCGAGTTCGTCGCCCGCGCGGTTCGGCGTCTCGCGCCGACGCTCGAGCGCTGGCGCGCCGCGTGAGGGCACTCCCCCGCCTCGTCGTGCACGATGTCCACCAGCACGGTGTCGCGACCTACGCGCAGCAGGTGGCGGATGCTGTTGCCGAAGCATCGGGTATCGACCTCGCCATCCTGCGCGCCGCCGTGGTCGAGCTGGCCCCCGGAACCCCGCTGCACCTGCACTTCACCGACCGCCTGTGGGCTTCTTCCCCCGAGGAGGCGAGCGAGATGGTGCGCCGGCTCGCGGCGAAGCATCCGTTCTCCGTCACGTTCCACGACGTGCCGCAACCCTCCGACGGCGAGCGCAATCTCATCCGCCGTGGCGAGGCGTATCGCGCCGTCGCGGCCACCGCGACGGCGGTCGTGGTCAACAGCGCCCACGAGGCGTCGCTGCTGCGCGAGCACGAGGTCGCGCAGAGGGCGGTCGTCATCCCGCTGCCGATCGACCGGATTCCGGGCCTCCGCTCCACCGAGTCGGCGCTCGACGGCAGCATCGGGGTGCTCGGCTTCTTCTACCCCGGCAAGGGCCACGCCGAAGCTCTCGATGCCGCGGTGACGGCCGGGGTCCCCGCGCTCACGGTACTCGGCCGGGCATCGGAGGGGCACGCGGCCGACCTCGACGCCTTCGTGCGGGCCGCCGCCGACCGCGGCGTCGCGGTCGAGGTCACCGGTTACCTGGACGACGACGCACTCGTGCGCCGTGGGCGCAGCGTGGCCGTTCCGGTGATCGCCCACCGCCACATCTCGGCCTCGGGGTCGCTCGGCAGCTGGATCGCCGCCGGCCGCAGACCCGTCGCCACCGCCAACCGCTACATCTCGGAGATGGCGGCGCTTCGCCCCGGCACGGTGACCGTCGCCGCCCCCGATCGCCTCGCCTCTGCGGTGGCCGCGGCCCTTAGAGACCCGGCATCGACCTGGCTCGGCGACACCGCCGTAGGGCATGGCCGCCTCGAGGTGGCCGAGGCGTACCTCGCCTGGTGGCGGGGGCTCACGTGGTGAGGCCCCCCTTCGGCACCTGGGTGCGCGGCAACGGGTGGAACGAGCTCGACGGACACCTGCCCGAGCCCCTGCCGACGGTGTCGGTCATCGTCACCCACTACGACCAACCCCGAGAGCTGCGGCGGATGCTGCACGCCCTCGAGCGGCAGGACTACCCCACCGACCTCGTGCAGATCATCGTGGCCGACGACGGCTCGCCCGATGTGCCGGCGGTGCCGCCGGGCGTCGAGCTGGTACGCCAGCACGACGACGGCTTCCGCGCCGCGGCGGTGCGCAACCTCGGGGCGCGCTCGGCGAGCGGCGACGTGCTCTGCTTCCTCGACGCCGACACGGCGCCGGAGCCGGGGTACGTGCGGGCGATCACGCGCTTGCCCGCCCTGCTGCCCGAAGCGGTGACGGTCGGGCGCCGTCGCCACGCCGACTTCAGCGACGTCACGTTCGATGCTCCGCTCGAGAACGCCGCCGAGCTGCACGAGCTGCCCGAGCCGACCTGGCTGAGCGAGGCGTACGAGCGCTCCGCTGATCTGCTGCACGCCGACGACCGCTCGTACCGGTACATCATCGGCGCGGCTTTCGCGTGCACGCGCTGGTTCTACGACGAGCTCGGCGGCATGGACGAGAGCTTCACCGTGTACGGCGGCGAGGACTGGGAGTGGGCGCACCG
This sequence comes from Microbacterium hanjuni, assembly GCF_043556395.1. Taxonomy (NCBI): domain Bacteria; kingdom Bacillati; phylum Actinomycetota; class Actinomycetes; order Micrococcales; family Microbacteriaceae; genus Microbacterium; species Microbacterium hanjuni. The sequence continues at coordinate 425,490 of NZ_JBIGIK010000003.1, forward strand.
CGCCTGGCAGCACGGCGCCGTGTTCGCACACGTCCGCGATGCCGTCGCCTGGCACGACGGACCGGAGTGGGCCGGGCGCAAGCTCGATCCCGCCGAACGCCGCCGCGACGGCAATGCCCAGTCACTGCTGCTCACCCGGGCGATTCCGCTCGACGGCTCGCGCGGTCACGGGATCGACACGGGAACGCCCGACGTGGTCTTCCGGCTGCACGGCAGACATCCGGATGCTGCGACCTTCGTCGGCGTCGACTCGGTGCTCGCCGCTTTCCCCCGCGCACGGGTGCAGCTCGAGCACGGCGCCGGGACGTGGCCGTTCGCCGCGGATCCCCGAGTGGGCGAGGTGCGGCCCGACCGCCCCGACGCTCGGGTGGTGGTCGACCTCGATCGCCCGGTCGCCCTGCGCGGCGCTTCGGCGAGCGCTCTCGCCGACGGCATCCGTTCCCTCGGACAAGGCGACATCGGCGCCCTCTCGCTGCGAGCCGCCTCCGGCGAGACATTCGGGCGAGCAGAGAGCCGTCGAGCTCACGAGCGCCGGCGTCGCTGGGGCACTGACGCCGCGTTCGAGGTCGCTGAGCTCGATCTGCCGGATGCGATCGTGCTGGGCGACGCCCCCGCGGTCGAGGCGTACGTCGGGGGCTGGGCCCACCCCCACCACCTTGCCTGAGCCGCGCTGTCCATTCGCGGGAATGATTTTCGCCCGCGGGTGTTGAATGAGGGCATGCAACGCTTCGGCACACTCTCGTTCGGTCATTACGGACCCCTCGGCGCAGGACGCATGCTCACCGCGGGCGACTCGATGCTGCAGGCGATCGACCTCGCCCAGGGCATGGACGACCTCGGCGTCGACGGCAGCTACTTCCGCGTGCACCACTTCGCCCGCCAGCAGTCGGCCCCGATGCCGCTGCTCGCCGCGATCGCCGCGCGCACCCAGCGCATCGAGGTCGGCACCGGCGTGATCGACATGCGCTACGAGAACCCCCTCACACTCGCCGAGGAGGCAGCATCCGTCGACCTCATCAGCGGCGGCCGACTGGCTCTCGGTGTGAGCCGTGGTTCACCCGAGTCGGTCATCCGCGGATACGAGGCGTTCGGGTTCACCGGGGCCACCGATCCGCGTGGCGCCGACCTGGCGCGTGAGCACTTCGACACCTTCCTGCGCGCGATCGACGGCGAGGGTCTGGCCGAGCGCGACCCGCTGAGCCCCTTCGGCGGCGGCACGGGGATGCAGCACATCGAACCCCTCTCGCCGGGCCTGCGCTCGCGCGTCTGGTGGGGTGCGGGCAACCGCGACACCGCCGAGTGGGCGGGACGCATGGGCGTGAACCTGATGTCCTCGACGCTGCTGACCGAAGACCGCGGGCTGCCGTTCGACGAGCTGCAGGCGCAGCAGATCGACGCGTTCCGCGCCGCGTGGCGCGAGGCAGGACACGCAGGAGACCCGCGCGTGTCGGTGAGCCGCAGCATCTTCCCGCTCACCACGGCCGAGGATCACCTCTACTTCGGCGGACGCCAGGACGGCGACCAGGTCGGCATCATCGACGGCATGCGCTCGACGTTCGGCAAGTCGTACGCCGCCGAGCCCGACGTGCTCGTCGAGCAGCTGCTCGATGACGCCGCCGTGCGCAGCGCCGACACGCTGATGCTCACCATCCCGAGCCAGCTGGGCGTCGAGTTCAACCTGCGCCTCGTGGAGTCCTTCGCGAAGTACGTCGCTCCCGCCCTCGGCTGGGTCGGCACCCGCGTCTGACCCGCCCCTCGGCACCCACTTCGCTGCTCCCCTGTCACATAATGCGGGTCCTACCCGCCGTTCGTGACGGGGGAGCAGTCTTTTCATGGCCACGTCGCTGCTCCCCTGTCGCAAAACGCGGGTCCCACCCGCCGTTCGTGACAGGGGAAGCGGGGCGGATGCTGCGGACCGACGGCGCTACGGTCACCGGCCGGGGAGCGCCCGCCCGAGCGCAGCGACAGCGGCGAGCGGGTCGGGCCCCGCGGGGATGAGCACCGAGGTCGTCACACCCGCACGGGCAAGGCCCGCGAGGCGCTCGCGCACCTCCGCGGGCGTACCCGCTACCGCGAGGCGTGCGACCCACTCGGGCGGCAGGCGACGCGCGAACTCCTCGCGCGTGGCGGACTGCGCTCGGAGAGCCGTGACCTCCGGGCCGATGTCGATGGGGCGCAAGTGCGGCAGCCAGTCGGCCTCGCCGATCCACTCCAGTCCCGGGCGGACAGCCGCCACGGCTGCGTCGCCATCATCGTCGACGGCCGCGACGTTGTAGGCGACGATGCGGTGGGGGCCGGTCGCCGCGATCTGTTCGCGCGCCGCCGTCACGTACTCCTCGGTGCTCGGCTCCGCGAGGATCGTGCCCTGAGCGACGCGACCGGACGCTTGGAGCGACTTCGGCCCGCGCACTCCGAGCAGCACATCGGGAACGACCGCGGGAACCGCCGCGGGGTCGAGCGCGAGCTCACCGCTGCCCCATGCGACCGTCTCGCCCCGCAACAGACCCTGCAGGGCGAGCACGTACGCGCGTAAGTAGGCGAGCGGCCGCTCGGGCCACGTGCCGGCCGCCTTGAGCCAATCCGGCATCCCGTGCCCGACGCCGACATTGACGCGTCCCGGAAACAACTGCGCGAGGGTCGCGACCTCCATGGCCGCGTAGGCGACGTTGCGCACGGCCGCGGGCAGGATGCCGATGCCCACCCGCAGGTGCGCGGTCAGCGCCAGGGCGACCGCCGCTTGCGCGATCCCGCCGCGGAAGCCCAGGTCTTCCACGACCCACAGCTCGTCGAATCCCGACGTCTCGGCCTGGACGGCGAACGGGATGAGGCCGTCCGCGGCGAGGTCACGGGGAAGAAGGATGCCGTTGCGCATCGCGTGCTGCGTCATCAGGGCTCGAAGTCTTCCGGGGCTACCTCATCGAGGAACCGGCGGAACTCGTCGACCTTCTCCTCCTCGGCACCGTCACTCGGAATCTCCTCGACGTCCGAGACCGTGTCGGGGATGGCGGCGGCGTCGAAGACCTCGTCGGCGACCCAGACGGGAGACGCAGTGCGGGGGGCGATGGCGATCGCGTCGGAGGGTCGAGCATCGATCACCTTCACGCCCGATGGCGTCGTCAAGGTGATCTCGGCGTAGAAGGTGCCCTCAGAGAGGCGCGTGACCTCCACGCGTTCGACATCGGCGCCGAGCTGCTGCAGCATCAGCACGATCAAATCGTGCGACAACGGACGCGGCGGAACCCCGCCCTGCACCGCGATGAGGATCGACGTCGCCTCCTGCTCGCCGATCCACACGGGCAGCAGCCGCCCCGAGCCGCCCAGCTCGTGCACGGGCTTCAGCAGGATGACGTGCTGCTGCGAATCGTCGAGCGCCACTCCGAGCACGCGCACGTGGATCACGGGACTCACCTCCGGGTGGGGTGTTCTCGGGCGAACGCAGCAATGCTATTGCTCGCCGCCGAGCACCGGGAGGGGCTCGGTCAGATCAGGCCGACCACTGCGACACCCGGGTGATCTCGGCGACCTCGTCGGGGGTCAGTTCGACCCGGGCTCCATCGAGCAGCCCTTCGACCTGGTCGACCCGGCTGGCGCTGGCGATCGGTGCGGCAACGGTCGGCTGGGCACGCAGCCAGGCCAAGGCCGTCGCGGCGATGGACACGCCGTGCGCGTCGCCGACGCTCTCGAGCGCGTCGATGATCTTCAGGCCCTGCGGGGTGGCGTACTTGGCCGCACCCTGCGCGCGCGGGGAAGCCTGGCCGGCCGCGTCCGTCGAACGGTACTTCCCGGTGAGGAAGCCGCTCGCCAATGCGGAGTACGGCACGAGGCTCAGGCCGAACTCCTCGGCGACGGGCACGATCGTGTCTTCGACCTCGTTGCGATGCACGAGGTTGTAGTGGGGCTGGATGGCGACGGGCAGAGCGCTGCCGCCTTCCTGCGCGAAGCCGATCCACGCGCGGATGCGGTCGGCGCTGTAGTTCGACACCGCCGTGTAGCGCACCAGTCCGTCGGTGACGAGGTCGCCGAACGCGGCCACGGTCTCATCGAGCGGCACGCTCGCGTCGTCGAAGTGGGCGTAGTAGAGGTCGATGGTGTCGACGCCGAGTCGCTTGAGGGATGCTTCGGCAGCGGCGCGCACGTTCTTCGCGGAGAGACCGGTGAAGTCGGGGTGCTGACTGACTTTGGTGGCAACCACGACGTTCTCGGGGCGGCGCGAGGCGAGCCACTCGCCGATGATGGTTTCGCTCTCGCCGCCGGAGTTGCCCGGGACCCAGGCGCTGTAGGAGTCGGCGGTGTCGATGAAGTCGCCGCCGCCGGCATGGAAGGCGTCGAGGATCTGGAACGACGTGTCGCGATCCGCCGTCCACCCGAAGACGTTGCCGCCGAGGGAGAGGGGGAAGATGTCGAGGTCGCTGTTTCCGATGCGCGTCATACCTACCCACAACTCCCGAGGGCGAGGGCCCTATTCCGACCTCGCGTCTTTTCTGAATCGGGTAGCTGTCTTCACGCCCGCGAACCAGAGCGGACACTACGGGGATTTCGCCGATCGGCAGGGCCGCGGCACTGGGCTTGCAACCGCGGACACTGGTTTCCCCGTCGCGGTCGCCGCCGGGAACAGCACGCCCCGCAGGGTGGAGGGAATGTCATCGGCGGAATGAAGGGGTTCCCTGTGCTCACACGACGCGCTTTTCGATCATCCACCTCGAGGTCGAACGGAGGTGAGTCCGGGGGGCGCCGCACACGAACGGCGATCGCCGTCGGCCTGACCCTCGGCCTCGTCGCCGCCGGCGTCGGCGGGGGCGCTGCGACCGCGCTGCCGACCGACCGGGCCGAAGCCGAAGGACTGCTCCTGTCGGGCGGTGTCCTCAACGCCGTTGCGACCTTGGAGGGCGCCTACACCTCCTTCCCGCCCGCCGATGAAGTGAACGCCCCCATCGCCGTCAGTGCGCTCGACGCCATCGACGTCGGCCTCGGCGTCCAGCTGTTCGGACCGGAGAGCGCTGTGACGCTCGGAGGCGTGGGTCAGTACTCGCGCTCCAACTCCTCGGGCGCGTACGCAGCATCCGGACTCATCACCTCGACCGGGGGCATTCAGGCGGGTTCGGACTCGCCCGGGGAGAACACCACGCTGGAGCTCGCTCCCGTGCTCGATGACGTGGAAGTCCAGGGCCTGCTCAGCGACCTGTCCCTCGAGCTCGGAGCCGTCGCGGCAACGGCCACGGCCACCCGCGACGCGACCGGAGCAACGAGCACCGGGGTCTATCAGATCGCCGCCGGCGACCTCACCTTCACCTCGCCGGTGCTCGCCGAGACCCTTGCCACGCTGGACGGCGAGCTCGCCGACGCGAGTGCGACACTCACCGCCCTCGCCGATACCGACGGTGCGATCGACACCACGGTCGGTGGCCTTCTCGGCGGGCTCGACGGGATCCTCGAGGAGCTGCTGCTCGCGGACATCGATCTCGACGACCCCACGGTCACGTCGGATGTGACAGTCGATCTGGGTACCGCACTCGACACGGTGGCAGACGAGGCGTTCGTGTCCGGACCGGTCACCCTCACCCTCTCGACCGGCGAGGTCATGATCGATCTCGACGAGCTGTACGCACTCAACGACCTCGACCCGAACACGGTGCTGCTCTCCGACGGCGCGCTCAACCCGACCATCACGGAAGCCCTGAGCGACATCCTCACGACCCAGCTTCCGGCCGCGCTCGACGAGGCCATCGAGAACGTGCTCACCTCGACGGCGGTCGAGATCGCCGTCTCGTCCGGGGTCTCCTCCCCCGGCGAGGGCGACCTCGGCACGCTCGACGTGGTGATCGACACCACCCTCGGCGGCTTGCTCGGTCTCGCCGGCTCCACGGCACCGACGGTGACTGTTGCGGACACCGAGATTGTCGGTCTGGACCTCGACGAGTTCCTGGCCTCGGCCACGACCGATGCGGTCGACAGCATCCTGCCCGCCGTCGGCGACGTGGTGGCGGCGGCGTTCGACCTGGGCGGCCTCGAGGCGGATCTGACGGATGCTGCCACCGGCACCATCACTGCCCTGACGCCCGTGTTCGACGCGATCAACACGGTGGTGACCATCACGGTGAATGTGCAGGAGCGGCCCGGTGATTTCCGAGATGGGCTCGGCACGGACGCCGGATCGTTCACTCAGCGCGCCGCGACGATCCTGGTCGCTCCCGACCTCCTGGGCTCTACCATCGAGCTGAATCTCGCTTCCGCCACCGTGCGGGCGGTCGCTCTCGCAGCTCCCGTGGGGCTGTCACTCGACCCGCCGCGCGGGCCGGTCACCGGCGGAACGGACGTCACCATCACCGGCACCGACCTCGCCGACACCACCGGGGTCACCTTCGGCACCGTGGCGGCGGAGTTCACCGTGAACGCCGACGGCACGATCTCGGCGATCGCCCCGGCCCAGGCTGAGCCCGGCAGCGTCGCGGTCACCCTCACGAACGTGGACGGGTCGGACAGCTCACTCGCGTTCGAATACCTGCCGGTGGTTGCGCCCGCCATCGCCGGACTCTCCCCCGAACAGGGGCCCGAGAGCGGAGGCACGGTTGTCACGATCATCGGTGAGGACTTCACCGGAACGTCGTCGGTCACCTTCGACGGCGTCCCTGCCACGGAGTTCACGGTCATCAGCGACACCGAGATCGAAGCCATGGCGCCCCCGCACGCGCCGGGGCTCGTCGATCTGATCGTCACGAACGGTATCGGCGATTCCCTCGGGTTCGCCTTCCGCTACCTCGACCTTCCTGACCCCGTGATCGACACGCTGACACCCGCCACGGGCGCGACCAGCGGCGGCACAGTGGTCACCGTCACCGGCTCGAACCTCGACGGTGTGACCTCGGTCACCTTCGACGGTGTCCCGGGAACGGATCTGGTGATCGTCAGCGACACCGAGTTGCGCGTGACCACGCCGGCGAACGCGCCGGGCGACGCGGTCGTTCTCGTGGTCTCCCCCGCCGGCACGAGCGACGCGGGCGTGTTCCGGTACGTCGCCCCAGCAGCAGCGGACGCCGGTGACGGCTCGAGCGCCACCGGCGGTCGGGGCGGGGCACTGCCGAGCACCGGTGGCGATACCGGCGCCGTCGCGTCCCTCGTCGGGTTCGGGATGCTGCTGCTCCTGGGCGGTGCGGCCACCCTGCTGCTTCGCCGACGCCTCGCCTGAGAGGAACGAACGAGAGCGGCGCCGGGGATCACCCCGGCGCCGCTCTCGTCATGTCAAGGGAAGAAGCGTCAGACCTGACGCTTCTTCTTGCCGACGTTGCGGCGCACGAGGCCGAAGACGACGGTTCCGATGAAGAGGATGATGCCGATGACGCCGAGCCAGAGCAGGCCTTCGAGGGCGAATCCGACGACGGTGAGCACCGCCCAAGCGACCAGCAGAACGACGATGACGGTCATGGAGCGGTCCTTTCACGGGGGACGTTCGGACGCGTCCCAGACTACTCGCCGCGGATCCGACGACCCGCGATTCCGATCTCCGTGGTAAAAGGCCCGCCCACCCCGAACGCATGAGCGGCGAACCGCTGCCCGATGAGGCGGTGCGCTTCGGAGTCCGGGTGCAGGGCATCGGGCAACGGAAGCGCCAGGGCGTCGGCCTCCCCGTACAGCTCCAGACCGTCGAGGAAGTACAGGTTCGGGTCGTCCACGCGCTGAGCGGCGACAGCGCGCAGCGCGTCTCGGATCACCTCGAGCGTGAGCCGGCCCTGCGCGATATCGCCGGGCGTGCCGGTGGCGATGAACTGCACCTGCTCCGACCCGAAGGTCGCCGGGTCGAGAGCGCCAGGGCCGGGGGTGTTCTCGTGGATGCCCGCGAAGATCGGCGTGATCAGCAGCAGGGGGGTATCGGGGTGCCCGTCACGAATGGTGTCGAGGAATCCATGGACGGCGGGCACGAAGGCACGCATCCGCATGGCGTCGAAGTTGACGACGTTGATTCCCAGCTTGACGCTGATCACGTCGGCCGGAGCATCGCGGAGCACCCGCGCCAGGAACGGATCGACCATCGCGCTTCCGCCGAGCCCGAGGTTGCGCAGCTCGACACCACCCGCCTGCGCCGCGACGACCGGCCAGATCTCGGTCGGGGCGAGAGCGTTCGAGCCGTGGCTGATCGAACTGCCATGGTGCACCCAGAGCGGCCGGTCGGCGAGCGCGGGTTCGACACGGGCGTCCGTTCGCAGCTCGACCAGGGCGAGTGTTTCGTTGTGGGGCAGCCAGAGTTCGACCGTCTTCGCACCCGGTGCGAGATCGGTGACCGTCGTGACGTGCGGCGGCCCGGCGTGGGCCTCCGTCGCCCCGGTCTGCAGATCGACTTCCACGCTGTCGCCGCCGGTGAGCTCATCGCGGGCGTGGAGCGCCCCGTCGACGACGACGTCCACGCGCCCTCGGGGTCGATCGGTGCCCCGGTAGACGACGCGGCTCGATTGCGAGACGAGCTCAACGTGCGTCGCGGTCGTCGTGAAGGCGACACGCACGCCCGAGGGCTGGGCCTCGACCCCGAGCTGCTGCGGGTCGGGAAACTGTCGACGCACCCATTCGGGCAGGCGGTGCGGCGCCAGGCCGCGGGGCGTCGGTTCGAGCTCCGCGATGCCGCGGACCAGATCGGGGGTGAGCGGGGTCGTGATCATCAGGGGGTTCCTTCGGGGGGCCAGGTGGAGAGTGCGCGATCGAGCGCGTCGAGTGCGGTGGTCCAGGATGCTTCCTGGTCGTCCGCGCGGTGGGAGAAAGCATCCGATCGGGTGAGCGCCAGGAATCCGTTGACCGTCGCGCCGACCAGGCGGGCCGCGTGCACGACGGCGTCGCTGGGAACGGGATAGCCGCGGATCACGGCCAGCAGCAGCGTCGCAACGCGGGCGGCCTCGGGCGATAGCGCGGTCTCGGGCGAAGCGGTGCGCTGCATCGCCGCCCACGCCCCCGGTCGCTCCGCGGCGTAGTTGCGGTGGGCGTCGGCGAGTCCTTGCAGGGCGGTGCGGCCGGAGCGCCCCGCGACGGCGTCGGCGACGCGCGATCCCAGTTCGCCGAGGGCGAGTCGCTGCACTCCGTCCAGGAGCGCATCTCGCCCTCGGACGTGCTCGTAGAGGCTGGCCGGCTGTACGCCCAGTTCGCGGGCGACCGCGGACACGGTGAGGGCGTCGAACCCCTCGGTGTCAGCGAGGGCCGCCGCCGCCGCCAGCACGCGGCCGGTGTCGAGGCGGGTGCGGGGCATGGACTCAACCTACACCCTGTAGGCACTTACCTAATGCCCCTTCCATCGTGTGATCGGGGAGGATGAAGCCAGTGCCGATGACCGTCGGGTACCGAGCAGCATCCACCCAGAGAACGAAGAACCCGCATGATCGCCCGATTCGAAGAACTCGATTGGCAAGAGACCCGAATGGGTGAGCTGACCCTCCGGCGGCGCACCGACCCGGCCACCGGCGAGCTCATCTACGAGGTGAAGCTCAAGGACGAGTACCTCATGTCGAGCCTGTTCACCGTGGCCGAGGAGGAGCTGGCGACTCTGGGCCTCGCCGCAGCCGAGGGGAGCGACCTCGACGTGCTCGTGGGAGGACTGGGCCTCGGCTACACGGCCGCGACCGCGCTGAGCGACCCTCGGGTGCGACGCCTGAACGTGATCGACGCCCTTCCCGCCGTGATCGGCTGGCATGAGAGGGAGCTGCTGCCGGTATCCGAGCAGCTGGTGCGAGACCCGCGCACCACGCTCACCCTCGACGACTTCTTCGCGGTGGTCCGGCGAGCGCCCGCATTGGACGATGCCCGCTACGACGTGATCCTGCTCGACGTGGACCACTCGCCACGGCACACGCTCGATCCCAGCCACGCCGACCTGTACACCGAGGCCGGCCTCCGATCCCTCGCCCGTCACCTCACCGACCGCGGGGTCTTCGCCCTGTGGTCCGACGACCCGCCCGACGACGACTTCGCGACGGTGCTCGCCACCGTCTTCCCGCGGAGCACGGCCCACGTCATCGCCTTCGACAACCGCCTCACGGGCGGCACGTCGTCGAACACCGTCTACGTGGCGACCGTGCGCTGACGCGGCTGTACCCGTTGCAGGAGATTCGCCGAGATCAGGACAGAAACCGGCTCTTTCGTCCTGATCTCCGTCGAACGTCCTGCATTCGTGCCGAGCAGCCGGTCACCGGAGGTGCGGTTGCACGATCGTGACGGCGTTCCCGTCGGGGTCGTGGAAGGTTCCGACGGTGACGGCACTGACGGTCTCCGCCTGGATGGGGAACTGCTGCGTGGCGAACTCGGCACCCAGCCGCGCGAGGGCGTCGGCCACGGGCGTGATGTCACGGACGTTGATGGTGGCCAGTCCGCCGCCCGCCCGCTCGACATCCTCCCGCAATTGGAGGGTGCCCTCCTCGGGCACGCGTGATTCTGCGAGGTAGTACTCGGCTATCTGAGGGGTCGGGTGGCCATCGGGCGCTCGGCCGAAGAGCTCTGCGTACCACGGCGTCGAAATTTCCAGGTCTCGCACCGGCAGACCGGCGAAGACCGTCAGGGCAGCGAATGGGGTCATGCCTGCACCCTAGAATCCGCCGGGGCCTCGCGCCATAGTGGGCCTCAGCACACGAATGCGAGGAGTCATCGATGACCAAGTACCTCATTTCGTTCCCGAGCACAGCCATGGACGTCACCGCTGACGAGCTCCCCGCCGTGTCCGCCGCCTCGCACGCTGTCGTTCAGGAGGCCAGGGACGCCGGCGTGTGGGTGTTCGGCGGAGGTATCGACGAAAGCATCCCTCCCGTGATGATCGACGGCGACGGCACCGTGACCGATGGCACCTACCCGCGGACTCGCCAGCTGGAGGGTGGCTACGCGGTGCTCGAGTTGCCCACTCGCGAGGCGGCGCTGTCGTGGGCCGCCAAGCTGGCCACCGCGTGCCGATGCGCGCAAGAGGTGCGGGAGTTCGCTTACGACCCGACCGCCTGACGGGGGCGGGTTGTCTTTTCTCCTGTTTATCGATAGATTTCTCCTGTCTATCGGCAGGAGAGACCAGTGAACACACCAGCAGTCGCAGCATTGAAAGTGGTGATCGCGCTATCGCTCGCGGGGTCACTCCTCGTTCAGGTGGGGATGATCCCCCTCATCTGGAACGACCTGGAGGGCGTTCCCCTCGGCGTGCGGTCCGTCGCGGTCTCGCTCCTCGTCCTCGAGGTCGTCGTCCTGCAGGTGGTTGCTCTGTGCGTCTGGAAGCTGCTGACGCTGGTGAGCCGCGGGTCGGTCTTCTCCCCAGATGCGTTCCGCTATGTCGACATCATCATCGGGGCCGTCTGCGCCGGGTCGGTGACCACAGCGGCCATCGCCGTCATGCTGGCACCGGGCGAAACGGCGCCGGGCATCGTGGGTCTGCTTTGCGGAGCATCGCTGGTCATCGCGGGTGTCGCCCTCGTCGTCTACGTCCTGCGGATGCTGCTGCGCCAAGCCATCTCGCGGGAAGCCGAGGCGGCCCAGCTCCGCTCCGAGCTCGAAGAGGTCATCTGATGCCGATCGTGGTCGACATCGACGTGATGCTCGCAAAACGCAAGATGCCGGTCGGCACGCTCGCGGAGCGGATCGGCATCTCCCCCGCCAACCTCGCCGTGCTCAAGAACGGGCGAGCGAAAGCCGTGCGCTTCACGACTCTCGAGGCGCTGTGCGAGGTGTTGGACTGTCAGCCCGGCGACCTGCTGCGTTGGGAACCCGCCCGCGTGGAAGAGCACGCGCAGCCGGCGGAGGTCTCATGAACCGCGTCCGCGGTATCGCCCGCTGGCTCTTGGGCTTCGCGCTCCTCTTCACGGGCGTCGGCCACCTCACCTTCGCGCGCGCTTCGTTCGTCGCGCAGGTGCCGCAATGGCTCCCCGTTCCCGTCGACGTTGTGGTCGTCGCATCCGGAATCGTCGAGATCGCCCTGGGCGCGTCGTTGATCGTGCTCTCGCGCTACCGAGTGGTGGTCGGTTGGCTCACCGCCGCCTTCTTCGTCGCCATCTTTCCGGGGAACGTCGAACAGTTCCTCAGCGGTACGGATGCCTTCGGGCTCGACTCCGACCTCTCCCGGGGGATCCGCCTTCTCTTCCAACCTCTTCTCGTGATCTGGGCGCTCTGGTCCACGGGGGCCTGGAGGGCGTGGCGCGCTCAGCGCCGCAAGAGGTCGAGCGCACCGCGCGGATAGAGCGGCGGACCACCGGCCCCGAGACTCTCGATGGCCATCCATCGGACTACCGCGCCGGTGTCGCGGATGCGAACCTCGACAGTCGCCGCAGGGAGAGGGTCGGCGGCGGATATCGCGAAGACGTGAGTGATCTCGTGTCGCGACTCTCCCTCGTAGGTGAAGGAGCTCTCCAGCACGCCGAGCGGTTCGACCTCGCTGAGCGTGAACCCGAGTTCCTCGAGGAACTCGCGACGGACGGCATCCTCCGCAGTCTCGCCGACCTCGATCCCACCGCCGGGAGCGCGATAATAGGTTGCGCCACTGACGCGGTCGGCACCCTCCTCCACCAGGATCTTGCCGTTGCGCACGAGCAGACCCACGGCAACGTGTCGGATCGCCCACATGATCAACACCCTAAGTCGCGGCCCTAGGGTGGCGGGATGGCCACACACCCCGAGCTGCCGACATGGCCCGAAGGCAGGTCGGACGGGTTCCGCCGGTCGGAGATCGCAGCGCTGATCGGTCACGGAGACGGATGCTGGGAGCGCGCGGCCCAGGATGTCCTGCGGTGGCGCGTGAAGACCCGCAGTGGCTTCACGGTAGACGACCAGCGCACGGCCATCCCCGGGGAAACTCTCGAGATCACGGCCCGCGTCGCCGGCGTCACGATCCGCGAGCCCGTACAGGTGGTCGCCGTTGTCGACACACCCTCCCGGGTCGGATTCTCGTACCGCACCCTTCCCGGTCACCCCGTCTCCGGTGAGGAGGCTTTCATCGTGCACCGCGACGGTGACGCCGTCTTCCTCACCATCCGGTCGCTGACCGCTCCGGCCGGCCGGCAGCCGTGGCGAGCGCTGTATCCGCTGCTTCGGGTCGCGCAGGTCGTCGCGCGACGCCGCTACCTCCGCGCGCTCCGCTGAACCGCTGCCGTCAAGCGATGACCACGGTCGGGGTAGTTCAGCAGGGACCCGAACGCGTGACGACCTTCCTGCAACGCCGCGGCCCTGCCATCCTGATCCCGTGCCCCTGAACCGCCGCCGCATTCTGCTTTCGCTGCTCGCTATCGCCGCGCTCGCGCTGATTCCGGCGGTCTTCTTGACCGGTGCCGGTTACGCGGCAGAACAGCAGGTGTGGGATGCCGCCCACTCGACGTACACGTACGTTGCCCGCCCCTTCGCCGACGCCGCCATCGTCGCGACCCTCGCCGTCAGCGTGGCCCTTGTCGCCGCTGCGTTTTCCTGGGGATTGCGCGCGATCGCGGCTTCCCCTCGAGGCGCGCGCAGGAGGTAGCCCTCGAGCCCTTGCATCGTCGGCACGACCGACGGCCCCCTAGCCTGGATAGGTGACCACCGAGGACTGGGAAAGTCGCGTCGCCGCCCTGTGGGTGGACGACGCCGTCGATGACCAGCGGCGGATCGAACTGATGAGCGATCTCGCCGGTGCCGCACCGCACCCTGCGCTCGGCGCGTTCGAACTCGGGGGCGCCCTCGACTCCGGCGGCCGGGAGGCCGAGGCCGACGTTCAGTACACGCTGGCCACCGCCGCAGGCCTGGACACCGTGGACCCGGCGCGGGCAGCGCAGCTGGTGGTTCAGCACGCCTCGACCCTGCGTAACCTCGGCCGGATCGAGGAAGCGATCGCGATGCTCCAGGATGCCCCCGAGCACCCGGCGACCGGTTCCGCGCCCCGTGTGTTCCTCGCTCTGGCCCTGCACAGCGCGGGCCGAAGCGATGCAGCACTCCGCGTTGCTATAGAGGCCATCGAACCGACTCTTCCCCGTTACCACCGCTCGGTTCGGGCCTATGCCGAGGCCCTGACCGAGCGCTGACGGTCGGCCGCCTCAGCTCGCGCTCACCGGGGATTCACGAGCGGAATACTCACCGGTCGATCCTCATTCGGCGAGCACCGGACGGATGAGTTATTGTCGGGGCGTGTTTCTGGAGCCCTTCACGCTGCTGCTGATCCTGTGGGTCGATCTCGGTCTCCTGGCCGTGGTGCTGATCCTTCTGCTGATCTTTTACGTCATTCGGCCTCGGGTGATGCGGGATCGCACTCGCGACACGCAACCCCAGCAGCCTCTCGACGCCTAGCAGGGCTTCGCCCGCCTCCTCCCCGTCGCTGGTTCGCCAGGTTGTCCTAGGCGCTGAGCTCCTCGCGAACGATCGCGGCGCCCGCACTCAACGCACTCAACTTTCCGAGCGCAGCGTTCCGCGACAACGGCGCCATGCCGCAGTTGGTGCTCGCGATGAGCTTGTCCGCGTCGACGAACGGGAGCGCGTTGCGGAGGGTGGCAGCGACCTCCTCCGGGGTTTCGATCGTCTCGCTCGCGACGTCGATGGCCCCCAGCATGATCTTCTTGCCACGGATGAGCTCGATGAGCTCGATGGGCACGTGGGAGTGGTGAGACTCGAGCGAGACGGTGTCGATCGTCGACCGCTGCAGGAGCGGGAACGTCTTCTCGTACTGACGCCACTCCGAACCGAGAGTCGCCTTCCATTCGGTGTTCGCCGTGATGCCGTAGCCATAGCAGATGTGCACGACGGTTTCGGCGCGCAGCCCCTCGGCCGCCCTTTCCAGCGCCGCCACCCCCCAGTCGTGAACCTCATCGAAGAAGACGTTGAACGCGGGCTCATCGAACTGGATGATGTCGACTCCTGCCGCCTCGAGCTCCCTCGCCTCCTGATTGAGGATGGTTGCGAACTCCCACGCCAGCTTCTCGCGGCTTCGGTAGTGGTGGTCGGAGAGGGTGTCGATCATCGTCATCGGACCAGGGAGTGCCCATTTGATCGGTTGATCGGTCTGCCGGCGGAGGAACGTCGCGTCGTCGACGAACACGGGTCTCTTACGGCTCACGGCGCCCACGACGGTCGGCACGCTCGCGTCGTAGCGATTGCGGATGCGAACCGTCTCGCGCTGCTCGAAGTCGACTCCGGTGAGGTGCTCGATGAACGTCGTGACGAAGTGCTGACGGGTCTGCTCCCCGTCGCTGATGATGTCGACGCCTCGGTGGCGCTGCTCCTGCACGGCGATGCGCATCGCATCCTGCTTGCCCTCGACCAGGGCGTCTCCCGCGAGCTTCCACGGAGACCAGAGGGTTTCCGGCTTCGCGAGCCACGACGGTTTCGGCAGGCTGCCGACGACGGCGGTGGGCAACATCGTCAGCACGGTCGACGATTCACGGCTGGTCATGAGACGCGGGTGGGGTAGTCGGCCGCCCACCGCTCCAGGACTTTCCGGTGCGGCCGCACGAAGTGTTCTTCGGTGTACTTCCCCTGCTTCACCGCGAGATGACTGCGCTCTTCGCGGTCGTAGGCGATCGGGGTGGTCGAGTAGTCGTGGTGGTCCAGGCTCGGTCGGTAGACGTCCGCGGCGACTGAGCTCGCGTTGTAGATCTCCGGTCGATAGATCCTCTGGAAGGTCTCCATCGTGCTGATCGTGCCGATGAGCTGCAGGTCGGAATAGTCGTTGAGCAGATCTCCTCGGAAATAGAACGCGAGAGGCGCAACGCTTCCGGGGGGCATGAAATACCGCACGCTCAGTCCCATTTTCGCGAAGTACTCGTCGGTCAAAGAGAACTCGTCTTGGCGATACTCGACGCCGAGAATCGGATGCTGATTCGCCGTGCGAACGTACTTCCTGCTCGTCGACACGCTGATGCAGATGACGGGCGACATTGGGAAGCGTTCTTGGTAAACGGCGGAGTCGAGGAAATGCTGGAACAGCTTTCCCTGCAGGTCGCCGAAGTCGGCGGGGACGGTGAATCCTGTCGCCGTCTTGTTGGCGGCGGGCAGCAGCACGCTGAAGTCGAAATCCCGCACGTACGACGAGAAGTTGTTGCCCACGATCCCGTGCCGGCGATCGCCGGTGCGTTTGTCGAGGATCTGGACGTCGAGCATCTCGAGGAGCGGGAATTCCTGGTCCGCGCCGTCGGCGGTGAACTGCAACTCGACGGAGACGATGTCGAGTTCGACGGTGAACCGGTCACCGTCCGGGTTGTCCCACGATGCGAGGTCGTTGAATCGACGGTCGATCATCGTCAGGGCGTTGCGGAGGTTTTCCTGGCGGTGCTCCCCCCGAGCCAGATTCGCGAAGTTCGTCGTGATGCGGGAACTGTCCGAGGGCGAATAGTCCTCGTCGAAACGGGTGGTGGAAATGCGGAATGCGAACTCGTTCGCCATGAGCGGGCCAATCCGGAGCTGATCGGCCGGGCTCGGCCTGACGGAAATTGATAGGGCCATCGTGACGAAACGCTCAACCATCGACAAATTTGGCGCACCTATGCATCCAAATAGTCTCTCCCTATGGCTCGCGGACCAGGCAGCTTCACGCTCCAGCAACTGCTCTACTTCATCGAAGTCGCCGCAGAGGGATCGATCAGCGCCGCCGCCGACCTGCTCTACGTGTCTCAGCCGACCATGTCTGCCGCGATGAAAGACCTCGAGACGCGGGTGGGTCGCGCCCTCCTCCTGCGCTCAGCCCGCGGGGTAACGCTCACGCCCGACGGTGCGGAGTTTCTCGGATACGCCCGGCAGGTCACCGAACAGGCGGCGCTCCTCGAGCAGCGATACCTCGGACGACCCCCGTCACGCCGACTGCTCGGCGTCTCAGCACAGCACTATTCGTTCGTGGTGGAAGCCTTCGTGCGGATGGTGAAGGACAGCGGTCCGCACGAATACGAGTTCTCGTTACGGGAGACACGTACCTGGGACATCATCGAGGACGTCCGAACGCTCCGCAGCGAGCTGGGCATCCTCTACCGGAACGACTTCAACCGGAATGTCATCGACAAACTGCTTCGCGACTCCGGGCTCGCGTTCCGCCCCCTCTTCCTCGCTGACCCGCATATCTTCATCTCGCGGAAGAACCCCTTGGCCTCTCGAGATCGCGTCACCCTGGCCGATCTGGCCGACCTGCCGCGGCTCACCTTCGACCAGGGCGGGAACAACTCGTTTTACTTCGCCGAGGAGATCCTCTCCACCCTGTCGAGCAAGCAGGAGATCCGAGTCTCCGACCGCGCCACGATCTTCAACCTCATGATCGGACTCGACGGTTACACGATCTCGACGGGCATCATCAGCGACGACCTCGACCCGTCCATCGTGGCCATCCCTCTCGACGCGGACGAACGCATCGAGATCGGCTGGATCGGCCATTCCGCGATCCCACTCACCCAACAGGCACTGCGTTACCTGGCCGAACTTCGGACTGTCGTAGGCGGCTTCGGCGTCGAGCTGCTCGGCTAGCCTCCGGTGCGCGGTCGCCGTATCGTCGCAGCGTGCACACTGCTTCAGAACCTTTCGAGAGCGGTTGGCTGAGCCGCCCGGATGGCAATCAGGTGTACTTCGAACTGTCGGGGCGCCCGGACGGACGACCCGCGGTCTATTTGCACGGGGGACCTGGAGGCGGGCTCGGGATGGGCGGATACCGCCGCCGGTTCGACCCGGCGAAATACCTGATCGTCGGTTTCGATCAGCGGGGCTGTGGCAGAAGCACCCCGTGGGCGATCGATCGGATCGACACCCTCAGCACCAACACGACGCAAACGTTGATCGACGATATCGAAGCGCTGAGATCACACCTCTCGATCGACACATGGCTCGTTCACGGGTTCTCGTGGGGGTCGACCCTGGCGTTGGCGTACGCGCTGCAGCACCGCTCGCGCGTCTCAGAGCTCGTTCTCACCGCCGTGACGGCGGGCAGTCGAGAGGAGATCGACTGGATAACAGTCGAGATGCGCGCGTTGTTTCCGGAGGCGTGGGAACGCTTCGCGTCTCGGGCTCGCCCGGGTGAACGGGTTGTCGACGCGTACGCCCGGATCCTCCGTGCTGAGCAGGCCCCCGAGCGCGACGCCGCAGCATCCGCATGGATCGACTGGGAGTCCACCCACGGGTCGCTCGACCCGCGCTGGTCGGGACGCCTCGACTTCGGCGACGCCCGGGCGAAGAGAAACTTCGCCACGGTGGTCGCCCACTACTGGGCCAGCGATTGCTTCCTTCGCGATGGCGACACCATCATGAATCGCGTCGGCCAACTGGCGGGTCTACCGGGTGTTCTGATCCATGGCCGGCACGATGTCAGCGGCCCCGCGATCACTCCGTGGTCCCTGCACGCCGCCTGGCCCGGAAGCGAACTCCACATCGTCGAGAGCGAGGGCCATGGCGGTCCTCGCATGAAGGAACTCACCCTCGCGGCTACGAGCCGATTCGCCGAGCGGTGACGTGCTTCCGCTCACGAGAACGGCCTGTGATTGACAGAGAGGGCATTGTTACTGTTCAATCAGTCACATGCGAACCAAGACGAACGAACCCGGCACCAGGTCGACCGCGGAAGAGCAGCGGCGCCGCATCCTGGGTCACGCGGTGCGGGTATTCGCGCGAGGCGGCTACCGGGCCACCCCGGTCGCCGACGTGGCCGCGGCCGCGGAAGTATCGACCGCATACGTGTTTCGCCTTTTCGACGGAAAGCTCGGACTCTTCGTCGACGCGGTGGACAGCTGCTACGACCAGGTCGCGGCCTCGATGATCGCCGGCGCCGGGCGGACGTCGTCCACCGATCCGGACGACAAGCTCATCGCGATGAGGGACGCGTACGTCGAGCTGATCGCTGACCACGACCTGATCGCCCTCCAGGTCCACGCGACGAGCGCTTGCGACGTGCCCGAGATCCGCGACGCTGTTCGGCGCGGGTTGGCCAAGACCACGGATGCCGTTGCCCACTCCTCCGGTGCCGGAGCCGACGCGGTGCAACGCTTCATGGCCTACGGGCAGCTGTGCCACCTCATCGTCCAGGCCGACCTGTTCGATATCGATTCGACGTGGGCGCAGACCCTCTCCCACGGCATCCGTCACCTCTGAACCGCACCGCCCATGATCCCGTCGCTCGACTGGGTCCAAATGTGACTGTTTGATCAGTCAGCACAGATCGGAAACCTCATGACCCTTCGCAGGATCTCTGCCGCCGCCTTCCTCGTCGGCTCCGTGATCTACCTGGCCGCCGAGGCCATCTCAGCCGCCGCGTGGAAACAACCCGCCTACAGCTACGCCGACAACTGGATCAGCGACCTGGGCTCGGCGACCGCGGGCGTGTTCCAGGGCAGGGAGTTGAACTCGCCGCTCAACGCCGTCATGAACTCCGGGTTCATCATTCAGGGACTGCTTTTCGGACTCGCTACCCTGCTGCTCTCCCGCACCCTCACCGGCCGCATCCGCACGTTTACCGCCGTGATGGCCGTCGTGGTCACGATCGGGTACATCCTCGTGGGTACGTTCCACGGTTCCCTGCAAGCGCAGGAGAACGGCACGCTTGCCCTTCACTTCACGGGCGCAACCCTGGCCATCCTCGGCGGCAACCTGCTCTCACTCGTCCTGGGCATCCACTGGCGCAAGGCCCCCGAAACACGGGTGATCGGCGTCACGAGCATCGTCATCGGAGCCATTGGCCTGGCCGCGATGATCACCCTGCTCCTCACCTTCGGCGCCGGGCTGCCGTCGGGCGCCATCGAACGGGCTTCGGTCTACACAATCGTCATCTGGCAGGTCGCCGTCGCCATCTCACTGCTCCGGAGCAACCGTGCGCCGGCGGGTCAGGCGAGCAGCCCGACGATCGCCGCCCGCTGATCCCGACGAGTCCGCGCCCTCCCGATCGTGTGGGACGAAGCGAGAGGGAGGGAGCGGGGCGCAACAGGTCGCCCGCCGATCCAGTCAACACTGGAGGTACTGCCCCGGTCTCAGTGGGGGTTTGGAGTAAACGCGCGCCGGATCGCATAAAGCGCGAACAGGGCCGCCGCGGCTGTGAGCACCCAGGCACCCGGATATCCGACCGCTGGACCGACTGTGCATTGGCTTTCCGAAGCAGCTGCGCCTGCGTAGTCGATACATTGTCCGGCCTGGTACCCAAACGCCAACAGAGGCACCACGACGACGACGACGATCGCGGCGACAAGCCAGCGGAGCCTCCTTGACGTGCTCGCTCCCATAGTGAGGACTGTAGTTGTCCCCCGAGGGACGCGACAGTCAGCGGAGCGTCATCGTGGAGAGCTCGTTGGTCGCTGTGTCGCAGGTCGTGATCCGCCACGCGGCCGTCTCGCCCTCCATGACACGAACCATCTCGACGATGAGCGGGCTGGGCCAGGTCTCCCCCGAAAGCTGCGCCGCTGCGTACGCGCCGTGGCCGCCCACCTCCTGTTCCGCTTCCGTCAGCGTCACCCGACGGCCGCTGCGAGGAGGAGGACACCGACCACGCGCAGCGTCATCCTCAACTCCATCACCGCCGTTCGGAACGGGAGCCTATCGGGGTTCCTCATGGGGGTGGAATCTCGGCCCCCCAGGCCCTGGGGAAGCTCGGGTACCGTTACAGGCGGCCCCGGTACGCCCGAGCGGCATCCGCTCACCCGAGGTGAACCCGATCCCGATTCGGACAAAGGACTTCTCGTTTCTACTCGTTCGGTCGCTCTCGCCCATTTCTTGAAATCGCGGCGCGCTCAGCTGACTCCCGCTTCGGTAGGTCTTCCGGAATTGGGACCGCGCCGGGTGCCCGGTCTGAGACGGGAAGAAGTTGCCGGACTGGCCGGAATCAGCAGCGAGTACTACATCCGCATCGAGCGGGGTCGCGACATCCAGATGTCGGATCAGGTGCTCGCGAACCTGGCGCGCGCTCTCGAGCTCGACAAGGACGAGCTCCGGTACTTCTATCGCTTGGCCACGCCGGCTCCTCAGCCGGTGAGACGGGATCACGCCCCCGTGCCGATCAGTGAAGACCTCCGGGCCTTGATCGGTCAGTATGTTGGCGCGCCCGCCTACGTCTTCGACAGCAACCAAGACATCGTCGCCATCAACGAGATGGCGGACCTCATGATCCCCAGCCTCCAGTTGTACGGGGACAACCTGGTCATTGCGAACTTCGAGGTGGTGAGACTCTTCCCCGACGACGCGGATGCCGTCGAGGGTGCACGTTTATCCCTCGCGGCTCTGCGATTCCACGGCGATCCGGAGAATGCGCGTCTCAGGGAGATCGTCGGGGCACTGTCTGTCGAGAGCCCCGTCTTCCGCCGACTGTGGGCCGAGCATCCGACGGGTGGGTTCACGAACGGAACAGTCCTCAACAATTTCGACGGCGAGGTCGTTCCGGTGCCGTGGCAGGTGCTCGACGTACCGGGAGGGTTCTTCATGGTGGTCATGCCCACCCAAGAAGGAACACGCGCACATGAACTGATCACGCGCATCCGCGACGCCAAGCTGACCGGGCGCCCGCTGCGCGGGCCTTTGACCGGGTGGCCGACCAGGTAGTCCCGCTCACCGCCCCATTCAGCTGCTGATCACGTGACTTCGCGTCGAGGAGTCGACGAGATTACGGACGCTGCGCGTCGACTCGACATCAGCGGGGCCCCATACGAATAGGGTGTCTTCCCCATTGCCGGGCATGCGGAGAAGTTCGTACTGCAGCCTCAGGCTTCCTGCCCGGGTGTCGACGAACTCGGCCACGCCCCGGCTCGTCGCCTTCAAGGTGTCGTCGGCCCATGCTGTTGCGAACTCATCGCTATCCACCGACAGGTCTCCGACGATGGAGCGGAAAACATCGTCGCCCTGGTGCTCGTCGAGCGATTCTCTGAGCAGGGCGACAACCTGCTGGGAAACTCTGTCGTACGCGGGGTCCCGCCGGTCGACATTCGGCTCCATGAACGTGAACCGCGCCAGATTCATCCCCTCGCGGAACGCCGGTGAGAGCGCATGTGCCAGATCGTTCGCGACGATGACAGTGAAATGCCGGTCGCACAAGAACGCAGGAGTGCCCGCCCAGCCCGATACCAACCGTCGAATGACATTCCGTGACTCCGTCAGCGATTCGTCGGCGACCATGCCGACACGGTAGCTGCCGCGGCATTGCCACCGGAAGGGTTCGCGAAGAAATTCAACCGCGGTCGCAAGGGGCGACGGCCGGTTGAACAGGAGTCGGAACACCCGGGCACCGCATCGACCGCCGACGGAGATTCATTGCGTCGGCCTTCCGCGCCTAAAGGCCGTCTGAAAGCTGGGCGAGTGTGGCGGCCACTGACCTTTCGCGCGTCTGCTGCCATCCGGTTCCTGCCCACAGGTGGACGACGGACGCGTCGCCCGCGGCAGCTCCCGCTGCCCGGATCGGTTTGGTCAGGTGATGCAAGGGCTGGGTAACCGGCTGGCGCAGCAGCGCTATGGTCCTCGACGAACTGATTGACCAGCGCGCGGGCGAAGCGGCCCGTGAACGCGCGGGTCACTTGCGTCCGCGTGTACTTGGAATCGCGCAGGGCAGTCTTGTAAACAGCTGACGCGCCGCTCTCCGGGGCGAGGAGTAAAGCGGTCCCCACGGCAACCGCTTGGGCACCCGCAGCCATCGTCGTGTGCACTGCGGACGATGTCGAGATTCCACCCGTTCCGATAATCGGCAGGGTGCTCACGGAGCGGATCTCGCGGACGAGTTCCAAAAGAGAATGGGTGGGCAGCGCGCTCAGAGGGTCGGTGGTCCCGACGTGACCGCCAGCGTCCCGGGACTGGGCGACGATCACGTCTATGCCGGCATCTCGCGCGGCGAGGGCTTCCTCGACGGACGTCACGGTTTGCATTGTGATTGTCCCTCGAGTGCGCAGGGCCTTCACAATGCCCGCGGAGGGGATGCCGAAGGTGAAGCTCACGACGGGAACGGGGTCCTGCATCAGCAGGTCAACTTTCTCTGCCCACGAGTCGTCGTCCTCGCGCTGTGCCGAGAGAGCTGCGATACCGAGCCGTTCCGCGACAGGGCGCAGCCGATCCCGATAGCGTCGGTATTCTGCCGGGTCTGGGCCCCGACGGTGGGCACGAAGAGATTGATCCCGAACAGGGCACCCTCAGCCCGCACCGCGCCGATCTGTTCCGACATCTCGCGAGTCGTTCGGTAACCGCCTGCCAACTGTGCGAAGTGTCCAGCCGCGGCGGAAGCGGCCACTAACTCCGGAGTAGAGGGGCCGCCCGCCATCGGAGCCGCGAAAACAGGCACTCGCTCCCGAAGCAGTTCCGGCAGCACGGTCTTCATGACTCTCTCCTCTGAGGCAGCGAAGGGATCCTCACCAGGCAAGTCCTGCCGATCGTCTATCGGAGCGCCTCAGGCGCGGTTTTCGTAACGTCTGCGCGACGCCCGATAGCGAATAAGGCCGTAGGCCCCAGAACGGGAATCAGTATGGCAACAACTGTCCACATCAACGCTTGGCCGGATGGCAACCGTTTCGCATGCCGAGCGATGGAGATGAGAGCGATCAGGAGAAGCGCGAAGAGTACAACCGTGGCGGCAGACCACCAGATGTCATAGGCGGCGGGCAGCAACGGATTGGTCATATCGAAGAGGGTAGGCCACACCTACGTTCATCATTGCTGGCCCTCGCCAACTATCGCGGGCCGCTGAGAGATCCCTAGGGGCGGGCCATTTTGAATCTGCCGCGATCGTCCCCAGGGCGCTGATGGTGGATCGGACCCACGCCTTTACCAACAGCCGACGATCCGCAACGGGCAAGTGGAGGGCACCGTTCGATCACGTGGCTGGGCGTGAGAAGAGGTTGACGAGGTTGCCGTCCGGATCGCGGAAGAGGGTGGACCTGTTGCCCCAGGGCATGGTTGTCGGCGGTAGCACGACGTCCTCGAGCGCGTCGTGGAGGCGTACAAATTCGGCGTCGACGTCTGTGACGAGGAATTCGATGATGATCGAGTTGTTGCTGGCCGGCGGTGGCGCGCTGTCGCCGAGCATGGCAACCGTCGCCGTGCTCGCTATCGCCAAGGCTCCCGAAGTCGTACGAAGTTCAGCGAATACCGGAGCAGGCCGCGTGGCCGTGATTCCCGTCACCGCCTCGTAGAAGCGGGTGAGGCGGTCGACGTCGCGCGTGATGATGCGGATTGAGGCGAGGTCCATTATTTTCCTTCCGGCCGCGCCGTCCGGCCCGACGTCATCATCTTGGGCACCCTCCGCGACACCGTCGTGTCGGTGTTTAGGCCGTGTTCTGACCCGGTCCGATCGCTCGCAACCGTCCCTCGACGATGCCGAGATCTTCCGCCCGGAGCGTTCGACGCGGTGCCCGCTCAATCAGAGGCTCTGCTTGGACGATCCGGTCACCCCGAAATGCGCGAAGACCATCGCGAAGCCGACACCATGCGATCAGGTACCAGTTGTCACCCTTGCCAACGAACCCCATCGGTTCGACGTCCCGCTCGGTCGCGCCGCCATCGCGGTCGGTGTATGAGATCCGGAGAACCTGTCCTGTTCGCAAGGCAGCAACGAGACCGTGGGGCGCTTCGGTTGGCTTTTCGTCGCCGAGGAGATGGATGCGCGCAGCGAGGTCGGCCGTCTCTTCCAACCTGCGATCGTCCGTGACGGCGACCACCTTGCGGAGAGCCGACGTCGCCGAATCACGGAACGGGCTGGTAGCCAGGGCGCCCAGGGCAACCATCACAGTGAGAGCTTCGTCGACCGTGAACCCCAGGGGGGAGAGGGTATGCGACGTGTCCAAGCAGTATCCGCCTGTGCGCCCGGGTTCGGCCCAGATCGGCACCCCATTTTGCTGGAGCGCCGATAAGTCTCGCTCGATGGTTCTCGAGCTGACGCCGAACCGGTCGGCAAGCCACCGAGCGCTTCTCGGTCGTGGCGCCACAGCCCGCAGCTCTTCCACGAGTGCGTAGAGCCTGTCGGTGCGGGTCACACCCTGACCATAGATCCGCGGACCGACAGTAGATGCCCGTTAGCCGATCCCTTTGCGGTTAGGGCTGTAGGGAGGCACTATGAAAAGTCGCCCTTGGGCTTCTCGCCCCATTCACGCTGGCGAAACTCTCGCGCAAGCCGACTCGCTCGTCGCATTGCGATGAAAATCATGGTGAGCGAGAAGGCAAGTATCACGCCCCACAACACCCACGCGCCCGCGTCCCCGGAGTGCTGAATAGCGTTCACAAGAAACGCCCCTTGAAGCGATAGAGCCATAAGAGAGATCAGGACGTATCGCGTTGAGGCCGAAGTCGGGCGCGGTTCTTCAGACATTGGAATCACCGTAGTCCTAGCCCAACCGCCCGCAAGACGGCATATCTGTTGTTCGGATCGAGCCCAATGCCCGCATACGGAGCCGGTTCCGCAACGATTAGGTCGATTCGGTTGCTAGCTGCTTGCCCGTCGCTGCGCCCGCAGGCGTGGAGCCGAACCGGCAGACATCGTCCGAGAACAGAGGATGGTTGAGTTCCCGCCACTCCTTGCGTATGCGGTCGACCGACTCCTCGACGCCGAGGTTCCATCTGACTAGTTCAACCACGGGCATCCCAAACCCGGAGGGGGGTGCACCGTCGACAGGCACGTCGTCTCCCGGGTACGCCCACCCCTCATCCATGAGCTCCTGCATCGACCGGAGCACGTACATTTCAACGAGGGGGTCGGCCCTTTCTGGGTACGTTTTCGACTGGTCATCAAGACCCAAAATGCGGTTAGCGGTCCACACGAACTCCCAGAGCGAGGGGTCATCATGAAGGGAGGAGATCAGAATCGATCTGGTCAGTGACAGCAACTGGTACCCCATTCGGATCTTGTGCAGACGGCGCGGAGGCTCGATGAATCTACCGCGCTACCGCCCGCAAGACCCATCGAACATCTCCTGATGGTGATCCCTCAGAGGCGGTTCCCGACCAACGGGAGGTCCAAAGCCGCACGACTCATCGCGTAGGTCGCCGCGAACAGAGCGACGGTCAGCACGATCCCCATGACCGGGGACCAAAAGGATGGCCGGGCTAAGTTCTCGAGGAGAAAGATCCCTGCGGCGGCAACGACGAGAAGTATGACCACCCCGACATTGAACGTCTTGACCGTGGCGGAGTAGAGCGTGTAGTCGCACGACGTGGCCGTGCAGCTCGCGATACTCAACTGTGACAAGAACATCTGGACGTAGGCGACGACGGCGATGATCAACTGGAGTAACCACAACCAAGGTGACGCATCGGCGCGGTTTGGGCGCCGTTCGTCGTTTGTCATCTCGCGATGATCTCAGAAACGGCCGCCAACACGAGGCTCCAATGGGGATCCTCTACCGGCGCTCGTGTGACGGTCCTCGTTCAGCGTCGCCCTCGATTGTCGAGAGCTAGCGTGATCGCACTGATGATGAGGAGCGCACCCGATAGCCCCATTGAGCCGAAAGCGAGGTCAGTCGGCATCGACCGGGTGGCTGCTTGGAACACCAAGACCCCGGCCGCAATGACCATCGCCGCTACCAGTGTTGCGACGGCGATTCTTCGTAGAGGCCTCACACTTCAGATACTGCCAGCGCAACACGTGGACAGACCCCGATTGACGATCGGTGAGCGGGCAATGGATGCTCGCTCCCGCTCACGCGCGTATTGCCTTCCACCAGCCGCTCACGGAAGGATGCGCTTCATGGACATCGAAGGCATGCCAGAGCACCAACGCCTCGCGATCCTCGACTCGCTAGAGGCGCGACGTCCCGGCGCTGCATCGCTTGCCGCGGGAAAACTAGCCGGACCAGCCACCCCCGACCGTCCGGACGTCCCCGTTTGGGAATATGAGCAGTACGTGGAGACGCACTCTGACGTCCGACTCGCGGATCTTCTCGCGACCCGTTTTCCGGTGATCTTTCACGGCGGCACGGATTCCACGATCACATCGGTCACCGAGGAGCTACGTACCGAACCACTTTCACCACAGATGCCTGTCACTCTCGCTTCCGTGATCGAAAAGTGGAGCCGTCTTCATGCAGCAGGCATCGTCCGCTGGGACAGCGACCGAAGAGCTGTTGAACACCTGCGCCCGATCGACGACTACAACTCGGTGATCCAAGAGTGGGGAGCGCCCCTCCGCAATAACGCGCCCGGCACGATATGACGAGGCGCGTTCGTTGAGGGATGGATGTACGGGCGGGTTTACACCGCCTGTTCGGTAGAACCTCCCGATGACTCAGCGAGGAAGACGCCGCGATCTTCGATCAGACGCTGCATGTAGGTCGCTAACACCAGCTTCTCAACCAGACGGCCGATTAGCCCAAACGGTGCGGAGAAGCGAACGCGGTCGATCATCACGGAGCCCTCTGCCGATGCCTCGAAGCGGTGCTCGTGATGAAACGTCTTGAAGGGACCGTGGATCTGCTCGTCGACGAAACGGTGTGGGGCTTCGAACTCGGTGATCTTGTTTGTCAGCTCGAACGGCACTCCAAAGTGACGAGCCCGCCAGGTGACCTCCTGATTGAACCCAATGAGTCCACCCGTCACGCCAGCCACAGCCTGTTCCGCCGATGCCGACTGTGAGTCAGTGTGAGCATCAACACTCCGCGCGAGATCAAACATCTCGTCGACCGGCTTACTTGAGATGGTCACGCATTCAAAGAAGACAACCACAAGCCCATCCTGGGTCACTCCACCTTGAAGGTTTGCGCACCCCTCTACCGCGGCGTTTCACGATCCTGATACGGGCGGTGCGTACCTAGTCGGTCTTACCCCGCGCGTCCCCTCGAATCGCGCGAATGTCTGACACCAACCCATACAGCGCCCCAAACAGCGCCAGCGGGACTCCGATGAAGGCCAGAATCGGATTCAGCTCTCCAGCCAGAAACCAGACGACCGCGCCTGCGACCATGAGTGATACGCCAACGAGGACCGCAATGCTGCTTAGGAACTGCGTCTTGAGGTCACGCTTCACACCGTTAGCGTGACATGGGGGCCGCGATCTGTCGATGCCAGCGCACGGATGGCCCAGGGGGCGCGCCAGCAGTCGGAACCGCCCAAGGATCATGGATATGCGAAGGTACTGGCATGGTTCCGCAACGACTCATGAAGGTTGAAGCGTGAGCGACGAAGCGCGGTACCAGGGCAAGCCAATGCTTCGGGTTCTCGATGCTTACGTGTTGGACGCGCTCGGCGCGCTCGATGAGCTGACGGTCGAGAGCTACACCGCGATGAGACCGAAATTGGCCGCCGCGCTCCACGCTGAAGCCCCGAGCTGGCAGGGGGTTGTGGAGCGCGCGATGGACATGCCTCCCGATTCCGCCAATGCGCTTCGCGCCATGTGGGAGAGACACGTGCACGAAACCCTGGCAGCTGGAGACGTGCCGGATGTCGTCACCTGGGTGCGTCAACTCGTCGACGCACGATTTATCTCCGGCGCCGGCTAAGGGAGCCATCGCCACAGACGGACCCTCACGACACGCCATCGGCGGGGCGTGTCGTGACAGCACCTGACATCATTGCTGGGAGAAAACGAGCCATGCGAAGACGGTGGAAGCCCGTATGAAGTCCGCGGTGTGGAGGACCCTAATGAAACGTAACGTTGCGGAGCGTTGGGTGCTGATCTTTGGTCTGACGGGCGCCCTTACCGTGATGGTGGGCTGTCAGGCATCTCCGGATAGTGCAACGCCTACATCCCCCGGACCGGTTGTTGCGTGTTCGTCAGAGATTCCCTTTGAGTTGGGGTGCGCTTCCTATCGTTCGGTAAGCGGCAGCGATGGCAGCACCCAGCTGGAGTGGCTCTCTGACACGCCCCTGCGCTTTGAGGCACAGAGTGTTGATCAGGCCGTGATGAT
Source organism: Microbacterium hanjuni (assembly GCF_043556395.1). Classification (NCBI taxonomy): domain Bacteria; kingdom Bacillati; phylum Actinomycetota; class Actinomycetes; order Micrococcales; family Microbacteriaceae; genus Microbacterium; species Microbacterium hanjuni. The sequence continues at coordinate 454,196 of NZ_JBIGIK010000003.1, forward strand.
CGTCGTTGATACCCCCTGCAACACCCTCACTCTCGATAGCCCCTTCAGCGACGGCGTGATCGTGGTGGAGGAAACCGCGGCCACGCTCAAGGGTTGCGATCCCCAATCGACCGCGAAACAGAACTGGGTGGAGGCCTTTTTCGGGTCGTCCGTCACCTATGAGCGGACGGGCACCGAGCTGATCCTCCGTAACGGTCGTGCCGAGGTAGTGCTGACGCCGTCGAGTTGAAAGCGCGCGACCTCGCGGCAGCACGGATGGCGTGCAGGAACACTTGATTGGCTTACCGGGCGCAGCACCCCCCCCAGTAGCTTCGAGTACGTGGATGACGCCAAGAGCACGAACCCGGCAGCGCTAGTGGATCACCAGGTTGAGTGGGCGCGGAGCGCATCGCTGATGCTTACCGGGATCGGGGAAGCTCTTGCTGGTATGGCAGGGGCGGATATTTCGGTACTCGATCACATTGGCTCGACCTCCGTGCCTGGTTTGGCGGCCAAGCCGATCATTGACCTGCAGCTGCGCATCGAGCCGCTGCCGACTGAAGCTGAACTCCTCGCCCGACTTGCGCCGCTTGGGTGGGCTCGAGCACGCGGTTCGCGCCCGAATTCTCCAGGCGTTGACAGAGACTTACCGCGGGGGTCGATCCAAGTCGACGACACCGTTTGGGAGAAGTCCCTGTTCTGGAACGAGGACCAGCAAGCGATCCTCCATGTTCGGCGCCTGGATTCACCCTGGGGTCTGTACACGGTGTGGTTCCGCGATTGGCTCCGCGCGAACGCCGAAGCTCGCAACCGGTACCAGAGCGTCAAACGAACCCTCAGCGCACAGCAGGTAGGAAAGGCTGATTACGACGACTACACACTCGGTAAGACGGCGTTCTTCGATGAAGTGCAGGCCGAGTTTGAGGGTTGGTCCGGGCGAGCCGGCTAAGCAATCGGCCTAGGTGGATGAGCGACTCTCGTGTCGGGGCCCGCGACGAACCGGAAAAGCGGAGCGTTCATGCCGAAGGTTGTCTCCCTGCGGGCCAAACTGCCCGTCACTGGGGAAGCGAAGTGGTGAGCAGGAGTCGCACGGTTGCGCGGGTTGTTGCGATGCGGTGGGGCAGGGAGGCCCACTTATCCGTGATGCCAGCGATGTTCTCTGCGCCGACGAAGATCTCGTTGATCAGCTCCGCGGCGGAGCGGTGATCCATATCCGGTGCCATCGAACCATCAGCGATGCCATCGCGCAGAGTCGCTGCCATTACGCGTTCCCACGCCGCGTAAGGTCCGCCCACGTCGAAAGACCTTTCTGCGTCTTGTTGTGTGGCCAGGCGGATTCCCGCCTGTACCAGCTCATCCGACGCAATGAGGTCAGCAAGCCTCTCCATCAGCAGAAAGAGTTGCTCGAGCGCGGTTTCTTCCCAGGCGCGCACCCGCGCAAGCACCTCATCGACTCGTTTCTGCTGCGCGGCGATGACAGCCTTGGCAATTTCGTCTTTGTGGCCAAAGTGGAAGTAGAGGGAGCCCTGACTGATGTCGGCTTCAACGGCGATGTTTTTAGCCGCGCCTCGGCATACGGTCTGCGCGAAAATAGCCCCTGCGGCTGCGAGCAGCTTGCGCTGAGTCGCGAGCCCGTTCGCTCGCTTTGCGATGTCTGGCTGAAGCACTGGCACGCGTCCCCTCAGAGCACCGATTAGTTAGCTCACACACCGATCGCCTTACGCGTAGTTTCTGCGGCCGCGGCCGCACCTTCGCCATGTGCGCAGCCCGAAACGGTCTAGTTCAGGATTCGCAAGATGATGCCCAAGGCGGCTATGGGGCCAAGGATGATGACAGCTCCGATGTAATGCGCGGTAGCAGGCTTGGTGCGCCGCTTCGGCGGACTGCTCTGACTAGCCGGCTCATCCGCGGTATCGCCCGGGCGGGGATGCCGATCTTCGGAAGCGTCCTGCATGCGCCGATCCTACGACGCGCGCTCGGACAGCCGTCCGCTGGGTTCACACGAAGTTGTCCGAGGTGCTCGTCCCCATTTCACCTCCCCTAGCCGGCAAGTAAGACGTCACGGAGCGTTGGGACAACCACGCCGTTTATCGCTGTGATCCACACATAAGCGTGAGCGGTCAGAACCGTGCGGAGAATCCGCCGTCGGCATTGAGGAGCTGGCCACTGATCCATCGGCCTGCCGGTGAAACAAGAAAGGCGACGATCTCGGCGATATCGGCAGGGGTACCGAGGCGTCCAAGCGGGTGCTGGGGAGCAAGTGCGGTGCGGAGTGAATCATCCATCCAGCCGGTGTCGATGGGTCCGGGGTTTACGACGTTCGCTGATATCCGTTTTGGGCCGAGTTCACGGGCAGCTGAGATGACGATGCGGTCAAGGGCGCCCTTTGACGCTCCGTATGGCAGATTCCCGGTGGTGTGGTCACTGGTGAAAGCGACGACCGCGCCCCCAGCGTCTCCGGTCTGGCGGGCGAATGCTGCGATGAGCAGCAGGGGCGCACGAGCATTGACTGCAACATGCCGGTCGAAGCTTTCAGCCGTCGTGTCGAGAACTCCGGACTCGACGTCGTACGCGTGGCTGAGGATGAGCGCCGTGATCGGGCCGTACTGGCGGGCGACCTGCTCGATGAGCCGGGTGGAGCTGTCGGGCTCGGAGAGGTCACAGGGCACGTCGCCGGAATCAAGATCACTGGTGACAACGGTCCAGCCGTCAGAGACAAGCCGCGGCACCACGCCGGCGGCGATGCTGTTTGGACGGGCGGCGCCTGTAACTAGAGCAATAGGCACGGTCGGAGACTAGCGCCCTGGCACCCCTCACCGTTCCGAGGTCACCTGCGGGTCGTCCATTTCTGCCCGATTCGATCGTTATACGAGCAAGCGTGTTCCTGGCAGGCGCGGCAGCAATGGCCGCGATCCTGACGGCTTGTTCAGGAGCACCCCCAGTGCAGCAATCGCGGGGATTCACTATGACGACCGCTCCCGACCGTCCCACCGCAGCCATTGAAGCGTCGGACAACGGAACTTTGACGACCACCGACTCGGGATGCTTCGCCGTCGCCAGCGGCGGTGTCACCTACCAGCTTCAGTTTCCGTTCGGAACGTTGCTGGCCGACGATGGGCAATCGACTCAGGTCCCCGGACAAGAGGGTGCTCGAAGTCGGCGACTCGATCGAGAGCGGGGCGGGTACGTCACGTGAGACGCTGTCCCTTCCGATTATGGAGCTGACAACGAGGACCGCGATTACGCGGTGTGGCAGACCACCGACGAATGATTCACCTTCGCGCGTTCGGCGATCGGCTACCGCACCTCGAGGAAACTTCGCAACGCTGCGCTCCATTGTTCGAATGCATCGAGATGCGCGTCGTGCGATGCGCGGTCAAGGTCGACCCGCTGCACGTTGCGGCCTCGGCGAACGAAGTTCGTCTTTTGCTCCTCGGTGAACATGCCGCAGCCCGCGTACACGACGAGCGTAGGCGCCTCAATGCTTTCCCATTCCGACCACCGAGGAGTGCTGACCGCTTCGATGGTTGCCTGCATGACATCGGGGTCGAAGCGGGGACGGAGACCGTCGGCCGTCTGCTCGAGGTCGTCAACCCACGCTCGCTGGAGCGGCCCGTTCCCCAGTGCGGCGGAAGCGGCCAATGAGTCGGCGAAGGGGGTATCCCACGACCGGAAGTACTCACCGAGTGCGGCGCTACGATTGGGCGTTCCGCTGCCCTCGTTCCCTTCGAGGAGTACCAGCCGCCGTACAAGGTCGGGCCGCGCTGAAGTGACGAGCATCGCGGTGTGAGCACCCATTGACTGTCCGACGAGATCGGCCGGCTCCGACGACTCCCTTTCGAGGACGGCCACGACGTCCGACACGAAAGCTTCCCGGGACGTGCGCTCGGGTCTGGTCGTGCTGAGGCCATGGCCCCGCTGGTCGATGAGAATGACCCGGCGGCCTGAGAGCGACTGCGCTGTCGGGACGAACTCGCGGCTGCTGCCCGCAAGACCGTGCAGGATGACGATTGCCGGCTCCTTGCCCAAGAACACCGTGTAGGCGATCGTCGTTCCGTCGTCAGTGATCAAGTCCCGCGCGATTGATTCCATCACCGTGATCATATGAATAACGCCCAAGGGTGCCACCGGTCGCGGATCGTTCAACGGGCAGCTCAAGAGCGATTGAGGGTGAGGATCAGCGCCCGTTAACTCTCACGGTCGGGAGCCATGTCGAGAGAGACAATCCGAGGGTGCGGACGAGTCTGTCACCCATTACGCATAGCGTTCGTTCCCACGGATGCCCAAACGTTCCTTCGCGCAGATCCGCAGTCATGAAGGCGTAGTAGTCGCCGTCCGGGTAAGCGGTGGGGCGGCCGTTGATCGGATCGTCGCATTCCATGTTCAGGGCTTCTTCGGTGGGCGAGAACGACCAGGCGGGGTGCTGCCAATCGAGGACCACCAGAGGTTCGCCGCCAAGTACCCAGATGAAGCAGCGCTGCGCTTCGCTGTTGATGGCGCGGACCGCGACAGCGCGCGGAGCGCCATCCGGAATAACCGACAGATCGAAAGTGACAGACGGAACGGGTTCTTGAATCGCCGGCCACGTCAACGGCGACGTGCCGGGGCGGAAGCGGTAGAGCTCGTCAAAGAGATCCCAGTACCTACTGGTTTCACCCTGGTCCAGCTCCCGCCATCCGGCGCGTGCAGCAGTTCCGTTCTCCACGACCCAAACGATAGCGAACCACCCTTTCGGGTGGTCGGCTCGCGCCCGCTGATCGATCCTCGTGCGCGACGGAGAGGACGTCCAGCGGTTCCCGGCCTACCTCCGCCGAGTGCGACCGTTGCGCGCTTCAGGCTCGCTGCAGTGAGCGAACGCGAAGAAGGGTCGGCACACCCCTACTACATGGTTGATCGCAGACGTTCAGCCGTCGCCTTGTTTTCGGGTTCGGGTGGTTCGAAGCAAATTCAGCACTCCGATCACAAGAATTAGAGCCATTGCGCCGGCGACCCACCACAGACTCTGCATCGCCGTCGCGATCCCGAGCGCGGTGGCGCCGAAGATGAACACCCACCAAGTGCTTGGCCGGCTGCCGATGCGCTCCAGCCAAGTAACGACATCCATATGGCCAATCGTGGCACATGAGCCCGGAGTGGAAGTCTTGGCTGTACTGGCCGCTCCAATTACGGGATCCGTCAACGGTCTAATGTTCGGAGCCGCCGGCTGAGCGCCACAGGACCTTCGCTATCAAACCCAAGCCGTCGATAGATGGTCTCGGCAGACGAACTCGCGTTCAAGTCGACCACCGAGGTGCCGGACGATTCGAACCACGCGAGAAGAGCAGAGATAACCGCCGTCGCGTTCCCCTGCCGACGTGCCGCGGCATCCGTGACCACCCATTCCACATATCCCGCCGTTGTACCGGTACGGCGTGGGCTGGGTAGTGTGCGGTGCAGTCGTCCCACGGCGACGGCGACGATTTCCCCCGATTCTCCTTCGATCACGAATGCTCCGACGTCCGCGCCCAGTCGCTCTCGGAACTCCGTTTCAGCGCTACTCTTCCAGTCGCCCGGGATGATCGACCTTTGCCCGCTGTATTCCTCCGCCATCTCGGAGTACATCTCGGCGACGAGAGCGATGATCGCAGGAACGTCGTCGAGGACGGCCGCCCGAGGTGCGGATGTGGGCTGTGCGCGGCTAACGTCGCGACCGTCATCTCTCATCCACCCAACCTACGATCATCGCATGCCGTCGATTCGAAACCTCGCCGTGGGTCTCCCGGTGCGAGACGGGCACGTCTTGGTTCTCGACCGGACGGACTCTGTGAACGGCGAGTCTTACCATCGCGCCGTCGGGGGTGGTATCGAGTTCGGCGAAACTGCAGAGCAGGCTGTGCGGCGTGAGTTCTTGGAAGAACTCGAAGTGTCGCTCGAGACAGTTCAGTTGCTCGGTGTCTTAGAGAGCATCTTCGAGTACGAGGGCGAGCCCGGTCACGAAATCGTCCACGTCTTCCGGGTCGAATCGAAGGCACTGGATGCGATCCCGCTTGACGCCAAGCTCCGGGTCCTAGAGGAGGACAGCCCGGCCGCATGGCGGGCCGTTAGTGGACTTGACCGCCCCCTCTACCCGATGGGAGCACTCCGCTTGTCCGGTGAACATTGATGCGCGGAGGCACCACTGCTGCGGCAATTGTGAGCTGACGCGCGGATGACACCGCCTCCCCGTTAGGGATCGGCCTACGACCTATCGAGATCGAGGAGAAGACGGTTGGCGTCGGCCAGCTCACGCCGTATCTCCTCGGATCTCCTCGGCGTGAAGAGCCTCACTTGCATGGCCAGAATCGCATCGGCCGCGAAGTCGGCGACCTCGAATGCTGCGGCAATGGCTGACCGTTCCTCGACGTCATCGCCCGATACGTCGAGGCACACCCGAATCAGCTTTTCGGGGTCTTGAAGAGCTTTGCTGTAAGCGCGGAGTATTTCGATGCGCCCCATCAGGTTTCGACGATCCTCGTCCATGACGCCACCGTACCGAGTCGAATTGAATGGCCCGCCAAGAGCCAGCCGCCGCCGTGGTCAGCGTCGCGCCCGGGGATCCACCACCGGTCACCGCAGCCTCACTATGCCGCCGCCGCCGTCTTTGCCCCGGCGTAGTCGCCGCGCTCGAGGCACTACCAGGTGCCCCGCGCCGGCGGCTTCTGAGCACCTGCTGCCGCATTGACGGCGAGGCGGCCCTGCTGCACGGGTGCGCGGTTGGGCTGCTTCGCCCGAGGGTCTACAGGCCCGCGATGTGGCGCAGGATCACAGCAGTCGCCGCGGCGGCCCATGCCTTGACACTGTCGGCTGCGCCGCTCTTCGCGGACCCAGCCAAGTCGCCGATGACTCCGTTGACGGCGTGGAGCGCCCGCTTCACGGCGCTCGGCTTGTCGGACTCTTGGGCCACGCCCGTCGCGTCAGTCAAGGCCTCCTCGATCTCTGCGAGGTCGCCCGCTCCGAATCCCTCACGGGGCATAGTGTTGCGAATCTCACTAAGTGCGCTGACGACCGCCGGATAGTGCGCTGTCTGGTTGATCAGCTGCAGCTTGTTGCCATCGCCAACGGCGAGTTGGTTGACGCCACCGTTCACGACGATGTGCGGCTCCGCGAAGCGGCGTGCGACGTGACGCTTCTCGACGAGCTGAGCTTCCCAATGGTCGTTGCCGTGGCCGAAGGGATCCTTGCTGAACTCGTAGCGATTGATCGTGTACTCGATCACACCGCCGCGGGGGTCGCTACGTTCGACCAGATCGCCCTCGTGAACAGGGGCCGCGGGCGGAAAGGTCGCCTTACTTTCGGTGAGTAGAACCTCAATCGTGAAGGCAGGCTCGCGAGGGTCCGCCGGTCGCACGACGACGTCTTCGCCATTGAAGTGTCCGAAAAAGCTGCTCACCGCGCGGATCCCAGGCTCTCGGCGAAGCTCATCATTGATCGACATGCAGCGAAGCTTAGGTCCCGCCCCTGACGCCCAGGCGTGTCTCGATAGCCGATCGCTGTCTGCAACACTCGCGGCATGGACCCAAGAACCAGCACGGAGTATCTCGATTTCCTCTCCGCACGACTCGATGAGTTCATCACCGCATTTGATGAGTTCATGACACATCACGTCGAGAACGTCGGGCCGGGATCCTTCACGCGAGGCATCGCGCCGGCCGTATTCCCGAAAGACGGTGCGGATGAGGAACGCGTGCGCGCTTTGACCGCGGAGTTGAACCGACTTGCCGGCGCTCTTATGGACTTGAGTTCCGTGACGGGCGTGCGCATGTTCGTGCAAGGGACTGGCGAGGTCGACCCGTTCGTAAACTGGGAACGCATAACAGAGCCGAAGCCGGTGCTAGAAGCATCCACGGTCCGCGGGTGCTGTCTCCAGGCCGCCGGGCGTCTTGAAGGACTCCGCGTCCGAGCTGACGCCCTCTCGTCGCCAACCATCCAGCCGTCCCTCCTGCACCCGCTCGTGTGGTCGGCAGCGCAGCGGCTCTGGAACGATGGCCATTTGCGCCACGCAGTATCGGCGGCCGCCGAGGCAGTGAGCGGCCAGATGAAACAGCTAACCGATCGAAACGATGCGGCGGACACGTCCCTGTGGCAGCAGGCATTCGCCCAGGATGCCCCGCGGCCCGGAAAAGCTCGTCTCCGCTGGCCAGGCGATCAGGCAAACCAAGACGTGAAGACGATGCAGGACGGCCTACGGCAGTTCGCACCGGGTGCGAACATGGTGATTCGGAACCCCGCAACGCACGATAAGGAACCGCTGTCGGAACAGGCCGCACTTGAGCGGCTAGCAACGCTGAGCGTGCTGGCTCACTTCGTGGATCACTGCGAGGTGGAGTACCCCGCCAAAGAGTGACCGAGAGGGATCCCCTACTGGCCGCGGGGCCAAGGCATGTCATTGTTGTGGCATGTTCGCGCGGCCGCAGTCCCCAGTGGGGGCAATCGTCATGGGTATTAGTGGCGTCCTTTTCGGTTTTCTCGGCCTGATTCTCCTCTTCGGTGACTTCGTCTCGGAGAGGAACCTCGGCGCCGTCGTGGTAGTGATGGTCGTGTTGGTGTGGGCTCTCGGCACCTACTTCATCGTGCTCGGGGGCGTCTGGCGGGCACGAGACCGACGCGGTTCGTAGAGCGATCCCTCAGCGCTCGCTCCTCGGACCGAACTCGCGTTTCACATCAGCAAAAGACTGCACCTCGTCCTGCAGGCGCTTCGCGAGCCATTCACCGTCACGCAACCACTTCCCCAGGTTGGTATCGCTATCCCATCCCTCAAAAGGGTTGGCGTGGGCTTCGAAATACGACTGCCAACCCTCGAGGTCTTCTGCCAACTCGTCGGAGAGTCCGTACGTCTCGGACGAAGTCGTGTATCCGACGTCCCAGGTCGGCGTCGAGTTCCCCCACAGGGGATACCGGCGCCCGTAATCCGGGAACATCCGGATCTCGCGACGCTCAGGCGGTAACTGCGGCATCGGCGTCAACCGCACACCTTAGCGGCGTCGTCCCGGAGCAGGTGGACCGAGGGATCCGTCTGCGCGACCGGCCCGACGCGTCAACTAAAGTGCGCTCTCAGGGTCGAGTTTCGCGGTACGCACTGTGCGGCTACCGTCGGGGAAGGTTGGCCAGATGCGGGTTGAGTGGGACGAGTCATATTTTGAGGCTAAACAGCAGGACGCGTCGGTCTACTGGGTTTGCTTCTGGACTGGGGACGACGTCGATCAGCCGACACGGCACGATCCGCAGCGTGTTACCGAAGCCGAGTCGGTAGAAGAAGTCCTCGCCTGGATCTCGGCGGAGAAGGGTGAGCGGCGGTTCGAGCTATTCGTCGAAACCGCCGACCATGCTGAGTCACGGGAATCAGGTTGGGTCTCCTATCGCAAACTCATTCGGCTAGCCGGAGATTTCCACCCAGGGGGCACCACAGTCTCCGTCGTGCTGACCCGGTCGAACTGAAGCGAGTCGCGCCCGCAGGCCCATCCGTAGCCGGGCGCCCCTGCACGCTCCAATTCCGACTATGCAGATGGGTTATTCGACGCCGCTAAAGCCTCGAAGCTGTAGTGGCGCATCTCGCCACTTTCGAGCAAGACCGCATAGATGAGCACGTCTCCCTCACCGTCGAGGTCGTAGCGGCGGTACTCAAACGGATCAACGAAGAGTTGCCTCGAACGCCTCAGGACGCGTCCAACCTCACCTTCTGGCGTTCGGATGGTGTCGCCGTGCTTCAGTGTGCGTCCAGACATGCAGGAATCGTAGCGATCTCGAGTGCCACGGGTCGGCACGTTGTCACCCCGCTTCAACCGTTAGGGGTGGGCAGCGTGCCTACGCGATCATTGAATGTGATGAATAGCGACTACGTCGACTGGCTCGCTGCGCTTGATGATTTCGTGCGAGACATGAAGCGGTTCAATGTGGGCCGCCAAGACGCGGACCTGCGCGCGGACTATGAGCTGATGGGGACTCCCGTGGCCAACACGACGGCGCAGTTCAACATCCAAACCGCAGTCTGGCAACTAGGCGCTGCACTGAAGATGCAGGCGATCGGGACGCCACCGTCCGCGGTTCCTGTCCTGGTTCGGGCGGCCATGGAAGCCGCAACATCAGTTGCGTGGTTCCTTGCACCAGACGATGTGAACACGCGTGTGGAACGCATCGTTCAGCTGGCATTACAAGACTCCTACGACCAGTTCCGCTTTGAAGGCGCCAACGGCACAGAGGCGTACGAGACGCGACGCCGTCAGTTGTTGGCACCGATGATCAAAATAGGACTCACCGAGGGCTACTTCAGATCAAACCGGTACAGCGTTACCCAGGCCTTGGTAGACCTGGAGGCTTCGACCGGCGAAAACGACCTGGTACCCCTCTGGTCCCTTCTGTCCGGATTGGCGCACGGTCGGCCGTGGGCAATCCTCGCATCGTCCGGAGCCGACACGAGCGGAGGCGGAGTAGTGCAGACGTATGTTCCGCGTGAGCAGTACGGCTTCTATCAATTGCGGGCAGCCGAATTGCTGGACACGGCGATCGGCTATTGGAATGAGCGCGTGGGAAGCATGGGCACTCTGCGGGAAGTCCCGAGACTGCCCCGCACCTTGCAGGGTCGCGCCCACGGTCTCCCAGCATCCCCGTGGTCGTGGTCGCCAGCGTGAAGCCAAGAACCGTACAAGCGGGGGTGGCACCGACAGTCCGATAAGGGATCCCCTACCAGCGCGTTCGACTACTCGGCTGAGGCAGTTTCCGGCGCCGCAGGAAGACGCAGCCGACTGCCGTTACTGAGGTTGCCGTGCTTGCCAGGCGTCTATGCCGAGTCGGATCAGAGCGCCGATGCCGCAACCCAGCAACACTGCCCCGATCGAACCCCCCACAGAAGCCACCGGATCGGCGTCGCCCCTGCTGAAAGACAGGGCAGCAAACACAGCTCCCGCAGCGCCGAACAGCGCCACGTAGCCTATGAACGACCACACGCGGCGAGAACGCCGGCGCGATTTGCGACTGCGGCTCGGAGCCCGATTGCTGGACATGCCATAAGTATCGTGCCACCCCCGCTCGGTCTCCGTCGAAGCGGGCCGTGGAAGATCGCAGCGGGATCCCTCACCGGTTTAGCCGGTCCACCTCGGCGATGAGGTCTAGGCGCGTGAGTAGTAGGTCGCCAGCCGAGCCAATGTGTCCTACAGCGCCCAGGGTGATGAGTGCAGCGAGAACTGCAAAACCGACGATCGCGTGCGCGCCACTCCCGCGTTTGATGGTGAGTACGACGCAAGCAAACCCGCTGAGGATGGCTAATGTTTGGCCAGCCACCATACCGAACGCCATGCGCAGTGCTCCGTCTACGGTGAGCGCGCCGTAACTGTTCAACGCGGCTGTGAGCGCGAACGGGATCACGATGACGCCCAGGATGAGGACCAGAAGGCGGCTGATGCGTCGTGGGCTCCTCTCCGCGGTGGTCTCACTCGGAATGGTGGCTACGCTCATACCCCGACCATATCGAGGCGGGCAATTTCTTGCCTAGGTTGCGCCTAAGAGCACGTTTCTCGGCGGACGGGTGAGTCTCAACAGGGGATCGTTCAACGGGCGTCGGGGCAACTTCGCCGTGGACATTCGGTCCGTCGCCCGTCACGCTGTTGCCCATGCGTATTGCCGTTAGACCAGGCGCTTCACGGACGGTTGCCATCACAGTGGCCTCGTTAGGTGCATATTCACTCGCGTTGAGTGTCGCCGCCACGCTGCTGTTTCGGTCGCTGGTGTTCCTGGCGCCTCCATCGGCTCTCGACTTCGCAAGGCATAGCGCCGGCATGATGGGCTTCCTCGCACTCGGCGGCGTCGTTGCTACTTCCGTATCTGCTCTTGTTGTGTACCGAGGTCACCAGAACGCGCCGCCAATATGGCCGGGGCTGCCGATGCGGCTTAAAGCCGCTGCAGCGGGACCTGTTGCTGCCATACCGGCAGGGATCGTGGTCCTCGGCGGCACGATGGGATGGCATGGTCTGGCGTTGTTGCTATCGGTGGCGACCGCAGCAGTCATCGGGTACTGGGCAATCCTCGCCTTAGTCACCCGACGATATTCGCCAAGCAAGTTCGTCTCAGCTGATTCGGTGCCGAGGTAGCCGCAGAACCATCCCACTGCGGGCGTCGGGCCGTCCGGTTTAGGTCGGAGACTGAGGTCATGCTCCCAACCGCCGCCGATCCTGGGGCCTTAGATGCAGGGGTCAGCAGGATCGGTTCCCGGGGCAGCTCCTCTCGAAAGAATCAACATCCGGTCCAGTTGAAAATTATCGGGGTCGGTATCGGATTCGAGGGGTATGCAGATGCTCACCCGATCGTCCTCCCCGCGCCAGAAATATCCCCGTGGTCCGTTGTCTGCACACACAGCGGACTCGAAATTCAATTGCAAGCTCGGTAGCACGCTGCCTTCGACCCCGCCGAAGAAGGACCAACCGCCCCCCAGGTCGCTTGTTTCGGCGCTCTCAAGATCTGCCGTAAGCAACCCGTTTCGTCGGACGCACACGAGTTCATCCGGCCAGTTAGAAGCAGTGAGAACCCCGTCCGGTGAAAGGGCGAGCTCGAGGCCGGAATCGTCTCTCGCAATCCAGGCACCTGCAACGTCTGCAACTTCTAAGTCATATGCGTAATTCCCCGAAGCGCACGACGCGAGCAGCCCGCCCGCGATTAGAACTACAGCAGCGTTGACGACCCTTCGCATCACGATCTGATTGTCTCAGTAGGCGATGGGCGAACGGACAGGAGAGCGCGATCCCTTGGCTCCTTATAACTGCCTGGGGCAGTATCAAGTCGTGCACCGATTGGCCCGAACTTTTCTTCTTTCCGCGGTCTTGACAGTCTTCGGGATAGGACTGGCCGGGTGCACCGTGGCAGACACCAGCGGTGAAGCTTCGCGTCAGGCACAGGAGCGCGCCAAGAGTATTGCCGACAGTGCGCTAACCGACGTGCGGCAGGCGGTGTCTCTTGCGGCCGGCAACCTTGAGAAGCTGCCAGACATCCTCGACCGTCGAGGTATCGGCTATGTCAAGGAGAACACCTCGGCGGAGTTGACCTCGCGGTCAGTGACCGCGGTGTCAGTGCAGAACGAGCAAAACCTAACCGTGACGCTCCTTATTCGATCAGGCGGTCAGGCATCCGCTGGCTATGACCAGGTCAGTACCACGGTCAATGCGTGCGTGGATGTGCACTTTGCCAAGGGGAAGCCGCGCGACATGAGTGCGGAGGACGTGAAATGTCCTCAGTGGGTTCAGGAGGTGGTGGGCTCAAGCCGCATCGACGTCATCGAGTGACGCCATGGACCGGCCCTCACACGCGCAGAGCGATCCCTGGTGGACGACCCAGACCTCCAGGACCGTCCGTCATACTTCGTGCATGGGCAAGACGTTCCTTGGTAAAGACGACGACATGAGCAACCGGCAATTGCTCGTCCTCACGATCCCTTCAGCATTCGCGATGATCACAGTCGTTCTCTTCGTTACTGGGCTGTGGTGGGTCGCCGTCGTAGTCGCAGTTCTTGGTGTCGGCGCGACAGTGTGGGCACATCGCGCGCGCGCCAACGAGGAGGCCTACGAGGCGATTGCTGCCGCCAAGCTCTGGGATCGCGACAACGGCCTGACGGGCGACGATGCCCCGGATGGCGATAATCCGCCCAAGTCGTAGCAGTGCGATCGGACACACGGCGATGGCTTCGAAGCCCATGGCCGGATCCCCATTGGAGCCTCGTGTTGGCGGCCCTTTCTGAGATCATCGCGAGATGACAAACGACGGACGGGGCCCAAACCGCGCCGATGCGTCACCGTGGTTGTGGTTACTCCAGTTGATCATCGCCGTCGTCGCCTACGTCCAGATGTTCTTGTCACAGTTGAGTATCGCGAGCTGCACGGCCACGTCGTGCGACTACACGCTCTACTCCGCCACGGTCAAGACGTTCAATGTCGGGGTGGTCATACTTCTCGTCGTTGCCGCCGCAGGGATCTTTCTCCTCGAGAACTTAGCCCGGCCATCCTTCTGGTCCCCTGTCCGGGGATCGTGCTAACCGTCGCACTGTTCGCGGCGACCTACGCGATGAGTCGTGCGGCTCTGGACCTCCCGTTGTTCGGGAACCGCCTCTGAGGGACCCGGCACAGGGCGGGCAATCGTGCGAACGCTTCGCGTGAACGCTCCGTTTACCGGCCCGCTATGGTCGGGGGTTGTGGCGAGTTGGAGGTGGGCGTGAACTGGTGGTTTCTAGCGTCGTGGCTGGTTTTCGCGGCCTTCTTGGCGGTCGTAGGTAGGGTGTGGCGGACACCCAGGTGGATGCGCCCCTGGCTGCTCACCGTTGCAGCGCTGATGGCGGTCGCCGCAGTGCTTGCAGGTCTCCCACAACCCGTAACAGCCTTCGCTGCGATTGGCGTTGCTGTAGTCGCGGTCATAGTCGCGATGCTGATATACCGGCGAGCGGTCGCCTGGAAGCGCGAACAGGGCTGACCTGAACTCCGGGTTCACTCCCGCTATCACCAGCGCCCGCACGCGGATCGTGATGCGCCAGGTTCACGCTTCAACGAGAATGGCCGGGTGAGCGCGGATTGGCACTCGGGAGAACCCATCACTGCCGCTGTGCTGCGTCTCCTGAGCGAGTTAGATCCCTACGGGCTCGAGCCTGGCGCACAGGACGGGGCCCCATCCGACGAATACAGATCCGAAGCTTTGCCGATGGCCAGCCATTTGATGACTCGCAGAGAGATCAGCGCCGCGGACATCGACCACATTTGGATGACATGGTTCGGTGAACCCCTCAGCCTGATGGACGATGGGCGCTTCTCCCGGTTCGTCGCAGACCTGAACTCGCTAGTCACGCCGTCGCCGTAAGCCGATCCTTCAAAGGCACCAACGCCTAGGTTGCGAATCGAGCCCCGGTCGGTCTGGTGTTGTCGGCGCCGTGTATCTATGGTGAGCGCATGAGGGACCGCCGATTCAGCGGGTTGGCACTCAGTGCGGCGCTATTGCTTGTCGGCTGCACAGCAGGTCCCGACTCACCAATGCAGAGCAGATCTCCGATCTTCGATCGGGCGCGAACGCCATCGGATGAACTTCCCGCGGAGTTAGGCGGGAACCTGGACTCAGAATCGAGCCGGTATGCCGGCGAAGACTCCGCGGGCAACCTGTACTGGGCTGCCTACGAAAACGGGTCCCGCGCGGAATGCATCGTCTTTGTTGCCGCCGACACCGGAGACAACTTCGTCGCGTGCGGCGGGCCGGGCGTCTCGGCAACCACAGGAACGGGTCTAGTCATCGAGTTCGCATCTTCCCCGAGCCAACTCTCGCCCGATAACGCCGACCTCGTTGGTGACACATTCTTTGTAGTTCGACCGTCTTAGCCCCCGCCACTGAACGACCGTTAGAGGATCGCAGCTGACACTGCTTGGTCGATTCCGACCCGTTCAGCTATTTGCGGCAGACATCGCCGAGAGTAGGAGTTCCCGGCCGCGACGGTATCGGCCTCGCACTGTCGCCGAGGGAACTCCCTGCAGTCGAGCAATTTCAGCGAGTTGGAACCCTTCCCAGTGCACGAGTGTGACCACCTCGGCAACGTCTGGTGGTAGACGCTCGATTAGGTCCCGCATTTCCGAGTGTGAGTCGGCGGGCAGCGCGGTCGTCACGGTCAGTTGCTCACGGAGGGTGGCGGTTAGGCGCGAGCGGCGGACCTCGCCTCGTTCGCCGTTGCGGAGAAGGTTTCGGGCGACGCCGAATAGCCACATGCGGGACTCTGTCTCGCCGTCGGGCAGTTGCGTCCTTTTTTGCCAGGCGACGAGGAGCACGTCTGCGAGGAGGTCCGCAGCTTCAGTTGGCATGCGGCGCTGAAGATAGTGCAGCACGTCAAGCGACGCGTTGTCGACGAGGTCAAGGTAGCGGGCCTCGGCCTCGTCAGATGGGCGTCGCTTCACTCGTCGACCCCGGTGCAGATTTCCTGCGATTGCCAGCCGAAACCGTTTGACGGGACGCCGAGACTCGCGAGGTGGGCGACGATGACATCGCTTATGGCTTCCTGCGCGGCGGAGTGGTACTCGACGACCGGGTCGTAATTCTGGGTGCCGTAGCCGAAGGGCAGCAGCTCGCCCGCGTCATCGACCGGACCCCAGTTCTCGTCCGACCGGTTCTCCGCGATCACGCTCTCGACGTCCATAAGGGCGGCCAGGTCCGTGCTCGAGGCGAATTCGCGTGCGAGGTCCGCCGAGCGCGGATCGAACTCGACGCCGGCAGGAGCATCGGGCTGAGGGCTGAACTCAAAGTTGGCCATGCGCATCTCGCATGAGCCGCCGCCAGGCAGCGAGTAGGTAACGACGGCGTCGGGGTTCTCCGCCCAACTCAGCCACGGTCCAGTCGCGGCCGCGTCAAGCTCAACCTCCGATAGTCCCCAATACCAGGACCAGTCGGTGGTGGAAGCGTACGCGGCGGTGGCGGAGCCAATCACCAGCAACGGCGCGATGATGGACGCCGCGATACCCACACGGCGGCGGGGGCGGGTCTTGGGTTCCTCGGTCACGTTCTTCGCCACCTCCCGCATTAGCTTTCGTGCGTGGGCGGTGTCGGCTGTGACGGGTGGTTCCGCTGCGAGCAGCATGGCTGCGAAGCGGCCGTCGTCTTGGCTGTCGTCTGTGTCGATCACGTTCGGTTCCCCCGTCTGGTGATGATGCCGTCATATAGGACATGTCACCAGTGGCCCCCAACGTTGCGTGGAGCGTGAGGAATGTTCGACCTTCTCTCGATCGCCTCGAGCCTGGGTCGTTCGTCAGGCGCTCAGCCCGGTTTCTCGTTTACCCGGCCCGGTGAAGATGCCCGCAGCGGGCACCTCAAACGCAACAAACCGAGTGTCCGATAGAGGATCGTTCCCCGTGACATTTCAGCCGGATCACTGCGCGGGCTGTGACCCTCGCGCTGTCCCGCAACCGAACTACGCCGCATAGGCGTCCGGTAGGGAGTACCGATGAAGGTGGACTATGTGGTCATCCCGAGGCCGAGCGACGCGTCAGGAACGGAAGGTCTCGGCCACGTCGTCCCACCAGGCGTCGTAGTCCGCGCGGTGCGCGGGCCGACGAGCGCTGGCCTCCGCCGCGATCCGATCGCGCCCCGCGGCGAGGCGCTCGACGGCGAGCGGCGCCTCGCCGTCGAGCTCGTCCAGGGTCACCGTGGCGGGCTCGCCCCAGTGCCCCAAGGCTCCGCGCAGTTTGATCGCCGTGTACTCGTCGGCGACGAGTCCGAGCACCGGCACTCCGGCCGGGGCGGCGAACACCGCCGGGTGGTACCGGCTCGTGATCAGCAGCGCCGAGCTGCGAGCAAGCGCGGCGGCGTGCTGGGAGTCGCCGGTGGGTACCACCTCGCTCGCGGAAGACATCAGCGCGCGGATGCGCTCGTGCAACGCAGCATCCCCCCGCGGTTCGGCGGCCGGGTCGAGCGGTCCGAAGTGGGCGTGAAAACGCACGGGTCCCCCGACGACCTGCGCCGCACGGTCGACCAGACGGGCGAGGGATGCTTCGACCGCGGCCGGCGGACGATGATCGAACCAGCCCGACACGCTCACCAGCAGACCCTCCGGTTGCGGGAGGACCGTGGATGCATCGAAGCCGAGGAAGGACGCGTCATCCACTCCGGAACGCACCTCTGCGCCCCACGATGCGGCGAGCGCCGCCGAGGCCGATTCACGGACCGCCGCGCGCGCGGCACCCGTCATCATGGCGGCCACGGCCGCAGCATCCGTTTCGACGAGATCAGGACCCAGGGTCTGCCCGCTCACGACGACCGGCAGCCCGAGCGCGCGGGCCATCGCGGCGAGCGTCGTGCGCTCGTGGATGTGCACGGGCCAGCGCGATGCGAGGTTCCCCCCGCCGGCGACGAACACGCCCTTGCCGGCGCGCAAGGCGGCAAGCGCGGAAGCGGCGGGGTCGCTCTCGGGCAGGTCGAGGGTTCCGGATGCTGCGGCGACGAGCAGGCGGGTACGAGCGGCGGCCGCATCCCGGTCGAGTCCGGCAAAGCCCAACCGCGGCACCGCGGCGATGCCGTAGCGCTCCGCGGACTCGCCCGGGACGGAGGAGACGCCGACGATCTCGACGCCGCGGGAGCCCAGCTCGAGGCGCGCGGCTTCGAACATCGCCTCGTCGCCGATGTGCATCATCCCGTCGATGACGCCGATGTCTCCGATGGCGATTACGGGCATACGAAACGGTCCTCCGCAGAGTGGTGGTCAAGGGGGTGTCCTGCAACGCTACTTCCGTGACAGGTGCAACCGTTACCATGCACACAGCCGCGGACCGCGGTCATCTTTTCGAGGAAGCCAGGAACATGGGCATCCAGACCACGTTGGACGCGGTCACCACCGCTCCGCGCATCATCGACGCCATGAGGCTCGCTGACGATCTCGCGTTCGAAGCTCGCCGAGACCCCGGGGTGCGCACGATCCGCATTCTGGCGCGCACCATCGCGGGCACCGACGAGCTCACCGTCATCGCCGCCGTCCACGCCCTGGCGGGGGTCTTCGATGAAGAAGCCTCGCAGATGCTGAGCCGACTGCTCGCCGACGACCGCGCGTTCGTGCGCGAGCACGCCGCGTGGGCGCTGGGCCAGACCCTCCCCCGTTTCGACGCCGTCGCTCCGCTGCTCTCTCTCGTCACGACCGGTGGCTTCACGGGAATGCTCGCGCAGAGCACCCTGGAGGACTGGTCGGGATCGATCGGCGACACCCTGGCCGTCGCGATCGAGGCCGCGATGATCGGCGTCTCCGATCCCGCCGCGCGCACCCGTCTGGTCGAAACGCTGGGGCTCGTCCGTCAACCCATCGCCGAGCCGTGTCTGCTGGCCTTCGCCCTCGATGACCGCGAGCACGAAGACGTGCGGGTCGCCGCGGTCGCCGCCCTCGGCCAGCGCAGCGGATCGGTGCGGGTCGCCGAGCGGCTCGCGACCCTGGTCGAAGGACACGGACGCATCGCCGAAGTGGCGCGTCTCGCCATCATCGACCTGAACGTGGTGCCGCAGCCCCGCCGTGACGGAGAGGGCGGGCTCACCGTCGCGCAGCTCTTCCTGCACGCAGACATCGACCCCTCACTGTCTTCGGCCGGTGCCGGCGACAACGGTGGCATCGCCACCCTGCTCGTCCGCCTCGGCGACGCCTTGGTGGCAGACGACACCGCGGCAGACGACACCGTCGGAGACAACACGACCGCCGTCGAGCGCGTGCTGACCCTCTCGCGCGGGGGCGTCCCCCGGGCGGCCGCCGACCTGCTGTCGATCGGCGGCGGCATCGGCCACGTTTACGGTCACGTTCCCCTCTCCCCCGAGCCGGTTCCCTCCGCGGCGGCGTGGCCGCTGCGCGTCACCGCTCGCCGCGGCATCCGCCGCCTGCTGCGCGCCGCGGGCCGAGTCGACGTGCTGCACCTCCGGATGGCCGACGTCGGAAGCCTCGCCGCCGTCGATGTCGCCCGGGAGATGGGCATCCCGGTCGTCTTCACGGTCGCCCCCGACCCGCACTCGATCATCCAGTCGCTCGATCGCACGGGCGACCTCACCCGTGAGGCGTTCGGCGCGACCGACCTGCGCGAGCACTTCTGGTTCCGCACCCGTCTGGTGCAGAACCTCGCCGCCAACGCCGCCCACACGGTGCTGTTCCCGCGGCCCGAGCTCGAACGCGACATGCGCGAGCTCGTCGGTATCGACATCGCCTCCCACCCCGAAAGGCACACGATCGTGGCGGAGGGCGTCGATCTCGGCGTCGTCGACCGCTCCGTGACCGCTGCCTCCGCGTTCGCCACCGGCGACGCCGGCACCGCGGGGTTCGAGGAGCTGATGGCGATGCTCGAGGAACTGCCCGAGCACCGGCGCGGACTCCCCATCATCGCGACCGTCGGACGCCTGCATCGGGTGAAGGGCATGGCTACCCTCGTCGAGGTCTGGGCCGACAGCGGCCTCTCCGAGCGGGCGAACCTGCTCATCCTCGGTGGAGACCTGGCCACCCCTTCCCTCGATGAACGCGAGCAGTTGGCGCGCATCGACGCAGCCGTCCCGCCCGCCGAGCGGGCCTCGCGCGGACTGCTCATGGCCGGGCACCGCCCCAACGACGTCGCCGCCCGCTGGCTGGCGGCCGTCCGCGTCGGCATTCCCGGCTGGGTCGCGCCGCACGGCGTGTACGTGTGCGCGAGCCTCAAGGAAGAGTTCGGCATCGCTCTGCTCGAGGCGATGGCGACCGGCCTGCTGGTGGTCGCCCCCGACGCGGGGGGCCCTGCGACCTACGTCGAGGACGGCGTCACCGGCGTCTTGACCGCGACGTGGGATCCCGCCTCGTTGACCTCGGCGACCGACCGTGCTCTGTCGCTCGCCGACTTCAATGCCGACGAGCGGTCCCAGCGCTCGCACGACATGGTCGAGGCGCGCTTCACCATCCAGGGGATGGCTGCCGCCCTCGGCCCCGTCTACCGGGCCGTCGCCGCCTCCGAGGCGGAGCTGTTGCGGGCTACCGGAGCCCTCGCGTGACACTGCTGGTCATCAGCCCCGACTACGCCTCCCACCTGCTGCCCCTCGCGACGCTCGCGACCGCGTGGAGCGACCGGGGCGAACACGTCGTCGTCGCGACGGGTGCGGCCACCGACCCGATCGTGCGCGACTTCGGTTTCGACCGCGTCGAGCTGACCCTCGGGCGCGGCTCGAACGCCGGGGTGATGCGCCCCGGCGAGCAACCAGCCGATGAGGCCGACTCCCTCCGCGGCTTCTTCGACGCCACCCGGGTGGGCATGGTCGCCACCCTCGCGTACCAAGCGATTGAGCGTCTGACCGATCTGATGTGGGACCCGGTCGGCCGCGGCCGCGAGACCCTCGCGGTGGTGGAGCGTGTGCGCCCCGATGCGATCCTCGTCGACCACCTCGCGTTCAGCGCCCGTCTGGCCCTCCAGACCGCGGGCATCGCGTACGCCGACGTCGTGCTCGGTCATCCGAGCGCGCTCCCTGTCGAAGGCGAGGTCTACGGCTACCCGCCCGCGTGGCCCGCCGCGTTCTCTCCCGACCCCGGTGAGCTCGAAGAACTGCGGATGCTGTGCCTCGAGGTCTCGAGGCGCTTCACCGCCCAGTGGAACACCGCCGCACACGAGCTCGACCCCGGCGCCGCCGAGATCGCCGACGCCTTCGCCTCGCACGGGGCCCAGGTGTTCTACAACTACCCCGCCGCCCTCGCGGCCGGCGACGGGCGAGCCCTGCCGCCCCATGCGTTCCTCGGCTCCACGCGACGCGCGGAACGTGTCGACGACGAGATCGAGCGATGGATCGGCGCCGGCGAACCCTACGTGTACGTGAGCTTCGGCAGCTTCCTGTCGGTGCGCGACGACGTGCTGGGCCGCGTCGCTGAAGCGCTGAGACGGCTCGGCCTCCGAGCGGCCTTCGCGATCGGCGCGGGCGACCCGGCCGCTCTCGGGCCGGTGCCCGCCGACTGGCTCGTGCGCCCCTTCCTCCCGCAGGTACGCCTCCTGGGATCGGCCACTGTCGCGGTGACGCACGGCGGCAACAACTCCGTCACCGAGGCCGTCGGCCAGGGTGTTCCGCTCGTGGTGCTGCCGTTCTCGACCGACCAGTTCGCCGGTGCTGCTGCGATCGAACGGCGCGGGATCGGGCGGGCGCTCGATCCGAACTCAGCGAGCGTCGAGGCGCTGGCCGAGGCGATCCGCGCAACGGCCGCCCTCCCGGCCGAGGGACGCGCCCTCCTCGACGAGATCGTGCGGACAGAGCAGCACAAGCCCGGCCCCCAGATCGCTTACGACGTGGTGACGGGCACCTCGCCGACGAGCTGAGACATCGCGGCGGGGTCGCCCGCGGCGAGGCGGTAGAGCGCCATGCGCGCGGCGTTCGCCTCGTAGCGCGCGCCCGCACGCACTTCGCCCGCGTGGTGCAGGGCGTAGACACGGCCGGAGTGGCGCACCGGCGGGCCGCCGAGCAGGGTCTCGTGCGCGAGGAACCATGCGGCGTCTTCGAAGCCCCACCCGCGGAAGTTCTCGTCCTGCCCGCCGTGCGCCGCCCACGTCCGCGGCGTCGCGACGTAGACGCCGGAGCACGCGCCGAGCACGAGTTCGAACGTGCAGTCGGGAAGCGCCGCTCCCGCGGCGAACTGCGCCGATCCCTCTCGTCCGAGCCAGCGGTACTCGTCGTAGGGCAGGTGCACGCGATCACTGAAACGGGCCGCCGCGATCGCGGCGCGCAGCGGCGCCGGTTCGGGCAGAGTGTCGGCGTCGCCGACCACCACGACGGTGTCGTCGGCAGCATCCCGCATCGCCTTGTTGCGGCACGCCGCGAGCACGAAGGGGTCGTCGTCGGTGTCGACGGTGCGCACCTCGAGCTCGGGAAGCTGTTCGGCGTACCACGCGATCACACGGTCGAAAGCCGGGATGCGGGAGGCCGCTGGCCGCCACGGCAGTACTACGATCGCGTCATTCACCGCACCAGCGTAGACGGGGAAGGTTGCGTGCGAGTTACGCGATGATCGTGGCACGGTCGGGGGGTCCGCGCGCGGGAGGTGCACCTCGAATTCGCCCGAATTCACCCGAACGTCATCGATCTGCGGCAGGGTGTGCTCATGTCGACCTCAGACCCGTTCCTCCCCATCGATGACCCCCAGGATCCCAACACCGACGACGTCGCGCTCGAGCCCGAAGACTTCGGCCCCGACGACGAACCCGAGCCCGACGTCTTCCTGGGACAGCAGCCCGATGATGCGCCCACCCCGGAATGGAAGCCGGACCCGCTCTTCCAGACGCCGACCCGCGAACAGGTCGACCCCAGCACGGACTGACCAAACGAAACGGCCCCCGACTCAGGTCGGGGGCCGTTCCGTGTCAGTCGCGGAGGGGAGAGCCGACCGCTTCGAAGCGGAAGCCGCCGAATTCGCCCGAGAGCAGAGGACGGGCGGCCGCGATGGCGGCCTGCACCTCGGGGAGCTGCAGAGACGCGCGATGCGCGGCAGCATCCGTCCACACCTCCACCACGAAGACCGTGTCGGGCTCTTCGTCGTTCACGCCGACCTCGTACATGAGGCACCCGACGTCGGCCAGTGCCGGGTTACGACGCACCAGGTGCTCGACGAGTTCGTCGCGGCGACCGGGTTCGGCGCCGAGCGAGCCGGCGTTGACCCAGGTCATCGCTGGTCGGTCTGGTCGGACTTGCTCGCACCCGCCTCGAGCACGTCACCCACGGGCAGCTCCTGGTGGCCGCCGAACTGCTGGCGCATGGCCGAGAGGATCTGGTTCGCGTAGCGGTCTTCATCGCGCGACGCGAAACGCTCGAACAACGAAGCGGCGAGCACCGGAACCGGAACCCCGATGTCGACGGCGGCCTTGACCGTCCATCGTCCCTCGCCCGAGTCGGAGACGCGGCCGGCGAGACCGTTCAACGTCGGGTTGCTCTCGAGGGCGGCGGCGGTGAGGTCGAGCAGCCACGACGAGATGACCGACCCACGACGCCACAGCTCGGCGACCTTGGGGGTGTCGATGTCGAACTTGTAGTACTCGGCCTCTTCGAGAGGCGCGACCTCGGCGGAGTGCTCGGATTCATGCAGGCCGGCGTCGGCGTTGTGCAGCACGTTGAAGCCTTCGGCGAGCGCGGCCATCATGCCGTACTCGATGCCGTTGTGCACCATCTTCACGAAGTGGCCGGCACCCGACGGGCCGCAGTGCAGCCAGCCCTGTTCCTCGGGAGCGGGATCGCCCGTGCGTCCGGGGGTGCGGGGGATGTCGCCCACGCCCGGGGCGATGGTGCGCAGGATGGGCTCGATATGGGCCACGGCTTCGTCGGGGCCGCCGACCATGAGGCAGTAGCCCCGGTCGAGGCCGAAGACGCCGCCGCTGGTGCCGACGTCCACGTAGTGGATGCCCTTGTCCTTGAGGGCCGCGGCGCGGCGCACGTCGTCGCGGTAGTTCGAGTTGCCGCCGTCGATGATGATGTCGCCGGCCTCGAGGTGGGACGCGACCTCCTCGACCGCTTTGCCGGTGAGGCTCGCGGGGATCATGAGCCAGACAACGCGAGGGGACTCGAGGTTCGCAGCCAGGTCGGCGTAGTTCGGAACCCCCGTCGCGCCCTCGGCGGCGAGCGTGTTGACGGCGTCGGCGTTGACGTCGTACACGACGGCCTCGTGACCGTCGTTCATCAACCGGCGAACGATGTTGCCGCCCATACGTCCGAGACCTACCATGGCCATCTTCATTCCAGGACTCCTATCGGCAGCGTCGAGCGGCCGGAAACGGCCGATTGCTACACCGCGATTCTAGAGACGCAGAACGACAGGCGGGTGAACGGGGGCGTGCGCAGAGCGCCTCAGAGACGCAGAACCTCGGTGACGCGCAGCACCGCGCTGCCCGACTCCTCGGACGCGGCAAGATCGACTTCGCCTCGGATGCGCCAGTCGTGATCGCCGGCGGGGTCGTCGATGATCTGCTCGACCTTCCAGACACCGGATGCTGCCGCGTCGGTCTCGTCGATCACCACGAGCGCGGCCGACCGCGCCGGGCCGCCCGTGAGGATCTCGTCGTGCTCGTCGAAATAGGCGTCCAGAGCGGCGGGCCAGTCGACCTCCGGGTCGAGCACCTCGAGCTCGTCGTCGCGCTGCAGCGCGGCGAGGCGCACGCGGCGGAACAGCTCGTTGCGCACGAGCACCCCGAACGCTCGGCGATTGGTGAGCACCGACGGGGGCGCCGGAGGCACGACGTCGGCTCGGGCGACCTCGGCCTGGCGCAGCGGGTCGATCATCGCCTCCCACTCGTCGACCAGGCTCGAGTCGACCTGGCGCACAAGCTCGCCCAGCCACGCGACGAGGTCGAGCAGATCGGAGGTCTGCGCCTCGGACGGCACGGTCTGGCGGATCGCCCGGTAGGCGTCGCTCAGGTAGCGCAGCACGAGGCCCTCGCTGCGGGCGAGCTGGTACAGCGAGATGAGCTCGCCGAACGACAGAGCCCGTTCGTACATGTCGCGCACGACCGACTTGGGCGAGAGCTCGAAGTCGCGGATCCACGGCTGACTCGACGCGAAGACCTCATACGCCTGAGCCAGCAGCTCTTCGAGGGGCTTGGGCCACGTGATCTGCTCGAGCAGCTCCATGCGCTCGTCGTACTCGATCCCCTCGCGCTTCATGGCCGCGACCGCTTCGCCCCGAGCGAGGAACTGCTGCTGCGAAAGCACCGGCCGCGGGTCGTCGAGCGTCGCCTCGATGACGCTGACGACATCGAGCGCGTAGTGCCCGGTGCCGGCGGTCGCCTCGCCGGTTCCTTTCGACGCATCCTCGGGGTCGAGCAGTTCGATCGCGGCGAGCGCGAACGGCGAGAGCGGCTGGTTCAGCGCGAAGTTGGGCTGCAGGTCGACGGTGAGACGGATGCTGCGGCCGTCCGGCGCCGACGGATCCGCCACGACCTCGACCACACCGGCGGTCAGGAGGGTGCGGAAGATGGCGATCGCGCGGCGTGCCAGTTCGTATTGACGTGCTCGGGGTTCGTGGTTGTCGAAGACGAGGGAGCGGACGTTCGCGAAGACGTCTCCCCCGCGGGCGATCACGTTGATGAGCATCGCGGCGGTGAGTTGCATCTGCGCCACGAGAGGTTCGGGTTCGGCAGCGACGAGCCGCTCGTAGCTCGCCTCTCCCCAGTTCACGAAGCCCTGGGGCGCCTTCTTGCGCACGATCTTGCGCTGCTTCTTCGGATCGTCCCCGGCCTTGATGATGGCGGCCGCGTTCTCGATCTCATGCTCGGGCGCCATCACCACCACGGTTCCCGCGGTGTCGTAGCCGGCACGCCCGGCGCGCCCCGCGATCTGGTGGAATTCCCGGGCGCTCAGCTGCCGCATGCGCTGGCCGTCGTACTTGGTGAGGGCGGTGATGAGCACGCTGCGGATGGGCACGTTGATGCCGACGCCGAGGGTGTCGGTGCCGCAGATGACGCGCAACAGGCCCCGCTGCGCGAGCGTCTCGACGAGGCGTCGGTAGCGCGGCAGCATGCCGGCGTGATGCACGCCGATGCCGGCACGCACGTAGCGCGACAGCATCCGCCCGAATGCCGTGTTGAACCGGAAGCCGCCGATCGCTTCGGCGATCTCGTCGCGCTGCTCGCGGGAGACGACCTTGATGCTCGAGAGCGCCTGGGCCCGCTCCATCGCGGCGGCCTGCGAGAAGTGCACGATGTAGACGGGGGCCTGCCGGGTGTCCAGAAGCTCCTGCACGGTCTCGTGCACGGGAGTGCGGGCGTAGGAGAAGTGCAGCGGCACGGGGCGCTCCACACCGGTCACGAGCGCGGTAGAGCGGCCGGTGCGTCGCGACAGGTCGGCCGCCAGCTCGGTGACATCGCCGAGCGTCGCCGACATGAGCAGGAACTGCGCGCGCGGCAACAGCAGCAGCGGAACCTGCCAGGCCCACCCACGGTCAGGGTCGCCGTAGTAGTGGAACTCGTCCATCACGACCTGGTCGACGGATGCTGTCGGACCCTGGCGCAATGCAAGGTTCGCCAGGATCTCGGCGGTGCAGCAGATCAAGGGGGCGTCGGGGTTGACCGAGGAATCCCCCGTGACCATGCCGACGTTCTCAGCGCCGAAGATCTCGACCAGAGCGAAGAACTTCTCGCTCACCAGGGCCTTGATGGGCGCGGTGTAGTAGGTGCGGCCGCCGCGCGCGAGGCAGGCGGCATGGGCGGCCACCGCGACGAGGGACTTTCCCGTCCCCGTCGGTGTGGACAGGACGACATTCGCTCCGGAGACCAGTTCGATCACGGCCTCGTCCTGTGCGGGATACAGGGCGAGCCCCCGCTCGGTCACCCACTCGACGAAGCCCGTGTACGCCGCATCCGCGTCGGCGCCAGGTGGCACGTGTTCGAGCAGGGTGGGAGGCACACTCCACCCTTTCACGCGGGTGACCCGGCGGCGGCCGGGAGCGCCGACCGGTGCGCGCGGGCGCGTGTGTCAAGCCGAGATTGCTGCGAGGCGCTCATGCCACAATGGCGAGCGAATCAAGGATCCCGGGCCGTTCGACGTGCGTGCGTCGTGCGACTGCGCGGGATGCGATGTACGAGGAGAGCGAATGCCCAGCGTGAACCGCCTGACGGTCGACGGCCACGATTACTTCCTGCCCGACCCGGTGACAGAGCTTCGCGAGAAGATCCTCCAGGCGATCCGCTCCGGAGGCGGGTACGTGAACATCCCTCCGCTGCGCGGAGGCCCCGGCATCGACATCCTCTTCTCCCCCGGCATGCCCGTCACCTGGACCCGCATCGATGTCGGCGGCGGCGACGAAGCCGAATCCTCCGAGCACGTCGACTACGGCGACATCTGACGCCTGACCGCTCCCGTTTGGACCGCGTCCATAAACCGGGGCAACGTCCGTCGTTTGGACTACCATCCTGAGAGCGCCAGTCATCCCGCCTGGTGATCTTGGGGGCATGAGTGGAACCGGCGCGCGCGAGCGAACTTCTGCGACGCAACAACGTCGTCGTCACCGGTGATCCTGATGGCCCCACCATGATGTTCGCGCACGGGTTCGGGTGCAGCCAGGAGGCGTGGCGACTCGTCGCTCCGCAGTTCGAAAACGACCACCGCGTCGTACGCTTCGACCACGTCGGCGCGGGTGGCTCCGACCTCACCGCCTACGACGCCGGCAAGTACGACTCGCTGCACGGCTACACCGACGACGTGCTCGACCTGCTCGATGCACTGAGCCTCGACGACGTCATCTTCGTCGGGCACTCCGTCAGCGCGATGATCGGTGTGCTGGCGGCCAACCGCGAGCCGCAGCGCTTCCGCCAGCTCGTGCTCATGGGCCCATCGCCGCGCTACATCGATGACGGCGCCTACCGCGGCGGGTTCGGCCGCGACGACATCGAGGGGCTGCTCGACTCGCTGGATGCGAACTACCTGGGCTGGTCGGCTGCTTTCGCTCCGGTCATCATGGGCGTCCCTGAACGTCCCGAGCTCGGCGCCGAGCTGGTCGAGAGCTTCTGTCGCGTCGACCCGACCATCGCGCGGCAGTTCGCCCGTGTGACCTTCCTCTCCGACAACCGGCGCGACCTGTCGGCGGTCAACGTGCCCACGCACGTCATCCAGAGCAGCGAGGACGTCATCGCGCCGATCGAGGTCGGCCGGTATGTGCACGAGGCCATCGCCGGCAGCCGGCTGACCGTCCTCGCGGCCACCGGACACCTGCCGATCCTCTCCGCCGCCGACGAGCTCGGGGAGGCGATCCGCCGTGGACTCCTCTGACGCCGTCGACCTCGACCACCGCTATCACCGCGCCCCGTGCGGACTCATCGCCACCACGCCCGGCGGCGTGGTCGTCGAGGCGAACGAGACCCTCGGCCGCTGGCTGGGGCGCTCGCACACCGACCTCGAGGGCATGTCGTTCCCCTCGCTTCTCGAGCCCAGCAGCCGCCTCTTCTACGAGACCCGGCACACGCAGGTGCTGCACATCGAGGGGCGGGTCAGCGAAGTGGCGCTGTCGCTGACCCGTGCCGACGGCGAGGCCGTGCCCGTCTTCATCAACTCGGTGCTCGATCACGATGCCGAGGGTCACCCCATCGTGCGCACCGCCGTCTTCCATGCCGCCGACCGCATCGCGTACGAGAGAGAACTCGTGCGTGCCCGGCGCAAGGCCGAGCACTCCGAAGCGCGGGTGCGGATCCTGCAGAACGTCTCCGGGGCGTTCGACACCAGCGCGAACGACCACGAGGTGGCGCACTCGTTCGTCACCGCCGCGAAGGACGCGTTCGCTGCGGCCGAAGCATCCGTTCTGCTCTTCGACGAGGAGGGCACGCTGCAGCTCGCCGCCGGTGTGAACCCGTTGTGGGGTGTGGTTCCGCCGATCGACTCCCTCCGACAGACCGCACGGGAGGTCGTGCTGTCGATTCCCGACGTGCAGACGGATTTCCCCGAGCTGGCCGAGGGGCTGCGCGACGCCCGGTTCGAGGCGATGAGCGTGACGCCGTTGCTCAGCGACGGTCGGCGTCTCGGAGTTCTGGTGTGCTTCTTCGGCCGCGCCCGCGACTTCGACGACGAGTTCCATGAATTGCAGCGGGCACTCGGCCGTCAGGCGTCGCAGACCCTGACGCGCGTGCGGCTGCAACGCAAGCTCGAGCACCTCGCGCACTTCGACCCGCTCACCGGGGTGCCGAACCGTCAGTCGGTCGAGGAGAGCCTGCGCGACGCCCTTCGCTCGGCCGAAGAGAGCGCGCAACCGCTGGCGCTCGTCTTCCTCGACCTCGACGAATTCAAGGCCGTGAACGACACGCTCGGCCACGCGGCGGGCGACGAAGTGCTGCGCACGCTCGCTCACCGCCTGCGCGCCTCGGTGCGGGTGGAAGACATCGTGGGCCGCATCGGCGGCGATGAGTTCATCGTGATCTGCGCGAATGCCGGCGCCGACGAGGCTGTCGCGATCGCCGAGCGCATCCGCGAGCGCAGTCGCGACGACATTCCCACGGCCGCCGCGCCCGTGAACGTCTCGGTCAGCATCGGGCTCGCTGTCTACGACCCCGCCGTCAATGCACGCCCGACGCCCGACCAGATGCTGATTCGCGCCGACGGGGCGATGTACCTGTCGAAGGACTCCGGCAAGAACCGCGTCAGCCTCGAGTCGACCTTGGACTGATCACCACGACTGGGTCGCGCGAGCGCGATACCAGCGCATCATCTCCTGCAGCGCCCCCGCGAGCTGCGCCGGGTCGTCGTTCGAGGTGTCGACGTCGGTGAAGAACGTGCGGTACCCCGGGATGGAGTTGGCGATCGTCTCGGTCAGGGGCTGGAACTCCATGGCCCAGTCGGGGAATCGTCGGCGGTCGATCTGTTCTTCCACGACGATCCGCACGTCGTCGTGGCGCGGGTCGGCGGCGATGGTCGACATCATCTGCCGCACCGAATCGGCCGGACCTTCGAGCGTCTGCAGGAAGCGGCCGCGGCTGTAGAGCAGCAGGCCCGTGAGCTGCGCGCGGGCGTTGATCTCCTGCCACGGCGGCAGCACTTCCTTGAGGGCTTCGCTGCCGAACGGCGGTACTGCCGCACTCGTGTAGCTCAGGGAGAGGAGGGTGTCTGGGGAGTCAACCATGGCTCCAGTCTGTCTTAGACCGTTCGCGGCTGCCCTGAATTGCCCCCTTCCCCCTTTCCCTCGACCCCCTTCACGGGCACAACTTCGGAGGTTTCGCCCGCGCCACCCGCCGATCCGGGTTTCTCAGGGGGCTGAGGTCAAAGCATCCGAAGTTGTGCACGGACGGGCTCGTCGCGACGGGAAGGAGACGCGCGGATGCTGTTCGCCACCGCGCGCCACCAGGACCCGGCGAGCCCGTAGACGCCCCAACCTGCGGGCACGCCTGCAGCCTTCGTTCCGCCCGCCCCATCCGCACAACTTCGGAGGTTTCGCCCACGCCACCCGCCGATCGGGGTTTCTCAGGGGGCTGAGGTCAAAGCATCCGAAGTTGTGCACGGACGGGCTCGTCGAGACGAAAAGGAGAGGGCGGATGCTGCTCGCCACACCGCGCGCCACCAGGACCCGGCGAGCCCGGAGACGCCCGAACCTGCGGACACGCCTGCAGCCCTCGTTCCCCCCGCCCCATCCGCACAACTTCGGAGGTTTCGCCCACTCCACCCATTGATCGGGGTTTCACAGGGGGTTGGGGTCAAAGCATCCGAAGTTGTGCACGGACGGGCTCGTCGAGACGAGAAGGAGAGGGCGGATGCTGCTCGCCACACCGCGCGTCACCAGGACCCGGCGAGCCCGGAACCGGTGGGCCGATCAGGCTCTCAGAGCAGCGGGCCGGCACGGCCCCGGTCGATCTGCGACTGGATGTCTTCCGCCGCCCGGCGCATCTCCGGGTCGACGTTCGAGTCGACGCGACTCCGGCGCAGACGGGGGATGGCGACAGCCGCGATGAGGGCGATGCCCAGAACGGCGAGGCCCCCGGAGGCCATTGCAACGAGCAAACCAGACATGGGACTCCCGTCGTTTGTGCTGACGCTACGCCTCCGACTCCACGAACGTCACCTGCAGCAAGCTGTCATGCTCGTCGGGTGAGCCCGAGAAGCCAACGCACGATCCTGCTGGTGGGTATCGCGGTGCTGCTCATCGGGGTGAGCGATTCTGATCGGCCAACGAGGCGCATCCCAGCAGGCGTTGCAATCAACCCAGATCAGTGGCTCCGCGGAGGAGTTTCACCCGGGCGCTCCCGGGTGGCCTAGCATTCGGGGATGACGAATCCTGCTCCGGTCGACGTCTCGATCGGCGGCGAAGGCATCCGCCTCGGACAGTTCGTGAAGTTCGCGGGCCTGCTCGATTCCGGCGGCGACGTGAAAGAGGCCATCATCGACGGCTTCGTGAGCGTCAACGGCGAGGTGGACCGCCGCCGCGGCCGCCAGCTTCAGCTCGGCGACATCGTCACCTTCCAAGGAAGCAGCATGCGCGTCTGCCTGTGACGGTGCCAGCGCCAAGTACGTCTGGCACAGTCGATCCATGAGCAGTGTGCGTCTCGTCCGGTCATCCCGCCTGTCGGCTAGCGCCGAATACGCTTACGCCTCGGCTGTTCCCCGGGATGCCGACCTCATCTTCCTCGCTGGGGCGTGCCCGATCGACGAGGACGGCACGACCGTGTCGCCGGGAGACTACGCGGCTCAAGCCCGCAAGTGTTTCGAGAACCTCGTTGTGGCAGTGACGGATGCCGGCGCCACGATCCGCGACATAGCGGTCACGCGCGTGCTGGTCGCGTCGTCGAACCAAGCCGACCTCATCACAGCGTGGGAGGTGGTGCGCGATGCCTTCGGCGACCACGACGTGCCGAGCACCCTGATGGGTGTCACGGTGCTGGGATACGACGATCAGCTGGTCGAGATCGAAGCCATCGCCGCGGTCCGCTAGGTCTGGCGGGAAGGGGCCGGCGGCGTTACCGTGAGCCATGGGATACCTGTGGCGTCGAGCGGTGATCGCCGTGGTGGTCATCGGCGGCTTCGCCGCATACCTCGCCTCCGTCGCGTTCGAGTGGCGGGTCCCGCTCTGGGTCTACCTCGTGGCCGGCATGGCTGCGCTGCTTCTGATCTCGCTCCTCTCCTTCCGTCCGCGCCGGCGGACAACGGCTGCGGAACTCTCCGCCTCCGACCCGTATTCCGACGCGTACCTCGGACGGGCGCAGCCGATCCATCCCCACCGAGAGACGCGCAGCGCGTCGCAGATCGACGACGGATTACCCCCGGACCCGATGCGACTCCCTCCCGAACGGCCGAGCAACACTCCCCCAGCCCATCCGCGATGGGGAGCACCGTGAACCGAGGAGCATGCGATGGATGACCGAGCGAACCCGTCACCGTGGACCCGCCTGAAATGGGTCCTCACCGGCCGACCGATGAGCGACGATGAGATCCGAGCCGCGCGGGCGGCCGGCGAGCCCGACCCCACGAC
Source organism: Microbacterium hanjuni (assembly GCF_043556395.1). Lineage (NCBI taxonomy): Bacteria > Bacillati > Actinomycetota > Actinomycetes > Micrococcales > Microbacteriaceae > Microbacterium > Microbacterium hanjuni. Next base: position 486,570 of record NZ_JBIGIK010000003.1, read on the forward strand.
CCGAAAGCGGTTCGACGCACCGTGGGCCCGCAACATCGGCGGTATCTCGTAGCTGCACACGTCGCGCTGGCGCTCGAGCGCTGACACGGCGGCATTCCGAGCGCATCGATACCCTCGGGACGTGGAAACGGACTGGATAGAGCACCGGCGCTCGGACGATGGCGAGCGGGTGGGCTGGATGAAGCCCGCCGGCGACGGTTTCGTCGTGATCGATCTGTTGGGACGCGAGCGCACCGATGTTGTGGACTGGATGCTTGCGGAAGCGACCCTTGATGAGCTGGGGCTGGGTTACCTCGCCGACCCGTATGAGCTGCGCCTGGACGATGGTTCCTGGTTGCGCGTGCGGATCGCTGAGGTGTTGCCCGACGCGATCCGCGTGAAGAAGGACGACTGGGGCGACATGACAGCACCGCAGATCTACTACGGTCTCGCCCTCCCGGTGCGCGAGGATCAGCTGCGACCGCTGTCGCGCTGAAGGACGAGTAGCGGGGGTCCGATCAGCCCGGCGCCGCCGGGGAACGCTGGCCACGCGGCCCCGTGACCGCGTAAGCGGCGAGAAACGTACCCACCGCGGCGTCGACCTGAACTCGCATCGCCTCGGCATCCGGTATCGCTTCGTCCCCGAGCAGCATGGCGTCGTTGACCGGGGCACCCATCACGAGCCAATTCAGCTGGGATGCTGCCGCCATCACATCGTCGATGGCGAGCTCGCCTCGATCCCCCAGCTCGCGCAGGATAGTGGCGATCCTCTCGATGCCGAGCCGGGGACCGTGCTCCCAGAGCGCTCGGGCGAGAGAGGGAAAGCGCGGAACCTCCCCGATCACGAGCCTCCGCACGCGCAGCACCCTCGGATGCATGACGGCGGTGAGCTGGCGATACAGATAGTCGCTCAGAATCGTCGCGGCGCGCGCGTCCGTGGGAATGGACACCTCGGGGGCGGTCGCCCTGTCGCCGGTGTCCGTCGTGATGGCGGTGACCAAATCGACGAAGAGGCCCTCCTTGCTGCCGAAATGCGCGTAAGCGGTCTGTTTGGAAACGCGAGCCGCCTCGGCGATCGCGTCCATGGTCACCCGGTCGAAGCCGACGGCGAGGAACAGCTCCTCTGCGGCGGCCAGCAGGCGCTCCCGTTTCGCGAGCGAACTGGGTCGACGCTGATCTGGTGGCAGCATCCGATCACCTCCTTGCCAAAATCATACCGAACGGTCTACTTTCGAGACATTGGACGTTGCAGTCCACAATCGTGAGGAGTCGCTCGAGTGACAGAACACATCACCACCTCAGCCGGCGATCGTGTCGCCTTCGACCACCACCTCGCCGCTGATCCCACGGACGATGTCGTGCCCGTGGTCTTCGTCGCGGGTGCGGGGCCTCATCGCGGGTCCGATCAGGTCACGACCGAGACTGCTCGCCTCCTCGCCGACCTCGGCGTGCCGAGCGTCGTTCACGACCGCGTCGGACGCGGGGAGAGCCCGGCGGACGCGCCGATCCACCTCGACCGCGAGTTGGCGGCGTTGGCCGCGCTCATCGAGACAGCGGGCGGGCGAGCGATACTCTGCGGTCACTCGTCCGGCTGCACGATCGCGCTCGCCGCTGCAGTCGGTGGCCTCCCCGTCACCGCCCTCGCCCTGTGGGAGGCGCCCCTAGGGCAGGGCGCCGAACCCACCCGGGATTGGTGGGCGCGAACTGCGAAGCAGATCGCCGCCGGCGACCGGGAAGGAGCTCTCGCCACCTACATGGAAGACATGCCCGCGGAGTTTCTCGAGGCCGCCAAGGCCGCGCCCGACTACCCCGCCACCGTCGCCGCAGTGGTCAGCTACGGGCCCGACGGGGAATCCCTCGTGTGGGCGGAGTCGCAGCCGCTCTCCGTCCTGCTCCGCGACCTCGACATACCGGTGGTTGCGGCGGTCGGCGCCGAGACGTTTCCTGGAATGCCGGAGGCTGCGGATGCGATCGCCGCGGCCACCGACGGACGCTCGATCGTCGTCGACGGCGCCTGGCACAGCTGGGAGCCGCGGGCGATGGCTTCCGTGCTCGCGGACCTCGCTCGCGTCACCGCGGAGAAGTGACCCACATGGCACCCGACGAAAGCGGCCCACCGACCCTGGACTTCGTCGGCACGATCGGGGTGACGGTCAAAGGGGAGGTCTGGTCGTGCGTCGAGGTGCCGGGCTCGGCCGAGCACTTCAGAACCAGCAGGGCGGTGAAAGTCGCCGCCACTGTGGATGGTGAACCCCTGGCCATCGCCCTGATGCCCACCGGGCGAGGCGGCCACATGCTTTCGATCACCGCTCAGCTCAGGAGGAGGCTCGGCAAAGAGATCGGCGACACCGTAGTCGTCCACATCGAGCCCTGACAGCCCCGCTTGCCCGCGCTGCGCCGGATGTGGGAGCGTGGCGCCAGACCCGTCGTCGAGGACGGTTCTCAGCGAAGGAGTGAGCATGGGGTTCGTCCGCGTCGACCTCTTCACGACACTCGACGGAGTGGCGCAGTCCCCCGGCGCCCCCGACGAAGATCCGGATGGCGACTTCGCGTTCGGGGGGTGGCAGGCGCCCCTCCTCGACGGAGTCGCCGGCGGGTGGGTGCAGTCCGGAATGGTGGGGATGGACGCGCTGCTCCTGGGCCGCCGCACCTACGACATCTTCGCCGCGTACTGGCCTGAGCAGGACAGCGAGATCGCCCACCTCTTCAATCGCCTCCCGAAATACGTCGCCTCGCGGGGAACCCCTCCCCTCCCCTGGGCCGGCTCGACGTTGCTGGACACTGACCTCCCCGCGGCGATCCGTGAACTGCGCCAGCGGCACGAGAACATCCACGTCATCGGCAGTGTCGACTTCGTCCATTCGCTGCTTGCTGAGCGCTTGGTCGATGAAATGACGCTCTGGGTGCACCCGATCCTGCTCGGACACGGCAAGAAGGTCTTCACGGGCGACGTCACCCCCGCCACCCTGGAACTGCTCGAGCCGGCGACGACATCGCCCAACGGAGTCGTGCAGCTGCGCTATCGGGTGGTCGGAACCGAACCGCCCGTGGGTGATATGACCCGCGACGACCGCTGACGCTCAGCGGTAGCGGCGCGGAACCCGCCACGTTCGGCCGAACTCCTCGTTGAACGACTCCGGATCGAAGGGACTGTCCCCGCCCGCCGGGAAGCTCGTCAGCTCGCCGAAGACGATGCGCCCGTCGACGTCGTAGAGATCGACGCGCACGAAGTCGGTCTCGGCTCCGAGCCGTTCGGCGATCGCGATCATCTCCCCCAGTCGCGCCGGCCGGGGCGGCTCGGGCGCAGCCCACGGCGGACCGCCGCTGAGCGGGAGGTGCTGCCAGTCGGGCCGGAAGAAGTCCTGCGTGCGGACACCGAAGCGGCCGCTGTCGACCTGCACGTACGCGCACCGGCCGTGGAACACGAAGAACTTGTAATCATCGGGAATCGCGCCGCCGACGCGGGCGAGCATCTCCTCGACGATCACACGGCGAGGAACCCGCCCGTAGGCCCACTCCCGGTTCGGGCCCTGTCCGTAGAGCTGTTCCCGCCACCCCTGGGCGAGGCGGACGATGTCGTCGCGCGCGGCGAACTCCGGGCGCACATGCCGGTTTGTCCAACTGCCCGGCTCGGCGGGCAGACGCGCGTCAGCGGACGCAGCATCCGACACGATCACCGCCACGCCGCTGCCGTGGGTCGGCTTCACGACGTAGGCGCGCGGCAGCTCCACCTCGCGCAGGTCGGCCGGGTCATCGACGATAGCTAAGGCGCGCGGCAGATAATGCTCCCCTACCGCCGCGGCGACGTAATGGCGGACGGCCGCCTTGTCGGCGAAGGTGACCACCAGCGGCCGTCGATCGCGCAGCATCTTGTAGCGCACCTTGTCACGGAACGTCCGCGGATTGCGCGTGCGCCACAACCGCACCGCACGCACCACGACGCTGCGTTCCCGCCACCGCACCCTCGTCACGCGCGAGGCTTTGACGCGCAGTCGGACCGGGCGGTCAGTTGTTCGGCTCGGTCGCGACGTTCACCTCGACCTGGAACTCGGTGCCCGCGACGTCGCTCAGCTCGACGTCGGCGTCGTATTCGGTACCGGTTTCCGGGTCGGTGAGGGTGCACGTGCGCGAAGCGCCGTTCTCGAGCTCGAACTCGTCGTCGCCGCAGTCCACTTCGGGGCGGCGTCCGACCTGCTCCTCCAGAGCGTTCTCGGCGACTTCCGACACCTGGTCGCTCGAGACCGTCGTCGGGGTGGTGTTGGCCGTTCCGATCTCGACGGAGCAGCCGCCGAGCAGCAGCACTCCCCCGGCGAAGGCGGTGGCCAGGGCGATGCGAAGGGTCTTACCCACGAGATACCAACTTTCCGCGGCGGTGCCGCGATCGAACGGTATCAACGACGTTCCGAGCGCACGCGCCCTGTGACGCACGTCCCCCTGCGCGCTATAGTGCTGGCCCCGTCGACGCCGTGTCAGCCGTTCGCACTCCAGGCGGCAGCGTCCGTTCCCCACCGATGCACGAAGCCCCAGCCCGTCGGCGCGCCGCTGAACGCGAGCGGCGGGGGCGCGCAGGTGAGCGTAGCGCCGTCGTCCAGTTGCAGCGTCGTCGTCGGCAGCGGCCCGCCGACGTCGGCGATGACCGACCCGTCATGGTGACGGGCGAGCTCCATGCCCGTGCGGGCCAGGGCGACCGAGACCTCATGCGAACCGCCGTCGGTACGTTGCGCGACGAGCGCGTGAACGATGGCCGCAGCGAGCAAGTGACCCGAGGCGTGGTCGAGCGCCTGCACGGGCAGGGCGCCCGGCGCCTGCGTGCCCTGCGCCTCCTGCTCCGCCAGCGCGATGCCGATCGTGGCCTGCACGATGCTGTCGAACCCGCGACGACGCGACCAGGGGCCGCGACTCCCCCAGGCGCTGACCGAACCGATCACGAGACCCGGATGCGAGTCGGCGAGCGCGGCCGGGCTCAGCCCGAAGCGGTCGAGCGCGGTCGGCCGGTATCCGGTGACTAGTACGTCCGCGGCGGCCAGCAGCCGGTCGAACACGTCGCGGTCGGCGGCGACGGTGAGATCGAGCCGGGCGGTGCGCTTGTTCTGTCCGGTGTCGAGATGCTGCCAGTCCGCCTCTGGGCGGTGCGGGTCATCGATGCGCAGTACTTCCGCGCCGGCCGACGCGAGGTCTCTCGTGGCGATCGGCCCCGCGATGACGCGGGTGAGATCGAGCACGCGCACGCCGTCCAAGGGCAGAAGCGCACCCGAGGACCAGGGCCGCGCCGCTGCGGCACCCGACACGCGGTGCCCGATGAGGGGCGTGTTCTCGAGGGCTTCGGCTTGCGGATGCTGCGCCCACTCCGCCTGCTCGCGCACGGCCGCGACAACCGCGCCGGCGCCGACGGCCGCCTCCTCGAGGGCGAATCGGCCCCACCGCGCCGTCGCCTGCCGCACCTCTTCGGCCCCGGCATCCGCGTCGAGGTCGAGCAGTGCGCGCAGGGCCGCGGCATGGTGCGGGTAGTTCGCGTGGGTGCGCACCCAGCCGTCTTCGGCGCGGAAGAAGCCGGAGAGCGGAGCCCAGATCTGGGGGGCGGCACCGTTGATACGGAACAACCGCTCGCTGCCGAACGAGGCGGCTACCGTCGCAGGGTCGAGCGTCGCGTCTGCGCTGGGTTCGACGCCGCGCTCGTCACCGGCCCGATCGAGCTGGGCACTGACGAAACCGACGCTGTCCAGCGCCAGCTCGGCCACCGGGAAGATCGACCGCCAGGAGATGCCGGCCGAAGGCGACACCGACCTCGATGCAGCGGAAGAGAGGGAGCGGGCGGCGACGCGGGCGAAACGGCCTTCTGCGTTCACTGCGCCCACTCCCTCCGGCTCAGTCGTTTCCGCGGCCGGTCTTTTCCTGCAGGCGGTCGATCTGCTCGGACGCCTCCGCCTTCGTGAGGTTGGCCGACAGTTCTTCACCGGCCTCGCGAGCGAGGGTATCGAGGTAGGAGCTCTGCGGCCCGGTCATCGGCTCGTCGCCGGTGACCCAATCGGCCGGGTCTTTCTCTGCACTGTTGCCGGTCGGCTCCGAGGAGCCGAGAGTTTCGGGGGAAGTGTTCGAATCGGACATGTGTACGACGGTAGTCACGATGCACCCATCTGCCGGAGGTCTTGACGGATGCCGCCTGGGCCCGTAGGCGTTCGGCGGTCCGCTTCTCGCGAACGCGCGAGGTGCCGAGACCCCGACCGTGCCAGGCTCCACACCATGAAGCTGCTCATCCTCGGCGGGACGGCTTGGCTGGGCCGCACCGTGGCCGAGACCGCTATCGCTCAGAATCACGATGTCACCTGCGTGGCGCGCGGCACGGGCGCCCCCGTCGGCGCCCGTCTGATCCGCGCCGACCGCGATGACGAGGGCGCGCTCGACGCCGTCGCGGCCGAGCGATGGGACGCGGTCATCGACGTCGGCCGCCAGCCCGGCCACGTTCGGTGGGCGACCGCCGCTCTCGCCGCGACTGCGGGCCGGTACGTCTTCGTGTCTTCCGCGAACGTGTACGCCTCCCAGGCCGAGCACGGCGCTGACGAGGGGGCGGCTCTGCTCGCGCCCCTCACGGCGGATGCCTACACCTCGCCCGATGACTATGGCGCGGCGAAGGTGGCTTGTGAGACCGCGGTCCTCGACGCGTTCGGTGAAGCCAGATCGGCGATCGTGCGTGCCGGGTTGATCGGCGGTCCGGGCGATCCGTCCGGGCGCACGACCTACTGGCCGCGGCGATTCGCTCGCCCTTCCTCCCCCTCGGGGGAGGTGCTCATCCCCGACGCGCCCGATCTGCCCACCGCGATCATCGACGTGCGCGACCTGGCCGCGTGGCTCGTGCAGCTCGCCGATGGGGGCGCCAGCGGGACGTACAACGCGCAGGGAGACGTGCGCGCGTTCGCCGACCACCTCGCTGCTGCTCGCGCGGTGACCGGGCACGCCGGCCCGCTCGTGGTCGCTGCGGAGGACTGGCTCCGCGAGCGAGACGTCGCCGAGTGGTCGGGTCCGCGCTCCCTCCCCCTCTGGCTCGCTGACCGCACCTGGTGGGGGATGAACGACCGATCGACGGCGCGGGCGCGTGCGGCGGGGCTGGCCCTGCGCCCGCTGTCGGAGACACTGGCCGATGCCCTCGCCGCTGGGCATGCGGAGGGGAAGGCTGGGCTCAGCGATCCGGATGAACGCGTGCTTCTGACGGAGCTCACGCGCGAACAGCCCTGAGCCTCACAGACCCGCGGCGACCTCGCTCAGCGATCCGAGGGCGGTGACGATGATCGCGCCGTTGAAGAAGAAGCCCAACACCGAGTGCGTCATGACCTGCCAGCGCATGCGGCGATCGAGCACCTCGACGTCGGAGACCGCGTAGCTGACGGCGAGGGTGAATGAGAAGTAGGCGAACTCGAGCACGCCGGGCGAGCGGGACGAAGGAAACTTCAACGGCGGCGTGGCTTCGCGGTAGTACAGCTGCAGATACAGCTGCGCGAACCCCCAATGCAGCAGGATCCACGCGAGGATCATCGCCCAGATACCCACCCCGTTGGTGAGGATGTCGAGCTCGCCCTGCGGGTCGAGCAGGATGTGCTGCACCGCCGCGGTGATGCCGACGAAGCTCACGAGGATCGTCGCCCCGCGGGAGATCGTCCGAGCCACGATGCTCAGTTCGAGCACGGTGGGGGGCTCGTCGGATTCGGCCGAGCCGCTCGCGATGCGCAGAGCGACCCAGATGCCGAGGGCGTAGACCGTGCCGATGATGCACCAGGCCACCAGCAGGGGAAACGAAGGGGAATGGCCGGCGCTGAAGATGAACGCCACTCCGAGCACGATCAGCACGGCCTGGAAGACACCGCTGACGATGAGTCGGACGGCGGCGTTGCGCCGACCGTGGCGACGTGACGGGCCCGTCGTCACGAGCGGAGAAGATCGAGGATGCGCAGCGTCTCGGTGGTGCGGGCCTGATCCGCCGCGGCGGAGGCGCCCGTGCTCACCAGCTCGACGAAGCGGCGCACCTCGCCGTCGAGGGCATGCTGCTCGCCGGGCACCGTGATCGTCCGCGTGCCCTCGGCACCGGTGACGACGAGCTCGCGCGGGCTCGCGATGTGATCGACCGCGACCGTCGCATCCTCTCCCTGGATCTCGCTCCAGAGCGAGGAGCGGGTGATCTTGGAATACGAGACGTCGACCACGAGTCCGGGGTAGACGCCGATGACGGAACCCGCCCCCTCGACGCCGGTCGCGATGAGCGCTGCGGCACCGAACACGCCCTCGGGCGCACCGAACAGAGTGACCATGGCGTGGATGCCGTAGACCCCGAGGTCGAGCAGGGCCCCACCGCCCATCGCGGGGTCGAAGATGTTCACGTGGTCCCCGGCGAGAACCTTGGCGTAGCGCGACGATAGTCCGTCGAAGCGCAGGCTCGCGCGGCGGAGGACACCGAGTTCGGGCAGGATGCTGCGGAGCACCGCGAATCCGGGATCGTAATCGGTACGCATGGCCTCGAGCAGCACGAGACCGGCAGCGTTCGCTTCGGCGACGAGGTCGACCCAGTCGGCAGCGGCCAGGACGGCGGGCTTCTCGACCAGCACGTGCTTTCCCGCGTGGAGGGCGGCGCGCACCTGTTCCTGGTGGACGCTGTTGGGGCTCGCGATGTAGACCGCATCGATGTCGGGGGACGCCAGCATCCGATCAAGATCCGAGAAGGCGTGTTCCGCGGAGAAGTCGTCGGCGAGGCTGCGTGCGCGCGCCTCGTCGCGGGAGAACACGGCGTCGATGCGGATGCCGTCGGTGGCGGCGACAGCGTCGGCGAACTGCGAGGTGATCGCGCCGGTGCCGATCGTGCCGATGCGGATCATGCGCGAGGCTCGAGCATGCGGCGGAGGATGCGCGCCAGGGCCGCCTGATCTGCGGGGCTGACGTCGCGCAACTCGAAGGCCTCGCGGCGCACCAGTTCGGTCATGGCCGCGTCGACGCGACCGGCGCCGTCGTCGGTCAAGCGCACGATGATGCTGCGACGGTCGAGGTCGTTGGGGCGTCGGTCGATGAGGCCTCGGCTGGACAGCTTGTCGAGTCTGTTCGACATCGCGGCCGAGCCGATCATCGTCGTCTCGATGAGCTGGGCCGGACTGAGCTCGTGCGGGGGTTCGGTGCGGCGGAGAGCTGCGAGCACGTCGAACTCCCAACTCGCCAGCCCCGCGCCCGTGAAGGCGGCGGCGCGCAAGCGGGTGAGACGGTGCGCGACGCGTCGCAGGCGCGACATCACGTCGAGGGGGGTCAGATCGACGTCGGGCAGCCGACGCGACCATGCGTCGATGAGGAGGTCGACCTCGTCGTCACGGTCCGCCGATGCCATGCCTCGACCGTAACCCTTCCCTCGGACATCGGGGGTACGCGCCGGGCGGATAACCCCCGATTCGGTACCCGTCAACCCGCCTGCCGGGTGATGAGCGGGCGGGCAGGCTCGGAGGAGAACGAAAGGACGCACCCATGAGCATCCCCTCAGACAGCACGCCCGCCGACGACACCACTGTCGATGATCCCGAGCTCGAGGCCACCCAGGACGACACGACGTTCGATGACCCGGGCATGAACGACGACACGATCCGCCCCGTCGGCGACGTCGAGACCGACTCGATTCCCGACACCTTCGAGGACATGCCCGCTCAGGACGCCCAAGCACTTGACCTGGACGACCCCATCACGCAGGGGGAATCGCCGATCGAGGCCGAACTCGGCGAGGACGGTCAGGGAGACCTCGCCCCGGAGGATCTCGGTGGCGACGGCAGCGACGGACCTACCGACCTGCGCACCTCGCTCTAGGCGTCCACGCCGAGCCCGGCGATACCCTCCGGGGGTATCATCGACGGGTGCACGGCTACGAAGGCAACAAGGACGATCTCTTGCGCCGACTTCGGCGAGCCGAGGGTCAGGTGCGGGGAATCGCGCGGATGGTCGAGGACGACAAGTACTGCATCGACATCCTCACTCAGGTGTCCGCCGCCACGAAAGCCCTCGAGAACGTCGCCCTCTCTCTTCTGGGCGATCACCTGACACACTGCGTCGCCGAGGCGGCCGCAGAAGGCGGACCCGTGGCCGACGCCAAGATCCGCGAAGCGAACGAGGCCATCGCGCGCCTCGTCCGCTCATAATCCCCCTCTTGTTCGAACGGAGCCATCCATGAGCATTCAGCCGATCCGTCTCGGATCCATCGGTGACGCGGCGGTCGCCGACGTCGGTATGTGCGGATGCGGCGGCGGAAGCTGCGGCGTCGGATCGGCCGCGGAGGCGAGCACCGCCGCGGAGCCCACAGCATCCGTCGATCGTGAGGTGGGCGTCTCCGGAATGACCTGCGCCCACTGCGTCTCGGCGGTCACCACCGAGCTGGGCGCCCTCGACGGCGTCGAGAACGTGTCGGTCGCGCTCGCGGCCGGAGGCGTGTCGCGCGTGTCGTTCCGCGCGCCGGCGAGCATCGATGACGCTGCCATCGCCGCTGCGGTGGAAGAGGCCGGTTACACGCTGGCGTGACCCGCGGCTTCGCGCACCGGACGTCCGCGCCGCGGACGCTCGGTCGAGAGGCCGAAGCCCTCACCCGCGGCACTGACCGCACGTTTCGCCGCATCGAGCCACTCGAGTTCGGCCCGTGCGCGCGCCGCCTCGGCCGCGTGCACGATCGCGCCGGCGACTCCGCCGTGGCTCTCCCGCCCGTCGATGGCCGCGAGTCGTTCCAGGGTCGACGCCCGCTGCGCGGCGATGACCGCCTCGGCATCGACGCCGGGAAGGGTCGCCGACAGGGCGATCCGGTGCGCCAGTTCGTCGCGCCCCGACGGAGCACTGGGTTCTGAGAGCCAGTGGCGCGCGGCCTCGCGACCCGCGTCGGTGATGCCCCAGTAGACATGCCCCCGCTCGTCGGCGCCACGATGAGCCACCATGCCGTCGCGCTCGAGGCGCTCGAGGGTCGTGTAGATCTGACCGACGTTGAGCGCCACGTCGGTGCGACGCGCGTACTCCGAACGCAGCTGGTAGCCGTAGCACGGCCCCTGCTCGAGGATCGCGAGCAGGGCGTGGCGTACCGACATACGGCCTCCGAAAACGGGATATCGGGTATCTACGTACCGAGTATACGAAGGGCTCAGCCGCCGATGGCGTTCATTCCGCGTTGGGGCTGCAAGAAGGCGGGGTCGTTGATCGCGTGCCCGGGGAGCTTCCCGCGCACGCTTGCACGCAACACCGCGTCGATCGCACCTGCGCGGTCGATCGGAGCGCCGTCGGAAACGACGGAAGCGCCCGCCCGCAGCACGGGGATGAGGTCGTACTCCGCCATCGAGAACAGGCAGTTGCGAATCTGGCCGTCGGCGGTCAGACGCAGCCGGTCGCAGTCCCCGCAGAACGGCGCGGTCACCGAGGCGATGACTCCCACCTCGTGCGCCGTGTCGTCCAGCAGCCACTTCTCCGCCGGTGCGCCGCCACGTCCGGGTACCGGGGTGAGTCGCCAGCGCTCCGACAGGGCCGCGAGGATCTCTTCGCGCGTGACCATCTGGGCGCGATCCCAGGTGTGACCGGCGTCGAGCGGCATCTGCTCGATGAAGCGCATCTGCGCCCCGGAGTCCACGGCGAACTGCACCAGGTCGACGAGCTCGTCGTCGTTCACCCCGCGCATGGCGACGGCGTTCAGCTTCAGGGGGCGCAGGGGCGACGCCGCGGCTGCGGCGATCCCCTCGAGCACCTCGGGCAGGCGGTCGCGGCGCGTCAGGTCGGCGAACCGCTGACGGCGGATGGTGTCGATGCTGATGTTCAGTCGGCTCAGTCCCGCCGCGACGAGGTCATCGAGCACCTCGGGCAGACGGATGCCGTTCGTCGTCATCGCGATCTCGACCGGGCCGGCCGGTCCCTCGATCGCAGCGAGGCGGGCGACGACGTCGACGATGTCGCGGCGCAGCAGCGGTTCTCCCCCGGTGAGGCGGAAGGTGCGCACGCCGGCGGCCGCAGCCACCCGCGCGATCTCCTCGATCTCATCGAGAGTGAGGATGCTCGTTCGCGCGAGCCACTCGTTGCCCTGCTCGGGCATGCAGTAGGTGCACCGCAGCGAGCAGCGGTCGGTGAGCGACACGCGCAGGTCGCGGTGAACACGACCGTGCGTGTCGACGAGGGGGCCGGATGCTGCGTCCGCAGCGACGATCTCGGCACGCCGACGCAGTGCCACCGGTACGGCGGTCACGAGCGCGGGTCCTCGGGCGTCATTCTCCGAGGCTACCCGCCGTTTCGAGAGGCGGGCCCGGCGGACGGTTCGTTCGATGCCGAGACACCTCTCACCGGACGGCGATCGCCCGGAATACGCTGTGGTCAGACCACACAATCGCACACACATGGAGGCCCCCGTGGAGTGGCTCGATCCCCTGCTTCTCGCCCGCTGGCAGTTCGGGCTGACGACGCTCTACCACTACCTCTTCGTGCCCCTGACCCTCGGGATGTCGCTCGTCGTCGCGATCTTCCAGACCGTCTGGTATCGCACCGGCGACGTGAAGTGGCTGCACCTCACCCGGTTCTTCGGCCGGATCTTCTTGATCAACTTCGCCATGGGCGTCGTCACCGGCATCGTGCAGGAGTTCCAGTTCGGCATGAACTGGTCGGCCTACTCGCGGTTCGTCGGTGACGTCTTCGGCGCGCCGCTGGCCTTCGAGGGCCTGCTGGCCTTCTTCTTGGAGGCCACGTTCATCGGGCTGTGGATCTTCGGCTGGGACAAGCTCCCCCGCCTCGCCCACCTGGCCACCATCTGGATCGCCGCGCTCGGCGCGACCCTGTCGGCCTATTTCATCCTCGCCGCCAACGCGTTCATGCAGAACCCGGTCGGTTACCGGATGGCCGACGACGGCTCGAGAGCGGAGCTGACGGACTTCTGGGCGCTGTTGACCAACCGGGTCTCGCTCGCCGCGTTCCCCCACACCATCACCGCCGCGTGGATGTTCGCCGCGGCCGTGGTGATCGCGATCTCGGCCTGGCACCTGATGCGCGGCCAGAACATCGAGATGATGCGGAAATCCCTGCGCTTCGGACTGTGGTTCATGGTCATCTCGTTCGCCGGCGTCGCTCTCACGGGCGATCAGCTCGGCCTGCAGATGGTCGCGACCCAGCCGATGAAGATGGCGTCCGCAGAGGCGTTGTACAACACCGCCTGCGGGGCGGACGCGTCGTTCTCGCTGTTCTCCCTCGGCACCCCCGATGGATCCCAGGAGATCTGGTCGTTGCGCGTGCCATACCTGCTGTCCTTCCTCTCCACGCACTCCCTCGACGGTTGCGTCGAAGGGATCAACGACCTGCAGGCGCAGTACACCGCACAGTTCGGCCCGGGCGATTACACCCCGATCATCTGGGTGACCTACTGGTCGTTCCGCTGGATGATGGGCCTGGGCGGCGCGGCAGCTCTGCTCTCGGTCGCCGGCCTCTGGATCACGCGGGCGAAGTCCCGCATCGAGATGAAGCCCTGGATGTGGCGGGTGCTGGTGTGGTCGGCGCCGCTCCCCCTCCTCGGCAGCCTCGTCGGCTGGATCTTCACCGAGATGGGTCGCCAACCCTGGATCGTGTTCGGGCTCATGCTCACCGAAGACGGTGTCTCCCCGAGCGTGCCCGGCTGGAACGTGCTGATCTCGCTCATCGCCTTCACCGCGATCTACGCCTCGCTCGCGATCGTGGAGATCGGGCTGCTGATCACCTACGCGCAGAAGGGCCCCGACCCCCTGCCCGACCCGAACGCCCCGGCGCACCCCGACACCGTCGAGAACACCCCGACGACGGTCTACTAGGAGCTGGTCATGGATCTCGCATATCTCTGGTTCTGGATCATCGGATTCTTCTTCATCGGGTACTTCGTGCTCGACGGTTTCGACTTCGGTGTCGGCATGTCGCTCCCCTTCCTCGCGAAGGACGACATCGGGCGCCGCCAGATCATCAACACGATCGGCCCGGTCTGGGACCTGAACGAGACGTGGTTGATCGTCGCGGGGGCGTGCCTGTTCGCGGCCTTCCCCGAGTGGTACACGACCCTCTTCAGCGGGTTCTATCTGCCGCTCCTGTTCATCCTGCTGGCGCTCATCGCGCGCGGGGTGTCGTTCGAGTACCGCCACCAGCGCGACAGCCTCCGGTGGAAGCGCGGCTTCGACACGATGATCGTCGTCGGCTCCGCCGTGCCTGCGCTGCTCTGGGGCGTGGCTTTCGCGAACATCGTGCAGGGGGTGCCGATCGACGCCGACAAGGAGTTCACCGGTTCACTGCTCACGTTGCTCAACCCCTATGGACTCCTGGGCGGTCTGACGACGCTTCTGCTGTTCTTCGTGCACGGCGTCACCTTCGTCGCGCTGAAGACCGACGGCCCGGTGCACGAGGCCGCCCGCCGCCTGGCGGTGCGGGCCGGCATCCTGGCCGTCGTGGTGGCCGCCGCCTTCCTGGTGTGGACCGTGGCCGCCCATTTCACCCTGCCGGTGCTGATCCTCGCCGCCGTCGCGGCGGTCGGCCTCATCACCGCTGTCGGGGCGAACATGCGCGACCGGGAAGGACGCGCCTTCGCCTTCATGGCCGTCACGATCATCGCCGCGGTGGCGATGCTGTTCTTCGCGCTCTTTCCGAACGTCATGCCGTCCTCGACGGATCCGGCGTTCTCCCTGACGATCGAGAACGCCTCCAGCACCGACTACACGCTCGCGATCATGAGCTGGGCGGCGCTCGTGTTCGTGCCGTTCGTGCTCGCCTACCAGGCGTGGACCTACTGGGTGTTCCGCAAACGCATCAGCCGTGCGCAGATCGAGCGGGCGGCAGCATCCGCTCACTGACCTCCTTTTCGCCCGCCGTTCGCGCGGCGAGCGCCCGAGAACGGCGGGTGGAAAGATGGAGACGGTGAGCGAACAACGGGCGGATCGGATGCGAGGGCCGGTCGACCCGCGCCTCGTGCGCTACGCCACGGCCTCGCGCGGATTCCTCCTCGCCACCGCCGCGATCGTGCTCGCCCAGACGGGCGTCATCGTCGGATTCGCTTGGACGCTCACCTCCGCTCTCGTCGGGGCGATCCAGGGAGCGGCCCTCGCCGACCTCTGGCCGTTCATCGCCGCCGCCGCCGGTTTCGTGCTCGTACGGGCAGCCCTCATCGCCCTCGCCGAGCGCGTGTCGGCCGTCGGCGCCGCCCGCGCTTCGCTGCAGCTGCGCGACGCCCTCGCGAGCGCCGTCACGAAGCTCGGGCCGCGGTGGATCGGCGAGCGCAACGCCGCCGCCCTCGCGGTGGTCGCGGGCCACGGTCTCGAATCGCTCGACGCGTACTTCGGGCGCTACCTGCCCCAGCTCGTCGCGACCGCGATCACGATGCCCATCGTCATCGGCACGATCGCCGTCGCCGACCCCCTGTCGGGACTCATCGTCGTCGTCACGATCCCTCTCATCCCGATCTTCATGGTGCTCATCGGACTCGCCACCCGCTCGGTGCAGCGCCGTCAGTTCCGCACCCTCGGGCACCTCGCCGCACGCTTCGCCGACACCGTCAACGGCCTCGGCACGCTGAAGGTCTTCGGCCGCCAGCAGCGCGCGGCCACCTCGATCGAGAAGGTCACCCGCGACTACAAGAGCGAGACGATGGCGGTCTTGCGGGTGTCGTTCCTCTCGGGCTTCGCGCTGGAGTTCCTCGCTTCGATCTCGGTCGCGATCATCGCGGTCACGATCGGGTTTCGCCTGCTCGCCGGCGAGCTCGACCTTCTCGTCGGGCTCTTCGTGCTGCTTCTCGCCCCCGAGGCCTACCTCCCGATCCGGCAAGTGGGCGTGCAGTTCCACGCCGCCGCGGAAGGTGTGGCGGCCACCGATGAGATCTTCGCCGTGCTCGACGCTGCGGCCGTCGCGCCGTGGCCGGCTCCCGTTCCTTCCCTGCGCGGACACCGCCTGACGACGAAGGCCCTCCGCGTCCGACGAGGAGAACGGATGCTGCCACCGGTCGACCTCGATGCGGGTCCCGGGCGCGTCGTCGTGGTGGACGGACCGAGCGGAGCGGGAAAGTCCAGCCTCGTCGCAGCGCTCCTGGGCTTCGCCGACTACGACGGCGTGATCGAGGTCGACGGCACCACGGTCACCGACGCCCGCGCGAGCATCGCCTGGGCGGGGCAGCGACCCGGCCTCGTGGCCGGCACCGTGGGGAGCAACGTCGCCCTGGGCGACGCGAGCCCCGACGGGCAGCGCGTTCTCGTCAGCCTCGCCGAGGCGCAGGCGGGTGACATCGACCCTGCCCTCGAGCTCGGCGCCGGCGGCAGCGGACTCTCCGGCGGCCAGGCGCAACGCGTCGCCGTCGCCCGTGCGCTCTACCGACTGCAATCCGAACCCGGCGGGGTGCTCGTCTTGGACGAACCCTCGAGCGCCCTCGACGGCGAGACCGAGGGCGAGCTGTGGAACGCGCTGCGCACGATCGCCGACGGGGGACGAGCCGTCGTGCTCATCTCGCACCGCCGTTCGGCGCGCGCGATCGCCGACGCGGTCGTGTCCCTCGCAGCATCCGATCGTCCTGTGCCCGTCGATCGCGGCGTTTCCCCGGCAGGAGCACCGTCGTGAACGAGCGGGTGCGCGCTGTCCTGCGCGCAGCCCAACCACCACCGCGGCGATTCGCCCCGGGGGCCCTCGCCGGCTTCGGCACCGCGGCGAGCGCGATCGCGCTGCTCGCCGCGAGCGCGTGGCTCATCGCCCGCGCCGCCGAACAACCGCCGCTGCTGTATCTCTCCGCGGCGGTCGTCGCCGTTCGCGCCTTCGCGCTGGGTCGGGGAACCTTCCGCTACCTCGAGCGACTCGCCGGCCACGATGCCGCCCTCGGTCAGCTGGCTATCGTGCGCGCGGGGCTGATCCGCGACATCGTCCCGCTCGCCCCCGACGGTCTCGGCCGTGCGCGCCGCGGTGCGATGCTGTCGAGCCTCGTGGACGACGTCGACGAACTGCAGAACCTCCCGCTGCGGGTGGTGCAGCCCCTCGCGGTCGCCGGGCTCGCCTCGATCGCGACCGTGGTGTTCGTCGCGTTCGTGTCGTGGCCCGCAGCGCTGGTCCTGGCCGCCTGCCTCGCGGGAGCGCTCGCCCTCGCCGTCGGCGTCGGCTGGTGGGCGGGCGCGCGCGCGGAGCGCGCCGTCGCGCCGCTCCGCGCCGAGGTCGCCGACGCCCTGCTCGACCTGCTGACCTCGCTCGACGTGCTCGTCGCCTTCGGGGCGGTGGATGCTGCGCACGGCCGCATCCGCACCGCGGACGAGCGCCTTCGCCGAGCGGTGGTGCGCCGCGGAGTCGCGCAGGGGCTCACGGCGGGCGCGGTGTCGCTCGTCGCGGGCATCGCGTCGCTCGCCGCGTTGGTGGTCGCAGCTCCCGGCGTCGCGGGGGGAACGCTCAGTGGTCCGGGGCTCGCCGTGGTGGTGCTGCTGCCGATGGCCGTCTTCGAGATCTTCGGGCCGGTGCCCCTCGCCCTGGCCTCCTGGCGCCAGGTGCGCTCGGCCGCGGAACGGGTGGCCGAGACCGTGCCCGACGCCATCCCCGAAGGTCTCCCCCGCGACGAACCGGCGGCCACGGGTGTCGCCCCGACGCTCGGCGCCGGGCTCGAGCTGCGCGGCCTCGGAGCCCGATGGCCGCGGCGGGGCGCAGCATCCGCCGACCCCGGACGCCTCGACGACGTCACCCTGAGCATCGGAGCCGGCGAGCGCGTGCTCGTCACCGGCCCGAGCGGCGCGGGCAAGACGACGCTGGCCCACGTGCTGGTGCGCTTTCTCGACTACACCGGTTCGTACCGCATCGGCGGCGTCGAGGTGCGGGAACTCTCGGGCGACGATCTGCGCCGGACGGTGGGACTCTGCGAACAGCAGCCCTACCTCTTCGACGAATCGCTGCGGCAGAACCTGCTGTTCGCGCGCGACACCGCGTCGGACGCCGACCTCGAAGCGGTGCTGGAGCGCGTGGGACTCGGCGCCTGGGCCGCCGAGCGGGGCGGCCTCGACACCCCGCTCGGCGATCGCGGCGCCCTCGTCTCCGGGGGTCAGGCGCAACGCATCTCGCTCGCGCGGGCGCTGCTGCACGACTTCCCCGTGCTGGTGCTGGACGAGCCGACCGCGGGCGTCGACCCCGCAGCATCCGACGCCCTGCTCGCCGACCTGCTCGGCGCGATCGACGCGCAGCGCGCTGTCGTGCTCATCTCCCACGTCGACGTTCCGGCCGACCTCGTCGACCGCACGCTGCGCCTCGCGAACGGCCGCCTCGCCGGCTGAGCCCGGTCCGCGGGGAACGCGCTACAGCGCCCGGCCGAACACCTGCACGCCCTCGGGCGACGGCAGCGGGTGAAACCCTACACGGGGGTAGAACGCGAGGGCGCCGGCGTTGTCCGCCGAGGCCACGAGGTGCAGCCCCGTCACGCCCTCCGCTCGCAAGGCCTCCACGAGGGTGTCGATGAGCCGCCGACCCCACCCCTCCCCCTGCAGCTCGGGCAGGAGGTCGATGTGCAGGTGGGCGGGATACTGTGCCCAGACCGGATCCTCTTCGCCCCCGCGTGCCGCGGCGTAACGCAGGGTGCCGGCCTCGGCAGAGGTGTCATCGGGCCCCGGATGCTGCCACCGCACCGCCCGGGGCGGCCACCACTCCTCGCGGAACCAGGCCTCGAAGGCCCGCGTGTCGGAAGCGCCCACGATGTATCCGGCAACCCGGCCGTCGCCGGTCTCGACCACGAAGGCGAGGTCGGGGTGGCGTGCCACGTACGGCAGCACGAAGATCTCAGGCCAGATCGCATCGTCGCTGTAACGACCCGTCCCGTCGGCGCCCGCCCACGCGGTGCGCACGCACACCTCGGCGAGGGCGGCTTCGTCGCCGGGGCGGAACGGGCGGATGCGGCTCACGCGCGGCAGTCTAGGCCGACAACAGCCGCACGTGTTCGGGCGCCACCCGCAGCTGCACCTCGTCGCCCTCGACGATCGACGCCGCGTCCAGCAACGGCAGGTCGACACCGCACCATTCGGTGTGCACGCGCACGCCGGCCGGGGTGGGCTCGAGTCGAGTCACGCGCGCGCGCCAGCTGTTGTCGGCGGGCAGGATGCTGTCGCCGCTGCGCGCGAGGCGCACCGACCCCGGCGCGAAGACGGCGGCGAGCGGAGTGCCGTCCACGGCAATCGGTGCGGAGGCGGAGGTGAGACGCACCCCGTCGCGTTCCCACGCTCCCGCTCGAGAGATGCCGTCGACGCGGTTGAGTTCGGCGATCGAGGCCACGAACCGCGTCGCCGGTCGCTCCAACACCGTACGCACCGGCCCGTGCTGGGTGACCCTGCCCGCTTCGACGACGATGAGCCGGTCGGCGAGGCCCACCGCGTCGACCGCGTCATGGGTGACGGCGACCACGGTGCGGTCGGCGAGCTCGGCGCGCAGCATCGCCCGAATGCCACCGGCGGTCTCGGGATCGAGCGCCACGAGCGGCTCGTCGAGCAGGATCACCCGCGGACCCGCGGCGAGCGCCCGCGCGACCGCGACGCGTTGCTGTTCTCCGCCCGACAGCTCTGCCGGGAACCGGCCCCCCGCACCGGGGAGACCGACGCGCTCCAGCCACCCGTCCGCCTGCGCGCGCGCCGCGGCGCGAGGCATCCCTCCCGCCCGCAGACCGAACGCGACGTTCTCGCGGGCCGAGAGGTGCGGGAACAAGCGGGGCTCCTGCCCGAGCAGCACGATCCCGCGCGCCATCGGCGAGACCTGCACCCGCGGCGACGAGGCGCGCTCGACGATCCGCTCCGCCACCCGAACCTCCCCATCGGCGAGCCGCTCGAGGCCCGCCAGGGCAGCGAGAAGCGTGGACTTGCCGGCGCCGCTCGGACCCATCACGGCGACCGTCTCCCCGGCTTCGACGTCGAGCGACACGTCGACGTCGAAGTGCTCGCGGCGCACGACCACCCGCGCGCTCAGGCGGTCGCCGGTTGCGCCGTTGATCGCGGGAGCGTTCGTCGCGGGAGGGTTCGTCGCGGGAGTTAGCGTCGCGGGGTGGTTCGACGCGGGAGTGCGCGTCGCGGGGTTGGCCGCGGGAGTGACCGTTGCGGGAGGGTTCGGCGCCGAGGCGTTCGACGCGGGAGTGTCCGTCGCGGGAGTGTCCGTCGCGGGAGGGTTCGGCGCCGAGGTGTCCGTCGCGGGAGGGTTCGGCGCCGAGTTGTTCGACGCGGGAGTGGCGGCAGCATCCGTCATCGTGCAGCTCCGGGTCGCCATCCGCGAACGAGCACGAGCACGAGTACGGCGGTCGCGAGCAGCAGTAGTGCGAGGGCGACGGCGGTGCTCTGGGAGACCCCGGCGCCGTTGAAGGCCGTATATATCGCTAGCGGCATGGTCTGAGTGATGCCCGGCGCGTTGCCGGCGAACAGCGCGGTCGCGCCGAACTCGCCGATGGCGCGCGCGAAGCACAGCACGATCCCCGCGACGATGCCGGGGCCCGCGAGTGGCAGGGTGACGCGGCGCAGGATGGTCCAGCGCCCGGCGCCGAGCGCGGCCGCGGTGCGCTCGTACTCGACGCCGGTGGTGCGCAGGGCCCCTTCGACGGCCAGCACGAGGAACGGCAGCGCGACGAAGGTCTGGGCGATGACGACGGCCGCGGTGCTGAAGGGCAGGCCTAGCCCGCCGAACCAGCCGTTGCGCCCGAAGAGGTACAGCAGCGCGACCCCGCCGACCATGGGCGGCAGCACCAGGGGAACGGTGACCGCGGCGCGCAGCAGTGCGGCGGTGCGGGGTCCCGACCGCGCGATGAGCAACGCGAGGGGGATGCCCGCGACGATGCACAGCAACGTGGCGATCACACCGGTGGTGAGGGAGAGCCGCAGCGCCGAGAGGGCCGCGGGCGCGGTGACATCGGCGAGGAAGGTGGGCCATTGCACCCGTGCGACGAGGGCGGCGAGCGGAACGACCAGCAGCGCGAGGCCGGCGAGGGCCGGCACCGCGAGCAGCCGCGGCACGTAGCCGCCGCGGATCACGGGGCGCCGAATCCGGCGTCCGCCAGGATCGCCTGCCCCTCGTCAGACAGGACGAACGCGACGAACGCGGCCGCCAGATCGGGGTCGGCAGCGCCGGAGAGCGCAGCGATCGGGTAGCGGTTGACGACCTGGTCGGCGCCCTCGGGAACGATCGAGTCGAGCGCGTCGTCGCCCACCACGTCGGTGGCGTAGACGAGTCCGGCGTCAGCCTCGCCCGCGGCGACCTTGGTGCGCACGGCCGTCACGTTCTGCTCGAGGCTTGCGGCCGCCACGGTCACCCCGGCGTTAGCGAGAAGGGTGGCGGATGCTGCTCCGCACGGCACCTCGGGAGCGCACAGCACGACGGTGGCATCGGCGAGATCGGCGAGGCTCTCGATGCCGGCGGGGTTTCCGGCGGGCACGGCGATCACGAGCGTGTTGGTGGCGAAAAGCTGCGGGTCGATCGCAGCATCCGCCACCTTCTCCATGTTGGCCTCGTCGGCGGAGGCGAACACGTCGGCGGGGGCGCCCTCGTTGATCTGGGCGGCGAGGGTGCTCGATCCGTCGTAGACCGGCACGATCGTGACGCCCTCGTGCTCGGCGGTGAACGCGTCGGCGATCTCATCGAAGGCTCCCGTCAGCGAGGCCGCGGCGTAGACCGAGAGGGAGCCGTTGAGCCCATCGTCCGAGGCCTCCGGTTCCGTCGTCCCTCCCGCGCACGCGGCGAGCGCGAGGGCAAGGGCGGCGACGCCGGCGGTTGCGGTAAGGATGCGAGGGCGCATGTCAGCTCCGGGGGGTTTCGACGATGACGGTGGTGGCTTTGACGACCGCGACGGCGAAGGAGCCGACCTCGAGCCCAAGGTCGGTCACCGCCTCGGCGGACATGAGGGACACGACGCGGTGCGGCCCGGCCTGCAGGTCGACCTGCGCCATGACGCCGTCCATCTGCACGCGCGTCACGATGCCCGGGAAGCGGTTGCGCGCGCTCGAGATCCCGTCGAGCGGATCGCCCGGCGTGGCCGCCAGCTCGATGGCGTGAGCGGCGAGGGCATCCCCGGGGATCTCCGCCGGACTCGCGTCGGTCACCGGCAGCACCTGCTGGTCCACCCACCGGCGCACGGTGTCGTCGCTCACCCCGAGCAGCCGGGCGGCCTGCGCTATGCGGTAGCTCTGCATGGGTTGAGGCTAGCATCCGCATCTGCGTACATAACGCGCCTCATCCTCCGCACCTGCGCCTCCCCTGCCCCGTCCGCACCCCGTCCATCTCGCCGAAAACGTGCGTACTCGGCGAACCCACCCCCTACCGCGCCCGGCGACGTGCGTTCTCGACGAGTACGTGCGTTCTGGGCGCAACCTCGAGGCGGCCACCCCGACTACGTCCGTTCGGGCGCAGGGCGCGCACTCCCCGTACCGAATGCAGGAAAACCCCGTCCAGGCGCCGCCCCGGGCCACCCCTGAGCGGAGTCGTGCGCCGGTTCTCCTGAGTTCGGTACGCCGGCCCCCGGAGACCGCGCGACCTGCGCGTGCGCAGCCTCCCCGCTCGCCCTTACCCCCGTCCATCTCGCCGAAAACGTGCGTACTCGGCGAACCCACCCTCTACCGCGCCCGGCAACGTGCGTTCTCGACGAGTACGTACGTTCTGGGCGCACCTCGGGGCGGTCACCACGCGCCAGCGCTGGGCGCAACCTCGAGGCGGTCGCCCCGACTACGTACGTTCTGGGCGCAGGGGCGCGCACGCGGTTTAGCCTGAGGGCATGAATCCGCTCGTCGAACCGATCGACGCCCTCGCTCCGACCGAGCTCATCCGCACGGCACGCCACGCGGTGCTGGCGGGGATCGGCAACGAGGGCCAGCGGCGCCTCGCCGCAGCCCGCGTCGTCGTGGTCGGAGCCGGCGGGCTCGGCTCGCCCGTGATCCTCGCGCTGGCCGCGGCCGGGGTGGGCGAGATCACGGTCATCGACGACGACGTCGTCGATGGGTCGAACCTCCAGCGCCAGGTGCTGCACCGCATCGGCGACCTGGGGCAGCGCAAGGTCGATTCCGCGGTGCGCGCGGCGGCCGACCTCTCGCCTCTCACGCGCGTCATCCCCGTCGCCGAGCGCCTCACGCCCGAGAACGCCGCACGGCTGTTCGCGAACGCCCACGTGATCGTCGACGGCAGTGACACCTTCGACACCCGTGAGGCGGTGGCGATGGCCTCCGAGCAGCTCGGCATCCCCGTCGTCTGGGGAGCCGTACAGGAGTTCGCCGGGCAAGCCACCGTCTTCTGGTCGGCTCCGCCGCCAGGCTTCTCCCCGGTGCGCCTCGGCGACCTCTATCCCCTCGGCAGCACCGGTGAGACGCCCACGTGCGAACAGGTCGGCGTGCTCGGCTCCCTCTGCCTGCAGGTCGGCGGCCTGCTCGCAACCGAGGTCATCAAGCTCATCACCGGCGTCGGTGAGCCCCTGCTCGGCCGCGTCGTGGTGATCGATGCCCTCCGGGCGCGCCAGAGCGAGATCCCGCTGCGCGCGGCGGTGCCCGCGTGAGCGCCCTGCGTTCGGTCGAGGAGCAGCTCGGCCGCATCCTCGCCACGACTCGTGTCCTCCCGGCCGCTGCGGTGCCCGTGATCTCGGCACGCGGGGCCACGCTCGCCGAGCCGATACTGGCCGCGGGTGACATCCCCGTCTTCGACAACTCCGCGATGGACGGGTTCGCGGTGCGCTTCGCGGATGTGGCGGATGCTGCGCCCGACGCACCCGTCACCCTGCGGGTCGTCGCCGACCTCCCCGCCGGCACTCCCCTGGATCCGCCCCTCGCGGCCGGGGAAGCGGCCCGCATCATGACGGGCTCCCCCGTCCCCACCGACGCCGACACGATCGTGCCGTTCGAAGACACGGCCGCGGGACTGTCCGGCGGCCTCGACGACGTCGTCGTCGTCAGCGCTCCGCACCACGAGGGCGTCTTCGTGCGGCGCCGCGGCGGCGACCTGCGCACCGGCGACGAGGTCATGGCTCCCGGCACCCGGCTCGGACCGTTCCAGGTCGCCGCCGCCATCGCCGCCGGCGTCACCCACGTGACCGTCGTGCGTGCACCGCGGGTCGCGGTGGTGTCGACGGGCAGCGAACTGCGCGGCCCCGACGAGACCGGGGGCGCCGGCAGCATCCCCGATTCGAACGGACCCCTCCTCGCCGGTCTGGTTGTCGACGCCGACGCCGAGGTGGTGCTCGCGGCGCGGGTGGGCGACGACCCGGGCGAGGTGCTGCGCGTCACGCGCGACGCCGAAGCCGCGGGCGCTGACGTCATCGTCTTCACCGGCGGTGTGAGCGCGGGCGCCTTCGAACCCGTGCGCGGCGCGTTCGAGGGCGGACCGATCGAGTTCGCGAAGGTCGCCATGCAACCGGGCAAACCGCAGGCGTTCGGGATGCTGCCCAGCGGCGCCCTCGTGTTCGGCCTGCCGGGGAACCCGGTGAGTGTCGCGGTGTCGTTCGAGGTGTTCGTGCGTCCGACGCTGCTGCAACTGCAGGGACGCGCCGTGATCACGCGCCCCACGATGACCTTGGCCGCGGCGGTCTCGTGGCGCACCCCGCCCGGGCGCCGACAGTACCTTCCCGCCATCGTCGATCCCGACGCCGGCACGGTGCGGCCCGCGACCGCCGGCGGCTCGGGCTCGCACCTGGCCGGGGGCCTCGCCCGCGCTCAGGCGTTCGCGATCGTGTCCGCCGACATCGACGAGGTCGCCGTGGGCGATGCGGTCGATGTCATGCTGGTGTCATGAGCTTCACCCACCTGGACAGCGCGGGCCACGCGCGCATGGTCGACGTCACCGAGAAGACCCCGACGGTGCGCAGCGCCACCGCCCGGGGATTCGTCCGGTGCGCACCGCACGTGATCGCCGCGCTCACCGACGGCACCGCCCCCAAGGGTGACGTGCTCGCCGTGGCCCGGATCGCCGGCATCCAGGCGGCTAAGGCCACACCCACGCTCCTTCCTCTCGCCCATGTGATCGGCGTGCACGCCGCCTCGGTCGATCTGACGATCACCGAGCACGGCGTCGATATCACCGCGACCGTCAAGACGGCCGACCGCACCGGGGTGGAGATGGAAGCCCTCACCGCCGTGTCGGTCGCCGCCCTCGCGATCGTCGACATGGTCAAGGGCATGGATCGCACCTCCGTCATCGAGAACCTGCGCATCGTCGCCAAGACCGGCGGCCGATCGGGCGACTGGATGCGCCCGGAATGAGCGTGCGAGTGCGCTATTTCGCGGCCGCGGCCGAGCGCGCGGGTACCGACGAAGAGCAGCGGGACGAAGCATCCGTCTTCGCCCTGCGCGCCGGTATCGCCGCCGACCACCCGACGGTCGGCGAGATCCTGCCGCGGTGCGCTGTGCTCGTGGACGGCCTGCGGGTCGACACGGATGCTGCGCTCACCCCGGCGGCGACGGTCGACGTGCTGCCCCCCTTCGCCGGCGGCTGAACGAGGGTCCGCCCGGGTCGCGCTCTCAACCGGTGGCGAGTCAGTCGGCCGCGTCGAGGCCCGCCGGCTGCCAGAGCTGGATCGGGTTGCCCTCCGGGTCGTGCAGGTCGGCGAAGCGCCCGTTCGGATAGAACGCCGGATCGACCACGACCAGGACTCCTGCCTCCCGCAGCTGCGCGACCATGGCATCGAGGTCGGCGACGCGGAAGTTGACCGCCCAGGCGCGCCCGCCCGTGAAGTGCTCGGATTCCGGCGACATCGCCGCGAAAACGGTGGGTCCGGCGCTCTGCTGCCAGGACGGCTCGCCGTAGGCGGTGGGGGCGGGGTCCACGCCCAGCATCTCGGTGTACCACCGGGTCAGCCCGTCGGGATCGTCTGAGCGGAAGAACAATCCGCCGATGCCCGTCACACGTTCCATCGCGTCTCCTCGATTGCCGGCCGTGAGGCCCTCGTCACCCGCCGAGACCCTTCCAGGCGGTGGTGCCGTCGGCCTCGACCTGGCGCTTCCACACCGGCAGCTCCACCTTGATGGCCTCGATGATGGCGCGGCACACCTCGAACGCCGCCGCGCGGTGCCCGGAGGACACGGCCACGATCACGGCCGCATCGCCGACCTCGAGTCGGCCGATCCGGTGACTCACCGCGACGATCGCGTCGGTGGCCTCGGCGGCACGCTCGGCGAGCGCGCGCAACGCCGCTTCGGCGTCGGGGTGCGCGGAGTATTCCAGGGCGACCACGGCGGTCGCAGCATCCGGATCGTTGTCCCGCACCCGCCCGACGAAGCTCGTCTGGGCACCGGAGGCCGCGTCGTCGACCGCGCTCAGATGCGCGTCGAGGTCGAGGGGTTCGGTCGAGATCGCGGCGATCCGGACGGCGCTCACGAGTGGTCCGATCCGCGGACCTGATCGAGCACGTGACCGGCGATCGAAAGGATCACGGGCATTCCCGCGGCAACGGCGCGGGGCGAACCCGGCAGGTTGACCACGAGCGCACCCGCACCGTCGACCACTCCCGCGATACCGCGCGACAGCATGCCCGCGGGCTTCTCCGCGGTGCTCTGCCGGCGAAGCTCCTCCGCGATGCCGGGCAGTGCGCGCGTCACGACACGGACGGTGCCCTCCGGCGTGAGATCGCGGGGGCCGACGCCGGTGCCGCCGGTCGTCACGATCAGCCGGGCGCCCGTGTCGATAGCTGCCCGGAGGGCAGCCTCGACGCTGTCGGCGCCGTCGGGCACGATCGCCGCCGGCTCGCACGGGAAGCCCGCCTCGCGCAACGCTGCGGCGGCGACCGGGCCGCTCTCGTCGGGGCGTTCGCCCGCCGCAGATCGATCCGACACGGTGATCACGGCCGCTGTGGGGTGCATCCTCTCACCCTACGACGCCGTCGCTCGCGGCCGGCGGGCTCCGCCGGGGACACCGTCGCGGGAGACGTCCACGCCGCCAAGCGGACACAACTCCGCCACCATGGGCGGATACCTCCCCCGAACCGCCCGATCCCGGCCTCAGCCGGCCGAAGTGGAGGAGTTATGTTCGCCCGAGCGATCAGCCGCCGGGTCCGCCGGGGACACCGTCGCGGGAGAAGTCGACGCCGCCAGGCGGACACAACTCCGCCACCACGGGCGGATACCTCCCCCGAACCGCCCGATCCCGGCCTCAGCCGCCCGAAGTGGAGGAGTTATGTTCGCCCGAGCGATCAGCCGGCGCGGCGGCCAGGTCCGGCGCCGGCGGCGGGTCGGCGGATTCGGCCGCGGCGGTGATGCGGGCGGCCATGCCCGGGAAGATCAGCCCGTGGAACGGCAGCACGCCGAGCCAGTAGAGCCGGCCGGCCAAGCCGCGCGGGAAGAAGAGCGCGCGCTGTTCGTATCGCGAGCCGGTGCCCTCCGGGGTCACCCGCATCTCGAGCCACGCGAGCCCGGGCACCTTCATCTCGGCACGCAGTCGCAGCAGACGCCCCGGCTCCACCGCCTCGACCCGCCAGAAGTCGAGCGCGTCGCCCACGGTGAGCACCGCTCGGCTCCGACGCCCGCGGGCAAGTCCCACGCCGCCGACCAGCCGGTCCATCAGACCGCGCATCGACCACAACAGGGGTGAGGAGTACCACCCGTTGGTGCCTCCGATACCGGCGATCACTGCCCACACGCGTTCCGCCGACGCGGTCGTCGTGACCGAGCGGGCGTCGACGAACACCACGCGGCCGGCCCACTCGGGGTCGCTCGGCAGCGGGTCGCTCGGCACGCCCGACAGTTCGGCGTCCTGCCAGCTCGTCTCGATCGTGTCGTTCTTCTCCCGACCGAGAGCGAGCGCGACCGCGGTGCGATACGGGGTGAGACCGCCGTCCGGGGGCGGAATGAGGTCGTCGACGTCGTGATCCTTCATGACGCACTCGTTCTGCAGCGACTCCACCAGGGGGCGAGCCGTCGCCCGCGGAATCGGGGTGACGAGGTTCACCCAGTGCGAGGCGAGGCGCGGGGTGAGCACGGGCAGGGCGGCGATCGCGCGCTGGCGCAGGCCCGCCTCGACCGCGTAGCCGTTCATCATCTGTCCGTAACGCAGCACGTCGGGCCCGCCGATGTCGAGCGCGCGGTTCACTTCCGGGTCGACGCGCGCGGCGCCGAGCAGGTAGTACAGCACGTCGCGCACCGCGATCGGTTGGATGTGGTTGCGCACCCACTTCGGCGCGGGCATGTACGGCAGCACATCGGTGAGGTGGCGCACCATCTCGAACGACGCCGACCCCGAACCGATGACGACGCCCGCCTGCAGCACCAGGGTGGGCACCCCGCTCGCGAGCAGGATCTCGCCCACCTCGACCCGCGAGCGCAGGTGCGCCGAGAGGGGCGCATCGTCGGGGTGCAGGCCCCCGAGATACACGATGCGGGACACGGATGCTGCGGCCGCGGCATCCGCCACGGTGCGGGCTGCACGCCGGTCGGTGTTCTCGAAATCGTCGCCCGCCGCCATCGAGTGGACGAGGTAGTAGAGCACGTCGACATCGGCGACGGCGCGCTCGACGGCGGCCCGGTCGGTCGCGTCGCCCTCGACGACCTCGACCTCGGCGCCCCACTCGAAAGCGGCCACGCGAGAGGCGTTGCGCGCCAACACCCGCACCAGGTACCCGGCCTGCAGCAGCCGGGGCACAAGGCGTCCCCCCAGGTAGCCGGTCGCGCCGATGACCAGCGCGCGCGGCGGCGTACCGTCGGCGTGGGGCACCGCTGTGAGTTGGGGTTCTCGTCCGGTCGGGGCCGTCAGTTCAGTCACGATGGTGACGCTACGCTCGCGCCCTCCGGAGCCGCCGGGGCTTGACGCGGGCGGGTGCACCCGGCGCTCGTGGCCTCAGCGGCGGCGGCCCGTGCCGAAGATCCCGCGGATGACGCCCGACAGCAACGCGTCGGCGGATTTCGACCCGAGGATCTGCTCCACCGGACTGCGCGGAGTCGAACGGCGGCTGCGCGAGGAGCCGGACGTCGCCCGCAGCATCCGCTCGTACTCCTGTTGCGCCTTCTTGTCGGCCGCCGCCCTCGCCTTCTCGGCCGCGGCCCGCTGTTTCGCCGCGGCCGCGTCGAGCTTCTGCTGCTCCTCGGCCGCTTCCTCGGCGGCGAAGGCCGCGTGCGCGGCGCTCATCCGGGCGGCGAGCACTTCACGCGCCGATTCCCGGTCGATCGGGGCCCCATAGCGCTGGGAAAGCGGGGATGCTGCGACCACGGCGTCGATCCGCTCGTCGGGGGTGGGCGACATGAGCGCCTGCGGTGCGCGCAGGCGCGTCCAGGCGACCGGGGTGGGGGCGCCCTTCTCGCTCATCACGGTGATGATCGCCTCGCCGGTACTCAGCTCCTGCAACACCCGCTCGAGGTCGTACCCCGAGGAGGGGTAGGTGCGCACCGAGGCGCGCAGCGCCTTCGTGTCGTCGGGGGTGAAAGCGCGGAGGGCGTGCTGGATGCGCGAGCCCAGTTGGGCGAGCACGTCGCCGGGTACGTCCTTGGGCGTCTGGGTGACGAAGAAGACGCCGACACCCTTCGAGCGGATGAGACGCACCGTCTGCACGATCGCGGCGATGAAGTCCTTCGACGCGTCGCGGAACAGCAGGTGGGCCTCGTCGAAGAAGAACATCAGCTTGGGCTGGTCGACATCGCCGACCTCGGGCAGCAGTTCGTACAGCTCCGCGAGCAGGTACATCAAGAAGGTCGAGAACAGGGCCGGCTGATCGGCGACGCCCGGCACCTCCAGCAGGCTGATCACACCGCGCCCGTCGGCGGCGGTGGCCAGCAGCGCGGCGACATCGAACTCGGGTTCGCCGAAGAAGACGTCGGCGCCGGCATCGGCGAAGGTGATCAGCTCACGCAGGATCACGCCGGCCGTGGCGCTCGACAGGCCGCCGAGCTCTTTCAGCTCGGCCTTGCCCTCGTCGCTCGTGAGGAAGCTCAGCACGGCGCGGAGGTCCGAGAGGTCGACGAGCGCCAGACCATTCCGATCGGCGTAGTGGAAGACGAGTCCGAGGCTCGACTCCTGCGTCGCGTTCAGTCCGAGCACCTTGCTCAGCAGCAGCGGCCCGAAGCCCGACACGGTCGCCCGCAGCGGCACGCCCCTGCCCTGACCACCCAGCGCGTAGAACTCCACGGGAAAGGCCTCGGGCGTCCACTGCTGACCGATACCGGCGGTGCGGGCGAGCAGCTTGTCGCTCGGCTCACCCGGCGTGGCGACGCCCGACAGGTCGCCCTTGATGTCGGCCGCGAAGACCGCGACCCCGTGGGCGGAGAGCTGCTCCGCGAGTACCTGCAGGGTGCGGGTCTTGCCCGTCCCTGTAGCCCCCGCGACGAGACCGTGCCGATTCGTCATCGCGAGCGGGATGCGGATCTGGGCGGCCGCCACCGCCTCGCCGTTCACGAGGGCGCCGAGTTCGAGCACCGGGCCGTCGAAGGAGTAGCCCGCCGCGATGGCAGCGACCCGCTCGGAGTCGAGGGGACCGGCGGATGGCGGCGCGGGAGCAGCTTCAGCCGGAACGCCCGCCGGTGCGGCCGGAGCGTCAAGGGGACCGGCGGATGCCGGCGCGGGAGCCGCTTCAGCCGGAACGCCTGCCGGTGGCGCACCGCCCGCGGCACGCGCCGCCTCCGCCCGCGCCAGGCGCAGGCGCGCCTCCGCCGCTTCGGCCTCCGCGCGCAGCAGCGCCAGCTCCGCATCCGCACCGTCGCTGTGGTCGGCACCGTCGCTGTCGTTCGGGGGTGCGCCGGTGTCGCTCATGCCGGTCAGCCTAGCCAGCGGTGGCGGCAGCATCCGCCCCGCTTGTCGCGGCGAAGATGCGGGGCTAGGGCGCGAGCCGCGCGACGGTGCGCGGCCGCACGATGAACCAGAGCGCGAGGGCGCCGATGACGGCGCAGCCGAACATCACCCCGGCCATCGAGGTGGCCGTGATGCCGGCAGATCCGGAGAGCCATCCCACGAGCGGGGAGACGAGGCCGGCTACGCCGAAGTTGGCGGCTCCGAGCACGGATGCTGCTGTACCGGCCGCCTTCCCGTGCCGGTCGAGGGCCAGCACCTGCACGCAGGGGAAGGTGAACCCGCACGCGGTCATGAAGAAGAAGAGCGGGATGACGGTGCCCCAGAGGCCCAGGTTCAGCTGGTCGCCCGCGATGATGGCGGCGGAGCTGATGATGAGCGCCGAGCTCGAGAACGCCAGCACCCACTGCGGTCCGAAGCGCGCGGCCAACCGCGCCGCGATCTGGTTGCCGATCACGAGGCCGAGCGAGTTGACCGCGAAGAGCACGCCGTACAGCTGCGCGTCGAAGCCGTAGGTCTCCTGGAACAGGAACGAGGAGGCCGAGAGGTAGGAGAACAGCCCGCTGAACGTCATCCCGCCGATAAACAGGACGCCGACGAACACGCGGTCGCTGAAGACACTGCGGTAGCGCTGCAGCACGGTCGTCGACCCCTGGCCGCTCCGGCGCGCGGGCGGCAGCGTCTCGGGGATCAGCACGAGGGCGCACACCAGCATCAGCGCGCCGTACCCGGCCAGCACGATGAACAAGCCGCGCCAGGGCACGACCTGCAGCAGCGCGGATCCGACGAGCGGGGCGATCACGGGCGCGACACCGGTGACGAGAGCGAGGCGCGAGAGCACGACCACCAGGCGGCGCCCACCGAACAGGTCGCGCACGATTGCCATCGCGACCACACCACCGGCCGCAGCCCCCATCCCCATCAGCACCCGCGCGGCACCCAGCACGGCGAGGTTCGGCGCGAACGCGGCCACGAGGCTTGCGACGACGTGCACGGCCGTCACCGCCAGCAACGGCACGCGCCGGCCGACCTTGTCGCTGAGCGGGCCGACGATCAGCTGGCCGAGGGCGAACCCGATCATGGTGCCGGCGAGCGTCAGCTGGATCGCGGCCTGCGTGGTCTGGAAGTCCTCCTGCAGGATCGGGAAGGCCGGCAGGTACAGGTCGATCGTGAACGGACCGAGCGCCGTCAGGGCGCCGAGCAGCACGATGAGCACCACGCGCCGCCCGAGGGTGATCGCATCCCCGGGGTGCAGGACGATCGGCGCGGTCGCCGGGTTCGACCCGAGGGTGCGGATGGCGCCGGTCGCCGAGGCGGCGGGCTTGCCGCCCGGGGAGACGACGGGGATGGAGGCGGTGTCGAGCAAGGGATCCTGTTTTCAAGACGTCGGTGAGCCCCCGGAGAACCGGGGGCGGGTGCGAGGGGATGGTGTCGCCGCGGCACGAAGGGATGCCATCGAATCGATTCGGGCGACGGTGTCCATGTTAGCGAACCGAACCGCGCGGCGCACCGTGCGCGTGCCTCCGTTCGAGGGTTTCCCAGGCTGTTTCCTATCCGCCCGCATAGGGTGGGACGGTCGGCACCACGTCGGCGCGTCCCGCCCCCGAGCAGAAGCCCGGAGCCACTGCACATGTCACCTGAGAACGGCCGCACGAGCGGCAACCCCGCCAAGCAGACCCAGATCAACCAGACGGTCAAGCAGCAGCGCGAGCAGAAGCGCCAGGAGAAGCTGGCCGAGTACCAGCGCCAGCTCGCCAAGCGCCGCCGCAGCAAGCTGGTCTGGTGGGTCGTCGGCGGCACCGCCGCGGTCGCGGTCGTTGCCCTCGTCGTCGCCTCGTTCGTCTTCGCGCCGAAGGGCGCCCCGACGTACACCGCGGGCGACAGCACAGGCGCCGAGATCGACGGCGTCGAGACGTTCGACCTGACGAACAACCACGTCGAGGGCACGGTCGCCTACGAGCAGACCCCGCCCGCGGGTGGGGACCACAACGCGGTCTGGCTCAATTGCGGCGTCTATACCGAACCGCAGCAGAACGAGAACGCGGTGCACGCCCTCGAGCACGGCGCGGTCTGGGTGACCTACGACGCCGCCCGGGTGAGCGACGAGCAGCTGAGCACCCTCAAGTCCTTCCTGCCGTCGACCTACACGATCCTCTCGCCGTACGAGGGACTCGATTCGCCGATCGTCCTGAGCGCCTGGGACCACCAGCTGAAGATCGACGCGGCCGACGACCCCCGCATCTCGCAGTTCTTCGAGGAGTACTGGCGCGACCAGAATGCGCCCGAGCCCGGCGCCTCCTGCTCCGGCGCCCTCGACGGGCCCGGCAAGCTCTGACATGAGCGACGACACCGCCGGCCGACCGGCGCGGCGCTGGTTACTGGTCGCTCTGGTGGCCGTGGCCCTCGTCGCGGTCGCTTTCGCCGTCGGACGCTTCACGGCCTTCGGTGCGTCCGCCGCTCCCGTGCGCCCTTCGACCGTGTCGGCGGAGGCGGGTTTCGCCCGCGACATGCAGGTGCACCATAGCCAGGCCGTCGAGATGGCGATGGAGATCTACCGCAAGACCGGTGACGAGGAGTTGCGCACCCTGTCGTACGACATCGCGACGGCGCAATCCGCCCAGCGCGGCGAGATGTACGGGTGGCTCGTGGAGTGGGGTCTTCCCCAAGCGGGTGCTCCACTCATGTCGTGGATGGCCGCCTCCTCCGAGCACGGTCACGACGCCGAAGCTGCGACGGATGCCCAGCTGCGCGACGAGATGGGGATGGCCACCGACGCCCAGCTCGCCGACCTCCGCTCCGCCACCGGCACCGCGGCCGACTGCCTCTTCCTCGACCTCATGATCCGCCATCACGAGGGCGCGATCCCCATGGCTCAAGCGGTCATCGAACTCGGCGACGACGCGCGCGTGCTCACGGTCGCCGAATCGATGATCACCGCACAGACGAGCGAGATCGACGCCATGAAGAGCATCCAGAACCGGCTGGGCTGCGCGGGCTGACGCCCGGCCCGCACCCGCCCGCTGACGCACACGCAGAGGGGGCAGCATCCGAAGAATGGATGCTGCCCCCTCTGTCGGTGAGCCGATCAGCCCTTCGTTGCGCCGGCCAGCAGACCCCGCACGAAGAACCGCTGCAGCGAGAAGAACACGATCAACGGAACGATGATCGAGATGAACGCACCCGCCGACTGCAGATACCACCGGTCTCCCCAAGAGCCCGACAGCGAGTTCAACGTCTGCGTCAGCGGCAGCGATGACGATGGCGCGAAGATCGTCGCCACCAGCAGGTCGTTCCAGACCCACAGGAACTGGAAGATCGCGAACGACGCGATCGCCGGCATCGACAGGGGCAGGATCATCCGGAAGAAGATCTGCCCGTGACCGGCGCCGTCCACCCGGGCGGCCTCGATCACCTCGGTCGGAATCTCCGAGATGAAGTTGTGCAGCAGGAACACCGCCAGCGGCAGAGCGAAGATCGCGTGCGCGATCCACACCGTCGCGAAGCTGTGGTCGACGTCGCGCAGCTCGAAGCCCGGGAACACTCCCACACCGTTGATCGTCAGCCCGCGCGAGAAGAGGCTGAGCAGCGGGACGAGCGCCATCTGGATGGGAACGATCTGCAGAGCGAACACGAACACGAACAGCAGGTTCTTGCCCTTGAAGTCGATCCACGCGAAGGCGTAGGCCGCGAGCGACGCGATGGCGATCGGAATGACCGTCGCGGGGATCGAGATCGCGAGGGAGTTGATGAACGAGTCCCCCAGGGTGAGGGCGGTTCCCCCCGACGTCAGGGCGTCGAAGTAGTTGTCGAGCGTGAACCCGGGATTGGTGAAGACCGTCCACCAACCCGTGGTCTGCGAATCCGATCCCGGTCGGAACGACGTGACGAACAGACCGAAGGTCGGGATCGTCCAGAAGATCGCGATGATGATCGCGATGATCGTGGCCGTCCGGGAGGTCAGCCGCTTGTGGGCCTCGTTCTCGTTCTTCCGCGTCTCGCGAGCGACTTTGCGCGCAGCGCGGGCACTGTAGGCCGGGCTTGCTTCCACCACGGGGATCATCGGATCTCCTTCTGCTTGCGCATCTGGCGCGCGTTGTAGACGATGAGCGGCAGAACGAACAGGAACAACACCACGGCGAGAGCCGAGGAGTGACCGAAGCTCTGGAACCGCTGCTGCTGGTTCACCATCTCGAAGCCCAGCACGCTGGTGTTCGAGCGACCGCCGGTCATGACCGCGACGATGTCGTAGACCTTGAGCGAGGCGATCGTGATCGTGGTCAGCACGACGATCAACGACGCCCGGATGCCCGGGACGGTGACGTTGATGAAGCGCTGCCACGCGGAGGTGCCATCGAGCTGCGCTGCTTCGAGCTGCTCGATCGGAACCGCCTTGATGGCGACGGAGAGGATGACCATCGCGAAGCCGGTCTGCGTCCAGATGAACACGGCGAGCAGCGCGAAGGTGTTCACGAGCGGCTGCTGGTCGAGCCAGCCGATCGGTTGACCGCCGAAGAGGGTGACGATGGCGTTGAGCAGACCGATCTGCTCGCCCTGGCGGTAGTCGTAGACGAACTTCCAGATGATGCCGGCGCCGACGAACGAGATCGCGAAGGGCATGAACACGAACAGCTTGAGGATCTTCTCGCCGCGCGCCCGGTCGATGAACGCGGCGTAGGCCAGGCCGATCGCGGTCGACAGCGTCGGGGCGAACAACGCCCAGATGATGGTGTTGATGACCGAGAAGAAGCCTTCGGGGTTGGTGAAGGTCCAGATGTAGTTCTCGAGGCCGACGAAGTTGTCGCCCGTCTTGTCGAAGAACGACTGGTAGATCGTGGAGATCGCGGGGTAGATGAGGCCCACGAGCAGCAGGATCGCCGCCGGCAGGAGGAACGTCACGAGCTGGAAGAAGTAACCGGCTCCCGCGCGCGATCGGTAATCGAGCGTGAAGAGCAGAGCTCCGAGGGCCAGCGCGATCGCCACGACGTACAGCACCGCGTTCTGGTACGGCCGGAGCAGCATGAACGCGAGCACCGGCACGCCGAAGCAGATGGCCAGGCGCAGCCAGAAGTAGCCGCGACCGGCACGGGGCGCGAACTCGATGACGAGCAGGATCAACGCCACGACGACGGCGAACACCAGCACCGCGATCGGAATCTGCACCAGCGGGTTCAGATTGCCGATCCAGACGAAGAAGCTGTTGAGCGAGAAGCCCAGCGAGGTGGGCGGGGCATCGTCGTTGGCCGGTGCGATGAACAGCAGCACGACGGCCACGAGGAACACGACCGCTGCAACGATCGCACCGATCGTCGCAGCGCGCCTGTCGTTCGCGGGCGGGAGAGGTTTCTTATCCGCCGGCGGAGCCGCGGGCGGGGCAGTAAGCGTATGCGACACTGTCATACCTTTCGCAATGTCCAGAGCGGGCTACGCGTCGTGGGGACGGTATCCCCACGACGCGTAGCCCGCATCAGGACTAGTTGTTGTAGCCCGCTTCGATGTCGCTCAGCACCTGCTCGGTCGGGCGGCCGTCGATCCAGTTGACCATGCCCTTCCAGAAGGAGCCGCTACCGACGGTGGCCGGCATGAGGTCGGATGCGTCGAAGCGCACCACGGTCTCAGGATCCTGCAGCAGTTCCATCGCCTCGGTGAGGAAGCCGCTCGACGCGAGGGACGCGTCGGCGTTCTTGTTGGCCGAGATGACGCCGCCCAGTTCGACACGCGCGTTGGCGAACTCGGGGGTCGACATGAACTCGAGCACCTGCTGCGTGGCGTCGGAGTCGCTGAACGCGGTGACGAACTCGCCACCGGCCTCGACGTAGGTCTCGCCGTCGGCCTCGATGCCCGGCAGCAGGAACGCGTACACGTCACCGTCGGGAGCGATCACCGGGGTCTCACCCGAGGCGGTCTTCGCCTCGAGGAAGTTCGCCGAGAGGAAGTTCGCCTGGTGCGTCAGGGCGCAACGACCGTCGGCGACAGCTGCGGCCACGTCGCCGAAGGCGGTGGAGTTGATGCTCTTCACGTCGCCGTAGCCCGCGTTGACGTACTCCGGGTTGAGGAGGATGTCGCCCACGGCGTCGAACGCGTCAGCAATCTTCGGGTCGGTGAAGGGAACCTCGTTCGCGACCCACTGGTCGTAGACGTCGGCGCCGGACTGACGCAGGACGAGGTCCTCGATCCAGTCGGTGCCGGGCCATCCCGAGGCAGCATCCGAGGCGAAGCCGGCGCACCAGGGAGCGGCGCCCGTCTTGTCGCGGATCGTCTGGGTGAGCGTGAGCAGTTCGTCGTAGGTCTTGGGAACCTCGACGCCCCACTCCGCGAAGCTCGCCGGGGAGTACCAGACGTACCCCTTGACGTTGCCGAGCATGGGAGCCGCGTAGAACGTGTCGTCGACGGTG
Source organism: Microbacterium hanjuni (assembly GCF_043556395.1). Classification (NCBI taxonomy): domain Bacteria; kingdom Bacillati; phylum Actinomycetota; class Actinomycetes; order Micrococcales; family Microbacteriaceae; genus Microbacterium; species Microbacterium hanjuni. The sequence goes on from NZ_JBIGIK010000003.1 coordinate 523,616, forward strand.
CCGTACGTCTTCCAGTCGGGCGACCAGTTCTCGTCGACGTTGGATTCGACGGCCTCGGGTGCCGGCTGAACCTCACCGGTCTCGACGAGGGCCTTGAGCAGACCGGGCTGGGGGACGATCGCGATGTCGGGGGCAGATCCACCGGACACCTTGGTGACGATGTTTCCCTCGAAGCTCTTGTCTCCGGTGTAGTTGACCTTGATGCCGGTGTCGGCGGTGAACTGTTCGAACGATGCGTTCAGGTCATCCGCCTCGACACCGGTGATGCCGCCGGCGATCTCGACCGTCTGGCCTTCCGCCGAGCCGCTGTCGGACGAGCCGCCTTCGGCACAACCTGCGAGAGCGAGTCCCGCAATGCTGATGAGCGCGATCGGTGCGATGACACGGCGCCGCTGCGAGCTGATCATATGATTCCTCCCCTTCGAGGGCGCGGATACGACTTGCACCCGCACTCGGGTTCCATTCGGGAACCGATTCCACACCACGGTAAGCGAGATCCTGGGTGGACACAACGTCCAATCATCACAACTCGATAACCAAGCGTGATCACGCGCGGGTGCGCTGGGCTGCGACGTGTGGAACCGGTTCTCTTTCCGGGCCGTCTCGACTATGGTGTGGACGATCGGATGCACACGGACGCGCATCCGCGGCAGGGACGCCGGAGATGAGGGAGGCGGACGCGTGAGCGGAATCGCGGAGGTGGCGCGCCTGGCCGGGGTGTCGAAATCCACCGCGAGCCGGGCCCTGACGGGCGGCGGATACGTCTCGGACGAGACCCGCCGGCGCGTGCAGGATGCCGCCGGCTCGCTGGGATACGTACCGACCACCAGTGCCGTCAGCCTGGCGACGGGGCGCACCAACACGGTCGCCCTCATCGTGCCGCGCGTCAAACGCTGGTACTTCGGATCGATCATCGAGGGCGTGGAGCGCACCCTGATCCCGCGCGGCTACGACCTCACCCTCTACGTCGCCGAACCCGACTCCCGCGACCGCGTGAGCCTGTACAGCCACTTCCTCGCCCGCAAACGGTTCGACGGCGTCATCGCCGTCGCCCTCGAACCCGATGACGACGACATCCAGCGGCTGCTGGCTTTCGGAAAGCCCACGGTCTGCATCGGCAACGAGCTCACCGACATCGCCACGCTGGGCATCGACAACACCGCGATCGGACGGATGATCACGCAGCATCTGCTCGCCCTCGGGCACCGCTCGATCGCCTTCCTCGGCGAGACGCCCGCCGACGAACCTGCCGCGCACGACGTCTCCGACCGGATCGCGGGCTACCGCCAAGCGATGCGGGGTGCGGGGCTGGATGCTGCGGCCCGGTCGCACGACGCCTCCCTGACCATCACCGACGGCTACGCTGCCGCGGCCGCCCTCCTCGCCGATGTCGAAGGACGCCCCACGGCGATCGTCGCCGCGTGCGATGAGATCGCGATCGGCACGATCATCGCGGCGCGGCGCCTGGGCATCACCGTGCCCGGGCAGCTGAGCGTGGTCGGAATCGACGGCCACGACTACGCCGAGATGTTCGCGCTGACCACCGTGGAGCAGCACCCGGCCGCGCAGGGCGAGCAGGCCGTGGACATCCTCCTCGGGATGGTCGATTACGCCGCCGCCCCCGCGCGCTCGACGATCCCGGTGCAGCTCGTGGTGAGGGCCTCCACCGCTCCCCCGCGCTGACGGAACGACGAAGCCCCGGATGCTGACAGCATCCGGGGCTTCGAGTTTCTCAGGCCGATGTCGCGAGGCGACGCCGACCCGAGAGGGGATTACTTGAGGTTGACGGTCGCGCCGGCCTCTTCGAGAGCGGCCTTGGCCTTCTCGGCGGTCTCCTTGTTGGCGCCCTCGAGGACGGCCTTGGGAGCACCGTCGACGACGGCCTTCGCCTCACCGAGACCGAGCGAGGTGAGCTCGCGGACGACCTTGATGACCTGGATCTTCTTGTCGCCGACAGCCTCGAGGATGACGTCGAAGGAGTCCTTGACCTCTTCCTCTTCGACGGGGGCGGCGCCACCGGCAGCGGGGCCGGCAACGGCGACGGGAGCCGCGGCGGTGACCTCGAAGGTCTCCTCGAACTTCTTGACGAAGTCGCTGAGCTCGATGAGCGTGAGCTCCTTGAACGCGTCGAGCAGCTCGTCAGTGCTGAGCTTTGCCATGATTTATCTCCTTGATCGGGGTTATTCGTACCGCGCCTGAATGAATCAGGCTGCGGACTCCTGCTTTTCACGCAGCGCGTCGACCGTGCGAACGGCCTGTGCGAGCGGTGCGTTGAACAGATAGGCGGCGCCGAACAGCGAGGCCTTCATCGCGCCGGCGAGCTTCGCCAGCAGGACTTCACGGCTCTCGAGATCGGCGAGCTTGTTCACCTCTTCTGCGGTCAAGGAGGCGCCGTCGAAGAAGCCGCCCTTGATCACGAGAAGAGGATTAGCCTTGGCGAAGTTCCGCATGCTCTTCGCGACGGCGACAGGGTCACCGTGGACGAAGGCAATGGCAGACGGACCCTTGAGGTCGTCGTCCAGGCCGGTGACCCCCGCGTTGGACGCGGCGATCTTGGTCAGCGTGTTCTTCACCACGGCGTATTCCGCGTCCTGACGGATGCTGTTACGCAGCTCCTTGAGCTGGGCAACCGTCAAACCGCGGTACTCGGTCAGCAGAACGGCGGTCGAGTCCTCGAAGTGCTTCGTGAGCTCGGCAACCGATGCGTCCTTCTGCGCCATGGCCACTCCTTTGATGTACGAGACGCTCCGCGGGAGCGGGCGTCGGGCCGCAGCATCCGTTCTTCCCCGCAGCATAAGAAAACGCTCCGGCGCAAGAGCACGGAGCGTTGATCCCGATCGGGATGTCGTTCGTACACCTGCGCAGGTCCGCTTTCCACGATGTCCTTGCGGACTTCGCTTCTGCTGCTTCGATCGTCATGCGCTCGCGCGCACGCCGATGACCGGCGGTCTTTGGCTTGCCACCAATATAACCCCTTCCCGCTCTCCCCCCAAATCCCGCCCGCCTCCCCCTTTCCTCCCCCTTCGCCCTTCGCCCCCTCCACCCGCTCCGCCCGCCCCCCTCGCCGAAAACGTACGTAATGGGCGAACCCACCCCTTATGGGGAACCCAAAGTGTGCGGGTTCGTCGAGAACCTACGTACTGGGCGGGAAGCGCGAGAGAAGAGGCTCAGCGGGGCGGGTAGACGCCGAACGAGGCGAGTCTCTTGGCGAGCGCGGCGGGAGTAACGATGTGCGCATCCTCGCCACGGACCATGCGCCACTGGGTCTTGCCCCGGATCCAATCCTCCCGTTGCTTCTCTCGCAGGACGACGTCCCGGATGCTGTCCGCATCCGCATACTTGCCCTTTCCGTCGAATTCCCAGAACGTGCGAGCTTGCTGGATCCCGATGTCCACCTCGTAGTTCCGGCCTGCCGGAGAGGGGACGGCAACCTGCAGGTCGAGGTCGGTGAACCCCAGACGCACGAGTTGCACGCGGCTAACACTCTCCCCGGGCAGCTCGGCCCTCCCGTCGGCGAACTCGATCATGCGCCGCGCTTGCCGAATCCCCCTTCGCCCCGTAGCACCGGCCGCCCGCTCACGCAGGCGGTCGCGCCATTCCGCAGCGACGTCGGGGTCATACTCGCGCTCACGCATCGCGATCGTGCGCAAAGCGGCGTCGGCGCAGGCGACGGTCGCCTCCCAGCCCAGCGTGCGGGCGATGTCGAACACCGTCCGCTCGAGCGTGGTGCAGCGAATTCCGCCCACGGTCGTGACGTCGTCCTCACCGAGCGTGTCCTCGTGCCGCATGGCGCCACCGCGGCTGGACGAACGCGCGTGCCCGAGCAAGGTCGACTGCACGCGCGCGGGCTGGAGCCGGTAAAGCGGAAGGCCGTGCACGACGGCAGCGGAATAGTGCGAGATCGCGCTCTCACCTCCCCTCATCTCCCGCGAGGCGGCCACAACAGCGACGAGGTGCTTCGACTCGGGCCACAGATTGCTCAGAAGGGATGCTTCCGCGTACTGGTTGCGCTGAACGCGCACCCACACGCCGGCTTGGGTTGCGCGTCGGAGGTCCGAGTCACGCATACCCGACTCGTCCAGCTGAACTCGCGTCATCAGCGCGGCGCGCGCCTCGGCAACGGTGATGTGGTGCGGCATGCGTCGAGGGTGAAGCATCCGCTCTCCCCACCGCCCTCCGATTCCCACCCCGGTGGACAACCCAGCGGATCGCCCGCCCTGTGGAGCAGCAGTTTTCCACCCCCCGCACTCCCCACGCCCAGTACGTACGTTCTCGGCGAGCACACACCTGGTTGAGCGCAAGGACATCCGGTTTCGACGAGTACGTACGTTTTGGACGGTGGCGGCGGCGTAAGGGCGCGACACGCGCGGGCGGTCGGAATCTGGCGGCGGGTCGAGGCGGAAGCGGCGGGAGGGCGGGGTTAGCATCGAACGCATGTCCCCCGAACTGAGCGCGCGCAGCCCCGAGCTGGCCGCCCGGATCGTTGCGGACTCGCGCGACCGGGTGGCATGGGTGCGGGCACGCTCGCGCGGGATCACCGCCACCGATGTCGCCACCCTCACCAGCGCCAACGCGATCAAGCGCGCCGCGGATGCGAAGCTCATGGGCTCCGGATTCTCCGGTAACGCCTACACCGACCACGGGCGTCGGCGCGAGCCCGAGATCGCCGCGTGGGTGGCGGCGACGCACGGGATCCAGCCCTCGTCCGCCCTGTTCCATGCGGTCGTGGAGAAGCGTCACCTCGCGACACCGGACGGTGTGACGGTGGATGCTGCGGGACGGGTCATCCTCGCGGAGATCAAGACGACCAATAAGTCGTGGCGCAGCATCCCTCGCACCTATCTGCGCCAGGTCTGGTGGCAGCAGCACGTTCTCGGAGCCGAGCGCACTCTCGTGACGTGGGAGCAGCACGACGACTTCGTGCCCGTCGCCGACGAGCCGCGCTGCCAGTGGGTCGACCGCGACGACCGCGAGATCGCGAAGCTCGTGCACCTCGCCACCACCCTGATCGACGAGCTCTACCGCCGCACCACGGGCATCCAGGTACCGGCGCGAGCCGAGCCGCCGCGGGAGAGGTACCGGGCGCTCGCGCTCATCGACGCATAGTTGACGAAAGTCAAGCAACCGCGTTATAGTTGATATCAGTCAACTATCGCGCCGCTGGTGTCGCGAAACCCTCTCTCCTCCAAAGGTTTCACCATGGCAACCGCTGTTCCCGAGCCCAGTACCGCGCAGCGTCGCGTACTGCCCGCGCTCACCGGACTCCTCCTCGGGATGTTCGTCTCCATGCTCGCGTCCACCGTCGTGTCGACGTCGCTGCCCGTCATCGTGCACGACCTCAGCGGCGACCAGGCCACCTTCACCTGGGTCGTCACCTCGACCCTGCTGACGACCGCGATCTCCACCCCCGTCTGGGGCAAGCTCGCCGACCTGTTCAACCGCAAGCTGCTCATCCAGATCGCCATCGCGATCTTCGTGCTCGCGACCGCGGCGGCCGGGTTCTCGCAGAACCCCGAGACGCTGATCGCCTTCCGTGCCGTCCAGGGCATCGGCGCCGGCGGCCTCGCCGCCCTCAGCCAGGTCATCCTGGCCGACATCATCAGCCCCCGCGAGCGGGGCAAGTACATGGGTCTGTTCGGCGCGGTCATGGCCGTCGCCACCGTGGGCGGCCCCCTCCTGGGTGGTGTGATCACCGATACCCTCGGCTGGCGCTTCAACTTCTTCGTCGCGCTCCCCTTCGCCGTCGCAGCCCTCATCATCATGCAGCGGACGCTGCACCTGCCTGCCCGTCCTGCTCGCAAGGCGAACATCGACTACCTCGGCATCGTGCTGCTCGCAACGTCGGTCTCGCTCATCCTCATCTGGGTGACCAACGCGGGCGACAGCTTCGACTGGTGGAGCGTTCCGACCGTACTCATGGTCGGCGGCTCGATCGCCGCTGCCGTGCTGTTCATCGTCGTCGAGCTGCGCGTCACCGAGCCGCTCGTACCGCTCACGCTGTTCCGCAACCGCACCTTCACCCTCGCGGTGATCGCCTCGATCGCGACCGGACTCGCCATGTTCGGCACGGCGGTCTTCCTCAGCCAGTACATGCAGATGGCTCGCGGCGCGACGCCGACCGAGGCCGGTATCCTCACGATCCCCATGATCGCGGGACTCCTCATCGCCTCGGTCGTGGTCGGGCAGCTGATCAGCCGCTTCGGTCACTGGAAGCCGTACCTCATCGCCGGCGCCATCCTGCTCATCGCCGGCTCGTCGCTGCTGTCGACGATCCACTACGACACGAACTTCGCACTCGTCTCGATCTACATGGCCCTCCTCGGTGCCGGTGTCGGTATGACGATGCAGAACCTCGTGCTCATCGTGCAGAACACCAGCGCCCCCTCGGTGATGGGTGCAGCCAGCTCGGGCGTCACCTTCTTCCGCAGCCTCGGTGGAACGATCGGGGTGTCCGTCATGGGCGCCGCCCTCGCGACCTCCGCGACGAACCTCTTCACCGAGCGCGCCGCCGACCTGGGAGCCGCGATCGCGGGCCTCGGCCCGGACGGAGCGGCCGTCGCACAGCAGCTGCAGTCGGGGGCGATCCCGCAGGTGTCGGCCCTGCCGCCGACCGTGCAGGTCATCGTTGAAGACATCTACGCCACGGCGATCGCGCACTCGTTCCTGATCGCGGTTCCCGTGGCGATCGTGAGCCTCATCGCGATCATCTTCCTGCCGAACAAGCCGCTCACGCGGATGACGACCAGCGAGCGGGTCGTCGCCGGCGAGGCCGACCTCGCGACGGTCTCGACCGCCGAGGGCATGGCGGTCCTCGAGGCCACCGGCCCCGTGGCCACGCTCACCGAGCACGAGCTGCGCTCGTCCCGTCGCTCCAGCACGGGCGACGGTGCATGACATGACGGCCTCCGTCACGTCCGCCGAGACGGCTGACCCCCGCACGGGGTCGGCCGTCTCGGCGGGTTCGGAAGCCGCCACGGCCGACCCCGAACGCTTCGAAGCCGTTCAGGCTCTCGAAGCCTCGTTCGCCGAGCTGATGACCGTCTTCCGCCGCTACCTCGCGAACGCCGCGGAGCGGGTGCACCCGGGCATGCTGCCCGGTACCTTCAAGGTGCTCTCCACGATCAGTCGCTCCGGGGCGATCACCCTCTCCGCCCTCGCCGATCGACTGACCGCCGACAAGGGGCTCATCAGCCGCTCGGTCTCCGAGCTCGAAGTCCTCGGGCTCATCGCCCGTACCCCCGATCCCGACGACCGCCGCTCCCGGCTCATCGCCGTCACTCCGGAGGGCGCCGAACGCCTCGCTGCGGCGCGGGAGCCGCACCACGGACGCCTGTTCGCCGTGCTCGAAGACTGGAACGTCGCCGATATCCGTCACGTCACGGTGCTCATGCATGCCCTCGCCGCCGGCGAGACCCCCGAGGCCTGAGCGCAGCATCCTTTCCTGCGCGGTGACACCGGCGTAACACCGTGGAGACAATCTCGCGCTTGACTGAGGTCGTCCTTCAGCATCTGTGCTGCCGACGATGACCGTACGGAAGGAGCGCACCATGAGATTCCGGCCGTCGCGTCCCGAGTCCTCCGCCCACCTCGCCCCGCTGTCCGCCCTCGAGCCCCCGGCCGACATGCGTGCGGCCGTGATCGATGCGACGGGCGCACCGTCGAATCTGCACCTGGCCACCGTGCCGACTCCCACCCCCGTGCTCAGCGAAGTGCTCGTGCGCATCGTGGCTGCAGGGGTCAACCCGATCGATGCCAAGACCCGCGCCGGCAGCGGCGTCGCCAACGGCATCGCCGCCTATCCCGCGACCCTGGGCTTCGACTTCAGCGGCGTGGTCGTGCGGGCGCCCTTCGAGGCGCACCCCTTCCCGGCGGGCACCGAGGTCTTCGGCGTCTCGAACTTCCCGCGGTGCGGGGGCAGCTATGCCGAGTACGCGGTCGTACCGACGCTGTCCCTGGCGCGCAAACCCAGCTCGCTCTCGCATGTCGAGGCCGCGGGCGTGCCGCTCGCCGCCCTGACCGCGTGGGGGCTCGTCGTCGAGACGGCTCTCGCCCACGAAGGACAACGGATGCTGATCCACGCCGCCAGCGGCGGGGTCGGTCACTTCGCCGTGCAGTTCGCCGCCTACTTCGGCGCTCGGGTGATCGCGACGAGCTCCGCCCGCAACGCCGATTGGCTGCGGGAACTCGGTGCGGATGTGGTCATCGACCACACCACGGAGAAGTTCGAGGAGCGCGCCGGCGAGGTCGACGTCGTGATCGACCTGGTCGGCAACACGACCGACGACACCGGGACCCGCTCGCTCCGCGTCCTCCGCCCCGGCGGCCTGCTGGTGGAGGTGCCGACCGGAGCGTGGCCCGGATACGCGGATGCTGCCGCCGCTGCCGGTGTGCGCGCCACGAGCTACAAGGTCATCCCCGACGGCGGGGCGCTTGCGACGATCGGTCGACTCCTGGACTCCGGCGCCTTGCAGGTGTACATCGACAGCGTCTTCGATTTGGCCGATGCCGCCGCCGCCCACGAGCAGCTGGAGAACGGCCACACGCGGGGCAAGCTCGTGCTGCAGGTCAGCGAGGACTGATCGCTCACGCGACGAGCACCCGTCGCCCTTCGGCGACCACCTCGTCGCGGATCGCGTCGAGCAGCGGAGACGTCAGGTTCCACTGCTGCCAGTACAGCGGCACATCGATCGGCGGCCCGCCCAGGGGCACCAGGGCACCCGAGGCGAGATCGTCGCCGGACTGGAGCCGCGGGAGCAACCCCCACCCGAGACCCAGCCGGATCGCGGTGGCGAAGTCGTTCGACGCCGGTACGCGGTGCCGCGGCGGCACGGCGGCCTCACCCACGCGCTCGCCCAGCCAGCGGGATTGCAGTTCGTCGCGCCGGTCGAAGTCGACGAGCGGCGCCTCGGCGAGGGAGGCGGCATCCACACCCGCCGTGAACCACTGCTCGAAGAACGCCGCACTCGCCACCGCCTCGTAGCGGAGCACCCCGAGCGCGCTCACCCGGCACCCGGCCACGGCGGTCGAGCGGGAGGTGACCGCGCCCATCACCGCTCCCGACTCGAGCAGACCGGCGGTGAAGTCCTGATCATCCCGGTGCAGGTCGAAGACCACGCGGCGCTCCCGCGTGATGCGAGCGAGCGGGGCGAGGAACCACGTCGCCAGCGAGTCGGCGTTCACGGCCAGGGGAACGACGGCTGCCCCGACGGTGTCGTCGACCCCGATCTCAGCGAGCGCCTCGTGCTCGATGAGCGCGAGCTGCCGCGCGAGGCGCACCACGGCCTCACCCGCCTCGGTCGTCCGCACCGGCTTGGAGCGCACCAGCACGACGCGACCGAGCCGGTCCTCCAAGGCGCGGATGCGCTGGCTCACCGCCGAAGGAGTGACATGAAGACGGCGGGCCGCAGCATCCAACGTCCCCTCCTCGAGCACGACGGCGAGGGTGCGAGCGAGGTCGAGCGGGATGTCCATGAAGCTACGCTAATGGTGCAACAGAAACATGAGCTGTACTTGCGCTCGGGTCGCGCCTAGCGTCAGGGGCATGCTCGCTTCTCTGGCGGCCGGAATCGGCCTGGGTCTGTCCCTCATCGTGGCCATCGGCGCGCAGAACCTCTTCGTACTGCGTCAGGGCATCCGCCGCGAGCACGTGCTCGCGGTCGTGCTCGTCTGCGCAATCTCGGACGCCGTCCTCATCGCGCTCGGCGTCTCCGGAATCGGACTCGTGCTGGCCGCCGTGCCGTGGCTCATCGACGTGGTGCGCTGGGCCGGCGCGATCTTCCTCGCCGGGTACGGGCTGCTCGCGGCCCGGCGCGCGTGGCGACCGGGCGGAGCCGCCCTCGACGCGCGTTCGCCGGATGCCGGTAGCGCCTCGCTCGGCCAGGGCACAGCGACGCGCACCCGGCTGACCCCGGTACTGCTGACCTGCCTGGCCCTGACGTGGCTCAACCCGCACGTCTACCTCGACACGGTCTTCCTTCTGGGCTCGGTCGCGACCACGCACGGCGAGTTCCGGTGGGTGTTCGCCGCCGGTGCCATCACGGCGAGCATCGCCTGGTTCTTCTCCCTCGGCTACGGCGCACGGTATCTCGGGCGCTGGTTGGCCACTCCCCGCGCGTGGCGGGTGCTGGATGGAGCCATCGCCGTGGTGATGATCACCCTCGCCATCAGCCTCGTGCTGCCCCACTGACCCCGACCCCTCGCCGGTGCGGCACGATGGGGGCATGCGCCGCGTCGTCATCCACGTCCACGGAGCCGTCCAAGGTGTCGGCTACCGATTCTCCGCGCGGGCCGCGGCCCAGCAGATCGGGGTCAGCGGCTGGGTGCGCAACCGCAGCGACGGTTCCGTCGAGGGCGAGATCGAGGGCATCCCCGAGCGCGTCGACGAGATGGTGGCATGGATGCGACGCGGTCCCGCGTCCGCTCAAGTCTCGGCCGTGGATCTCGTCGAGGTCGTTCCCCTCGGCAGCTCCGGCTTCGACGTCCTCCCCACCCGCTGAACGAAGAAGGACCCCGCCGCGGATCGCGACGGGGTCCTTCTTCACACCAGGTGTCAGGCGATGCTGTTGACGTCCAGCGGGATGCCGGGGCCGAACGTGGTCGACACCGCACCCTTCTGGATGTAGCGCCCCTTCGAGCTCGAGGGCTTGAGCCGCACGATCTCTTCGAGAGCGGTCTTCAGGTTCTCATCGAGCTGCTCGGCCGAGAACGACGCCTTGCCCACCACGAAGTGGACGTTGGCGTGCTTGTCGACACGGAACTCGATCTTGCCGCCCTTGATCTCCTCGACGGCCTTGGCCGGGTTGGGGGTCACGGTGCCGGTCTTCGGGTTCGGCATGAGGCCGCGGGGGCCCAGCACCTTACCCAGTCGACCGACCTGGCCCATGAGCTCGGGGGTCGAGACAGCGGCGTCGAACGAGGTGTACCCGCCGGCGACTTTCTCGATGAGCTCGGCTCCACCGACCTCGTCGGCACCGGCCGCGAGAGCGGCTTCGGCTGCGGGGCCCGTGGCGAACACGATGACGCGAGCCGTCTTACCCGTGCCGTGGGGCAGGATGACGGTGCCGCGCACCATCTGGTCGGCCTTGCGGGGGTCGACAGCGAGCTTGAGCGCGACCTCGACGGTCGAGTCGAACTTCTTCGACCCGGTCTCCTTCGCGAGCACGACCGCCTCGGTGGGCGTGTAGAAGGTGTCTTCGCCGATCTTCGACGCAGCGGCCTGGTAGGCCTTGGACTTAGTAGCCATGTTCGTTATCCCCTCAGTCCTCGACCGTGATGCCCATGGAACGGGCGGTGCCGGCGATGATCTTCGACGCAGCGTCGATGTCGTTCGCGTTCAGGTCGGGCTGCTTGGTCGTGGCGATCTCGCGCACCTGATCCTTGGTGAGCTTGCCCACCTTGGTCGTGTGCGGAGTCGGCGACCCCTTCGCCAGGCCGGCGGCCTTCTTGATGAGCTCCGCCGCGGGCGGGGTCTTCAGGATGAACGTGAAGCTGCGGTCCTCGTAGACGGTGATCTCCACGGGGATGACGTTGCCGCGCTGAGCCTCGGTGGCCGCGTTGTACGCCTTGCAGAACTCCATGATGTTGACGCCGTGCTGACCGAGCGCGGGCCCGATCGGGGGCGCGGGGTTTGCGGCTCCGGCCTTGATCTGAAGCTTGATCAGGCCGGTCACCCTCTTCTTCGGTGCCATTTCCTTTTCCTTTCCTCGAGCGATCCGCATCCTTCGCCTCGCTGAGGCTCGGGGGGGGATCTTCTCTCCCGCACGCCCGGCATCTCCGGACAGCGGTTCTCCCATCTCAACGACGGGAAGTCTGGGGTAATTCCTACTGCTTGGTGACCTGGTCGAACGACAGCTCGACCGGGGTCTCACGCTCGAACAGCGACACGAGCACGGTGAGCTTGCCGCTCTCCGGCTTGATCTCGCTGATCGAACCGGGAAGACCCGCGAACGAGCCTTCCTTGATCGTGATCGTCTCGCCGACCTCGAAGTCGACCTCGGTGACGATGCTGCGGGCGACGCCCTGGCCGCCCTTGGTGGCGCCGGCCTTCGCCGGGGCGACCTCCTTGACCTCGACGAGGCTCTTCAACATGTTGAAGGCCTCCTCGAAGCGGAGCGGGGTCGGGTTGTGCGCATTGCCCACGAACCCGGTCACGCCGGGGGTGTGCCGAACGACCGACCAGGTGTCTTCGTTGAGTTCCATGCGCACGAGCACGTAGCCGGGGATCCGGACGCGCGTGACCATCTTGCGCTGGCCGTTCTTGATCTCGACGACGTCCTCCATCGGGACCTCGACCTGGTAGATGTCGTCCTCGACCTCGAGCGTGGACTTGCGCTGCTCGATGTTGGCCTTCACCTTGCGCTCGAAACCGGCGTAGGAGTGGATGACGAACCACTTGCCCGGAAGCATCCGCAGATCCATCCGGAACTCTTCGTACGGGTCCGTCTCGTGATCGGCCGGGTCGACGTCACCGGGAACTTCCGCAGCGTCGGCCGGGGACACCGAGGACTCGACCTCGTCGACGACTCCTGCCGCAGCGCCCACCTCTTCGATGAACTCCTCGTCGAGCACCGGGGCATCGGGCTCGCCGTTGATGTCGGGGCCGTCGTACGGCGTGACCTCGTCGGCAGCCTCGGCGGCGAGCTCGGCCGCTTCTTCTTCGTAGGACTCGGTGAGCACTTCGGCTGCGGCCTCGGCCTCGGCGGCCTGGTCGAGCTCGAGCGCGTCGTTCACGATCGCGTCGGCCTCGGGGTCGTCGACATCCATATCGTCGTCTTCGCCATCGGTGGCGGCGTCGGCCGGTCCGTCAGGATCCTCGATGTGCAGCGCGGCGTGCTCGGCGGGCTCGACGGAGCGCTCTTCGGCGGCAAGCTGGTTGCCCTCCTGCGCCTCGTCGTCCTCGCTGGACTGCTCGGCGGCCGTCGCCCAATCGGCGTCGTCGGTAAACTTTTCAGACACGTGTGTTCTCTTCCGTTCAGGGTGCGGGCGCTGAGCGCGCGCCGCGGGCGCCGAAGCGCTACTCAGGGGACAGTGCCGTCCGGTACACCGAAGACTGCGGTCGTGACCCAGACGAATAGCACGTCCAGGCCGTAGACCAGGGCCATCATCACGACGACGAATCCGAGGACCACCGCGGTGAACTTGACGAGTTCCTGCCGGGTCGGGGTGACGACCTTGCGAAGCTCGGCGAAGACCTGCCGGATGAAGATGGCGATCCGCCGGAAGAAGTTGGGCTTCTTCTCTCTCGGCGCGTCGCGCTTGGCGACGGCCTCGCCGGCCGGTTCATCCTGGACCATCGAACTCACCTGAATTACCTTCCGTGTGCCAGCGTGCGCTGACGCGCAGGGCGGACAGGAATCGAACCTGCAACCTGCGGTTTTGGAGACCGCTGCTCTGCCAATTGAGCTACCGCCCTAAGACCTTGCGGCCCGAATCGCCCGCCGTCTTCCGTCGTGTCCTGTTGGGGAGGGGCCAGCCCGACCCGCGGGCACGGCGAAAGAATGCAGACTTCAACTGCTTCATCCAGTCTACGTCATGCCCCTCGCGGTGGCGAACCGAGCCCACCTCCACCCCTCATGCGGTGCGGATGAGCTTCTTGTTGACGAACTCATCCGCGGCGAGCAGTCCCAATTCGCGGGAGGTGCCCGACCGTTTGATGCCGCCGAACGGCAGCTCGGGCGAGTCTGCCAGCACGAGGTTGACGAAGACCATGCCCGCCTCGATCCGATCGGCGACACGCTGCGCCTGCTCCTCGTCGGTGGTGAACAGGTACGAACCGAGACCGAAGGGCGTGTCGTTGGCCACCGCGACGGCGGCGTCCTCGTCGGCGACGCGGTAGACCACGCCCACCGGGCCGAAGAACTCCTCGCGGTACGCATCCATCTCCGCGGTGACGTCGGTCAGCACGGTCGGGGTGAAGAACGCCCCGTCTCGGGTGCCGCCGGTGACCAGGGTGGCCCCCTGGGAGACGGCCCGATCGACCTGCTCCTGCAGGCGTTCCGCGGCCGTCAGGGAAGAGAGCGGCCCGAGCACCGTATCGGCGTCGTTCGGGTCGCCCAGCGTCGCGGCGCTCATCGCGGCGGAGAATTTCTCGAGGAACGCGTCGTAGAGCTCGTCGACGACGACGAATCGCTTCGCCGCGTTGCAGGACTGCCCGGTGTTGTCCAACCGAGCGTCGACGGCCGCCTGCACCGTCGCATCGAGATCATCGGTCGACAGCAGCAGGAAGGGGTCGGACCCGCCGAGTTCGAGGGCGACCTTCTTGAGGTTGCGCCCGGCCGCCTCGGCGACGGCGGCGCCCGCTCGCTCCGAGCCGGTCACCGAGACCCCGTGCACGCGCGGGTCGGCGATGATCGACGCCGCCTGCTCGTTCGTCACGCGCAGGTCGACGTATGCCCCTTCGGGAAAGCCCGCGTCGCGGTAGATGGTCTCGATCGCGGCCGCCGATTCCGGACACTGCGGGGCGTGCTTGAGCAGGATCGTGTTGCCCATGGCCAGGTTCGGCGCGGCGAAGCGGGCGACCTGGTAGTAGGGGAAGTTCCACGGCATGATGCCGAGGAGCGCGCCCAGCGGCGTGCGGCGGATGACGGCCGTTCCCTCTCCCGCGATCGGCAGCGGCTGGTCGGCAGTGATCACCGCGATCTGGTCGGCGTAGAACTGCGTGATGTCCGCGGCGAAGTCCACCTCGCCGAGGGCCGCCTCGAGGGGCTTGCCCATCTCGCGCACGATGATGCTCGCGAGCTCCTCGCGACGTTCGCGGTGCAGCTCGGCGGCGCGGTGCAGCAGCTCGGCGCGCTCCGACGGCGACGTGCGCGCCCAGGAGCGGGACGCAGCATCCGCCCGTCCGACGGCGGCTTCGACCTCATCGTCGGTGAAGGTGTCGTAGGTGGCGAGGGTCTCCCCCGTGGCGGGGTTCACGACGGCGTACTCGGTCATGGTTTCTCCGATCCGTTCGGTACATTCTGGCGGCGCGCGCTGGGCGGCGCGGCCAGGGAAAGCGTCTCGCCCCGGAAGAACGCCGGGCGGCGGATGGCCTGCCAGACCATCAGCACGATGCCCAGCCCGATGATCGTCACACCCAGCACGAACACGCTGCCGACGCCGAACCACTCGGTGCCGCTGCCGTACTCGGGGTCGAGGCTCTCGACGAGGGTGATGACGAACAGCACCGCGAGGATGATCCCGCCCACGAGCGGGAAGAGCAGGGTGAACACGACGTTGCGCACCGAGTCGAACCACTGCTTGCGGAAGTACCAGACGCACGCGAACGCGGTGAGTCCGTAGTAGAAGCAGATCATCAGTCCGAGCGTCGTGATCGTGTCCCACAGAACGTTCTCGTTGACGAATCGCATGATCGTGTAGAAGACGGATGCGACGACCGCCGACACGACCGTGGCGAACCCGGGGGTGAAGAACCGCGGGCTCACCTTCGCGAACCGCGACGGCAGCGCGCCGTAGTGCCCCATGGCCAACAGCGTTCGGGCGGGCGAGACGAAGGTCGACTGCAGCGACGACGCCGAGCTGGTCAGCACGGCGAGCGACACCAGGAAGGCGAGAGGCCCGAGGATCGGGCCGCTCAGGTAGAAGAAGACGTTGTCCTGGATGTCTTCGTTGCCCAGGCCCAGCTCGCCGTCCCCCGTGCCGGCGAAAGCCAGCAGGGCGATCGAGATCAGCAGGTACAGCACCACGATCGTGATGACGGTGAGGGTCGCCGCGCGGCCGGGAGTCTTCTCCGGGTCCTTCGTCTCCTCGTTCATGGTGAGGGTGACGTCCCACCCCCAGAAGATGAAGATCGACAGCGACAGACCCGCGACGATCGCCGTGAACGATCCGACCTCGAACGGGTTGAACCACGACAGTTCCACCGGACTCGCATCGAACGCGTCGCCCTGGGCCACGTGCACGAAGGCGGCGATCGAGAAGACCACCAGCACCAGCACCTGGAAGGTCACGAGCACGTACTGCAGCTTCTGCGTGGTCTGCAGGTCGCGGTAGGACACGATCGTGGCACCCAGCATGAACAAGAGGCAGACGACCACGTTGATGAACGGGTTGAACGCCAGTTCGGCGATCGTGCCGGGGCTGCCCGCGAGCTGGTCGATCAGCAGGAAGAGGAACTCCACCGCGATGCCCGCCAGGTTGGACAGCACGAGGATGGTGGCGGCGATCAGTCCCCACCCGGCCATCCAGCCGATCCAGGGGCCGAACGCGCGGGATGCCCACGTGAACGAGGTACCGGAGTCGGGCATCTGCTTGTTCAGCTCCCGGTAGCCGAACGCGACCAGCAGCATCGGGATGAACCCGACGAGGATGATCGCCGGCACTTGGAAGCCGACCTCCGACACGGTCGGGCCGAGGGCCGCGGTCAACGTGTAAGCCGGGGCGATGCACGAGATGCCGATCACGACGGCACCGATCAGGCCGATGGTCCCGGCGGACAAGCCCTTGCTGGACAGGCCGCCGCCGGCCTCGTCGACGGCGACGGGCGGTGTCGCCGGGGAGTGCGGAGAGGTCATGACTGCGGTCCTTCCTGGGAGCGGGTGCGCGGCACCACGAGGAGCGGCACCGGAAGCTCGTGCAGCATCTTCGCGGCGGTGGTACCGAGGAACAGTCGGCGCGGCTGCGCGAGACGACTCGAGCCGACCACGGCGATCTCGTCGGGCAGCCATTCCAGGTCGCCGACCGCGTCTTCGATGCTCTCGCCGTGCGCCACCGTCGCGCTCGAGGCGATGTCCGTGGGGAGGGTCTCCCGCGCGCGTTCCAGCACGGTTTCCGCGTGCGTGTCGCTGAGCACCCGCACCGCGCCCGTGTCAAGACCGGCGGGGAGGTCGAGAGGCTCGAGCGACACCAGGCGGAGGGGAACGGATGCTGCGGCCGCGAGCGCGATGCTCTCCTCCAGCAGCACGTCGGCCCCGGCCCGGGTTCCTACCGCGGCGGTGACCCGCGAGAGACCGACGGCCGTGTCGGCCTGCCGGAAACCCTCGGGCGCGAGGGCGACGGGAACGTCGGAGGAGTGCAGCAGTTCGCTCGCAACGCTGCCGAGACGATGGCGACCGCGGAGGCCGCCGTTGGCCGCGCCGATGACGATCACCCGGGCGCCGAACTCGTGGGCCGCGTTCACGAGCCCCGCGGCGAACGATTCGCCGTAGCGCACCGCCCCGCGGGGATGCGCGGCCGTCACCGCTTCGCTCGCCTCGGCGAGCCACCGCTCCGCCTGATCACGCACGTGCTGCGTGTACCCCGCGTCCGGCGGGGTGATGACGCTGCGCGACTCGTCGGGCAGCACGAGCACGATCTCGAGCGCACTGCCGGTCGCTCGGGCGAGTCGTGCTCCCAGGGCGAGCGCGTCGGCGCCGGCATCGGTCGCGGTGTACCCGACCACGATCGGGGCGCTCATGCGCGGGCCTCCTCGATGATCGTCGACGCAGCCAGCCGTCCCATCCGGATCGCCCCGTCGACGTGCTGGTAACCGGCACCGGCGAGGTCGCTGCAGGCGAAGTGGATCGGCCCGACGGCCGCACGGAGGTCGGCGCCGTAGCGGACGAGCCCGCCGAGGTCGAAACTGGCGGCGTAGGCGCCGCGCGTCCACTCCTCGGTGCCCCAGTCGCTCTCGTAATACACGACGGGGTGAAGCGCATCTTCCCCGTAGTAGTGGGACAGCGACTCGAGGATCAGACCGCGACGCTCCTCGGCCGACAGGCGGAACATGTCGTCGGCATGACGGTCGGAGACGAAGCCCACCAGCGTGCCGCGCTCGTCGTCGTGGTTGGTGTTGTCGTAGGCCTCATGGACGAGTTCGTACGGGCTGAACGCGGTGCCGGAGAGCCCGTGGTCTCGCCAGAACGGCCGGTCGTAAACGGCGTGCACCTTGATCACGAACCCCATCGACAGGTGCTGGTGCATCTGGTGCTGGAGGCGGGGCAGCGGCGGCACGAAGGAGATGCGCGGGTAGAGCACGGGGGCGAGCGCGAGGATCGCGAAGCGGGCGCGCACACTCATCCCATCGGCGATCGCCCGCACTCCCCCATCTTCCGACCACTCCAGGGTGCGCACGGCCTGGTCGAGGAAGACGTCGTCACCTAGACGTTCGGCGAGCAGAAGCGGCACCTGCTGGAGACCGCCGACGACGCGCTTGTCGAGGATGAAGTCGGCATCGACGAGGTTGCTGAAGCTGCCGGCACTGGCCGCCATGAGCAGGGCCTGCAGTGCCGAGAAGGCGTGCGGGGGTTTGGTGAGCATCGCCCCGGCGATGAAGAGGCCGATGTTGTCGATCGCCTCCTGGTCATCGGTCTGCTCGTGCAGCCATCCCTCGAAGGAGATGCGATCGAGGGCCTCGGCGTCGGGATGCTCCCACGGCCGGTCGGGGTCGGTGGCGGCCACCATCTCGTCGAGACGGGCGATGAGGTCGACCATCGTCTTCTCGGTCGCCTCCGCGACGGGGAAGATGTCGCCGGTGAAACGGGTGAGTACCCCGTCGGGGCCGATGTAGACGCTGTCGCCCTCCCGGTAGCGGCTGTAGGTGTCGAGCCCGAGGTCGGCGACCGTCTCGATCAGCGCCTCCTGGTCGGGTGAGACCCACTGGCCGCCGACCTCGAGGGTCGCGCCCTCGATCACGTCGGTCAGCAGGCGGCCGCCCACGCGGTCGCGGGCCTCCAGCACGGCGACCGACAGCCCCGCGCGACGCAGCGCGTTCGCGGCGGTCAGGCCCGCGGCCCCCGCACCCACGATCACCACGTCTCTGTTGATCTCGGTCATGGCGTGTCCATCTCCTTCGATGAGGCTCGGTCGGTGAAGCTCACGCGGCGGCGAGGGCGGCCGCGACGACGTCGAGGCCCTCCTCGAGCAGGGCGTCGGGGATCGACAGCGGCGGCAGGAACCGGATGACGTTGCCGTAGGTTCCGCACGTCAGCACGATCACGCCCTCGGCGATGGCCGCCTTCGCCACGGCACCCGCCAAGGCGGCGTCCGGTGCCCCGGTGGTGGGATCGATGAATTCCGCCGCCACCATCGCGCCGCGGCCGCGCACGTCTCCGACACGGGGATCGGCGGCTTGGATGCTGTGCAGTCGGGCGAACAGGATCTCCCCCAGCGCCCGGGCGCGAGAGGAGAGGTCCTCGGTCTCGAACACCTCGATCGCGGCGAGCGCTGCCGCGCAGGCGACCGGGTTACCGCCGTACGTTCCGCCCAGGCCGCCGAGGTGCGCAGCATCCATCAGATCGGCACGCCCCGTGACGGCCGCCAGCGGCAGGCCCCCCGCGATGCCCTTCGCCGTCGTGATGAGGTCGGGCACGATTCCGAACAGCTCGCTGGCGAACATCGCCCCGGTGCGGGTGAAGCCGGTCTGCACCTCATCGGCGATGAAGACCACGCCGTGAGCGCGACACCACTCGGCGAGCGCGGGGAGGAAGCCGTCAGCAGGCACGATGAACCCGCCCTCGCCCTGAATGGGTTCGATGATGACGGCGGCGAGGTTGTCCGCCCCGATCTGCTTCTCCATCAACAGGATCGCGGTGGCCGCAGCATCCGCCCCGCTGAGTCCGTCGCGGAACGGGTAGGACATCGGCGCGCGGTAGACCTCCGAGGCGAACGGTCCGAAGCCGCTCTTGTACGGCATGCTCTTCGCCGTCAGCGCCATGGTGAGGTTGGTGCGGCCGTGATAGGCGTGATCGAAAGCGACGACCGCCTGGCGTCCGGTCGCCTTGCGCGCGATCTTGACCGCGTTCTCGACCGCCTCGGCCCCGGAGTTGAACAGGGCGCTCTTCTTCGCGTGGTCGCCCGGCGCCAGTCGGTTGAGGGCTTCGGCGACCGCGACGTAAGACTCGTACGGCGAGATCATGAAGCAGGTGTGGGTGAACTGCGCGACCTGCGCCTGCACGGCCGCGACGACCGCGGGGTGGGCGTTGCCGACCGTGGTCACCGCGATCCCCGAGCCGAGGTCGATGAGCGAGTTGCCGTCGACGTCGACCACGACCCCGCCGCCGGCGGCGACGGCCTGGATCGGCACGGTGTGACCGACGCCGGCGGCGACGGCTTCGGCCTTGCGCGCGAGCAGCGCTTCGGACGCCGGACCCGGGATCGCGGTGACGAGGCGCCGTTCCTGCGAGAGGGAGGGACCCCCGACGGCGGAGGCGATGACAGAAGTACTCATGGCGCGATGCTACGGAGCGGATGCTTCGGCGGCACCGGACGCCGGGTACAGTCGCACCAGCGCCGCTGTACACGACGGCGGCCGGCGCGGCGGCGCGGTGGAGGAGGAGAGCATGGTCGATCGGATCGAGGAGACCCCCACGGTGCGTGCCCTGCTCGGCCGACGCGAACTCGGCCTGGCCCTCGCCACCCCCGAGGCCGAGCTCGACGAGGGAGCTCTCGAGCAGGCGGTGCGCTGGGTGCACAGCACCGACCTGATGGATCCGACGCCGTTCCTCTCGGAAGGGCTCGTGCTGCTCACCACGGGCACGCAGTTCGCGCCGCCCGCCGACGATCAGCCGACCTACGACGATTACGTCGAGCGCCTGCGCGCACGCGGGGTGGTGGCGCTCGGTTTCGGCACCGAGGTGGTGCGTGCGGGGATCCCCCCGCAGCTGCTGACCGCCTGCACCGCGGCCCGCCTGCCGCTGTTCGAGGTGCCCTACCGCACCCCCTTCATCGCCCTGGCGCGAGCCAATGCCGAGGCGATCGCGGCGGGGGCGTACGCCCGCCGCAGCTGGGCGCTGGCTGCCCAGCGCGCCGTCTCGCTCGCGGCACTGCGCCCCGACGGACTCTCGGCGACGCTCGCGGAACTGGCCCGGCAACTGGACGCGTGGGTCGGGTTGTACGACGCGGGCGGCGCGCTGCAGCGCGAGCACCCCACCGGCAGGCTCGATGCGGCCACCCGAGCTGACCTCGACCGCGAGGTCGAAACCGTGCTCCGCCGCGGAGCGCGCGCCGGCTCGTCGTTGCAGATCGGCGGGGTTCCCTTCACCCTGCAGACCCTGGGGCGGGGTGGCCACCTCCGGGGGGTCATCGCGATCGCCGGGGGCGCGCTCGACACCGAGGGACGGGCGGTGGTGACGTCGGTGATCGCCCTCGCCGGACTCGCGCTCGAGCAGAACGAGGGCGTCACCCGCGCGCTCGGTCTGCTGCGCGGTGGGGTCGTGCACGCGCTGCTGGCCGGGGATGCGACCCTCGCCCGGCGCCTCGCCCGTGAGCTCTGGCCCTCGATACCGACGGCGCCGGTCGTGATCGGGGTGGTGGATGCCGCACACCCCGCAGCCGACGCCGCCGCGGAGTGGCTGGACGTGCGCTCTGTCGCCGGGGAGGCGGCCGTGGTGTTCGGGCGCGGACCCGACGGGCTGGTCTTCGCGGTCTCCGCGACCGACGACGCGCTGGCGACGGAACTCGCGTCCCGCTTCGACGCCCGGGTGGGGCTGTCGACGCCGGTGGCCTACGCCGCGTTCGCGCAGGGACACGACGAGGCGGTTCAGGCGCTGCGCCGGCACGGCAACGGCGTCTCCCGTTTCGGTGAGGTCGCAGCATCCGGTGTGCTCGGAGCGCTCGACACCGATCTCGCCCGTCTCATCGCCACGACCACCCTCGAGCCGCTCATCGGCCACGACGCGGCACACGGCTCGGACCTCGTCGCGACCGCCCGCAGCTGGCTCGAGAACGACACCCGACTGGATGCGACGGCCGTCGCCCTCGGCGTGCACCGACACACGGTGCGCGCCCGGATCGCGCAGGTGGAGCGCATCCTCGAAGTCGACCTGACCGCCTTCCCCGCGCGCGCCGAGCTGTGGGCGGCCCTGCAGGTGTCGGGGCGCTGACCCCCGCGTGCTGCGCCGTCAGAGCTCGGCGATCTTGCGCTGCAGCACGGCTCGCTGCTGTTCGTTCGCGACGAGGCCGGCGGCGACGAGCAGCTCCGAGCGCGCCTCCTCGCGGCGGCCCAAGCGGGCGAGCAACTCCCCGCGCACCGACGGCAGCAGGTGCGATCCGTGCAGCGCCCCCGCCTCGGCCAGCTCGTCGACCACACGCAGGGCGGTCGCGGGTCCGGTCGCCATCGAGATGGCCACCGCGCGGTTGAGATCGACCACGGGGTTCGGCGCGATCCGCCCGAGCAACTCGTACAGCAGCACGATCTGGGCCCAGTCGGTCGTCTCGACGGAGCCGGCGACCGCGTGACACTCGGCGATCGCGGCCTGCAGTCGGTAGGGCCCACGTCCGCGACCGAGCGCATCCGCCTGGACGAGGGCGGCGCGCCCGCGCGCGATCGCCGAGCGGTCCCACCGCCGCCGGTCCTGATCGGCGAGCAGTACCGGCGCCCCGGCCGCGTCCGTCCGCGCCGCGAAGCGCGAGGACTGCAGTTCCACGAGCGCGAGCAGGCCGAGCACCTCCGGCTCGCGGGGCAGTTGTCTCGAGAGGATACGCGCGAGCCGAACCGCTTCGTTCGCCAGCTCCGTCCGCATCCACCGGTCTCCCGAGCTCGCGGCGTACCCCTCCGTGAACACGAGGTAGATCACGCTCAGCACCGAACCCAACCGCGCCGGCCATTCCGCCGGCTCGGGGATCTCGAAGGGCACGCGGGCACTGGCGAGCGACTTCTTGGCGCGCACGATCCGCTGCTGCACCGTGGGCACCGGCAGCAGGAACAGGCGCGCGATCGCCTCCGTGCTGAGTCCGCCCACGACCTTCAGGGTGAGCGCGATCTGCGCTTCGCGGGCGAGAACGGGGTGGCAGGCGGCGAACACGAGACGCAGCACGTCGTCCTCGATGGGCTGCCACGGCGCGTCGGTCTCGCTCTCGAGGTCGTGCGCGAGCGCCTGGTAGCGCTCGTCCAACCGCTCGCGTCGGCGCCAGGCGTCGATCGCCCGGCGCTTGGCGACCGCCGTCAGCCACGCGCCGGGGTTGTTCGGGATGCCCCCCTCGGGCCACGACCGCAGCGCCTCCACGAGCGCGTCCTGGGCGAGGTCCTCGGCCAAGCCGAGATCGCCGACCACCCGCGCGAGCGTCGCGACGATCCGGGCACCCTCGATGCGCCAGATCGCCGCCACGCTCGCGCGGACGTCGAGGTCGGTCATGTCGACTCAGCCGGCGGACTGCTGCTCGCGCCAGCCCTCTTCCTTCTGCACGTACTCGTTGTCGGCGAAGTCCGCGAAGTCGGTCTCATCTGTCACGCGACGCACCTCGAGCTTGCTGCCGGCGCCGAGCGGAGCCCGCTTCGCCCATTCGATCGCCTCTTCGCGGGACGAGACCTGCAGGATCCAGAACCCGTTGAACAGCTCGTGGGTCTCGCCGTAGGGGCCGTCGGTGACGACCGGGGTCTCGCCGCCGAAATCGACCACGAAGGCGGTGCTCAGATCGTCGGCCAGGCCGTCTCCGCCCACGAGCACACCCGCGTTCATCATGGCCTCGTTGTAAGCGCCCATGCGGTTGATGACTTCCTCGAACGGCAGTTCCTTGTAAGCCGCGTAGGCCTCGTCGGTGCCGCGCATGATCAGCATGTACTTCATCGGAATCTCCCTGGGATGTGCTCCGAAGAGCGGTGGACGGGATGCTGTGAACCACCCCTACTATCGCGTCGAACGGCGCCGGCCGAAATCGACACCGCGCCGGAAATTTTCCAGGGGGCGCTGTTCAGGGGGCGCTGTCCAGCAGCGCGAGCAAGGCGGGCGGCGCGGCGAGCGCGCGAAAGGCCGGATCGATGACGCGGCGGCAGCCGTCGAACTCGACCGTGAACGACGCGGCGGTGGCCGGCAGCGGCTGCACCACCGCGAACCGCGACGCCGTTTCGGTGCACCCCGCGACAGGCGCCGCCGAAGCCACGGCGGCGAGGGCGGTGGCGACATCCGGGGGGTCGATGCGGCGGTCGTCCATGAAGAGCGCCCCGTCCGTCTCGACCGCGACCCCGGGCTGCGCCGCGTAGAAGCACACCCGCAATCCTTGAACATCGGCGGCGGACGGCAGCGTCGGAAGCTCCTCGGGGATGAGCGCGATCTGGCCATCGGCCGATTCCGGCTGAGCCGAAGCCTCCTCCCCCGTTTGGCCGAAATCGACCTCGGTCGCCAGGACCGGACCGACGCTCGCCCGCGTCGCGCACCCGGCGACCTCGGCTTCGGGGCTCTTGATCACGGCACGCGGCGTGAATTCCTCGTCGACCACGCGGAGTGCTGCGAGCGGCGCCGCCACCACCTCCACCTTGGGTTGCGAACACCCGGTCGATGGGTAGGACAGCCGCACGAACCGGCCGTCGACGCCCTCCACCCAGAGATCGGGAGCGAGCACCATGTTCGCCGTGCAGGGGCCCGGCCACTGCGGATCGCTGGGCGCGGCGATCGCGCCGAGGAACGGACCGAGGTCTCCCTCGAAACGCTCGAGAAGCATTCCCGACCACACGACGCCGCCGTCCAACTCGCGCGTGGCGTTCGGCTCGCACCGGATCACGGCGACGGGTGCGAAGTCGTCGGGCATGACTCCGCTGGCCGGTCCCGGGTCGGCGCCCTCGTACACCTCGAAGTCGTCGACGCACGTGATCGCGTCGACGGGCGTGCCCACGGAGCGCTCTTGCGGCGGGCCCGGCACTCCGCACGCGCTCAGCAGCAGCATCCCGATCCCGGCCGCCGCCACGGCGAGAACGCGTCTGCGCATGCTCCACCCCCGTTTTCCACGGTACGCGGGCAGCGCGCGTCGCCCGCAACGGACCCATAACGATCCCCCACGCCCCCTCGCGGGGCTACGGCTGCCCCCTCAGGCGCGGTAGCGGCGGGGCTTGCCCTCGCCGAGGTCGGCGAGCCGCTCGACCCGGCGCACCACGACCGGCCGCTCGAGCAGCGCCGAAAGGGCGCGACCGGCCGCCTCCGCGTCACCGCCGGCGACTGTGGCAGCGATGGCCCCGTCGGCGGACTGCTCGACCACCCATCCGAGCGCGCCGTGCGCCTGCAGGTGCTGGGTGAGCTCGACGCTGGCGACGGCACGGCCGCTCGCCGCGCGGAACACCACGTGGGCGCGCCCCTCGAGGTCGGCGAGCCCCGGGGTCCCGTCGGGCAGGGTCACCAGCCGCCCGACGTCACCCGTGCGATAGCGCACGAGGGGCAGCAAGGGATTCTCCCCCGCCGTGACGACGATTTCGCCCATCTCCCCGGCGGGCACGGGAGCGCCGGCCGCATCGAGCACCTCGACGTGCACGCGCCGGTTCAGGATGCGAAAGGGCCCGTCGTCTGTGCGCACGGCGATCGGCCGTGTCTCGTGCAGACCGTAGACGTCGAAGACGGGGCAGGCGAAGGCGTCCTGGAGCCGGCGGCGCAACGGCGCGGCGAGCGCCATCGCGCTCGAGAAGAGCGCGAGCGGGCGCACCGCGGCGCGCACTTCCGGCCGCAGCAGCTCGCCGAGGCTCGTCGGGTGCCCCGTGATCACCTGGGGGTCGGCGGCGGCGAGGAAGCGGGCGCGCGCGCCCGGGTCACCCCACGCCTGCTCGTGCAGGTTCACCCGCGCCATCGCGCGAAGCGCGAACGAGCTGATCAGCGAGACGTAGGTGAACGCCTGAGCCTGGAAGACCACGTGGGCGAGTGCGAGACGCTCCCCGTCGGGCTCCCAGTCGATCCCCTCCCCGCGCACGAGGTCGCGCAGCAGGTGGAAGCCGCGCGCCACCTCCTCCACGTCGTCGGGGATGACAAGCGCCGCTCCCGTGGAGCCCGAGCTCGTGCCGTGCAGCATCCGATCCAGATCCGCATCCAACGGCACGAAGGCACCGAGATCGGCGACGAGGTCGGCCCGCGTCGTGGTCGGGAAGTCCTCGAGCGTGTCGAGTCCGGTACTTCGACGAAATCGGATCAGGCGCCGGGCGACCGCAAGATGCGCCTCGAGCCAACCGTCGACGACCAAGGGGTGACGCACCCGCTCGATCTGCTCGGGCGTCAGCCGGTCCCCGGTCGCGTGCACCCAGTCCGGGGCATCCGGATGCTGCCGCCACCGCGCAAGACGCGTGCGGCCGATGTCATCCAGCGTGGGCCAGCGCTCCTCGTCGCGCAGCACCGCCGAGGTGCCGGGGGTGTACTCCGCCAGCAGGAGCGGATCGGGCGCGTCGGGATCGACGGCTGCGGCGCGCTCACTCACTCGAGTACCGCGCCGCGGCCTCGCGTGCCCGCGCCTCGGCCAAGCGTCGCGCCACCTCCGCGCGGTGGCGGTGCTCCTCGAACGCCTCGGCGAGCGAACGGTTGCGCTCGAGGGAGTCCCGCCCGGCCAGCAGCGCCCGCGCGGTCTCGACGTCCTCACCGGCCGGCAGCTGCCCGATCCACAGCAGGAACGTGCGGGCGGCTTCCTCGCGGCGCTCGTCGTCCGAGGTCCACTCCACCGGCGGGGTGACGGGAGCCAGCCGCATCGCGAGCGCGTCGACGGCGAGCAGCATCCGATCGCGCCGCAGCGGCGGCGAGAACGGCGCGATGACGTCTTCGCTCGCGATGAGCCACAGGGCCATGGCCGCGCCGGTGCGCACGTGCTGCTCGTCTTCGAAGCGCAGGCACGCTAGGTCCCCGGCTCCGAGCACATCCCCCGCCAGGGCGCGCACCGACAGTCGCTCGTCGAGGAAGGGCCGCGGCACGCTCGAGAGGCGGGCCGCGATCTCGGCGATGCCGGGACCTGGCTGCAGGTCGCCCCAGACGGCCGCCTGATCGCCCCCGCGCTCGGCCCAGGCGATCAGGGCGCCTCCGTCCTCAGCCATGCAGCACCTCCGCCAATCGTGCGCACGCGGCCGGTGCGTCGTCCATCGTCTGCAGGTAGAGCACGTCGTAGCCCGCCCCCTCGGCCGCGTCCGCGACCTGCCGTCCCGCATCGAGCAGCACGAGTGTGCCGGTGGTCAACGCCGCGCGCACCGTGGCAGCGGTCCCGCTGAAGGGCTCATTGCCGAACCCGAACATCGATCGCAGTCCGTCGTCGGACAGCACGACGACGTGCCGGCGGGTGGCCTCATCGGCGACCGCGAGCCCCGCATAGCGCTGGCCGTAGAGGTCGAGGGGGAAGGACGTGCCTCCCGCGAAGAAGGTGGTCAGACCCCGCACGATCTCGACGTGGTCGCGGGTGAACCGCTCGCTCCCCGCCACTTGAGCGGGCCCGGAGAAGCTCGTGACCCGCACGCGACCGCCGCCGCGAAGCACCGAGAGGGCCAGAATGCTGCCGGCGAGCACCGCCGGGGAGCCTCGGCGCGGGGCGGGCATCGAGCCCGACGAATCGATGTAGAGGTCGAGCTCGATGCTCTCCTCGGCCGCGACGGGTTCGTCGGCGAGCCACGTGCGGCGACGGGTGGTCACGCCGGGTACGAGCACCGCGGACGTCCGGAACGACGCCGGCCAGTCGATGTCGGCGAGGTCGTCGCCCAGTTCCCACACCGCGAGCGGGCCGGGCAGGGAGGCGTCGGGAAGGGCGGGACGTCGTTGGGTGAACGGCCGCACCCAGGGGGCGGCCTCGGTGCGGTAGTACGCCGCCATGACCGCGTCGGCGTCGCTGGCCTCGTAGAGGGCGAGGGTCTCGGCGACGCCGAATCCCTGGCCGGGCGCCTCCGTCCCCGGCTCGTCCGCATCGCCGGCACGCCCGTCGGGAGCGGCGACGGCACCGTGCAACCGGCCGTCGGCGAGCACCTGGCCGAGTTCCTTCGCGGTGGCCGGAGCGTCGTCAGCCGCGCACGCGCGTCCCATCAGCGAGCCCGCGCGACCGAGGTCGGCTGCTGCGGCACGCTCTCCTTCCACCAGGTAGGGCGCGGCGAGCATCCCGAACCGCAGCGCCCCGCTCACGGGGTCGGCGAGGAAGGTGCGCACCAGGCCGGCCGCGAGGTCGGCGTCGAGTTGCGGATGCGAGGTGATGGCCGCATTCAGCTCCGCTGCGGCGAGCGCCGCTTCCCGCCGGGCTGCGCGGAGCGCGAGCTCCTGCTCCCGGAACTTGGGCGCGAAGTTCGACAGGGGCGTCTCGACCACGGGCGCCGCCCCGAGCGGGGGTGGCGCGGGTGGCGGCACGGGCGGGCAGAACGCCCCCGGCACGAGGTTCCACACCAGCTCGTAGGTGCGCCGGTAGACCCACCAGAGCCGGTCAGCGCTGTCGTACCCCGACCGCGTGGTGATGCGGAGCGTGCGCACGATGCCGGGCTCCGTGAGGGGAGCGGATGCTGCCGCAGCGCCGGCGGCCGCACGTCGCTGCAGCAGGGCAAGACGGGTGTTCACGAGCAGGTCGTTCCACATGTTCGCCAGCGTTGCCGCGTGATCGGCGTTCACGGCGCGGGCACCCGACGCGGTGAGGGCGCGCGCCATCTGGTGGCGGATCTTCAGCCCGTCGATGCGGGTGCTCGGTGCAAGCACGTGATGGCCGAGCTCGTGGGCGAAGACGCTCTCGAGTTCGCCGGCGACCCCGCGCTCGGCGACGAGGGCCGGGTCGATCGCGACAGTCGGCGGGAACGAGAACCACGCGAAGGAGCCGACCTCCCGGCCTGCTCCGGGCAGCAGCTGGGCATCGGCCATCCGCACGCCCCACAGTCGCTGGGCCGCTTCCCACGCGATGCGCGCGGAGGGGTCGAGGGGTTGCGGCTGGGGCGATCGGCGCCTGCCCCCCAGGATCCTCATGCGTCGCGCACGTGCAACCACGCGAGGTAGCTGTCGGGCCGGGTGACGACGGTCACCCGGGAAGCGCGCTGCGCCGAAACGGGCGGGCGCGCCCGGGTGAGTCGGGCGCCCCAGACATCGGCGTCGATCCGCCACCACCCCTCTCCGGTGCGAACGAGGAAGAACTCGGCATCGCCGTCGTCGTAGGCGCCGCCGTCGCTCGGCGGTTCGATCCAGGCCCCGCCGAGACCGGCGAAGCCCCC
Organism: Microbacterium hanjuni; assembly: GCF_043556395.1. Taxonomy (NCBI): domain Bacteria; kingdom Bacillati; phylum Actinomycetota; class Actinomycetes; order Micrococcales; family Microbacteriaceae; genus Microbacterium; species Microbacterium hanjuni. Next base: position 552,426 of record NZ_JBIGIK010000003.1, read on the forward strand.
CACGGCCCGCACGTAGCCGTTCCACTCGGCACGCCCCGGCCACCAGAACCGGTCGTCCCGCTGCCGCTCGGTGAACTCTTCGAGCGTGTCGCCCGCGATCGCCAGCGCCGCCGCGGCGACGGTCACCGGCACGCCGCCGGAAGCCAGGGTCGCGAGCGCCGCATCCCGCAGCGCCAGCACCCCCGAGCGCCACGCGGCGAGCGCGATCGCACCGCGCACGAGGTCGGTGTCAGCATCCACGCCGACCGCCTCGAGTGCCGACCCCAGGCGCAGCCCGAAGCGCCGCGGATCGCCGCCGAGCGACCGCACGTTCGCGGAGGCTGCCGCGACATCGACCCCGTCGACGGCGGGGAGCACGTCGGCCGGCCGAAGTTCGCCGAGCGGCTCGTCGGTGACGTGGCGGGCGACAGCGATCATCGCGCGTCGTCCGCCCAGCGCAGGTAGGCGGAATAGCGCTGGTGCAGGTACTTGAGGGCAGTGAGGTCGTCGAAGTCGCGACCGTAGAGCTTCCCCACACCGGCGATGCGACGGATCTGACCCTCGATCTCCGTCAGCCTCCGCTGCGCATCGACGATCGAGACACCGTCGAGACCGCGGTCGAGCTGCGCGAGCAGGTCGCCGACCGGATCGTCGACGTCGCGACCGGCCGCGTCGTACTGCCGACACGACTGCGCGAACAGATCGGCGAGCCAGCTGGCGGTATCGGTGAGCAGTTCGCGTTCCGCACCGACGTCGAACCGTGGATGCGAGGCGTGCACGAGCAGCTTCCCGCGGAGGACGAACGGCAGTACCGCCGCGACGTCCTCGAGTCCGACAGCATCGCGTCCGCGAAACCAGGCCATCGCCTTGGCGTACAGCACGAGCGTCTGCAGCGATCGCACCGACAACCCGTTGAGCGTCTGGGTGCCCAGATCCACCGCCAGGTCGGCGCCGGTGTTGGCCTCGATCGCTTCGCCCACCCGGCCTCCGGCGGTCGTGACGGTGTCTTTCGTGCGGTATTCGAAGCGGCGTCCGCCCTGCTGCACGAATTCGAACTGCCCGAGGAAGTACTCCAGCCGCCGGCGCACCTCGGCGGGGAACGGCACAGCGCGGATCGCCGAGCGCATCGCCGTCTGCTCGGCCCCGGAGAACACGAGCTCACCGGGGACGTGCTCCTCGGGCTTCTCCCCCGCCTCTACCCGGGCCACCAGCTCGGCGAAGAACCGGCTGTTGAATCCCGCGGCCGGCACCGTCACGTCCATGCGGTCGCGGAGCGCCTGGATCACCGGGAAGGTTCCCCCACCGGCATCGTCGTTCGCGGTGAAGAACCAGCTCTCCACCCCGGACGCCGGGGCCGTCCGGCGCATCTGGTCGTGGCTCTCGACGTAACCCTCGGCGACCATCGTCAGCAGCGCCGACTGGGTCTTGGTGGGGATGCGGTTGTACTCGTCGATGATCTTGACCGGCCGCTCGAGCCATTCGCGCCAGGCGATGCGGATGTCGGCGAGCCGCTCGGCCCCGACGAGGTCTTTCGGAAGCGGGATGCCGACGAGGTCGCTGACGGTGAGTTGCGGCTGCCCCTGCTGCACGCCGCGACGCACCTCGTCGGCGGTCGATCCGGCCAGCACCCCCATGAGCACGGCGACGGTCGTCTTTCCTCGACCGGGGCCGCCGATCAACAGGCACTTGCCGCCGACGGCGAAGCTCAGCAGAGGCAGCAGAACGTTGGAGGAGAAGGATGCTTCCGTCGGAAGCGTGAGCTCCGCTCCGGCGTCGCCGAGCGGGAAGGTCACCGGCGCGTCGGCGGAGAACTCGACGTCGTAGTAGGGCGACACGATCGCCCGGTTCACGATCCAGTAGTACGCCTGGCGCAGCTTCTCATCGAGCGCGAGCGAGGCCCCTGCCTCCACCCGGGGGCTCAGGAGGTCGTCCACGGAGAGCTGGGCCACTCCCCCGGTCGCGAGCGGAGCCGTCGGAGCGGCGGAGACCTTGTTCCAGCGATCCGGCATGACGTCAGCCTAATGAGCGCCGCCGCACCTCCGGTGCCGCTCAGCCTGCGACCGAGGCGTCGTAGATCTCCTGGATCGAGCGGTCGAGGGTGGCGTTGAACTCGGCATCGGACTGCTGAGCGGAGAGTCCCTCGGTCAACGCGCGGCTGAAACTGGCGATCTCGCCCGTGTCCTCGGCGAGGAGGGCGTCGGCTTCGGTCCGCGAGTACCCCCCGGACAGGGCCACGACCCGCATGACACGGGGGTGCTCGGTCAACGGTCGATAGAAGTTCGTCACCGACGGCAGCGAGAGCTTGATGATCACTTTCTCGTCCGCGGACAGGTCGGCGAGGTGCCGGGTGATCTCCCGCAGGAGCAGATCCTCCGCGGCGGTCTTGTCGGGGATCGTGATGGTGACTTCGGGCTCGAGGATCGGGATCAACCCGTGCCCCAGCACCCGGTGCGCCACCTCGAACTGCTGCTCCACGATCGCGGCGATGCCGCCGGGATCGGCCGCACCGATCACCGACCGTTCCTTCGTCCCGAAGAATCCGTGCTGCACCGCGCGGTCGAGAAGGTCGTCCAGACCCGGAAGGGGTTTCATCACCTGCACGCCGTCGGCGGCATCGGCCAGACCCTGGTCGATCTTCAGGAACGGAACCACTCCCTTGTCCTGCCAGAGGTAGTGCGCCGCCGGCTTGCCCGCGAAGTCGCGCTCCATGGTCTCCTCGAAGAGGATCGCCGCGAGCACCCGGTCGCCGCTGAAGGCCGGCGACGTGACGATGCGGGCGCGCATCTGATCGATGAGCGCGAACATCTCCGCCTCGCCCGAGTACGCGCTGGGCTGGATCCCGTAGCGGGCGAGCGCCTTCGGGGTCGAGCCGCCGCTCTGGTCGAGCGCCGCGATGAAGCCCTTGGCCGACGTCATCCGCTCGGCCTGCACCTGATCCACCATGCGCCGAGCCTATTTCGCGTGCGCTCGCGTGCGCACCGTCTGCCTGTCGCGATCGCGCCGCCTATTTGTCGCGATTGCGCCGCTGGAGGTCGACCTGCTCCTGCCAGGGACGCGCCTCGAGCGGGACGCCGAACGTCAACCGCTCCGCGACCGCCGCCCGGATGGCGGGCAGGGCCTGGGCCACGCGGGAGGGGACATCCCCGCGCACCTCGAGCCACCTCGCACCGGAGGTTGCGAGCGCCTCTCGGAATCGGTCCTGCATCTCGTGGCGGAGGTGCTCGCCGTCGCGCATGCCGTCCTGCACGAACGGGATCTCATCCCCCGTGAGGATGTAGAGGGCGGGGCGGTGCGCCCGAGCCCGCTCGAGGATGCGGGGAGCGGCGACGCCCACGTACCGCTCATGCCAGAGGGCCGTGGCGAGCACGTCGGTGTCGCACACCAGTACGGGGGCGGCCATCGTGCGCAGGGCAGCGCGCTCCCGGTCGATCTGACGGTCCACGATGAGATCGAACTCGTCGCTGCGCCACGGCGCATCGAGGCCGCCCTCGCGGGTGACGGAGTGCTCGCGCCCGTACTCGGGCACCCACGCCGTGCCGAGCTCCGCCGCGAGCGCCGCGGCCAGGGTGGTCGACCCCGTCGACTCCGCACCGAGCACCACGACGCGCACGCCGAGCCACTCGCGCACCACAGCGGCCAGCTCGTGCCAGTGACCGGCGACATCGGCGCGGATCGCCGTACCCGAGACGGGGTTGAAAACGCGGCCGGGATCGATCCGCTGCCACGACGCACCCAAGCGCTGCGACAGCTCACCGCCGTACTCGTCGCAGGTGAACACGGCATCGACGGGCTCGTCGAGCAGGCTCTCGATGACCTCCACGTGCTGCTGCCACGCAGCATCCGAGCCGAAGTCGACCGGAGCGTCATCGACGGTGGACACGACGCGCACCGTGGGGTGCTCCTCGCACACCCACTGCGTCCGCACCTCGAGCGGGATGGTCTCGACCGAGGAGCCCAGCACCTGCACGCTCACGCGATCGCTCCGGCGGATCGCGGCACGGATCAGCGCGGAATGACCGGCGTGCAGGGGATAGAACTTGCCGAGCACGAGCGCATGGCGAAACCGCGGCGCGGCGTCAGCCACGGACCCCCACCTCGGCGCCACCGTTCAGCACCGGCATGGTGTTGGAACGCTCGAGGCGGCGCCACGAGGTGAGGCCGTAGGCGCAGAGGGCGATGAACACCAGGTACAGCGCCGCGGTGATCCACAGGCCCGTCGCCACGGCGAGGCCCACGAACGCGATGTCCACGGCGATCCACACGTACCAGTTCTCGATGCGCTTGCGGTTGAGCAGGTACTGCGCCACGAGGCTCGCCGAGGTCGTTGCGGCATCGGCGAGCGGCAGCGGGGAGTCGGTGAAGCTCGACAGCACCCACCAGAGCACAACGGCGCCCACGAGGCCGGCACCGATCAGCCAGACCCAGCCCCGGGCGGGGGTCCGCGCGACGTAGAACCGGTCGTGCTCGACGCCGCGCGTCCACCGCCACCAGCCGTGCACCGCGAAGGCGAGGTAGACCAGCTGGAGCCCGGCGGCTGCGTACAGCCCGGCGGAGCCGAACACGACGAGGAAGACGAGGTTGTTGGCGATGCCGATCGGGTAGTTCCAGACGTTCCGTCGCGCGGCCAGCGCGACACACGCGAGACCCGTCGCGAATCCGAGGATCTCCGTCCAGGACGCCAGCACCCACTCGATCACCACGTAAGCCTACGGAACCCGCACCCGTGCGAATGCACCGCCCGTCCGCTCCCGTCGTGCCCTGATTCCCCGGGAAAGCGGCGGCGCACCCGGATAGGCTCGCACCGTGACCTCGCGCGCCCCCCTCTCCCGCAAACTGTCCGCCATCGCCGAGTCCGCGACGCTCAAGGTCGACGCGAAAGCGAAGGCGCTGCAGGCGTCCGGCCGCCCCGTCATCTCCTACGCGGCCGGCGAGCCCGACTTCCAGACGCCGTCGTTCATCGTGGACGCGGCGGCCGCCGCGGTCACCGACCCCGCGAACTACCGCTACACCCCGGCGGCCGGTCTTCCGGTCCTGCGCGAAGCCATTGCGGCGAAGACCCTGCACGACTCGGCCCTCGAGGTCACGCCCGCTCAGGTCGTCGTGACGAACGGGGGCAAGCAGGCCGTCTACCAGGCGTTCCAGACCGTCGTGAACCCGGGCGACGAGGTGCTGCTTCCCGCGCCGTACTGGACGACGTATCCCGAGGCCATCGCTCTCGCCGACGGCGTCGCGGTCGAGGTGTTCGCCGGCGCCGACCAGGAGTACAAGGTCACCGTCGACCAGCTCGAGGCCGCGCGCACCGACCGCACCACGGTGCTCGTCTTCGTTTCGCCCTCCAACCCCACCGGCGCGGTCTACTCGCCGGAGGAGACCCGCGCGATCGGCGAGTGGGCGCTCGCCCACGGCCTCTGGGTCATCAGCGACGAAATCTACCAGAACCTCGTCTACGAAGGTGCCCGCGCGACGTCGATCGTCGAAGCGGTGCCCGACCTCGCCGCACAGACGATCCTCGTCAACGGCGTCGCCAAGACCTACGCGATGACGGGGTGGCGGGTGGGATGGATGGTGGGGCCGACCGACGCGATCAAGCTGGCCGCGAACCTGCAGTCCCACCTCTCCAGCAACGTGAACAACATCGCGCAGCGCGCAGCGCTCGCCGCGCTCACCGGGCCGCAGGACGAGGTCGAGACCTTCCGGATGGCCTTCGACCGACGTCGCCGACTGATCGTCGACGAACTGGCGAAGATCCCCGGGGTCACGGTGCCCAATCCGCTGGGCGCCTTCTACGTCTACCCCGATGTGACCGGACTGCTCGGCCGCGAATGGGCGGGAAAGACCCCCACCACCTCGCTCGAACTCGCCGACCTGATTCTCGACGAGGCCGAGGTGGCGGTGGTGCCCGGCGAGGCGTTCGGCCCGAGCGGCTACCTGCGCCTGTCGTACGCGCTCGGCGACGAGCAGCTGCTCGAGGGCGTGCAGCGTCTCCAGCGCCTCTTCGGCGCCTGAGGGCGCCGCCCGACTACAGCTCGACGTCGATCAGCACGGGCTCGGGCTGCAGCAGCAGTCCGAACTCGGCCTGCACCCGCTGCTGCACGAAGCGGGCCAGCTGCGCGATCTCGTTCGCGCTCGCCCCGCCGCGGTTCGTGAGGGCGAGGGTGTGCTTGGTGGACAGGCCGGCGCGCGAGTGGGGCAGAGCGAAGCCCTTGCCGAGCCCGGCGTTCTCGATCAGCCAGGCGGCACTCACCTTCACCTGCCGGGACGTGGCGGGCGGCACGGGAACGACGCCGTCGAACGCGGCGAGCGGGATGACGAGCACCGGGTCGAGCGTCGCTCCGACGGGCCATCGAGGGCATTCCGGGGGCAGCGTGCGGGCGAAGGACTCCGACACGATCGCGTTCTGGAAGAACGACCCGGCGCTCCATGTGTCGGGGTCGGTGTCGTCGAGCACCATGCCCTTGCGGCGGCGCGTTGCGAGCACGTGATCGCGCACCCAGGCGAGCGAGACGGATGCTGCCGGGTCGAGCCCGAGGGCGCTTCGGAGCTGGTCGCCGGCCACGGGCACCTCGCCCGGGCCGACCTCGGCGAGTTCGAGGGTGATCGACAGCACCACGGCCGAACGGTTCGGCACCGAGCCGTAGTGCTGCTTGAGCACCGAGGTGCGAAATCCCAGGCCGAGGTCTGCGGCGGCGACGGTGGACACCTCGCCGGTGGCCTCGTCGAGCAGCTCGACCTCGACGAGGGTCTGCACGATCTCCTGGCCGTAGGCGCCCACGTTCTGCACGGGCGCGGCACCGGCCGTGCCAGGGATGCCCGACATGGCCTCGATGCCCGCCAGCCCCGCGTCGACCGCGGCCGCGACGAGGGCATCCCAGTCGTGGCCGGCCTGCACGCGCAGCCGAGCGGTGCCGGGTCGAGAGCCCGGCAGCCGTTCGATGCCCGTCGTGCGCACGCGCACGACGGTGCCCTCGAACGGCTCGTCCCCTACGAAGAGGTTGGAGCCGCCCCCGAGCACGAACCACGGTTCGCCGCGCGACCAGAGGTCGAGGAGAACGGCGATGAGTTCGTCACGGGAGGTGGCGTCGACCATGCGTTCAGGGGCGGCGCCCGTCCTCAGCGTCGTGAGCTGGGACAGGGGAAGGGGATCGATCTCGGCCATCCGGGTCAGCTGAGCCGCACGCGGGCCTGCGCCTTGCCGAGCACCGTGGTGTCGGCGGCGCGGACGGTCAGATCGATCCGGGCGATGTCGTCCTCGATCGCGCCGACCTTGGCCGCGATGTGCACGTCTGCCCCCGCCTCGGTGCCGACGAGCACGGGGCGCGTGAAGCGGACGCCGTACTCGATCAGGCGGGCCGGGTCACCCAGCCAGTCCTCGAGCGTGCCGATCGCGATGCCCATCGTGAGCATCCCGTGCGCCAGGACGCCGGGAAGCCCTACCGCGACCGCGACGTCGTCGCGGTAGTGGATGGGGTTGAAGTCCCCCGAAGCGCCCGCGTAGCGCACGAGCGATTCCCGGGTGAGGTGCACGGTGCGCTCCGCGACGACATCTCCCACGGCGAGCGCGCTCACGCGTCCGCCTCCCCGACCAGCAGCACGCTGGTGGCCGTGACGACGTGCTCGCCCGCAGCATCCGTGATCTCCGCGTCGCTGGTGACCATCGCGTTGCCCCCCAGGGTGCGGATGCCACCGATCGTCAGGACGGCGCTCAGCTCGTCTCCCGCGACGATGGGGCGCGTGTAGCGGAAACGCTGCTCGGCGTGGATCAGGCGGGAGAGCTCGATCCCCGAATCCGGTTCAGCGAGCAGTTGCTGGATCGTGAGGTCCTGCACGACCATGGCGAACGTCGGCGGGGCGACGACATCGGCGTAGCCGAGGGCACGCGCGGCAACCGGGTCGGTATGCACGGCGGCGTCGGCGAAGACGGCCCGCGAGAACTCGCGCACCTTCTCGCGTCCGACCAGATACGGCGGGGTCGGCGGGAACACGCGGCCGATCAGTTCGGGGTTCACAGGCACCCCGTCATTCTACCGACGAGGCTCTGCGGAGCCGGCTCAGCCCTTGTGGCGGCCCCGCACCGCTTTGAGGGCCATCTGGGTCGCGATGAAGACGAGGAAGGCGGCGAAGAGGATGTTCGCCAGGAACGGGTCGAGCAACGTGGCGATCCACGCCCCCACCGCGGTCGTGGTGCACGCGGCGCCCCCGACCAGGGCGGCAGCGACGATGTCGACGTTCTGGCGTCGGAGGTTGCCGACCGTTCCCGAGATGGCGGTGGGGATCATCATGAGCAGCGAGGTGCCCTTGGCGACGAGGTCGCTCGTTCCGAACAGCAGCAGCAGTGCCGGCACGACGATGATGCCGCCGCCCACGCCCAGGAGGCCCGCGAGCACACCGGTGATGAGACCGAGCACCACCAGGCCGGCGACCGTGAGGAAGGTGAGTTCGAGGACGGCCTCACGGGACGGGATGACGAAGAACAGGCTCACGATGACCACGACGAGGAACGCGACGAACGCCCACCGCAGCGCGGTCTGCGAGAGCTTCGGCAACAACCACGTTCCCACCTGGGCGCCGATGACGGCGCCGGCCGCGAGGATGAGCGCCGGGATCCACGCCACCGAACCGTGCACGGCGTAAGAGATCACCCCCACCGTCGCGGTGGGCACGATGGCGGCGAGGGAGGTGCCGGCTGCTCGACGCTGGTCCATCTTCAGGATGAGCACGAGCAGAGGCACGATGACCGTGCCACCGCCGACACCGAACAGACCCGACATGAGACCCGCGAGCAGGCCCACCCCGATGCAGGTGAGGAAGAACTTCCGTCCGCGCTGAGGAGCGATCGCCTCAGCCATCAGGCGCGACCATCGCGACGCGCACCGCGCCGGCCGGGGAGTGTGGAGGTCATGCTGTCTCGCTTCGCCGTCGGCGCCCGGGCGGCGCCGGAAAACACCCTATCCCCGCCTCGCGGCGGGAAAGGGCACGGCCCCCGGCGTGGAAACCCACACAGCCGGGGGCCGTCAACCTCGCGAGGCCGAAAGGCTCGATGACCCGAACACCGGCCGATGGCCTGTCTTCGCGAGGGTGGTACAGAAGAACGCTACGGGGCGGAGAAGTTCGGTGATGAGGATTGACGTGACCCTGTCATTCTGATACCCGGATCCCGCCGGCGCAATGGGGAATGCGGCCGGCGGCGTTCGCGTTGCGCGGGACATGACACGTGTAGGAATCATCGGCGCAGGAAACATCGGATCGACCTTGGCGAAGGGGCTCGTGGACCGCGGATACGACGTGGTGATCGCGAACTCACGCGGGCCCGAGACGCTGGCCGACCTCGTCGCCGACCTCGGCGATCACGCCACGGCCGCGACGGCGGATGAGGCGGCGGCGGCCGGCGACTTCGTCATCGTCACGGTGCCCCTGAAGGACTACCAGGAGGTTCCCGTGGCACCGCTCGCGGGCAAGATCGTGCTCGACACGAACAACTACTACTGGGAGCGCGACGGTCATATCGACGCCCTCGACGCCAAGGCCACCACCACGGCAGGGCTCCTGCAGGAGCACCTCCCCACCTCGAAGGTGGCCAAGGCGTTCAACCACATCACGGCCGAGACCATCCTCACCGACGGCTCGGACGCCGGCACGCCCGGCCGTCGAGCGCTGGCGACGGCGAGCGACTACCCCGAAGCATCCGCCCTCGTCACTTCGCTCTACGACGACTTCGGCTACGACACCGTCGACATCGGCCCCCTGAGCGAGAGCTGGCGCGTCGAGCGCGACCAGCCGGCCTACGTCGTCGCGCAGAACCGCGAAGAGCTCGAGGCGAACCTCGCCCGCGCCACGCGCTGACTCCCCCTTCGGTACCGCCCTCTCACCTTCGGGTGAGGGGGCGGTCTGCGTTGACACGACCGCTTCGCCCGCGCAACCCCCTCGGGACAATCGCCCGTGCCGAGTGAGATGGGCGCGACGAAGGAGGACCGATGAAAGCCATGGTCTACCGCGGGCCCTACAAGCTGCGCGTCGAGGAGAAGCCCGACCCCCGTATCGAGCACCCCAACGACGCGATCGTGAAGGTGGAACTCGCCGCGATCTGCGGGTCGGACCTGCATCTCTACCACGGCCTGCTTCCCGACACCCGGATCGGTCACACCTTCGGACACGAGTTCATCGGCACCGTCGAGCAGGTCGGCTCGTCGGTGCGCTCCCTCAAGCCCGGCGACCGGGTGATGGTGCCGTTCAACATCTACTGCGGGTCGTGCTTCTTCTGCGCACGGGGGCTGTACTCCAACTGCCACAACGTGAACGCCAACGCCACCGCCGTGGGCGGCATCTACGGCTACTCGCACACCGCTGGTGGGTTCGACGGCGGTCAGGCCGAGAAGGTCCGTGTACCGTTCGCCGACGTCGGGCCCACGATCATCCCCGACTGGCTGCACGACGAAGACGCCCTGATGTTGACGGATGCCTTCTCCACCGGGTACTTCGGAGCGCAGCTCGGCGACATCGTCGAGGGCGACACGGTGGTCGTGTTCGGGGCGGGCCCGGTCGGACTCGCGGCCGCGCGTTCCTCGTGGCTCATGGGCGCCGGCCGAGTGATCGTCGTCGACCACCTCGATTACCGCCTCGAGAAGGCGCGCACCTTCGCGTTCGCGGAGACGTACAACTTCGCCGAGCACAAGGACATCGTGGTGCTGCTGAAGCAGCTCACCGACAACCTGGGCGCGGACGTCGTGATCGACGCGGTCGGCGCCGAGGCCGACGGGCACTTCCTGCAGCACCTCACCGGGGCGAAGCTCAAGCTGCAGGGCGGCTCGCCCGTGGCGCTGAACTGGGCGATCGACGCGGTGCGCAAGGGCGGCAAGGTGTCGGTCATGGGCGCCTACGGTCCGGTCTTCAGCGCGATCAAGTTCGGTGACGCCGTCAACAAGGGGCTCACGCTGCGGATGAACCAGGCCCCCGTCAAGCGACAGTGGTCGCGCCTGCTCGAGCACATCCACGAGGGGCGCATCTCCCCGCGCGAGATGATCACCCACCGCATCCCCCTGGACGACATCGCGGAGGGCTACCACATGTTCTCGTCCAAACTCGACGACTGCATCAAGACCGTCGTCACGCCCCACACCGCCTGAGGAGCGAGCATGGCCTACCCCGCGCAGCGAAAGCACCCGAACCCCAGCCCCGACGAGTTGCGTGCCCGCATCCCCGGCTGGGGAGCCGACCTCGACCACGCCGACCGCCCCGCCTACCCGCAGGAGCGGTTCGCCCCCGAGATCACCGGCGCCCACTGGGACCTGCCCGACCAGCAGATCGAGCACCGGCCGCGGGAACGCTCGATCGAGCACGCGTCCCTCACCCCGGTGTTCGGCACCGCCCAGCCGCTGCACGGCGTGTCGGGCGCCATCCGACGGTTCGCCTACGCCCGCTTCAGCGAAGGGCTGGCCACGCACTTCCTGCTGTTGATCCTCGCCGACCGGGTCGAGGCCACCGGTGCGCACCTGAGGTCGCTGTTCACGTTGCGTCCCGACAACCCGATCACCGAGACCGGCATCCTCGGCGAGCTGCGGCGCCGTCCCCTCGCCTCGCGCTTCGGGCGCGGGCGGGTCGACCTCCGCCACACCTGGATGGACCCGATCATCGTCGCCGCCCCCTGGGTGCTCGGCGCCTGGGCGGTCGTCGCGCTCGCTCGGCGGATCTTCCGCTGAGCCGAGGTCACAGGTCGGCGAGCAAGACCCGCACGAACACATCGAGCGAGCGGTAGGCGCTCGCTCGAGCCTCGGGCTGCGAGATGAACACGTCGTGCAGCGCGCCGTCGATCCGGGCGATCGTGACGGATTCGCCGAGCCGCGTGGCGCTGCGGGCGATCTCGTCGACGACCAGCACCGAATCGCTCTCGGTCATCTCGTCGCTCCAGGTGAGCGGCGGTGTCGACCGCGCCGACAGCAGCACCAGGGCGGGAGCGCCGATGTCGAGCCCCGCCGCCACCCGCCGGTGCCCCTCGAGCACGGCGGCGAGCCACCGCGGGTGCGTGGGGAAGCCCTGGGGCGGACGCCAGAGCGGCGGCGCATCGGGCAGCACCCCGAGCTCACGCTGGGCCCTCGTGTAGAACCCGAGATCCACGACCGGTTGGGTGCCGAGCGGGTCGATCCGGGCGCGCGCGTTCACGATCGGGGCCAGCGCTTGGCGCCCGACCGCGCCCAGCTGCAGTTCCAGCCACGGGCTGTTGAGCACGATCCCGTCTGCTCGGCCCGGGTTCCGCGACGCCCACAGGGTCACGGTGAGTCCGCCCGTGGAGTGCCCGATCATCACGAGCCGGCGGTGGTGCACAGCATCCTGCCCCATCTCGGTGAGGGCCGCGTCGATCTCGATGTCGTAGTCCTCGAGCGAGTGCACGTCGCCCGGCGTCTGCCCGGGGCGGAGGCTGCGCCCGTATCGGCGCAGGTCCAGCGCGTAGAAGTGCGCGCCACGGTCGGTGAAGAAGTCGGCGAGCTCGGTCTGGAAGAAGTAGTCCGACCAACCGTGGATGTAGAGCACGTCGACGTCGCGCCACGCCCCGGTGAGCCGCTGCCAGGAAGAGGGGATGCTGCGCACTAGCGTCGCGACGAGGTCGGGCGCCTCCGGTTCGGGCGCTGACTCGGGATGGCGGTGGTGGGGCGGACGGCTCGGGGCGGGCTCGTTCGAGGCGCCGTCGGGCGGCAGCGGGAGGGTGAGCTGCTCGAACCCCTCGCCGAGGATGTCCGGCCGCCACCCCTCGCTCATCCGGCCAGCCTAGAGCGCCGCGATCGCCGGCCCTCGGGACGATTGACCGATTCTTTGCGCGTTCGGTCCAAGCATCCCCTCCCCTGGCCTGCTCACCCGGGAGGAGATGTGCGCTCGGGAGGAGCCCTCAGCCCCAGCGACCCTCCCGAATGCACATCCCCTCCCGAGTGCACACGGCGGGGGCTCACATCACCCGGTGCAAGCCCTGGGCGACCGCTCGCATGAGGCGCGCCTGTACGGCGGCCCAGTCATCGACGATCGCCCCATAGCCGACGCGGATGACGTGGTAGCCCAGCAGGGCGAGCTCGGCGTCATGGGCGATGTCGCGCTCGCGCTGCGCCCCGACGTGGTGACCGCCATCGATCTGCAGGATCAGCCGCTCCCCGATCAGGAGGTCGACCGGGCGACCGGCGATCCATACCTGGCGCCGGAGCGGCAGCCGCATCCATCGCAGCCGCGGCACCACGAAGGACTCGAGCCCCGAATCGGCGAAGGGGTCGGCCTCGTCGCGAAGGCGCCGAGCGGCCGGGCCGAGATCGAGTCGCCGAAGCGCCCGCACGTCGACGACACCCTGCTTGAGCGCCGATTCCCAGACCGCGAGGGCCGATTCATACGGCTGGCAGACCGCGACGATGCTCAACACGTTCTCCACCTCGTCCTCCAGGTGGTTCGGGTGCCGTGGCACCACCGGCTCCGCCCAGTGCATCACCGCGGTGCCGATGGTCGCGTGTCCGGCGTGCGGCGGAGCCGCCACGTGCGGCGTTTCGTCCGCCAGCACTCACAGCCCCAGCCGCCGCGCCTGGGTCACGCACGTCAACACGACACCCGCGCGCGCCGCCGCGGCGAGGAAGGGGTCGGCATCGGGCACGCCCACCCATCCGCGACGGAGGCGAAGGAGCGTCCCGTCCGCGATGGCCGTGCCGACAGAACGCCGGCTGCAGCCGCTCTCGAAAAGCAGCGCGGTGCGGGCCACCCCACCGTGGCTGCGAACGAGCTCGACCGGCGACAGCATCCGTTCATCGTTCCCGGAGGCGACCCGGCCCGACGCTGCCTCAGCCGCTTCTGTGGACGAATCCGTCGCCGGAGTCCCCGGGGAGGAGAAGAAACGCGAGCCTCTTGCTCACCCGGGAGGAGATGTGCGCTCGGGAGGGGCCCTCAGCCCCAACGGCCCTCCCGAAGGCACATCCCCTCCCGGGTGCACACGAAGGAGCGGAGCGGATGCTGCCGCTGCAGCGCGCGGCTACTCCTCGCCGCGCGAGACCCGCACCATCTCGTCGCGCGGCACGACCTTGATCCGTGCCCGCTCGTGCGGAGCGCCGAGCGCCATCTCGTACTCGTCGAGGCGGTGCCACCCCTCGAGGTCGGTCCACGCCACGCCGCGCTCGGCGAGCAGTGCCGGGATCGCCTCCTCGGAGGCATCCTCCGGCTGCCACCACGAGCCCTGGTCGGTCACGATGTGGCGCACGGTCTCCATCGCGTCGGACTTCGTGTGACCGATCAGCCCGACCGGGCCGCGCTTGATCCACCCGGTCGCGTACACACCGGGCACGCGCTCGTTGGTGTCGTGGTGCAGCACCTGGCCCTCTTGGTTCGGGATCACGCCGTGACGCTCATCGAACGGCACGCCCGGGAGGGGCGAGCCGAAGTACCCGACCGCTCGGTACAACGCCTGGATCGGCACTTCCCGCAGCTCGCCGGTGCCTTCGACGCCACCTTGACCGTCGGGACGCGTGCGCTCGTAGACGAGCGCGGCGACGCGGCCCTCGGCATCCGTCTTCACCTCGATGGGCTTCGCCCAGAAGTGCAGGTGCAGGCGCCGCGACGCCTCGCCGCCGAGACCGTTGACGCCCGGGCGCTTACGCCACGACTGCAGCACCCGGTCGATGACCATGACCTGCTTGTTGCTCGCGATCGCCGCGCGCGAAGCGTCGTCGTACTCGAAGTCCTCGTCGTACACGACCATGTCGACGTCGCGCAGCTCGCCGAGCTCGCGCAGCTCGAGCGGGGTGAACTTGACCTGCGCGGGCCCGCGGCGGCCGAAGACGTGCACGTCGGTGACGGGCGAAGCCTTGAGGCCCTCGTAGACGTTCTGCGGAATCTCGGTCGGCAGCAGGTCGTCGGCGTGCTTCGCGAGCATGCGGGTGACGTCGAGCGCGACGTTTCCATTGCCGATGACGGCGACGGATGCTGCGTCCAGAGGCCATTCGCGGGGCACATCGGGGTGTCCGTCGAACCAGCTGACGAAGTCCGCAGCGCCGTAAGACCCCTCGGCGTCGATACCCGGGATGTCGAGACCGGCGTCACGGATCGCTCCGGTGGAGAAGATCACGGCGTGGTAGTGCTTCTTGAGGTCATCCAGGGTGATGTCCTGACCGAAGCGCACGTTGCCGAACAGGCGGATGTCACCGCGGTCGAGAACTTCGCGCAGGGCCGTGATGATGCCCTTGATGCGCGGGTGATCGGGGGCGACGCCGTAGCGCACCAGACCATAAGGGGCGGGGAGCTGCTCGAACAGGTCGATCGAGACGTCGAATCCGCGTTCGGTCTTGAGCAGGATGTCGGCGGCGTAGATACCGGCAGGGCCGGCTCCGACGATGGCGAGCCTGAGCTTCGTCATGAATGTTCCTCGGGGTTTCGGTGGTCGGGTCGGCGCCCTGAGCCAGTGGCCCGCGCCGACGCTGTCGAAAAGATCAGCTGGAGCGGTCGGCGACAGCCTGCGCGAAGCGGGTCAGCGCTTCGCGCACCGGCCCGTCGGGCACCGGCGCGAGCGCATCGATCGCGTGTTGCGACCATTCGTGCGCGAGGCGCAGGGTGTCGCGGGTGGCATCGTGGTCGCGGAGGCGGGCCAGGGGCGCGTCGAGCAGCGAGGCGTCGGCGCCGTCCGCGATGCGGGCGACACCCTCGTCGATGCTCCCGCGGAGGGCGCGGGACGCAGCATCCGTCCGCTCGCCGAGCAGCAGGTAGGGCATCGTCGGCACGCCGGCGCGGAGGTCGGTGCCGGGCACCTTGCCGGTCTCGTCGGGGTTCGCGGAGAGGTCGATCACGTCGTCGAGCAACTGGAACGCGACGCCCGCCTTCTCGCCGAACGTGCGGATGGGCTCTTCCAGCTCGGACGGACCGTGGGAGAAGATCACGCCCGCCATCGCGGCGGTGGCGATGAGCGAACCGGTCTTGTCGGAGAGCACCTGCAGGTAGAACGCGACGGGGTCATCGCCCGGCTGCGGTCCGACGGTCTCGTGCATCTGTCCGAGAACGAGGCGCTCGAAGGTGTCGGCTTGCAGGCGGATGGCCCGCTCGCCGAAGCGCGCCATGATCTGGCTCGCGCGGGAGAACAGCAGGTCGCCCGTGAGGATGGCGATGTTGTTGCCCCACACGGTCTGCGCGCTCGGCACACCACGGCGCACATCGGCGCCGTCCATGACGTCGTCGTGGTACAGCGATCCCAGGTGGGTCATCTCCAGCGCAGCGGCGGCATCGACGACCTCGACCGTGGCGCCCTCGCCCAGCTGGGCGGTGAGCACGGCCAACATCGGGCGGATGCGCTTGCCGCCCGCCTCGTAGAGGTAACGGCTGGTCGTGTCGGCGAGGGTGTCACTGACACGCAGCTCGCGGGCGAGACTCAGCTCGACACGGGCGAGGCCTTCTTCGACGGTCGCGAGCAGGCGACGGGACCGCACTCCCGCGAAGATGCGGTCGGTGAGGCCCAGTTTGCCCACGACGAGTCGCGGGCCCGCAGCGGAAGGTCCCGGGGTCACGGTGTCAGCCTATCGCGCGCCGCTGCGGCGCCTTCATGCGGGGTTCGTTCCGCGGTGGAGGGCCACGATGCCCAACGAGAGGTTGCGGTATTCGACCTGGGTCCAGCCGGCTTCGCGCATCCAGGTCGCCAGGGTGGACTGGTCGGGCCATTCGCGGATCGACTCGTTCAGGTAGTCGTACGCCTCGGTGTTGGAGCTCACGACACGCGCCACGCGCGGCAGCACCCGGTCGTTGTAGAAGCGGTACAGCCCCGCGAACGCCGGCGAGCGCGGGTGCGAGAACTCGCACACCACGATGTGACCGCCGGGCTTGGTCACCCGTCGGAGCTCGCGGAGTGCCTTCTTCGGGTCGATCACGTTGCGGAGTCCGAAGGACATCGTGACGGTGTCGAACTCGGCGTCGCCGAACGGCAGATCGGTGGCGTCCGCCTCGACGAAGGAGAGATTGCGGATGCCGCCGTGACGGCGCCGTCCTTCCGCGATCATGCCCGGGGAGAAGTCGGCTGCGACGACGTCGGCGCCGCTGCGAGCGAGAGCCACGCTGGATGCTCCCGTGCCGGCGGCGAGATCCAGGATGCGCTGACCGCGTCGGGGGGCGACGGCACGGGTGGTCGCGACGCGCCAGAAGCGGTCGTTGCCGAGGCTGAGGACCGCGTTGGTGCGGTCGTAACCGGCGGCGACCTGGTCGAACATGCCGCTCACCCGGCCGGGATCCTTGCCGAGATCGGCGCGGTTCGGCTCGGGGGTCATGCCTTGATCCTACGGCGAGCACCCTGTACGCGAGGCGCGAGAGCCGCGCGGGGACGCTCGGTCGTTCGACGTCGAGACGAACCGCGGTGCGGGATCAGTCCGATTCGGCGGTGCGTGCGAGCCAGCGGGCGACGGTGGCGTCGTCGAACGGCGCCTCCCGCCGGGTGACCTGGCCCTCCAGCTCGACGGCGACCGACTCGAGACGCTCGACGATGTCGAGCGGGTAGCCGTAGTGCACGCGGTGCTCTTCCCACTCGTCGCGATCGTCGATCCAGATCCGATCGCGCTGCTCGACGACGTCCAGGTCCATATCGATCCCCGTCGGCTCGCCGTCCTGCCAGCGCCCGTCCCAGGCGAGGTCGATGTAGACCCGGGTGGGGTGCGGGGCGGCGTTCGCGGTGAACGCCCACTCGCCACTCGGGGGCAGCAGCGTGACGTTGTCGGTCGGGGCCACCACCTCACGGCCGGGGCGGTGGCTCCGCCATCCGGCGCGCTGTCCGAACCAGTCGCCCCACTCGTCCGAGCCGAGGTAGACGCAATCGTGCTCCCAGTGCGGCGAGCCGTCCCACTTGCGCCAGCGGAACACGAGCGGGGTACCGGGGGCAGGACGCGTCGCCATGCCCGAAGTCTAAGACGAGCACACCGTCGAACGATGCGCGGCCCCCGCCGAAATGCCGGTCGTAGGCTGGATGCTGTGACCGCAGCATCCGATGTCCCCCGGCTGCGCGTGGTGACCCGCGAGGTCGCGGCGGTCGAGGATGTCCTCGGTTACACCACCTCGTACGACCCGCTGTACTGGAGCCGTCGTGGCGACGCCCTTGCCGCCTTCGGCACCGTGCTCACCGAAGGACCCGGGTTCGCGATCGCCGAGCGCTGGCGCGAGATCGCCGCCGCCGCCGAGATCGACGATCCGGTCGGTGTGCCCGGCACGGGGCTGGTCGCCTTCGGTTCGTTCGCGTTCGACCCCCGCTCCGAGTGCCCGGACAGCCTCATCGTTCCCGGCACGATCGTCGGCCGGCGCGGCTCGCGGTCGTGGGTCACGCGCATCGCCTTCGCCGACACCCCCGACGACCCCGAACCGGAGCTGCCGCCGCGGTCCCCCTACGGCCCGCACTGGTCGGCCACCCTCGGGCCGGGCGCGATGACGCCCGATCTGTACCAGGACGCGGTGCGCCAGGCGCTGGCCGCGATCGACCGCCACGAGGTCGACAAGGTCGTGCTCGCCCGCGACCTCGTCGGCTCGCTTCCCGCGGGCTCCGACCTCCGCCGGCTGGTGCGCTCGCTTGCCACCGCGTATCCCGACACCTGGGTCTTCGCCGTCGACGGCCTGGTAGGCGCGAGTCCCGAGACCCTGGTGACCGTCTCGCGGGGAACCGTCACGGCGCGGGTGCTCGCGGGCACCACGGCGCGGGGCGCCGACGTCGATGCCGACGCCGCAGCATCCCTGGCTCTCGCGACGAGCCCGAAAAATCAGGACGAGCACCGTTTCGCCGTGCAGAGCGTGCTCGCCTCGCTCCGCCCTCACACCAGCGCGCTCGTGGCGGAGGAGCAGCCGTTCACCCTCAAGCTGCCGAACGTCTGGCACCTCGCGACCGACGTCGAGGGCGTGCTGTCGGATGCCGCCTCCTCGCTCGACCTGGTGACGGCCCTGCATCCGACGGCCGCCGTCGCCGGCACCCCGACGGCCGCGGCGCGCGAGCTGATCCACCGCCTCGAGCCCTTCGACCGCGGGCGTTACGCCGGTGCGGTCGGGTGGATGGATGCCTCCGGGGACGGCGAATGGGCGATCGCCCTGCGGTGTGCCCAGTTCGGCGGGCCGCCTTCGGAGGCCGCCGTGGTCGGGGCCGACACGATCGCGCTCACGGCCTATGCCGGGGCGGGCATCGTCGCCGGCAGCGACCCAGAGTCGGAGCTGCTGGAGACCCGGGTGAAATTCCGCCCGATCGTCGAAGCCCTCGCCTGACCTCGAGCCTAGGACGCGGCGAGCCGTCGCTTCTCGGCCTCGACGTCGTAGTCGGCGGGCGGCCACTGCGGGTCGATGTCGCGGAGGGCGCCCAACAGCAACTGCTGCACGGCGAGCCGCGCGAACCACTTCCGATCCGCCGGCACCACGAACCACGGCGCCACCGCGGTCGACGTGCGCTCGAGCATGACCTGGTAGGCGGCGGCGTACTGCTCCCACAGCATCCGCTCGTCGATGTCGCCGGGATTGTATTTCCAGTACTTCTCCGGGCGCTCGAGCCGTTCACTCAGCCGCGCCTTCTGCTCGTCCTTCGAGATGTGCAGCATGACCTTGACGACGCGGATGCCTCGGGCCGCAGCATCCTTCTCGAACTGCTCGATCGCGCCGTAGCGACGCTCGATCTCCTCCGGCGGCGCAAGAGAACGCACGCGCCCGATCAACACGTCCTCGTAGTGCGAGCGATCGAAGACGCCGATCTTCCCCGGTTCCGGAAGTCGTTTCGCGATACGCCACAGGAAGTCGTGGCTCAGTTCCTCGGCCGTCGGCTTCTTGAACGAGGCGAGTTCGACGCCCTGCGGGTCGACCGAGCCGACCACGTGGCGCACGATGCCGCCTTTGCCCGAGGTGTCCATGCCCTGCAGCACCAGCAGCACCGATCGGGTGGCCGTGCCGGCCACGCTCTGCGCGAAGAGGCGCTCCTGGAGGCCGTCGAGCGCCGGCACTCCCTCCGCCAGGTCCCGCGCACCCTCGGTCTTCGACCCCGCGTACCCCGGGGTGCTTCGCGGATCGAGGTCGGCGAGGTGGAACCCGGGGCCGATCCGGAGTGCCGCGGCCGGGTGCTGGGTCCAACCGTCTGTGCTCATCCGCCCATCCTGCGCGATCCCGCGCGCTCGCGCCATCCCGCCGGTGGCGCGAATCCACGGCCGCGGACGCGCTCGGGGGTCAGCGCGGCAGGGGGACTTCGATGAGCTGGCGGCCGCCGACCGGCGCGGTCAGCAGCTGGTCGAGCGCCGAGCGGGTGGTCACGCGGTGGTATTCCCAGCCGTACGCCGTCGCGAGATGCTCGAGCTGCACCGTCTGGGGCGTGTAGAGCACCCGTTCCATGACCTCGGGAGCCGCGACCCGCGACACCTCGAGCCCGTCGAAGATCGTGCCGCCGCCGTCGTTGCCCACGATGACCTGCAGCCGCGGCTCGGCCTCGCCCGGCGGCAGCAACAGCGCGCCGACGTCGTAGAGGAAAGCCAGGTCGCCCAGCAGCAGCCGGGTGATCCCGGGGCGGCCGTCGGCCTGGCTCGCGAGGGCCACGCCCGTCGCGGTGGCCACGGTGCCGTCGATGCCGGCGAGGCCTCGGTTGGAATGCACGGGCACCTTCTTCCCGCCCAGCACCGCGTCGGCGACGCGCACGAGGCGCGAGGAGCCGAACATCAGTCGGTCGTGCGGCCAGGTCGCCCGCCAGACGGCGTCGACCAGAGCAGCCCGATCGAGAGGCGCGCGCAGCGCCGCCACCTCGGTCGCCAGTGCGCCGAGTCGCTCGCTGGGCACGCCGGAGGCCAGGCCGTCCACGTCGGGTGCGGCGGGGGAGAGATCGACGGATGCTGCGCGCGACGCCCGCATCCAGGCGCCGAGCCAGTCCCGATCGGCCGCGCCCTCGACGACGACGACAGCGTCGACGGTGAGGGTGGAGCCGTTCAGGTTCAGCGCCTCACCCGGTCCGCGGACGGCGATGATCTCGATCAAGGCGTTCGAGAGCAGCGCCGTCACCTCTCGGCTGAGGGTGGGGTGTCCGTAGACCACGACCCGTTCCACCGCACCGCCGAGGTCGGGTTCGCGCAACAGCTCGCGGTAGGAATGCACGAGGTTACGCCCGAATCGCGCGCCGCTGACGATCTCCGCGACGAGCGGCCAGCCGCCTCGGTGAGCGAGCTCCTCCGCGGCGACTCCGGCATCGGCTCCCGCGACGACGAGCGTGCGCGGACCGCGCTCGAGCACGCGTGCCGGTTCCTCGACGGGTGCGGTGTCGGCCGCGCCGATCCCCCCGCCCCCTTGATAGAGGGCTCCCGACGACGCATCCGGAGCGGCGCTTACCGACCCCGGCTCGGGCGAAGCGGAGAGCCACGCCGGGCTGGGTCCGCCCAGCGGTTCGCGATACGGCAGGTTGAGGTGCACCGGGCCGGCTGCTCGGGCGCCGGCGCCCGAAGCTGCGGCGAGCGCGTCGGCGGCGACGCCGCGCAGCACGCGGGTCTGTTCACCGTCGCCCTCGTCGTCGACCTCGTCGGGAACGGGCAGGTCGAGCTCCAGCCGCGCAGCGGCTGTGAACAGGCCGGGTTGGCGGGTGGTCTGGTTGGCGCCGACACCGCGCAGCTCCGGCGGCCGGTCGGCGGTGAGCACCAGCAGCGGCACCCCGGAATGGTGCGCCTCGAGCGCGGCCGGCAACAGGTTGGCCGCCGCCGTGCCGGAGGTGCACAGCACGACCGCCGGCACTCCACTCTCTCGACCGAGGCCGAGGGCGGTGAAACCGGCGACGCGCTCGTCGATGCGCACGTGCAGGTGTACGCGGCCGGCACGCTCGAGGTCGGCGGCGGCGAGGGCGAGGGCCTGCGAACGCGAGCCGGGGCTCACGACGATATGGCGCACGCCCCCGGCGACGAGTGCGCCGAGCAGGGCGGCGGCGGCATCCGTCGCCGGCGCTGCGCCCTCGCGCACCGAAGGGCGCGCGACCTCGGGTGCGGTCATGTCAGCCGACGGCGCCGCGCTGACCGCGGGTGTCGCCGTCTTCGTCCGTCGGCTTCGTGCCGGCGGCCGGCGGGATGCTGCCGGGTGCCGCGGGCGGCTGCGGGTCGTCGGCTTCGGAGTCGAGCTGTGCGAGCTCCTCCTCGAGCCGACGGATGCGTTCGTCCTGGTCGCGGACCGAGGCGATGCTGCCGAGGAACTCGGGGTCATCATCGGGGGCGCGACGTCCGACGGTCTTCGACGTGCGGCCGCGGCCGATCACGAACCAGAGCAGACCGCCCAGCACCGGGAGGAGGACGACGATCGCGATCCACATGCCCTTGCTCACTCCGCGGTGGCGGGTGGGCGGCTGCAGGGCGCAATCCACGATCGTGTAGACCCAGAACGCAGTCGCCACGAGCGCCAGAATGAGCAGCACCCTTGTCATCCCTCTATCCTAGGCGCGCTCCCTGGGCATCGGCCTGGCGAGGATGGCCCCGCGAGGGGCAAATAGGATGGGGAGATGCGCGTCCGCTCGGCCCTCCTGTTCACGGTGCTGCGGCTGCTCACCTTCCTCGTGCCGTTCGGCATCCTGATGCTGTTCCCAGCCTTCCAGGACGGCCTCTACTGGCTGGCGGCGATCTTCGCGGCGCTGATCGGACTGAGCCTGTCGATACTGTTCCTGCGCCGTCCGCTCGAGGGCGTTTCGACGGAACTCGCAGAGCGCCGCGCGGAGCGCGAGCGCCGGGGCGCGGAACTCGACGCCGACGCCGAGGATGCTGCCGACGACGACCTGCGCGCTCCCGAAGACGACCCCGACCGCCCCTGAGGGGTCAGCCGACGAAGGCCCAGAACAGGAAGGCGCCGTAGCCGACCGAGGTCAGCGAGGTCAGCGAGAGGGCGACGACCAGTTCGCGCGGGGCGCGGTAGGTCCACACGATCAGGATCGCCGGGAGCGCTGCGAGCAGGGCGAGCAGCGTGAGCCACGCGATGGGGTAGACGAGGGCCAGGAACGCCGCGATGGCGAAGGGCACCAGCACGAGCAGCGTGAACAGCACCTGGGTCGCCCGCTTGCCGATCCGCACGCTCAGCGTGCGCTTGCCGGCCACGCGGTCCTGATCGATGTCGCGGAGGTTGTTGGCCAGCAGCACGGCCACGGCCAGGAGTCCTGCCGCGACGGCGCCGAACCATGCCTCCTGCGGCAGCTCCTCGACCTGCACCCACGTCGTTCCGAGCGTGGCGACGAGGCCGAAGAAGACGAACACGAACAGTTCGCCGAAGCCCGCGTACCCGTACGGGCGTTTGCCGCCGGTGTAGAACCAGGCGGCGGCGACGCAGGCCGCCCCGACCAGCAGCATCCACCACTGCTGACTGCGGATCACGATCGCGAGGCCCGCCACCGCCGCGAGGGCGAAGAACACGAGGGCGACGATCAAGACGGTCCGGGGCTTCGCCTTGCGCGACGCGGTCAGCCGGGCGGGGCCGACCCGGTAGTCGTCGGTGCCGCGGACGCCGTCGCTGTAGTCATTGGCGAAGTTCACACCGATCTGCAGGAACACCGCGACCGCGAGGCACGCGAGCGCGAGCACCCAGTGGAACTGCTCGTCGACGAGCCGTGCGGCTCCCGTGCCGATGAGCACCGGGGTGATCGCGAGGGGAAGCGTACGCAGCCGCGCCGCACCGATCCAATCGCGGGCCGTCGCTTTCGCGGGCGGAGCCGCGATGGGCCCCCGTTGAGGGTTGCCGCTCGGGCGCCGCTTCGGAGGGGTGCGCTTCTTGCCGGTGTTTCGTGCCACGGGTAGAGATCCTACGGCGGGTTCGTCATGCGGATGCTGCATGCCGTCGCAGCGCGACGCGGTCGGGCTTGCCCGACCCGAGCAGCGGAACCTCCTCGACCAGCACCAGTCGGTGAGGCCGGGCGTGCCGCCCGACCTCGTTCGCGACGACCTCGCGCACCCGCTCCCAGAGCGCAGCCGCGTCGGTGTCGCTCGCGGCGACCAGGACCGGAACCTCGCCCCACTCGGGGTCGGGCACACCGACGACCACCGCGGATTCCAGTCCAGGGATGCTGCGCACCGCCCGCTCGACGCGGTCGAGCGAGATGTTCTCGCCGCCCGACACCACGACGTTGTCGCGCCGTCCGAGCACCCGCAGCACCCCGTCCACGACTTCGCCGGTGTCGCCGGTGCGGTACCACCGGGTGCCGTCTTCATCGCGCGGGAACGCCGCGCTCGTCGCTGCTTCGTCGCCCAGGTATCCGTCGGCCAGGGTGGGGCCCGACAGCTGCACCTCGTCGTCGATGATCCGCACGCGCGTGGCGTCGAGCGGCACGCCGTCGTAGACGCATCCGCCGCTCGTCTCGGTCGATCCGTAGGTGCGCACCAGGCGCATGCCCACCTCGGCGGCGCGGTCGCCGATCACGGGAGCGAGAGCCTGCCCGCCGACCAGGACGGCGGCGAACGACCGCACCGCCGCGAGCACGTCGTCGTCGCGCTCGGCGGCATCGAGCAGCCGCCGCACCTGCACCGGCACGAGCGAGGTGAAGGTGGGCGTGGGCACTCCCCCGATGCTGGACGCCATCGAGGCGGCCGCGGCGGCGAAGGCTTCGGGAGAGAAGCGCCCTGCGAGGATCGCGGGTTCGTGGCCCGACACCAAGGAGCGCACGAGCACCTGCGCGCCGGCGATGTAGCCCGCCGGCAGTGCGAGCAGCCAGGCGCCCTCCCCCACCCGCGCGGCCGTGGCCAGGGCACCGGCGGTGAGGGCGTTGCGGCTGAGGACCACCGATTTGGGCACGCCCGTCGACCCGGAGGTCGTGACCACCAGCGCGGTACCGGGCGGCACCTCATCGGGGAGCGCGCCGCCCTCGGCGCCGATCGCGATCGCCGGGCCCGCGCCGAGCACGGCTCCCCGCAGCGCCCGCAGCACCGCGCGAGGGTCGGCGGCGTCGACGCGCTCGAGCTTCATGAGCTCAGAAGTGCCACGGGTAGTCGGACCAGTCGGGGTCGCGCTTCTCCAGGAACGCGTCGCGCCCCTCGACCGCTTCGTCGGTGCCGTACGCCAGACGCGTCGCCTCGCCGGCGAACACCTGCTGGCCCACGAGACCGTCGTCGACGGCGTTGAAGGCGAACTTGAGCATCCGGATCGCCGTGGGGGACTTGGTGAGGATGGTGCGTGCCATCGCGATCGCCTCGCGCTCGAGGTCGGCGTGGGGCACGACGCGGTTGACGGCACCCATGTCGAACGCCTGCTGGGCGGAGTACTCCTCGGCGAGGAAGAAGACCTCCCGCGCGCGCTTCTGCCCGACCTGCCGGGCGAAATAGGCCGAACCGTAGCCGGCGTCGAACGAGCCGACGTCGGCGTCGGTCTGCTTGAATCGCGCGTGTTCGGCGCTCGCGATCGTCAGGTCGCACACGACGTGGAGCGAGTGACCGCCCCCGGCCGCCCATCCGGGCACGACGGCGATGACGACCTTGGGCATGAAGCGGATGAGGCGCTGCACCTCGAGGATGTGCAGCCGGCCCGATCGCGCGAGATCGACCGCATCCGTCGGCGAATCGGTGTCGCCGGTCGCCGCGTACTTGTAGCCGTCACGCCCGCGGATGCGCTGATCGCCGCCCGAGCAGAACGCCCACCCGCCGTCCTTCGGACTCGGGCCGTTGCCGGTGACGAGCACCACGCCGACGCGCGGGTCCTGGCGGACCAGGTCGAGCGCGTGGTGCAACTCGTCGACCGTGTGCGGGCGGAAGGCATTGCGCACCTCGGGCCGGTTGAAGGCGACGCGCGCGATCCGACCGTCGTGGCTCAGGTGCGCGGTGATGTCGGTGTAGTGCTCATTCGCCGGGGTCGCGACCCATTCGGCGGGGTCGAAGATCTCGGAGATCATCACGTGGCGTTCTTGCCGTCGCGCCAGCGCAGCCAGCGCTCCACCACGTCGTAGTCCGGCGTTCCGGGCGCCCAGCCGAGGGTGAACAGCCGCACGCCCGCCGAGAACAGGGCATCGGCGTCCGACTCATCGCGGTTCTTCAGTTCGTTCGAGACGACGAGCTGCGACACGTCGCGCTGCTCGGTATCGGCCCACTTCTCGATGACCGAGATCTTGTGCGCGAGACCGTCGGCAGGCACGAAGCTGTGCCAGATGTCGGCGTGACGCGCGACGATGCGCAGGGTCTTCTGCTCGCCCTTCCCACCGATCATCACCGGGATGGGGCGGGTCGGCGGCGGGTTCAGCTTCCCCCAGCGCGCGACCACCCGGTCCAGGCCCTCGGCCAGGTCGTTCAAGCGCGATCCGGCCGTGCCGAACGGGTAGCCGTACTCGTCGTAGTCGCGCTCGAACCAGCCCGAGCCGGTGCCGAAGATGAAGCGACCGGTGTCACCGCCGCGGGCACTGATGTGGTCGATCGTGCGGGCCATGTCGGCCTGCAGGTCGGGGTTGCGGTAGCTGTTGCAGTTCACGAGCGCGCCGATCTCGACCCGCTCGGTCTGCTCGGCCCACGCGGCGAGCATCGTCCACGATTCGAAGTGGCGCCCCTCCGGGTCTCCGCTCAGGGGGAAGAAATGGTCCCAGTTGAAGAGGATGTCGACGCCGAGATCCTCCAACCGCCGCGCGGCCTCGCGGATCTGTGCGTAGGACGCGTGCTGGGGCTCGATCTGCACGCCGAGGCGCACGGGGGTATCCAGAAGCATGCCGCCAGCCTATTCCCGCCCACGCACCGCCTCGCCGTGGCACCGCCGCGTACCGGAGGGGACCGAGCATGATGTGGTGATGAGCACCCCGCTTCCTCCCCTGGCCGACCTCCTCGACCGCGCGCACGTCGTCGCACTGCCCCTGGCCACTCGGTTCCGGGGGGTCGACGTCCGCGAAGCGCTGCTGCTGGAAGGACCCGAGGGGTGGACGGAATTCTCGCCGTTCGTGGAGTACGGCGACGCGGAAGCATCCGTCTGGCTGCGTGCGGCTCTGGAGTTCGGCTGGACGCCGACTCCTCCCGCACGCCGCGACGCGATCCCCGTCAATGCCACGATCCCCGCGGTCGACGCCGGCGCCGTCGCGGCAGTGCTCGCCCGGTTCGACGGCTGCCGGACGGCGAAGATCAAGGTCGCCGAGCCCGGCCAGGTGCTCGCCGACGACGTCGACCGTGTTGCTGCGGTGCGTGAGGCGATGGGCCCGGAAGGGCGGATCCGGGTGGATGCGAACGGCGGGTGGAACGTCGATGAGGCCGAGCACGCGGTGCACGCTCTGGCCGCGTTCGATCTCGAGTACCTCGAGCAGCCCTGCGCCGAGATCGACGAACTCGCCGAGCTGCGCCGGCGCATCCGCTATCTCGGCATCCCCATCGCCGCCGACGAGAGCGTTCGCAAGGCGGAGGATCCGATGCGGGTCGCCCGCGCGGGAGCCGCCGACATCCTCGTGATCAAGGTGCAGCCCCTCGGCGGCGTGCGCCGGGCGCTCGCTCTCGTCGCCGAGGCGGGCCTGCCGGCCGTCGTCTCGAGCGCTCTGGACACCTCGGTCGGGCTGTCGATGGGCACGGCCCTCGCGGCCGCACTCGGCGACCTCGACTACGACTGCGGTTTGGGCACGGCCTCCCTCTTCGACCTCGACGTCGCCGATCCTGCGCTCCGGCCTCGGGACGGGATGCTGCCGGTCGGGCGCGTGAGCCCATCGGCGCCGCGTCTCACCGAGCTCGCGGCCTCCGCGGGTCGTCGCGCGTGGTGGTTCGAGCGCCTGGAGCGCTGCCACACGCTGCTGGCGGCGGAGCGCGAGATCGCCTGAGCGCGCCGATCAGCAGCGCTGGTCGATGACCAGTTCGGCGACGACCGCCAGCGCTTCGCCGATGCGACGACGCATCCCCGCCTGATCGGCACCGGCCATCACCGCGGCTTCGGCGGCGGAGGCCCACACGGTCATGAAGAGATCGGCGGCCGCAAGCTCCGGAACCCGCACCCGCAGGTCTTTTCCCCTGGCGATCTCGAGGATGATCTGCGCCACCTCCGCGCGCAGGGCGTCCACTTGGCGCTGATAGGCCGCAGCCACCGTGGGATTGCGCAGCGCGTGGTTGCGGATCTCGCCCATCAGCAGCACCTCGAGGCGATCGTGCCCGGCCGCCTCGAGCACCTCCCGCACGATCGCGAGGGCCTCCTCCGGCACGTCCGCTGAGGTGCCGGAAGCCGTGATCTGCGCGATCCGCGCCCGCACGGCCTCGACCTGGCGGGCCGCGGTGTCGGCGGCGAGATCGAGGAAGAGCTCTTCCTTGCTGGCGAAGTTCGAGTAGAACGCGCCCCGCGTGTACCCGGCGGCCTCGCAGACGGCCTCGACGGATGCGGCGTCGAGCCCGACCTCCGCGAAGACCTGCGCCGCCGCCTCGAGCAGGCGCTGTCGGGTGTTCTCGCGCCGTCGGGTGGGGGCGGATGAGGTGTCGGTCATGGAAAAACCTCCGGTTCACACGGACCATTCAGCCCGACCCGTGCAGCGTCGTTCTACGATACAGGTGTGTATCGGATACATCGCCGTATCGAACTCGTCTGAACGATCGGAGCATCCGTGTCCACACTGCTGTACTCGCTGGGCCGTTGGGCGTACCGCCACGGGGTGCGCGTGCTGCTCGCCTGGGTCGTGATCCTCATCGCCGCGGGCGGGAGCGCGGCCCTCTTCGGGCAGGGCACGGACAACTCCTTCTCGATTCCGGGCACCGAGTCGCAAGAGGGCCTGGCGCAGCTGTCGCGCACGTTCCCACAGGCGAGCGGAACCAGTGCGCAGATCGTGGTGGTCGCAGCATCCGGGGACAGCGTGGAGGATGCGCCCTACCGCGACGACATCGAAGACACCGTCTCCCAGCTCGGCGACCTCGACGGCGTGCTCGCCGTGACCGACCCGTTCGATCCGATGGTCTCCGGGCTCGTCAGCGACGACTCCGACGCCGCGATCATCCGCCTGCAATTCAACGGTCAGGCGACCGACGTCTCTCCCGAGGCGAAGGCGACCCTCGCCGACGTCTCCGATGCGCTGGGGGCAGAACTGCCCGCCGGGTCGCAGGTGGCCCTCGGTGGCGACCTCTTCGGCACCTCCGTCCCCGGAGTCACCATCACCGAGGCGGTGGGCCTGCTCATCGCCCTGCTCGTGCTCATCGTGACCTTCCGCTCCTTCGTCGTCGCGGGTCTCCCGCTCCTCACCGCCATCATCGGCGTGGGCCTGTCGATGGCGCTGATCTTCGTCGCGACCGCCTTCGCGTCGATCTCCTCGACCACCCCGCTGCTCGCGCTCATGCTCGGCCTCGCGGTCGGCATCGACTACGCCCTGTTCATCGCCGCCCGACATCAAGACCAAGTGCGCGCCGGAATGGACCCCGAGGAGTCGGCTGCCCGGGCGACGGGCACCGCCGGCTCGGCCGTCGTGTTCGCGGGCGTGACGGTGCTGATCGCGCTGATCGGGCTGTCGTTCGCCGGCATCCCGTTCCTCACGACCATGGGCATCGCCGCGGCTGTCGCAGTGGCGATCGCCGTGCTGGTGGCCCTCACCCTCACGCCCGCGATGCTCGGCTTCGTCAAGGGACGCGTCGTCGGACGGGTGCGCCGGCCGCGACCCGCGCCTCGTCGCCGCGCAGTCTCCGATGACGGAGAGTCCCCGGAGACGGATGCTGCGCCCGCCCCGGTGGCCGTGGGTAAGACGAAGACCAACCCGTGGGTCGCGCTGGTGTCGAAGCATCCGATCGTCGCGACCGTCGCGGTCGCAGCCACGCTCGGCGTGCTCGCCATCCCCGCCTCGAGCCTCGCCCTGGCCCTGCCGAACGCCGGGATGCTGCCGGAGTCGAACCCCGCGCGTCAGAGCTACGACCTGGCCGCCGAGTACTTCGGCCCCGGTATCAACGGGCCGCTGATCATGACGGGAACGATCGTCACCTCGAACGACCCCGTCGCCCTCATGGACGACCTGGGCGACGAGATCGCACAGCTTCCCGGTGTCGCCCGCGTCGCTCTCGCGACGCCGAACGAGACCGCCGACACCGGCATCGTGCAGATCGTGCCCGAGACCGCTCCCGACGACCCCGCCACCGCCGAACTCGTGCGCGAGTTGCGCGCACAGCACGACCGCCTGCTCGACGAGTACGGGATCGACCTCAAGGTCACCGGATTCACCGCGGTCGCGATCGACATCTCCGACCGGCTCGGGGCTGCCCTCGTGCCGTTCGGCATCTTCGTCGTCGGGCTGTCGTTCATCCTGCTGATGGTGGTGTTCCGCTCGGTCGCCGTGCCCATCACCGCCGCGCTCGGGTACCTGCTCTCGGTCGCGGCCGCGTTCGGAGTCGTCGCGGCCGTCTTCGAATGGGGATGGTTCGCCGACCTCCTGCACATCACCCGCACGGGCCCGGTGATCAGCTTCATGCCGATCGTGCTCATGGGCGTGCTGTTCGGACTCGCGATGGACTACCAGGTCTTCCTCGTCACCCGGATGCGCGAGGACTACGTCCATGCCCGGGCCCGCGCCGGACGCTCGTTCGGCGAGCCCGGGGTAGCGCGGGCCACGGCCGTCGACGCCGTCCGCTCGGGATTCTCCGCGACCGCCCGCGTGGTCACGGCAGCGGCCATCATCATGTTCGCCGTCTTCGCGGCGTTCGTGCCCGAGGGCGACTCCTCGATCAAGCCGATCGCGCTCGGCCTCGCCGCGGGCATCGCCGTGGACGCGTTCTTGGTGCGGATGACGCTGATCCCGGCACTCATGACGCTCCTGGGCGACAAGGCCTGGTGGATGCCTCGGTGGCTTGACCGCCTGCTCCCCCACTTCGACGTGGAGGGCGAGGCGGTCGAACGCGAGATCGCCCTGCGCGACTGGCCGGGCGAGGGCTCCACCGCGGTCATCACCGCCGCCGAGGTGGGATTGGTCGTGCACGACGAGACCGTCTTCGACGACCTCACACTCACGCTCGAACCCGGCGCCGCCGCCGTGCTCGTCGCGGACGACACCCGGGCATCCCAGGCCGCGGTGTTCGCGCTCGCCGGGCGGGTCGCGACCACCTCCGGGCGACTGCGCGTCGCCGGGCACCTGCTGCCGGGACGCCTGTCCTGGGTGCGGGCGCACGTCGCGATCGCGCGGTTGGACGAGGCGAGCGATCCGCTCACCGAGCTGCATCGAGCGCTCACCGGATCGCCCGGGCTCGTCGCCGTGATCGGGCTCGATGTCGTCGCCCACGGCACGCTGCGCGATGAGGCTGCGGCTCTTCTGCACGAGGCAGCTGCGAGCGGCACCTGGTCGCTCATCGCCTCCGCCGCCGACCCTCACGCCGCGCGCCTCCTCCTGGATGAGGCCGGGTGGGCGAATGCCCGCACGGTGCGCGTGTCCGACTCTCCCTCCTCCCGTCTCACCGAATTGCACGAGGTGACCGCATGACCCTCTCCCCCTCCGAGCCGAAGCGTCGTACCCGCCGCGCACCCCGTGTCGAGCGAGCGGCTTCCCGACGGCCGATCACGTGGCTGACGATCGTCGGTGCGCTGCTGCTGCCGGTGATCATCGGCGGCATCCTCGTGTCCGCGCTCTACAACCCCGTCGATCGGCTCGAAGACATCCCGGCAGCGATCGTGAACGACGACGAGCCGGTCACCCTGAACGATCAGGTCGTCCCCCTGGGGCGCCAACTCACCGCCGGACTCATCGAGGGTTCCGACGACCTGCCGAGCAACCTCGACTGGACGATCACGAACGATGAGGATGCTGCGGCCGGACTCGCCGACGGAACCTACGCCGCGGTCGTCACGATTCCGAAGAACTTCTCCGCTGCAGCGACGTCCACTGCACCCGGATCCACGCCCGAGCAGGCGACCATCTCCGTCACCACTCCGCCCGACAGCCTCGTGGTGGACGACGCGATCTCCGCTCAGGTGACCCAGGCGGCAGCATCCCTCACCGGTCAGATGCTGTCGACGACCTACCTCGAGAACGTCTTCCTCGGCTTCACCACCCTCGGCGACCAGCTCGGTACGGCCGCGGACGGTGCGAGCGATCTCTCCGACGGAGCCCGCTCCGCAGCCGATGGCGCGACCAGCCTGGCCGACGGCGTCGGACAGCTCGCCACCGGCGCCGACGCCCTGGCGAGCGGCGCGACGGCGCTCGCGTCAGGCGCGACGCAACTCTCGACCGGAGCGACCCAGGCGGCCGCGGGTGTCGACGCCCTCTCCTCGGGCGCCTCCGAGATCGCCACGAGCGGGCGAGCACTGTCCGACGGGGTGCAGGCCATCTCCTCCGGCCTCCCCGCCGACCTGCCCGGCACCGCGCAGCAGCTGGAGGCGGGAGCCACCGGAGTCGCCGGCGGGACGACGACCGTTCAGTCGCAGACCGCCACCGCGGCCGAGCAGCTGCAGACGCTCGCGACCGACTGCGCTGCGGCGGACTCGGGAGTGCCGGCCGACTTCTGCGCCCGCGTGTCCGACGCCTCCGACGACGCGCAGGTCACGGCCGGCACGGCCGCTCAGGTCGCGTCCGGCGCCGGCGCTCTCTCGGCCGGCGTCGTGCCGCTCGCGCGCAGCCTGCCCCAGCTCGGGGCGGGCCTGCAGACGATCGGATCCGGCCAGCAGCAGCTCGCCGGCGGACTCGACCAGCTCTCGGCGGGAGCTGCCACCGCCGCGGACGGCGTGGGCAGCCTCGCCAATGGAGCCGCATCGCTCTCGACCGGTGCCGCGCAGCTGTCCACGGGAGCATCCCAGCTCGCCGACGGTGCCGATGCGGCGTCGACCGGGGCGACCGACCTCGCCGGCGGCGTCGGTCAGGTGGCCGACGGCGCAGCGTCCCTCGCCTCGGGCCTGCGCCAAGCGGCCGACAGCCTCCCCTCCTACACCGACGCTCAAGCCTCGAGCCTCGCCTCGGTCGTGGCCGATCCGGTGGCGGCGGAGGGGATCAACTCCAACCTCTTCGGCGGCACCGCGATCCCGCTGCTGGCGACCGCCGCCCTCTGGTTCGGCGGACTCGGTACGTTCGTGGCCCTTCGTGCCGTGAGCTCGCGGGTCTTGAGCTCTCGCCGCCCCTCGGCGCTGTTGGCGCTCAGCTCTCTCGCTCCGGCCGCCGCGATCGGTGCCGCCCAGGGCCTGCTGGTCGCCGTCGTCGTGCAGTTCGCGGCCTCGTACGACTGGGCCGACTGGTCGCTGTTCGCCGTGCTCTGCGTCGTGGCCGGCGTCGCGTTCGCCACCGTGCATCAAGCGCTCGTGGCCGTCTTCGGCGGAGCCGGACGCTGGATCGCCGCGATCGTCGGCGTGCTCGCCGTCGCCACCGGGATCGTCTCGACCGTGCCCGGAGTGCTGATGTCCGTCGCCTCCTTGGCGCCGACCTCCCCCGCGTATCAGGGCATGGTCGCCGCACTCACCTCCGCGGGCGGATTCGGCGCCGCCGTCGTCGGCCTCGTCATCTGGTCGGTGCTCGCGTTCATCGTGACCACCGTCGCCGTCGCACGCCGCCGTTCGCTCTCGACCCGGCAGGTGCTGAGCGCCGTCCCCGCCTGATCCCGCACCACCCCGTCGCGACACTTGTTCGGACGGGCCACGGAGCCCCGCTCCCCTGTCACAAATGGTGGGTCACACCCACGCTTCGTGACAGGGGAGCAGCGCTCGGTTGAGGGGCGGGAACGACTGCTCACCTGTCACAACTACTGAGTTGTACCCGCGGTTTGCGACAGGGGAGCAGTGCTCGGTTGAGGGACGGGAACGACTGCTCACCTGTCACAACCAGTGGGTTTGTACCGGCGGTTTGCGACAGGGGAGCAGCAGTTGCGCCGTGTGGGCGGGCGGATACTGGGGCACGAGCCGGCGATACCCGGCCGGCCCTCGAGTCGCTGGGGCAACAAAAACAGGGCCACCCGTAGCGGGTGACCCTGTTAACGCGAAATGGCCACCCATCGTTGGGTGGCCATTTCTCGGAAGAAGTCCGGCGGTGTCCTACTCTCCCACAGGGTCACCCCTGCAGTACCATCGGCGCTGAGAGGCTTAGCTTCCGGGTTCGGAATGTAACCGGGCGTTTCCCTCTCGCTATGGCCGCCGAAACACTATTGATGTTTCAGTCAAAGCACATGACGAATTGTCATTGTTGTGCGGGTTTCCGACCGTACATCGGGAACCACTCAGTGGACGCAAGCACCAAAAACGGTGTGTTATCAAGTCATCGGCTTATTATACCGGTCAGCTTCACGCGTTACCGCGCTTCCACATCCGGCCTATCAACCCAGTAGTCTGGCTGGGAGCCTCTCGCCCGAAGGCATGGAAGTCTCATCTTGAGGCCGGCTTCCCGCTTAGATGCTTTCAGCGGTTATCCATCCCGAACGTAGCTAATCAGCGGTGCTCCTGGCGGAACAACTGACACACCAGAGGTTCGTCCAACCCGGTCCTCTCGTACTAGGGTCAGATCCTCTCAAACTTCCTACGCGCGCAGCGGATAGGGACCGAACTGTCTCACGACGTTCTAAACCCAGCTCGCGTACCGCTTTAATGGGCGAACAGCCCAACCCTTGGGACCTACTCCAGCCCCAGGATGCGACGAGCCGACATCGAGGTGCCAAACCATGCCGTCGATATGGACTCTTGGGCAAGATCAGCCTGTTATCCCCGAGGTACCTTTTATCCGTTGAGCGACAGCGCTTCCACAAGCCACTGCCGGATCACTAGTCCCGACTTTCGTCCCTGCTCGACCTGTCAGTCTCACAGTCAAGCTCCCTTGTGCACTTACACTCGCCACCTGATTGCCAACCAGGTTGAGGGAACCTTTGGGCGCCTCCGTTACTTTTTGGGAGGCAACCGCCCCAGTTAAACTACCCACCATGCACTGTCCCTGAACCGGATTACGGTTCGAAGTTAGATATCCAGAGTGACCAGAGTGGTATTTCAACAATGACTCCACAAGAACTGGCGTCCCTGCTTCACAGTCTCCCACCTATCCTACACAAGCCACACCGAACACCAATACAAAGCTATAGTAAAGGTCACGGGGTCTTTCCGTCCTGCTGCGCGTAACGAGCATCTTTACTCGTAATGCAATTTCGCCGAGTTCGCGGTTGAGACAGTTGGGAAGTCGTTACGCCATTCGTGCAGGTCGGAACTTACCCGACAAGGAATTTCGCTACCTTAGGATGGTTATAGTTACCACCGCCGTTTACTGGGGCTTAAATTCTCAGCTTCGCCTTACGGCTAACCGGTCCTCTTAACCTTCCAGCACCGGGCAGGCGTCAGTCAGTATACATCGTCTTGCGACTTGGCACGGACCTGTGTTTTTAGTAAACAGTCGCTACCCACTAGTCTCTGCGGCCTCCAAACGCTTTCGGAGTAAATCCTTATACGTCGAAGGCCCCCCTTCTCCCGAAGTTACGGGGGCATTTTGCCGAGTTCCTTAACCACGATTCTCTCGATCTCCTTGGTATTCTCTACCTGACCACCTGAGTCGGTTTGGGGTACGGGCGGCTGGAACCTCGCGTCGATGCTTTTCTTGGCAGCATAGGATCACCCACTTATTATCCGCATCGTGTCTCAGCCTTCATGAGTGACGGATTTGCCTATCACTCGGCCTACGCACTTGCACCCGGACTACCATCGCCGGGCTGGGCTACCTTCCTGCGTCACACCTGTTAATACGCTAACCGCACCAGCATGGGGTCGAGCGTTCACACGACAGTCATCACCCCGAAGGGATCCGAACAAAGCCGAGCTAGGACTCTTAGCACCACTGGATTAGCTTGGGCGGTTCTTCGCCGGTACGGGAATATCAACCCGTTGTCCATCGACTACGCCTGTCGGCCTCGCCTTAGGTCCCGACTTACCCAGGGAAGATTAGCTTGACCCTGGAACCCTTGGTCTTTCGGAGGACGTGTTTCTCACACGTCTTTCGCTACTCATGCCTGCATTCTCACTCGTGTAGCCTCCACGGCTGGTTCACACCGCCGCTTCGCTGGCCACACGACGCTCTCCTACCCATCAACACGGCTGGACCACGAAGGCCTACCAAAAATGTCAATGCCACAACTTCGGTGGCGTGCTTGAGCCCCGTTACATTGTCGGCGCGGAATCACTTGACCAGTGAGCTATTACGCACTCTTTCAAGGGTGGCTGCTTCTAAGCCAACCTCCTGGTTGTCAAGGCAACTCCACATCCTTTCCCACTTAGCACGCGCTTAGGGACCTTAGATGGTGGTCTGGGTTGTTTCCCTCTCGACTATGAAGCTTATCCCCCACAGTCTCACTGCTGCGCTCTCACTTACCGGCATTCGGAGTTTGGCTGACGTCAGTAACCTTTTGGGGCCCATCGGTCATCCAGTAGCTCTACCTCCGGCAAGAAACACGCAACGCTGCACCTAAATGCATTTCGGAGAGAACCAGCTATCACGAAGTTTGATTGGCCTTTCACCCCTATCCACAGCTCATCCCCTCAGTTTTCAACCTAAGTGGGTTCGGTCCTCCACGACGTCTTACCGTCGCTTCAACCTGGCCATGGATAGATCACTTCGCTTCGGGTCTAGGACACGCGACTGAATCGCCCTATTCAGACTCGCTTTCGCTACGGCTACCCCACTCGGGTTAACCTCGCCACGTATCGCTAACTCGCAGGCTCATTCTTCAAAAGGCACGCTGTCACCCCTACTAAGGAGGCTCCAACGGTTTGTAAGCAAACGGTTTCAGGTACTATTTCACTCCCCTCCCGGGGTACTTTTCACCTTTCCCTCACGGTACTTGTCCGCTATCGGTCATCTGGGAGTATTTAGGCTTATCAGGTGGTCCTGACAGATTCACACGGGATTTCTCGGGCCCCGTGCTACTTGGGATACTCTTCGCGTCAAGAGAGGCATTTCGACTACGGGGTTGGCACCCTCTATGACCGGCCTTTCAATGCCGTTCGTCTATACCTTCTTGTAACGCCGGCTGCTCGGCAGAGCAACCTGAAAAGTCCCACAACCCCGAACACGCAACTCCTGCCGGATATCACACGTACTCGGTTTAGCCTGTTCCGGTTTCGCTCGCCACTACTAACGGAATCGCGGTTGCTTTCTCTTCCTGTGGGTACTGAGATGTTTCACTTCCCCACGTTCCCTCTACCCGCCCTATATATTCAGGCGGGAGTCACTAGGTCGGCAAGCCGCCCAGCGGGGTTTCCCCATTCGGACACCCTCGGATCACAGTGTGCTTATCCACTCCCCGAGGCTTATCGCAGATTGCTACGTCCTTCTTCGGCTCCAGATGCCAAGGCATCCACCGTTTGCTCTTAAAGACTTGAAATCACATGAGTTTCATCAAAGAATCGCACCCGACCAAAAGTCGGGGCGGAAATTGATTAATGATCTTTAAGATCATCTTGAACGAGACAAACCATAAAGGCTCATCTCGAAGATGCTCGCGTCCACTGTGTAGTTCTCAAAGTACGGGCGGTACCCCCTCCATCCACCACACACAGCAGCGAACAGAAAAGGGCCCTAGAGGTTCGTCCACGCCACCCGAAAGCGGCGCATCCGGTCCCTCAGGACCCAACAGCGTGCATGTACTAACTTCCTCAACCGAACCCGTTCCCACCGCAAGCGATGTACTAAGACTCGACCAACTCGGCCAGCACCTTGAAAATGTTCCACCCATGAGCAAACCCCTCGGAAACATTCGAACCGAGCGGGCTCTGGGATCCCCCGAAAGGAATCCAGAAGCTCCTTAGAAAGGAGGTGATCCAGCCGCACCTTCCGGTACGGCTACCTTGTTACGACTTAGTCCTAATTACCGATCCCACCTTCGACGGCTCCCTCCACAAGGGTTGGGCCACCGGCTTCAGGTGTTACCGACTTTCATGACTTGACGGGCGGTGTGTACAAGACCCGGGAACGTATTCACCGCAGCGTTGCTGATCTGCGATTACTAGCGACTCCGACTTCATGAGGTCGAGTTGCAGACCTCAATCCGAACTGGGACCGGCTTTTTGGGATTCGCTCCACCTTACGGTATTGCAGCCCTTTGTACCGGCCATTGTAGCATGCGTGAAGCCCAAGACATAAGGGGCATGATGATTTGACGTCATCCCCACCTTCCTCCGAGTTGACCCCGGCAGTATCCCATGAGTTCCCACCATTACGTGCTGGCAACATAGAACGAGGGTTGCGCTCGTTGCGGGACTTAACCCAACATCTCACGACACGAGCTGACGACAACCATGCACCACCTGTTTACGAGTGTCCAAAGAGTTGACCATTTCTGGCCCGTTCTCGTATATGTCAAGCCTTGGTAAGGTTCTTCGCGTTGCATCGAATTAATCCGCATGCTCCGCCGCTTGTGCGGGTCCCCGTCAATTCCTTTGAGTTTTAGCCTTGCGGCCGTACTCCCCAGGCGGGGAACTTAATGCGTTAGCTGCGTCACGGAATCCGTGGAATGGACCCCACAACTAGTTCCCAACGTTTACGGGGTGGACTACCAGGGTATCTAAGCCTGTTTGCTCCCCACCCTTTCGCTCCTCAGCGTCAGTTACGGCCCAGAGATCTGCCTTCGCCATCGGTGTTCTTCCTGATATCTGCGCATTCCACCGCTACACCAGGAGTTCCAATCTCCCCTACCGCACTCTAGTCTGCCCGTACCCACTGCAGGCCGGAGGTTGAGCCTCCGGATTTCACAGCAGACGCGACAAACCGCCTACGAGCTCTTTACGCCCAATAATTCCGGATAACGCTTGCACCCTACGTATTACCGCGGCTGCTGGCACGTAGTTAGCCGGTGCTTTTTCTGCAGGTACCGTCACTTTCGCTTCTTCCCTGCTAAAAGAGGTTTACAACCCGAAGGCCGTCGTCCCTCACGCGGCGTTGCTGCATCAGGCTTTCGCCCATTGTGCAATATTCCCCACTGCTGCCTCCCGTAGGAGTCTGGGCCGTGTCTCAGTCCCAGTGTGGCCGGTCACCCTCTCAGGCCGGCTACCCGTCGACGCCTTGGTGAGCCATTACCTCACCAACAAGCTGATAGGCCGCGAGCTCATCCCTGACCGAAGTTCTTTCCAAACATTGACCATGCGGTCACGTCTCATATCCGGTATTAGCAGCTGTTTCCAACTGTTATCCCAGAGTCAGGGGCAGATTGCTCACGTGTTACTCACCCGTTCGCCACTGATCCGAGAAGCAAGCTTCTCATCACCGTTCGACTTGCATGTGTTAAGCACGCCGCCAGCGTTCATCCTGAGCCAGGATCAAACTCTCCGTAAAAGAAAAATGCATACGAAACCGGAATAGGTAACGCAGCGAGTTTGAACTGACGATCGGATGTCATTACTGACAAATCCGTTTAATCTCAAAAGAATCTCACCAACCAACCCAAAGGGCTGGTTGCGAGGTTTTTTGGCATTTTGACAAGTGCACGCTGTTGAGTTCTCAAGGATCGGATGCTCCCACGTCCAGCTTCACAGCCTTCCGCAGGGCAACTTCACTACCTTATCCCCACCACCCCAACATGTCAA